>NZ_CP019432.1:6005000-6659551 GCF_009866785.1 Pseudomonas sp. S49 | reverse complement strand
GGATATCCCCTAAGTTGAAAGCCGGTGAGGCAAAAACAAGCGGCCATTGTAGCGGCGAGCCGTCCACTTATCCACATGCAGGTTGCGCGGTGACCATGATTTATCAATGCGTTAAATCGGAAAAAGGCGACCAACGGTGTGTGAATAAGCTCTGTGGATAACCACCTCTAAGGGCACTGGACAACTGGGGGTTGAACCCGGTAGATAACCTGCCTGTGGATAACAAGGCTTTCCACACACAGGTTATCCGATAGCGCAGCACAGGCTGACCACGGTTTTCCACTGTAGTTGTCATTCTCTGTACATCAGGTAACACATGGGCTGAGGTCACTTATCCACAGAAGAGGGCGTGCCTAGCTTTTATAAGCTTTACAGAAAAGCTTTAAATAATTCCCTTCTTTATTTTTATGTATGGCGAACAGGCAGTCCGGCAGAAATGCTCCAGATATCTATTTATAAGGAAACGCTGGTTGGAAATTGACCTGAAGGCTTGCTTTCTCTAGAATCCCCGGTCTCTTAAAACGGGGGCCATTCCGGCCCGTTGTGGACGAACCAGGTAACACGACATGAAACGTACTTTCCAACCAAGCACTATCAAACGCGCTCGTACCCACGGTTTCCGTGCTCGCATGGCTACCAAGAACGGCCGCGCAGTCCTGTCGCGTCGTCGCGCCAAAGGTCGTGCGCGTCTGGCAGTTTGATAATCCGGTACTGGAGGTGAGTCAGGACTTCAGTCGGGAAAAGCGTCTGCTTACCCCCCGGCATTTCAAGGCAGTCTTTGACTCCCCTACCGGCAAGGTTCCGGGGAAAAATCTCCTGCTCCTTGCACGCAACAACGATCTTGATCACCCCCGTCTCGGGCTGGTTATCGGGAAAAAGAGCGTAAAGCTCTCCGTTGAGCGCAATCGCCTCAAACGTTTGATGCGCGAATCGTTCCGTCTGCACCAGGATTCACTGGTCGGCTGGGATATCGTTATCGTCGCGCGCAAAGGTCTGGGCGATGTAGAAAACCCCGAATTGATTCAGCATTTCGGCAAGCTCTGGAAGCGTCTGGCACGCAGCAAGCCAGTTCCAGAAGTCAAAACCGAAACTGTAGGGGTAGACAGTACCGATGCGTAAACTGGCCCTCGTTCCGATCCAGTTTTATCGCTATGCCATTAGTCCTTTGATGGCCAGCCACTGTCGTTTCTACCCCAGTTGTTCCTGCTACGCGTATGAAGCCATCGAAAATCATGGCCTTCTGCGCGGTGGCTGGCTGACCTTTCGTCGTTTAGGTCGCTGTCATCCGTGGAATCCCGGTGGTTATGACCCGGTTCCACCTATCCCTACCTCCCGTTCTTCTTCGATGGCCGAGTAATCATGGATATCAAACGCACGATCCTGATCGTCGCCCTGGCAATCGTGTCCTACGTTATGGTTCTTAAATGGAACCAGGACTATGGCCAGGCTGCCCTGCCGACTCAGAATGTTGCTTCCAGTACGACTACATCCGGTTTGCCGGACACCGCCACTGGCAATAATGCTGCCGCCAGTGACGATATTCCGCGCGCCGCTAGCGATACCAGCGCACCTGCCGAAACTCCGGTAGCCGCCAGCAAGGATCTGATCCAGATCAAAACCGACGTGCTCGATCTCGCGATCGATCCACAAGGTGGCGATGTTGCTCAACTGACCTTGCCTTTGTATCCACGTCGTCAGGATCGTCCTGATGTTCCGTTCCAGCTGTTCGATAACGGCGGCGAACGTGTTTATCTGGCCCAAAGCGGTCTGATCGGCACCAATGGCCCGGATGCAAATCCGGCCGGTCGTCCGGTCTACTCCTCGGAGAAGAAGACTTATCAACTGGCTGACGGTCAGGACCAACTGGTCGTCGACCTGAAGTTCAGCAAGGACGGCGTCAACTACATCAAGCGTTTCACCCTGAAACGCGGCCTGTATGACGTAGCCGTTTCCTACATTGTGGATAACCAGAGCGCTCAGCCCTGGAATGGCGCGATGTTCGCGCAGTTGAAGCGCGATGCAAGCGCTGATCCTTCGTCCACAACCGCTACTGGCACCGCGACTTACCTGGGCGCCGCCCTGTGGACAAGTTCGGAGCCGTACAAGAAAGTGTCCATGAAGGACATGGACAAGGCACAGCTGAAAGAAACCGTAACCGGTGGTTGGGTAGCCTGGCTGCAACACTACTTCGTGACTGCGTGGATTCCGGCCAAGGGCGAAAACAACATCGTCCAGACCCGTAAAGACAGCAAAGGCAACTACATCATCGGTTACACCGGTCCAACACTGACCGCTGCTCCGGGTGCCAAAGTTGAAACCAGCGCTGTGCTGTACGCCGGTCCGAAAAGCCAGGCTGTATTGAAAGAGTTGTCCCCAGGTCTGGAACTGACCGTCGACTACGGCATTCTGTGGTTCATTGCCCAGCCAATTTTCTGGCTGCTGCAACACATCCACGCCATTGTCGGTAACTGGGGCTGGTCGATCATCTTCCTGACCATGCTGATCAAAGGTATTTTCTTCCCTCTGTCGGCTGCCAGCTACAAATCGATGGCGCGTATGCGTGCCGTTGCACCGAAACTGGCTGCTCTGAAAGAGCAACATGGCGATGACCGGCAGAAAATGTCGCAAGCCATGATGGAGCTGTACAAGAAAGAGAAGATCAACCCGCTGGGCGGCTGCTTGCCGATCCTCGTGCAGATGCCGGTTTTCCTTTCGCTGTACTGGGTTCTGCTGGAAAGCGTGGAAATGCGCCAAGCGCCGTTCATGCTGTGGATCACTGACCTGTCGATCAAGGATCCGTTCTTCATTCTGCCGATCATCATGGGCGCAACCATGTTCATCCAGCAGCAGCTGAACCCGACTCCGCCGGATCCGATGCAGGCGAAGGTCATGAAAATGATGCCAATCATCTTCACCTTCTTCTTCCTGTGGTTCCCGGCAGGTCTGGTGCTGTACTGGGTTGTGAACAACTGCCTGTCGATTGCACAACAGTGGTACATCACGCGTAAGATCGAAGCGGCGACGAAAAAAGCCGAGGCGTAACTTGCACTGTGGATAACACCACTCAAAACGCCCCCTAGTGGGGCGTTTTGCTATCTGCCACTTTTGTCTGGATTCCGGTTTATGAGCACACCTCGTGAAACCATCGCCGCTGTCGCCACTGCTCAAGGTCGCGGCGGTGTGGGCATCGTCCGTATTTCCGGGCCGCTGGCCAGCGTTGCCGCGAAAGCTATCAGCGGCCGTGAACTGAAACCGCGTTACGCCCATTACGGGCCGTTTTTCAGTGACGACCAGCAAGTGCTCGATGAAGGTCTGGCGCTGTATTTCCCGGGACCGAACTCGTTCACCGGCGAAGACGTTCTGGAACTGCAGGGCCATGGAGGCCCGATCGTGCTGGATATGTTGCTCAAGCGTTGCCTGGAATTGGGTTGCCGTCTGGCCCGTCCGGGTGAATTCAGTGAACGTGCCTTCCTCAATGACAAACTCGACCTGGCCCAGGCCGAAGCGATAGCCGATTTGATCGAGGCGAGTTCGGCACAGGCTGCACGCAATGCTCTGCGTTCTTTGCAAGGCGCTTTTTCCCAGCGTGTGCATAACTTGACCGAACAACTGATCGGTCTGCGCATTTACGTCGAAGCCGCCATCGACTTCCCCGAAGAGGAAATCGACTTCCTCGCCGATGGCCATGTGCTGAGCATGCTGGACAAGGTCCGCGATGAATTATCCACAGTACTGCGTGAAGCCGGGCAGGGCGCTTTGTTGCGCGATGGCATGACCGTGGTGATTGCCGGTCGTCCGAATGCCGGCAAGTCCAGCCTGTTGAATGCGTTAGCCGGTCGAGAAGCGGCGATCGTCACCGAGATTGCCGGCACCACCCGCGATATTCTGCGTGAACATATCCACATCGACGGCATGCCGTTGCACGTTGTCGATACCGCAGGTTTGCGTGATACCGACGATCAGGTGGAAAAGATTGGCGTTGAGCGCGCACTGAAAGCCATCGGCGAAGCGGATCGCGTCCTGCTGGTGGTCGATGCGACCGCTCCGGAAGCGCTGGATCCGTTTGCCCTGTGGCCAGAATTCCTTGAAACCCGGCCGGATCCGGCCAAAGTTACGTTGATCCGTAACAAGGCAGACCTGACGGGTGAATCCATTTCCCTGGAAGTCAGTGAAGATGGCCACGTGACGATCAGCCTGAGCGCCAAATCTGCAGGCAATGGCCTGGAACTGCTGCGCGATCACCTGAAGGCCTGTATGGGCTACGAGCAGACTTCGGAAAGCAGCTTCAGTGCTCGTCGCCGCCATCTGGAAGCGTTGCGCCATGCCAGTGCAGCCCTTGAACACGGTCGTGCACAACTGACTCTGGCCGGTGCCGGCGAGTTGCTGGCCGAAGACCTGCGTCAGGCTCAGCACTCTCTAGGGGAAATCACCGGGGCATTCAGCTCTGATGATCTGCTGGGACGGATCTTTTCCAGCTTCTGTATCGGTAAATAACCCCCCGCTTTCCACAGACAGGTCCATTCGCGACCTGTCTGCGCCTCTTATTTCTCAAATCTTTCTCCAGTGCCGGGCAGATTTCATCTCCCTGAGCGGATTTCTCGTGCCCGTTATTTCTTCATTCACCGCATTTCTGTGACTTAATCCCTGTGAATAACTGCCACTGAGGCCGGTTGATAACAGGGCCTCAAAACTGGATATAAACCCCTCTGTGGATAACCACCCCTTTAATCCACAGGCTTAAACCGGTTATCCAAGGCCCTCATTGGCACATGGTCACAGGGTTTTGAATCTCTGTACACATTGAATATAAAGGCCTGTAGCAATCTATCCACAGAAAGTATGCTCAGTAAGAATAAACATAAAAACAAAGGTTTTATAAATTTCTCTCTTTTTTATTCTTTTAACCTCGAGTTCTCCACAGCTGGTTAAATTTTGTGCAAAGGGTTCTTTAGGAAGGGCGAAGTCCCTATACTTGTCGACCAGGTCCAAAAACCTGATCTCAAACTATTCCTGAATTACCTACTTAAGCAGGCACGAGGTGCGTGGTGGATTTCCCTTCCCGTTTTGAAGTGATCGTCATCGGCGGCGGTCATGCCGGTACCGAGGCAGCACTGGCCTCAGCACGTATGGGGGCAAAAACCCTGTTGCTGACGCATAACGTGGAAACCCTCGGTGCCATGAGCTGCAACCCGGCCATTGGTGGCATTGGCAAAAGCCATCTGGTCAAGGAAATCGATGCCCTCGGCGGCGCGATGGCAACGGCCACCGATTTGGGCGGCATCCAGTTTCGCGTGTTGAACAGCCGCAAAGGCCCAGCCGTACGGGCGACTCGTGCGCAAGCCGACCGGATTCTGTACAAAGCCGCTGTCCGCGAAATCCTCGAAAACCAGCCGAACCTGTGGATATTTCAACAAGCCGCTGACGACTTGATCGTCGAGCAGGAACAAGTCCGTGGCGTGGTCACGCAAATGGGTTTGCGGTTCTTCGCCGATTCCGTGGTGTTGACCACCGGTACGTTCCTTGGCGGACTTATCCACATCGGTTTGCAGAATTTTTCCGGCGGCCGTGCCGGTGATCCGCCATCGATTGCACTGGCTCACCGTCTGCGTGAACTGCCATTGCGTGTCGGTCGCCTGAAAACCGGTACACCGCCGCGTATCGACGGCAAGTCTGTGGATTTCTCGGTGATGACCGAGCAACCGGGCGATACGCCGATTCCGGTGATGTCGTTCATGGGCAACAAAGAACAGCATCCACGCCAGGTCAGTTGCTGGATTACTCACACCAACGCCCGCACCCACGAAATCATTGCCGCGAACCTCGATCGTTCGCCGATGTATTCGGCTGCCGGTGAAATCGAAGGCATTGGCCCGCGCTATTGCCCATCGATCGAAGACAAGATCCACCGCTTTGCTGACAAGGAAAGTCATCAGGTGTTTATCGAACCGGAAGGTTTGACCACCCATGAGCTGTACCCGAACGGGATATCCACAAGCTTGCCGTTCGACGTGCAATTGCAGATCGTGCAATCGATCCGTGGCATGGAAAACGCACACATCGTGCGTCCGGGTTATGCGATCGAGTACGACTACTTCGATCCGCGCGACCTGAAGTACAGCCTCGAGACCAAAGTCATCGGCGGTCTGTTCTTTGCCGGACAAATCAACGGCACCACCGGCTACGAAGAAGCCGGCGCCCAAGGTTTGCTGGCGGGTGCCAACGCCGCACTGCGCGCCAAGGGCAAAGAAGCCTGGTGCCCACGTCGCGACGAAGCCTACATCGGTGTGTTGGTCGACGACCTGATCACCCTCGGCACCCAAGAGCCGTACCGCATGTTCACTTCCCGTGCCGAGTACCGCCTGATTCTGCGCGAGGACAACGCTGACCTGCGTCTGACCGAAAAAGGTCGCGAACTCGGCCTGGTCGATGACGCGCGTTGGGCAGCCTTCTGCAAGAAACGCGAAAGCATCGAACTCGAAGAGCAGCGCCTGAAAAGCACTTGGGTTCGCCCGAATACGCAGCAGGGCGATGCGATTGCCGAGAAATTCGGCACGCCGCTGACACATGAATACAATTTGCTCAATCTCTTGAGTCGTCCGGAAATCGACTACGCTGGTCTGGTCGAAGTGACCGGCAACGGCGCCGAAGATCCACAGGTCGCCGAGCAGGTTGAAATCAAGACCAAATACGCCGGTTACATCGATCGTCAACAGGACGAAATTGCCCGTCTGCGCGCCAGTGAAGACACGAAATTGCCTGTGGATATCGATTACACCAACATTTCCGGTCTCTCCAAGGAGATCCAGAGCAAGCTCGGCGCGACTCGACCAGAGACGCTGGGCCAGGCTTCGCGGATCCCGGGCGTGACCCCGGCAGCGATTTCGCTGTTGATGATTCATTTGAAAAAACGCGGCGCGGGCCGTCAGTTGGAGCAAAGCGCTTGAGTTCTAAGGTCACTTCGCAACACGCCGAAGAGTTATCCACAGGAGCCCGCGAGCTCGGTGTCAATCTCACTGAAGCCCAGCATGAATTGCTGCTGGGTTATCTGGCCCTGTTGATCAAATGGAACCAGGCCTACAACCTGACCGCCGTGCGCGATCCGGACGAAATGGTGTCGCGGCACTTGCTCGATAGTCTGAGCGTCATGTCGTTCATTGAAAACGGCCGCTGGCTCGACGTCGGCAGCGGCGGCGGCATGCCGGGTATCCCGTTGGCGATCCTGTATCCGGACGCGCAAGTGACCTGCCTGGACAGCAACGGCAAGAAAACCCGCTTTCTGACTCAGGTCAAACTCGAACTCAAACTGGATAACCTGCAAGTTATCCACAGTCGTGTCGAAGCCTTCCAGCCTGCTCAACCGTTCAACGGGATCATTTCCCGGGCGTTCAGCAGCATGGAGAACTTCACCAACTGGACTCGCCACTTAGGCGACGCCGATACACGCTGGCTGGCAATGAAGGGCGTTCATCCGGCCGATGAGCTGGTAGCATTGCCGGCAGACTTCAAACTCGATAGCGAACACGCCCTGGCCGTACCCGGTTGCCAAGGCCAACGCCATCTGCTGATACTGCGCCGCACGGCATGATTGGGAACACAAGCAAGAATGGCTAAGGTATTCGCGATAGCGAACCAAAAGGGTGGTGTGGGCAAGACCACCACCTGCATCAACCTCGCAGCATCCCTGGTCGCGACCAAGCGCCGGGTGCTGTTGATCGATCTCGATCCACAGGGCAACGCCACCATGGGTAGCGGTGTGGATAAGCACGGCCTGGAAAATTCGGTCTACGACCTGTTGATCGGCGAATGCGATCTGGCCCAGGCCATGCACTATTCCGAGCACGGCGGTTATCAACTGCTGCCGGCCAACCGCGATTTGACGGCGGCCGAAGTGGTTCTGCTGGAAATGCAGATGAAGGAAAGCCGTCTGCGCAGCGCGCTGGCGCCGATCCGCGAAAACTACGATTACATTCTGATCGACTGCCCTCCGTCGCTGTCGATGCTGACGCTGAACGCATTGGTTGCTGCAGACGGGGTCATTATCCCGATGCAGTGCGAGTACTTTGCGCTCGAAGGTCTCAGCGACCTTGTGGATAACATCAAGCGCATCGCCGAACTGCTCAATCCGAACCTGAAAGTCGAAGGCCTGCTGCGGACCATGTATGACCCGCGCCTGAGCCTGATGAATGACGTTTCGGCGCAGCTCAAGGAACACTTCGGCGAACAGCTCTACGACACGGTGATCCCGCGCAACATCCGTCTGGCCGAAGCGCCGAGCTACGGCATGCCGGCGCTGGCCTACGACAAACAATCGCGTGGCGCCCTGGCTTATCTGGCCCTGGCCGGCGAGATGGTTCGCCGTCAGCGCAAAAATTCACGCATCGCCGCCGCTCAGGCAACTTAAGGAATCCCCATGGCCGTCAAGAAACGAGGTCTCGGACGTGGACTGGATGCACTGCTGAGTGGTCCGACCGTCAGCGCGCTGGAAGAACAAGCCGCGCAGGCTGACACCCGTGAGTTGCAACACCTGCCGCTGGATCTGCTGCAGCGTGGCAAATACCAGCCGCGCCGGGATATGGATCCGCAGGCGCTGGAAGAACTGGCGGCGTCGATCAAGGCGCAAGGCGTGATGCAGCCGATCGTGGTGCGCCCGATTGGCGGGGGCCGCTTTGAGATCATCGCCGGTGAACGCCGCTGGCGCGCGAGCCAGCAAGCCGGGCAGGAAACCATCCCGGCAATGGTTCGCGATGTGCCGGATGAAACGGCGATCGCCATTGCGCTGATCGAGAACATCCAGCGCGAAGACCTCAATCCGATCGAAGAAGCGGTGGCCCTGCAGCGTTTGCAGCAGGAATTCCAGCTGACTCAGCAGCAAGTTGCCGAGGCTGTGGGTAAGTCCCGCGTCACTGTGGCTAACCTGTTGCGGCTTATTGCACTGCCGGAAGTCATCAAGACCATGTTGTCTCACGGCGACCTGGAAATGGGTCATGCCCGTGCTTTGCTCGGTCTGCCGGACAATCAGCAGGTGGAAGGGGCGCGACATGTTGTCGCACGCGGTCTTACCGTGCGCCAAACTGAAGCACTGGTTCGCCAGTGGTTGAGTGGCAAACCGGAGCCTGTGGAAGCGAGCAAACCCGACCCGGATATCGCCCGTCTCGAACAGCGTCTGGCCGAGCGCCTAGGCTCTGCGGTGCAGATTCGCCACGGGAAGAAGGGAAAGGGTCAGTTGGTGATCGGTTATAACTCGCTCGATGAGCTTCAAGGTGTGCTCGCACACATCCGCTGAAACATTTCCTCATGTAGCGCGCAGTCGGAAATCACTACCTGACAGTTGAATAGGGGCAGAACCGCCCCTATACTCTGCGCGCATTTTGTCGGCACAAATTATGCCAAGTTATTGAATTCTGGCAGCCGACCATTGGAGAGCAAACGTGATGGAAACCCGCAAGCCAAACCGCCTGCCGTTCCATCGCCTGGCGGTTTTTCCGGTGTTGATGGCTCAATTTGTCATTTTGCTCATTGCCGCTTTGGCGCTCTGGCAATGGCACGGAGTCGTTGCCGGATACTCGGGACTTTGCGGAGGCCTGATAGCCTTGCTGCCCAATGTTTATTTTGCTCACAAGGCATTTCGGTTTTCCGGCGCCCGAGCAGCCCAGTCCATCGTCCGGTCATTTTATGCCGGCGAGGCAGGCAAACTGATTTTGACGGCAGTGCTCTTTGCACTGGTGTTTGCAGGTGTGAAGCCACTGGCGCCGATAGCAGTATTCGGCGTGTTCGTGCTGACTCAGTCGGTCAGCTGGTTCGCTCCCCTGCTGATGAGAACAAGACTTTCGAGACCTTAGGGCGTTTGAGGCAACCATGGCAGAAACAACCGCTTCGGGCTATATCCAGCACCACTTGCAGAACCTGACCTTCGGTCAGCTACCTAACGGCGGCTGGGGCTTTGCCCATACCGCAGCAGAGGCCAAAGAAATGGGCTTCTGGGCTTTCCACGTCGATACTCTCGGCTGGTCGGTCGCGTTGGGTCTGATCTTCGTTCTTCTTTTCCGCATGGCGGCAAAGAAAGCGACTTCGGGTCAGCCGGGTGCTTTGCAGAACTTCGTTGAAGTATTGGTCGAATTCGTCGATGGCAGCGTGAAAGACAGCTTCCATGGCCGTAGCCCGGTGATTGCACCGTTGGCACTGACCATCTTCGTCTGGGTGTTCCTGATGAACGCCGTCGACCTGGTACCGGTCGACTGGATTCCTCAGCTGGCCATCCTGATCTCCGGCGACCACCACATCCCGTTCCGTGCCGTGTCGACCACCGACCCGAACGCGACCCTGGGCATGGCGTTCTCGGTTTTCGCACTGATCATTTTCTACAGCATCAAGGTCAAGGGCTTCGGCGGCTTCATCGGCGAACTGACCCTGCACCCGTTCGGCAGCAAGAACATCTTCGTTCAAGCCCTGCTGATCCCGGTGAACTTCCTGCTGGAATTCGTGACCCTGATCGCCAAACCGATCTCTCTGGCTCTGCGTCTGTTCGGCAACATGTATGCCGGCGAGCTGGTGTTCATTCTGATCGCTGTGATGTTCGGCAGCGGCCTGCTCTGGCTGAGCGGCCTGGGCGTTGTTCTGCAGTGGGCGTGGGCTGTGTTCCACATCCTGATCATCACGCTGCAGGCGTTCATCTTCATGATGCTGACCATCGTCTACCTGTCGATGGCGCACGAAGAAAACCATTAAGACCAGTCTCGACTAGTCTGATGTCCTTCCCGGTCAAACGGGAAGGGGCTCTTCACAGGGCACCTGAAACGATTTGTTTTACCGCTTTAATCTAAAAAACCTAAACCATACGACGTAAAAGTCGGGAGGAAAGATGGAAACTGTAGTTGGTCTAACCGCTATCGCTGTTGCACTGTTGATCGGCCTGGGCGCACTGGGTACCGCAATTGGTTTCGGCCTGCTGGGCGGCAAGTTCCTGGAAGGCGCAGCGCGTCAGCCAGAAATGGTTCCAATGCTGCAAGTTAAAATGTTCATCGTTGCCGGTCTGCTCGACGCCGTAACCATGATCGGTGTTGGTATCGCTCTGTTCTTCACCTTTGCGAACCCGTTCGTTGGTCAGATCGCTGGCTAATTACCCGGATTTTTCCGAGTAATTTGATGTGATGGACAACGTAACTGCGAGGTGTTGGCGTGAACATTAATGCGACCCTGATTGGCCAGTCCGTTGCGTTCCTGATTTTTGTACTGTTCTGCATGAAGTATGTATGGCCTCCGGTCATCGCTGCTCTGCACGAACGTCAAAAGAAGATCGCTGATGGTCTGGACGCTGCCAGCCGTGCAGCTCGCGACCTGGAGTTGGCCCAAGAAAAAGCGGGTCAGCAACTGCGCGAAGCGAAAGCTCAGGCAGCTGAAATCATCGAGCAAGCCAAGAAACGCGGTAACCAGATTGTCGAAGAGGCCGTTGAAAAGGCCCGTGTCGACGCTGACCGTGTGAAGGTTCAGGCTCAAGCCGAGATCGAACAGGAACTGAACAGTGTCAAAGACAAGCTGCGCGCCCAAGTGGGTTTGCTGGCTGTCGGCGGCGCCGAGAAGATCCTGGGTGCCACAATCGATCAAAACGCGCACGCAGAGCTGGTTAACCAACTGGCTGCTGAAATCTAAGCGAGGGCGATCATGGCAGAACTGACCACGTTGGCCCGACCTTACGCTAAGGCGGCCTTCGAGCACGCTCAGGCCCACCAGCAACTGGCCAATTGGTCAGCCATGCTCGGCCTGGCTGCAGCGGTGTCACAAGATGACACCATGCAGCGCGTGCTCAAGGCCCCGCGACTGACGAGCGCAGAAAAGGCCGCCACGTTTATTGACGTGTGCGGCGACAAGTTTGATGCCAAGGCACAGAACTTCATCAATGTCGTTGCCGAAAACGACCGTCTCCCGCTTCTGCCGGAGATTGCCGCTCTTTTCGACCTGTACAAGGCCGAACAAGAGAAGTCGGTAGACGTTGAAGTGACCAGTGCTTTTGCATTGAACCAAGAACAGCAAGACAAACTCGCCAAGGTTCTCAGTGCACGACTCAACCGGGAAGTGCGCCTGCAAGTTGCGGAGGATGCTGCCCTTATAGGTGGTGTCGTCATCCGCGCCGGCGACCTGGTTATCGATGGCTCGATTCGCGGCAAAATCGCGAAACTTGCCGAAGCATTGAAATCTTGAGTTTGAAGGGGCAGCAGAGCAATGCAGCAACTCAATCCTTCCGAAATAAGTGAAATTATCAAGGGCCGCATCGACAAGCTCGATGTGACCTCCCAAGCCCGTAACGAAGGCACTGTCGTCAGCGTATCTGACGGCATCGTGCGGATTCACGGTCTGGCCGACGTCATGTACGGCGAGATGATCGAGTTTCCGGGCGGCGTCTACGGTATGGCCCTCAACCTGGAGCAAGACTCCGTAGGTGCCGTTGTACTGGGCGCTTACCAGTCTCTGGCTGAAGGCATGAGCGCCAAGTGCACCGGCCGCATCCTCGAAGTTCCGGTTGGTAAGGAACTGCTGGGTCGCGTAGTCGACGCACTGGGTAACCCTGTTGACGGCAAAGGTCCACTGGGCAACACCGAGACCGACGCGGTCGAGAAAGTTGCACCGGGCGTGATCTGGCGTAAGTCGGTAGACCAGCCTGTACAGACTGGCTACAAGGCTGTCGATGCCATGATCCCTGTCGGCCGTGGCCAGCGTGAGCTGATCATCGGTGACCGTCAGATCGGTAAAACCGCTCTGGCGATCGACGCGATCATCAACCAGAAAGACAGCGGCATTTTCTGCGTCTACGTAGCCATTGGTCAGAAGCAATCGACCATCGCCAACGTGGTTCGCAAGCTGGAAGAAAACGGCGCCCTGGCCAACACGATCATCGTGGCTGCCAGTGCTTCGGAATCTCCTGCGCTGCAGTTCCTGGCACCGTACTCCGGTTGCACCATGGGTGAATTCTTCCGCGACCGCGGTGAAGACGCGCTGATCGTTTATGACGATCTGTCCAAGCAAGCAGTGGCTTACCGCCAGATTTCCCTGCTGCTGCGCCGTCCACCAGGCCGTGAAGCTTACCCAGGCGACGTGTTCTATCTCCACTCCCGTCTGCTGGAGCGCGCATCCCGCGTTTCGGAAGAATACGTAGAGAAGTTCACCAACGGCGCAGTGACCGGCAAAACCGGTTCGCTGACCGCACTGCCGATCATCGAAACCCAGGCTGGCGACGTTTCCGCGTTCGTTCCGACCAACGTGATTTCCATCACCGACGGTCAGATCTTCCTGGAATCGGCCATGTTCAACTCGGGCATCCGTCCTGCAGTGAACGCCGGTGTTTCGGTATCCCGTGTGGGTGGTGCCGCTCAGACCAAGATCATCAAGAAGCTGTCCGGTGGTATTCGTACCGCTCTGGCTCAGTACCGTGAACTGGCGGCATTCGCCCAGTTCGCTTCTGACCTGGACGAAGCGACCCGTAAGCAACTTGAGCATGGTCAGCGCGTTACCGAGCTGATGAAGCAGAAGCAATACGCACCAATGTCGATCGCTGACATGGCGCTGTCGCTGTATGCCGCTGAGCGTGGGTTCCTGACTGACATTGAAATCGCCAAGATCGGCAGCTTCGAACAAGCGCTGATTGCTTTCTTCAACCGCGATCACGCCGATTTGATGGCCAAGATCAACGTTAAAGGTGACTTCAATGACGAAATCGACGCTGGCATGAAAGCCGGTATCGAGAAGTTCAAGGCCACCCAAACCTGGTAAGCCGCAGCGGGAGCCGCGAGGCTCCCGCTTGCTAACCTGATAGGTGTTACATGGCAGGCGCAAAAGAGATTCGCAGTAAGATTGCGAGCATCAAAAGCACGCAAAAGATTACCAGCGCCATGGAAAAAGTGGCGGTCAGCAAAATGCGCAAGGCACAAATGCGCATGGCTGCTAGCCGTCCTTATGCGGAGCGTATCCGCCAGGTTATTGGGCATCTGGCCAACGCCAACCCGGAATACCGCCACCCGTTCATGATCGACCGCGAAATCAAGCGCGTTGGTTATGTTGTGGTGAGCAGTGACCGTGGTCTGTGCGGCGGCTTGAATACCAACCTGTTCAAGGCCCTGGTCAAGGACATGGCGGTAAACCGCGAAAACGGCGTCGAGATTGATCTGTGTGTCGTTGGTAGCAAGGGTGCGGCCTTTTTCCGCAACTTCGGCGGTAACGTCGTTGCAGCTATCAGCCACCTGGGTGAAGAGCCGTCGATCAATGATCTGATCGGCAGCGTCAAGGTGATGCTGGATGCCTACCTGGACGGCCGTATTGACCGCCTGTCCGTGGTGTCCAACAAGTTCATCAACACCATGACGCAACAGCCTACCGTGGAGCAGTTGATTCCATTGGTGGCGACCCCGGATCAGGATCTCAAGCACCACTGGGACTATCTCTACGAACCGGATGCCAAAGAGCTGCTTGACGGCTTGATGGTCCGCTACGTTGAGTCGCAGGTCTACCAGGCGGTGGTCGAGAACAACGCGGCTGAACAAGCTGCGCGGATGATCGCGATGAAGAACGCTACCGACAACGCCGGTGATTTGATCAGCGATTTGCAGCTGATCTACAACAAGGCGCGTCAGGCTGCGATCACCCAAGAGATCTCGGAAATCGTCGGCGGCGCTGCCGCGGTTTAACGGTTCAAATATTCAGAGGATCCAGCTATGAGTAGCGGACGTATCGTTCAAATCATCGGCGCCGTTATCGACGTGGAATTTCCACGCGACAGCGTACCGAGCATCTACAACGCGCTGAAAGTAGTGAGCGCGGCTGAAACCACTCTGGAAGTTCAGCAACAGCTGGGCGACGGCGTGGTTCGCACCATTGCGATGGGTTCCACCGAGGGCTTGAAGCGCGGTCTGGAAGTTACCGACTCTGGCGCAGCCATCTCCGTACCGGTCGGTAAAGCGACCCTGGGCCGGATCATGGACGTCCTCGGTAACCCGATCGACGAAGCTGGCCCGATCGACACCGAAGAGCGTTGGGGCATTCACCGTCCAGCGCCTTCGTTCGCTGAACAGGCAGGCGGCAACGACCTGCTGGAAACCGGCATCAAGGTTATCGACCTGGTTTGCCCGTTCGCCAAAGGCGGTAAAGTCGGTCTGTTCGGTGGTGCCGGTGTAGGCAAAACCGTAAACATGATGGAACTGATCCGTAACATCGCCATCGAGCACAGCGGTTATTCCGTGTTCGCCGGTGTGGGTGAGCGTACTCGTGAGGGTAACGACTTCTACCACGAGATGAAGGACTCCAACGTTCTGGACAAAGTGGCACTGGTTTACGGTCAGATGAACGAGCCGCCGGGTAACCGTCTGCGCGTAGCACTGACCGGCCTGACCATGGCCGAGAAGTTCCGTGACGAAGGTAACGACGTTCTGCTGTTCGTCGACAACATCTATCGTTACACCCTGGCCGGTACTGAAGTATCCGCACTGCTGGGCCGTATGCCTTCGGCAGTAGGTTACCAGCCGACCCTGGCTGAAGAGATGGGCGTTCTGCAAGAACGTATCACTTCGACCAAGGAAGGTTCGATCACTTCGATCCAAGCGGTATACGTACCTGCGGATGACTTGACCGACCCGTCGCCAGCGACCACCTTCGCCCACTTGGACGCCACCGTCGTTCTGTCCCGTGACATCGCTTCCCTGGGTATCTACCCGGCAGTAGATCCACTGGATTCGACTTCGCGCCAGCTGGACCCGAACGTAATCGGCCAGGACCACTACGACACCGCTCGCGGCGTTCAGTACGTTCTGCAACGTTACAAAGAGCTGAAGGACATCATCGCGATCCTGGGTATGGACGAGCTGTCGGAAGCCGACAAGCAGTTGGTAAACCGTGCTCGTAAGATCCAGCGCTTCTTGTCGCAGCCGTTCTTCGTGGCTGAAGTCTTCACCGGTGCTTCGGGTAAATACGTTTCCCTGAAAGACACCATTGCTGGCTTCAAAGGCATCCTCAACGGTGACTACGACCACCTGCCAGAACAAGCGTTCTACATGGTTGGCGGCATCGAAGAAGCGATCGAGAAAGCCAAGAAACTGTAATCCCGGCGCCCGGCAACGGGCGCTAATTTAGGTTGAGGCAATCAGATGGCTATGACAGTCCATTGCGATATCGTCAGCGCGGAAGGGGAAATCTTTTCCGGCCTGGTCGAGATGGTGATTGCGCACGGTGCACTGGGTGATCTTGGTATCGCTCTGGGTCACGCGCCGCTGATCACTAATCTGAAGCCAGGTCCGATCCGCCTGATCAAGCAAGGCGGGGAAGCCGAGGTGTTCTACATCTCCGGTGGTTTCCTCGAGGTTCAGCCGAACATGGTCAAGGTGCTTGCCGATACCGTGCAACGCGCCGCCGACCTGGATGAAGCTCAGGCTCAAGCAGCTCTCAAGGCTGCCGAGCATGCTCTGCATGAAAAGGGCGCTGATTTCGACTACAGCGCTGCGTCAGCACGTCTGGCCGAGGCTGCAGCTCAGCTGCGCACCGTCCAGCAGATCCGCAAGAAGTTTGGCGGTTAATCCGTCATCCGCTTGTTGTGCGATTGATAAAAAAGGGTAGCCTCGGCTACCCTTTTTTCTTTTCCGAATTCCCGAAACCCGGTCGCAGTTGCTGACCACCCAGGATTGGTAGCCAGTCATGTCTCTTGAAATCGTTATCCTCGCGGCCGGTCAAGGCACCCGTATGCGTTCGGCACTGCCGAAAGTACTGCATCCGATTGCCGGCAATTCCATGCTGGGGCATGTTATCCACAGTGCTCGGCAACTTGATCCACAGCGCATCCATGTCGTGATCGGCCATGGCGCGGATGTGGTGCGGGAACGTCTGGCCGCTGATGATCTGAATTTCGTCCTGCAGGACAAGCAACTCGGTACCGGTCACGCCACCGCTCAAGCGGTGCCGTTCATTACTGCCGATACCGTGCTGATCCTCTACGGTGACGTGCCGTTGATCGAAGTCGAAACCCTGCAGCGTCTGCTCAAGCACGTCGTGCCTGGGAAGATGGGTTTGCTCACCGTGGAACTGGACGACCCGACCGGTTACGGCCGTATCGTGCGCGATGCCGACGGCAAGGTCGCAGCCATCGTTGAACACAAAGATGCCAGCGAAGCGCAACGCGCAATTACTGAAGGTAATACCGGCATTCTCGCTGTCCCGGCCAATCGTCTGGCCGACTGGATGAGTCGCCTGTCGAACAACAATGCCCAAGGCGAGTACTACCTGACCGACGTGATCGAAATGGCGGTGAGTGATGGCCTGGTTGTCGCCACCGAACAACCGCACGATCCGATGGAGGTGCAGGGCGCCAACGATCGCAAGCAACTGTCCGAGCTGGAGCGCCACTACCAGTTGCGCGCTGGCCGTCGGTTGATGGCCCAAGGCGTCACCCTGCGTGACCCGGCGCGTTTCGACGTGCGAGGCGAAGTCACCGTGGGTCGCGACGTGCTGATCGACATCAACGTGATCCTCGAAGGTAACGTTGTCATCGAAGACGACGTGGTGATCGGCCCGAACTGTGTGATCAAGGACAGCACCCTGCGCAAAGGTGTGGTGATCAAGGCCAACTCGCACATTGAAGGTGCCGTTCTGGGCGAGGGCAGTGATGCCGGACCATTTGCGCGTCTGCGTCCAGGCACCGTGCTCGAAGCGCGTGCGCATGTGGGTAACTTTGTTGAACTGAAAAATGCCCGCATGGGCGAAGGCGCCAAGGCAGGTCATCTGACTTATCTGGGTGATGCCGAAATCGGTGCGCGTACCAACATCGGCGCCGGCACCATCACCTGCAACTATGATGGCGCCAACAAGTGGAAAACCGTGCTGGGTGCTGACGTGTTCATCGGTTCCAATAATTCGCTGGTCGCGCCTGTGGATATCTCCGACGGTGCAACCACGGCGGCCGGGTCGACCATTACGCAGAATGTGGATAACGCACAGTTGGCCGTGGGCCGAGCGCGGCAGAGGAATATCGACGGCTGGAAGCGGCCGGAGAAGATCAAGAAGAGCTGAGTTATCCACAGCGGCTTTTTGAAGATCAGAAAATCGCAGCCTTCGGCAGCTCCTATGGGGACTGTTGAGGGTTGCGTTTTTTTTTGGACGACAGCTTGACGATTTAGAGCCGATAGGTTTTGATTGCTTCCATTATCTTTCGAATCGAAACTTAAGTCGCCATGTCGAAACGCAACACGCCGCAACGCCGCCACAACATCCTCGCCTTGCTCAACGAGCAGGGCGAAGTCAGTGTGGATGAACTGGCCAAGCGCTTCGAAACCTCCGAAGTTACGATTCGCAAGGATCTCGCCGCGCTGGAAACTCATGGTCTGTTGCTGCGCCGCTACGGTGGGGCGATCACCATGCCGCAGGAACTGGTCGCGGAAACTGCGCAGAGCGTTTCCAAATACAAACAGGCGATTGCCCGCGCGGCGGTGAAACGCATCCGCGAACACGCGCGGATCATCATCGACAGCGGCAGTACCACCGCTGCAATGATCCCGGAACTTGGCCAACAGCCAGGCCTGGTGGTGATGACCAACTCCCTGCACGTCGCCAACGCCTTGAGCGAACTTGAGCACGAACCGGTGCTGTTGATGACCGGTGGCACCTGGGATCCGCATTCGGAATCCTTTCAGGGCCAGGTTGCCGAGCAAGTACTACGCTCTTACGACTTCGACCAGTTATTCATCGGCGCCGATGGCATCGATCTGGTGCGTGGCACCACCACCTTCAATGAGCTGCTCGGTTTGAGCCGGGTCATGGCTGAAGTGGCGCGGGAAGTCATCGTCATGGTCGAGGCCGACAAGATCGGTCGCAAGATTCCCAATCTGGAGCTGCCATGGAGCAGCGTCCATACCCTAATTACCGATGATCGCCTGCCTAGCGAGGCACGCGATCAGATTCAGGCCCGCGGTATCACCGTGATTTGCGCGGCTGTCAGTCAGGAGAAATAAGCATGTGTGGAATTGTCGGCGCAGTTGCTGAACGTAATATCACCGCCATCCTGCTCGAAGGTCTCAAGCGCCTTGAATACCGCGGCTACGACAGCGCCGGTGTCGCGGTCTTCACCAACGACGAAACCCTCGAGCGCATGCGTCGCCCGGGTAAAGTCAGCGAACTCGAAGCGGCGCTGGCCGAACACCCGTTGGTCGGCCGTCTGGGCATTGCCCACACCCGCTGGGCAACCCACGGCGCACCCTGCGAACGCAACGCCCACCCGCATTTCTCCGGCGACATCGCGGTGGTGCACAACGGCATCATCGAAAACCACGAAGCCCTGCGTGATCAACTGAAAGCGCTGGGTTACGTGTTTACTTCGGACACCGATACCGAAGTTATCGCCCATCTGCTCAACCACAAGCTCAAGGATCAGCCTGACCTGAGCGTCGCTCTCAAGGCGACGGTCAAGGAATTGCACGGTGCTTATGGTCTGGCAGTGATCAATGCCAAGCAGCCGGATCGTCTGGTTGCCGCGCGCAGTGGCAGTCCGTTGGTGATTGGGCTGGGTCTGGGCGAGAACTTCCTCGCCTCCGATCAGTTGGCGCTGCGTCAGGTCACTGACCGCTTCATGTACCTGGAAGAAGGCGATATCGCCGAAATTCGCCGCGATAACGTGCAGATCTGGGACATCAACGGCAACGTCGTCGAGCGCCAGACCGTGCAGTACAGCGACGGTGCCGAAGCCGCCGACAAAGGTGAATACCGCCACTACATGCTCAAGGAAATCCACGAGCAACCAGCCGTTGTGCAGCGCACCCTCGAAGGTCGCCTGAGCAACGATCAAGTGCTGGTTCAAGCGTTCGGCCGACAAGCGGCCGAGTTGTTCGCCAAAGTGCGCAACGTACAGATCGTCGCCTGCGGCACCAGCTATCACGCGGGTATGGTCGCGCGTTACTGGCTTGAAGAACTGGCCGGCATTCCGTGCCAGGTCGAAGTCGCCAGCGAATTCCGCTACCGCAAAGTGGTGGTGCAGCCGGACACCTTGTTCGTGACCATCTCGCAGTCCGGCGAAACCGCCGACACCCTTGCGGCGCTGCGCAATGCCAAGGAGCTGGGCTTCCTCGCCAGCCTGGCCATCTGCAACGTTGGCATCAGCTCGCTGGTGCGCGAATCCGACCTGACCCTGCTGACCCAGGCCGGCCGCGAAATCGGCGTCGCCTCGACCAAAGCCTTTACCACGCAATTGGTCGGTCTGCTGTTGCTGACCCTGTCGCTGGGTCAGGTTCGCGGCACGTTGGCCAATGGCGTTGAAGCCCGTCTGGTCGAAGAACTGCGTCGCCTGCCAACCCGTCTCGGTGAAGCACTGGCCATGGACAGCACCGTGGAAAAAATCGCCGAGCTGTTCGCCGAGAAGAACCACACCCTGTTCCTCGGTCGTGGCGCGCAATTCCCGGTGGCAATGGAAGGTGCGCTGAAACTCAAGGAAATCTCTTATATTCACGCCGAAGCCTACCCGGCCGGCGAGCTGAAGCACGGCCCTCTGGCACTTGTGGATAACGACATGCCCGTGGTCACCGTGGCGCCAAACAACGAACTGCTGGAAAAGCTCAAATCCAACCTGCAGGAAGTCCGCGCCCGTGGTGGCGAACTGATCGTGTTCGCCGACGAGAAAGCCGGGATGAGCAACGGCGAAGGCACCCACGTGGTGCAGATGCCACATATCCACGACATCCTCTCGCCGATCCTCTACACGGTTCCGCTGCAGCTGCTGTCGTACTACGTTGCGGTGCTCAAGGGCACGGACGTCGATCAGCCGCGTAATTTGGCGAAGTCGGTGACGGTGGAATAAGTTATCCACAGCTGACCTACGCACAAAAAATCGCAGCTTCGGCTGCGATTTTTGTATCTGACTCGAGAGGCACCATGGACCGCTTCCAGGAAATGCACATCTTCACCACTGTCGCGCAAGAGCAAGGCTTCTCTGCGGCCGCGCGGCGTCTGGGTCTCTCTGCGGCGAGCGTGACGCGGGCGATCGCGGCGCTGGAGTTGCGGATCGGTACGCAGTTGCTGATTCGCACCACGCGCAGTGTGCATTTGAGCGAAGCGGGGCAGCGTTATCTGGAAGACTGTCGGCGGATTCTCGCCGAAGTGCAGGAAGCCGAGGATTCGGCGGCGGGCAGTCATGCCGAGCCGCGTGGACAACTGACGGTGACGGCGCCGGTGTTGTTCGGTGATTTGTTTGTGACGCCGGTGATGGCGAGTTATCTCGCGCAATATCCGGATGTCACGATTAACGCCGTGCTGGTCGATCGGATCGTCAATATGGTCGAGGAGGGCATCGATGTGGCGGTGCGCATCGGTGATCTGCCGGACAGCAGTCAGCATGCGATTCGGGTGGGTGAGGTGCGTCGGGTCATCTGCGGCTCGCCAGCCTACTTTGCCAGGTATGGTCGACCGGTTCATCCCCACGCTCTGGCGGGAGCGCCGGTGGTGGCGACTTCAGCGATTGGTCAGCAACGCAGTTGGCCGTTTCTCGTCGGGGGCGAACCGCTCAGCGTGCGTCCTGAGCCGCGTCTGATCGTTACCGCCAATCAGGCTGCGATTACAGCGACTTGCATGGGCTTGGGTTTGACTCGAGTGTTGTCCTATCAAGTGGCGAGCCAGGTTGCCGCCGGCACACTGGAAATCGTCCTCGCGGAATTCGAACTGCCGCCGCTGCCGATCCATGTCGTGTATCAGGGGGGGCGCAAGGCTCCAGCGCGGATCCGCAGTTTTGTCGATTTCACGGCAGAGGCTTTGCGCGAACATCCAGCGTTGAAAAATGCAGCGTTATTGCACGAAGTGAAATAATCGATTGCGTTTGCTGGTGATTCTGTTGTTTTCGCGATCAGCGCAAGATGACCTCCATCGGCGCGCTCATCCCCGCAGCGGCGCCCCTGTTCAGCGGAGTCGACCATGCAAGCGATCAAACTCTACAACTTTCCACGTTCCGGCCACGCCCACCGTGTCGAGCTGATGTTGTCCCTGCTGCAATTGCCGACCGAGCTGATCTTTGTCGATCTGGCCAAAGGTGAGCATAAGCAGCCGGCGTATCTGGCGATCAACAGCTTCGGGCAGGTGCCGGCAATCGATGACGACGGCGTGGTGCTGGCCGATTCCAACGCAATTCTGGTGTATCTGGCGCAGAAATACGGCAATGGTCGTTGGCTGCCCGCTGACCCGGTGGGTGCGGCGCGGGTGCAGCGCTGGCTGTCGGCGGCCGCCGGGCCGATTGCGTTCGGACCCGCTGCGGCGCGACTGGTCACGGTGTTTGGCGCACAACTGAATGCTGAAGAAGCCATTACTCGTGCGCACAACCTGCTCAAGGTAATGGACGCCGAGTTAGGTAAAACGGCGTATCTGGCCGGCGCCGAACCGACCATTGCCGACGTGTCGGCCTACAGTTACATCGCCCATGCGCCGGAAGGCAACGTGTCGCTGGATGATTACGCCAACGTCCGCGCCTGGCTGGCCCGGGTTGAAGCCTTGCCCGGTTTCGTCGGCATGCCACGCACGGTTGCCGGTCTGCAAACCGCAGTCTGATTCTCACAATCCACGCTGTGCCGAGGGTGCAGAGGAGAGGTCATGATGGAACGTTCACCGTGGCACGCTGGCGAGCAACAGTTGCAAGCGAGAGTCGGGGTTGCCGAACGCATGGAAGCCTTCGGGCGTAAGGTGATTCGCACCTGGATGCCGGACCAGCACCGTGAGTTCTATCAGCAATTACCCTTCATGTTGTACGGCGCCGTTGATGCAGATGGGCGCCCGTGGGCCAGTGTGCTCGAAGGCGCGCCGGGGTTTGCCTATTCGCCGGATCCCGGGCATCTGCATTTCGCCAGCCAGCCTGCTGCCGATGACCCGGCGCAACTGCGTAACGGCGAACCGATCGGCTTGCTCGGCATCGAGTTGCACACCCGCCGGCGCAATCGCCTCAATGGTCATGTCGGCAATCTGAGCGCTCATGGTTTTGATGTGAGCGTGGATCAAGCCTTCGGCAACTGCCCGCAGTACATTCAACTGCGCCAGTTTCAGCGTGTGCCGTTGACGGATCCGCAGACGCGTCCGGCTGAGCATCTGAAAGGCCTCGATGATGCGGCCATCGCGCTGATCGAATGCGCCGATACTTTTTTCGTCGCCAGTTATGTGGATGTCGACGGCCAGCGGGCAGTGGATGTTTCTCATCGTGGCGGCCAGGCCGGGTTCGTGCGGGTGGAGGGCAATCGTCTGACCATCCCCGATTTCGCCGGCAATCTGCACTTCAACACCCTCGGCAATTTGCTGCTCAACCCCAAGGCTGGTCTGTTGTTCATCGACTTTTCCACAGGCGACGTGCTGCAACTCAGCGGGCGTACCGAGATCATTCTTGAAGGCCCGCAGATTGAGGCGTTTCAAGGTGCTGAACGCCTGTGGACATTTGATGTGGAAAAACTGGTGCGGCGCCCGGCGGCATTGGCCTTGCGCTGGCGCTTCGACGGCATGTCGCCGACCAGTCTGTTGACCGGTAACTGGGCCGAGGCGGACGCACGTTTACAGGCGCAGGCGCTGGGCAATCAATGGCGGCCACTGCGGGTGGCGAAGATCGAAGCGGAGAGTCAGCACATTCGCTCGATCTATCTGGAGCCCGCCGACGGTGCCGGTTTGCCGGTGTTTCTTGCCGGTCAGCATCTGCCGCTGCGTTTCACTCTCGATGGCGAGGTGCACATCCGCACTTACAGCCTTTCGAGTGCGCCGTCGGATGGGTTCTACCGCATTAGCGTCAAGCGCGAGGGCCTGATTTCATCGCATCTGCATGAGCAAATTAATGTCGGCGATGTGCTGGAAGCGCGGGCGCCGCAGGGGCATTTCACCGTGAAGCCGTTGGAGCACCGCCCTTTGGTGTTGTTGGCGGCCGGTGTAGGAGTCACGCCTTTGCTGTCGATGCTGCGCGAGGTGGTGTACCAAGGCCTACGGACGCGAAGGATTCGTCCGACGCTGTTGTTGCAGAGTTCACGCAGCTTGGCCGATCAACCGTTTCGCCAGGAGCTGGATCGGTTGCTCGAAACGGCAGGCGATTCGGTACGAGTTCTGCGTTTGCTCAGCCAGCCGGAAGCTGAACTGCACGAAGGTGAGGATTTCGATCTGTCGGGGCGTATCGACGCGCAAGTGCTGAGAAACGTGCTGGATGCCGATGATTTCGATCAGCTCGACTTTGTCCTCTGCGGCCCCGGCGGTTTTACTCAAGGCTTGTACGACACCCTGCGCGAACTGGACGTGCGCGATGCGCAGATTCATGCGGAAACCTTCGGCCCGTCGACGCTGAAACGTCAGGCTGATCCGGACGCGATCGTCATCGAACAACCGCCCGCTGCGACCACATCGGTGCCGGTGGTGTTCGAGCGTTCGGCGAAAGAGGCGCGTTGGCAGCCGGATGGCGGGAGTTTGCTGGAACTGGCGGAAAGTCGCGGGTTACGTCCGGAATTCAGTTGCCGGGGAGGTTCTTGCGGTACCTGCAAGACCCGGCTGGTCAGCGGTGCAGTGAATTATCCACAGGTGCCGGCAGACGTTCCGGAAGCGGGTCACGTGCTGATCTGCTGCGCGGTCCCGGCACAAAGCCCGCAACCGCTGATCCTTGACCTGTAACTGAAAACACCACAACACCCTGTGGGAGCGAGCCTGCTCGCGAAAGCGTCAGGTCAGTCGACATCATTGTCGCTGATCCACCGCCATCGCGAGCAGGCTCGCTCGCACATTTGGGTATATGTTTCAGCCTGAAATCAGGCGTAGGACAGGTTCTTTTCTTCCAGCAATTCCTGATACAACGCCGTCCATTTGCGGCCCATGTCGTCGGCTGTGAATAACTGCCGATAACGCGCTTCAGCTTTGACCCCCATCGCTGCAGCGCGCACCGGATCCTCCCACAGCGTGCGCATCGCCTCGCGAAACGCCTGTGGATGACTCGGCGGCACGACCAATCCCGTCTCGTTGTGGATATTGATGTAACTGGTGCCAGTGCCGATCTCACTGGAGATCATCGGCTTGCCGTACATCGCGCCTTCCAGCAAGGAAATGCCGAATGCTTCCGAACGCAGGTGTGACGGGAAAACAATCGCGTAGCTCAGTTGCAGCAGCGCGACCTTGTCTTCGTCACCCAGACGTCCGAGGAAGTGAATGTTGCGCAGGCCCAGCGCCTGCGCCTGCGCGTGCAGCTCCAGCTCCAGTGGCCCGGCACCGACAATGACCACGGGATAGTCCACGTCTTTCAGGGCCTCAAGCAGAATGTGCAGGCCCTTGTAATAACGCATCACGCCGACAAACAGAAAAAACTTATCCCCAAGCTGTTGGCGCCAGCGGTTCATGCGCTCGGTTTCCGGCTGTGGATAACCCGACTTGTTCAAACCGTAAGGAATTACCCGGGTCTTGTCCTGGAACTGCTGTAACACATCGCTGGTGTGCAGATAGTTGGGTGACGCGGCAACGATGCGGTCGGCGCTGGCGAGAAAACGATTCATCAACGGTCGGTAGAGTTTGAGCAGGTGCTTCTGGCGAATGATGTCCGAGTGATAGGTCACCACGCTCGGCTTGTTCATCGCGCTGGCGAAATGCACGAGGTCCATGAACGGCCACGGGAAGTGGTAATTGACCACGTCAGCTTCGGCCGACAGTTCGCGAAACTGTTTGAACACGCTCCAGGAAAAACCGGTGGAGGCGAACTGGATGTCGAGTTTGGCCCGGTGCACTTCGTGCTGGCCCAATTGCACCACGGGCGGTGTCGGGTCAGCACTGAGCGTCAGCACCTGGCCGTCGATACCGTGCTGGGCGCCGCTTTCGCAGAGCTGGAAAATCACTTGCTCAATGCCGCCGACCGAGTCAGGCAGGTACGTCTTGAAAAAATGAAGAACTCGCATTCAACCTCCCATGGCCTGGCGGTAGGCACCGGCCGTGGCCTGTGCACAACGCTTCCAGGAAAAAAGCCGTGACTGCTGCAACCCGGCTTCTCGGCATGCCTGCCAATGCGCTTGATCGTCGATCAGTCGGCTCAGCGCATCACGCAGGCCTTCTGCATCGTCAGCTTCAATATAGTTGCCCGCTGCACCGGCGACTTCCGGCATCGCCGAAGAACGCGTGAGCACCACCGGTGTGCCACTGGCCATGGCCTCCAGTACCGGCAGACCGAAACCTTCATACAGTGATGGAAAAATCAGCGCCCGGGCGCCGGCCAGCAATTGGGCGACCTGTTCATCGAGCAGATAACCGAGCAGGCACACATGCCCGCTGGCCAGCGCCTGGCGCAACGGTTCGCTGAACTGTTCGCGCTGCCACCCGGCCATGCCGACAATCAGCAATGGAAAACGCTGACGCACTGCCTCCGGTAACAGGGCATGGGCGCGCAGGGCGAGGCCAAGGTTCTTGCGTGGCTCCAGCGTGCCGACACAAAGGAAATACTCCCGCGACTCCACCGCATGCGCCTTGAGCACCGCGTCAATGGCGCTGGCCTCGCGCGGATGAAAGCGCTCGGCAACCCCCAGCGTGGCCACCACAAAACGTTCGGCTGGCAGGCCGAAATAATCCTGGGCTTCGTCGGCAATCGCCTGTGAATCGGTGAGAATCACCTGCGCCTGTTGGACACCGGCGGCCAGTCGGCGCTCGATCTCCTTGAGCCGTGCCGGTGGTTGGGTCTCAGGGAAATGCAGGTGAGTCAGGTCGTGCAGGGTGATCACCGTCGGGCCATCGAAGGCCAGTGGCCACAGGCTCGGCTCGTGATAGAGGTCGATACCTTGCGCGCGGCCCTGATCGAAGCGTTTCTGCTCCAGCCAGCGGCGCGCCTGATAGGCGCCGGGGATTTGCCGCAGCAGTGGCGTCAATCGTGAGTAACCGGGCATGGCCGCTTCCGGCAGTGCCGAACTCCAGCCCCAGCCGTGGAACAACGTCACGTCCACGTCGGGTTCATTGCGCAAGGCGTTGACCAGTTCAGCGACGTATTGGCCGATGCCGGTGCGCGGTGCCTGCAGAATGCGCGCGTTAAGAGCAATGCGCATGCTGACTCGCTGGCGCCGTTGGCGCTCCCAGAACGTTACGCGCACTGCGTTCGACCAGTTGCAGGCTCGCTTCCCGCCAGCCGATCCACTGCCAATCGGCAACATCGCGAGCTGCGGGGAACTGGCCGTTGCGCTGAAATCCGATAATCAACCGGGCGAGGCTTTGCGGATCCTGCAGATCGAAGTAGGCCATGAACTCGCCGCCAATTTCGCGGAACACCGCAATATCACTGCCCATCGCCGGCAAGCCACGCTGCATGGCCTCCACCAGCGGCAAGCCAAACCCTTCGACGAACGAAGGGAACACCAACGCACTGGCGTGGGCGTAAGCGTGTTCCAGGCTGGTGTCGCTGAGGTCGTTGAACATGAACAGGCGCTGGTTCAACTCGGGATGATTGCGCACCCGGGCGAGCAGGGCGTCGCATTTCCAGCCGACCCGCCCGGCGATGCACAGCCGTGCGGTTGAGCCAGCGGCCCAGGCGTGCTCGAAGGCATCAAGCAGATAGGCGTGGTTTTTGCGCGGCTCGATGGTGCTGACCATCAGGTAGACCGGCTCAGAGGTAGTGAACAGTTGCTTCAGGCGCGGTTCGACCATTGCCACGTCGTTGTGCAGATCCAGTTCGGAACCCAAGTGAAAGAAATCGAACCAGCGTTGATGGGTTTGCTCGACACCGATTCGCTGGCGCAACTCTTCACGCACCTGATCGCGCACCGTGGCGGAAATCGCCATGTAGCCATCCGCTGTGCGGGTGATCCAGTCGAACCACTCACTGAAAACCTCGACCAGACGTGTGTCGTAAAACTGTGGGTGAGTCAGCGGGATCAGGTCGTAGATCACCGCGATCATACCGACGCCGTCACGTTTGAGCCGTTCGACGTGGGCGAAAAGATCCGAGTGCCATGACGAATCCAGTAGCACCAGTTGATCGCCCGGCTGGTGTTGCAGCGGTGAGCAACGTTTGAGCAGTTGCCTGCGATTGATCCGCCGGATCAGGCGGATCGGCAGGCCGAAGGCTGCGAAGATCGTCAGTCGGTAGCCGACATATAAAACCCGTCGCGCCAGTTTTGAGTTGAGTTGCGCATCACGTCGCTGATGCCACTGCCAGAAGCGATGAGCGAGGCGTTCCAGTCGTCCGCCGAAGGTTTCAAGCGTGTTGAAAAAAGGCGTATCGAACGGTGCCAGTTGCAACACGCGATAAAGCTCGCCATTGAGTACCACCACCGGCATGCACTCCACACCTGCGGCGCTGGCGGGCAGTTGCTTGATGACGTTGCGCACCACACGCTGAATACCCGAATTGATGGCCGGGTGTTTGAACACATGGGTGCATTCGACCAGCAAGCGGGTCATGGCGCACGCTCTGCGTGCCGGGCCTCGGTGTCGCGAGTGATGGTGGTCTTGGCGCCGAGCCATGAGCAGCCAACGAAATCTTCCTGACGGTTGTTGATCACGTGGAATACCAACCCGTAGTCGTGCCATTCGAAATTGCGATCGAGGTGCGAGTCCAGACGCGACAGGCTCAGCGACACTGAATAATTGCCTTTGCCCAAACCCATGATGAACGAGAAGCGGTAGGTGAAGCGTTCGCCGGCGTGCAGGTCGGTCAATGCCTTGTCGAGGCGATGGGTGTTGATGCCGTACATCATCTGACCCAGCCGATCCTTGAGGATAAAGCCCAGCACCAGCCGTTCGATGTCCTTGCGCACCTCGACCTGAACTTCGAGCACCACCGGTTGGCCGACTTCGGCGGCGTCGATGCTGCGATCGTTTTCATCGAGCAGGCGCACGCCGAGAATCGCCGCTTCGCCGGTGCCTGATATCGTTTGCACTTCGCCGCCAGCGAGCATTTCCTGACGGACGATCTGGCCTTCGCGTTCGGCCATCAGCGCGTTGTAGTAGTCGAGCACCGGTTCCGGTTTGCCGTACATGGCCATGCGGCCGTCCTTGAGCAGGATGGCCGAGTCGCAGATCGACTGAATCGCCGAGCGGTCGTGGGACACGATCAGCAGCGTGGTGCCGGATTTGCGGAAGCTGCGGATGCGTTCGAAGCTTTTGTGCTGGAAGTAGGCGTCGCCCACCGACAGTGCCTCGTCGACGATAAGGATGTCCGGGCGCCGCGCCGTGGCAACGCTGAACGCCAAGCGCATCTGCATGCCGCTGGAATAGGTTCGCACCGGATGGTCGATGGCGTCGCCGATCTCGGCGAAATGCTCGATGTCGGGCATCAGTGCTTCGATTTCTTCGAGCTGCATGCCCAGCAACTGACCGGCCATGATTGCGTTCTGGCGACCGGTGAAATCCGGGTGGAAACCCATGCCCAGCTCCAGCAGCGCGGCCACGCGGCCTTGCAGTTCGATCTTGCCGGTGGTGGGTTGGGTGGTGCCGGTGATCATTTTCAGCAAAGTGCTTTTGCCCGCGCCGTTGGCACCGACGATGCCCACCGCTTCACCGGGGGCGATTTCGAATTCGACGTCCTGCAGCACCCAGTGCTGGTGGTGGCGGATCGGCGAAAACGGAATCAGCCACTCAGCCAGTCGGCTCCAGCGGTTGGGATATTGTTTGTAGGCCTTGCTCAGGCCGGTGACGCGAATATGCCCCATTAGAGTTCATCCACCATTTCGCCAACGCGCTGGCGAAACAGCCGTAGACCGATCAGACAAAACAGCACCCCCGTGACGAAGATCGGCAGCAGCGAGCTCCAGACCGGCCACTGTCCGTAGAGAAACAGGTTCTGATAACTGCTGAACAGGTTGGTCAGCGGATTGAGTTGCAACAGGCGCTGCACCCATTCCGGCAGGATCGTGATCGGGTAAACGATCGGCGTCAGCCAGAACCAGAATTGCAGGCAGATGCCGAAGAGCTGGCCGACATCGCGGAAGAACACGTTCAATACGCCGAGCACCATGCCCAACCCGGCGCAGAACATCATTTGCAGGGCGATCAATGGAATCAGCGCCAGCAGCGCCATGCCCGGCCAGCGCCCGGTGATCAGCAGAAAGCCGAGAAACAGACTGATGATGATCGCGAAGTTGATCCCGGCATTGCACAGGACGATGACCGGCAGGCAGATCCGCGGGAAGCTGATTTTCTTCAGCAGGTTGGCGTTTTCCAGAAACATGTTCTGGCTGCGCAAGGTGATTTCGGAAAACAGCCCCCACGCCAGCAACCCGGCGCAGAGGTAGACACTGTAGGCCATGCTGTCATCCACACCCGGCAAACGGGCGCGCATGATGTGGGAAAAGATCACGGTGTAAACAATGATCATCGACAGCGGATTGAAAATCGGCCACAAGGCGCCGAACAGCGAATTGCGGTATCGCGCTTGAAACTCTCGCTGCACGCTGCCGAGGATGAAACCCCGGTAGCCATGCAACGAGCGGTACAGGGAAAGCAGCATTTAAACCGTCCTGCCGTATTGGTCTTCGAAGCGGACGATGTCGTCCTCTCCCAGGTATTCGCCGCTTTGCACTTCGATGATCACCAGATCGATCACCCCAGGGTTTTCCAGACGATGCTTGTGGCCGGCGGCGATAAAGGTTGATTCGTTCTTGGCCACCAGCGTCGTGCCGGAGCCGTTGTTGGTGACCTTGGCCATGCCTTCGACAACCACCCAGTGTTCGTTGCGGTGATGGTGCATTTGCAGGGACAGCTTGCCACCGGGTTTGACCACGATGCGCTTGATCTTGAAGCGCGGGCCTTCCTCCAGAACGGTGTAGGTGCCCCACGGTCGACTGACGGTACGATGCAGCCGATAGGCTTCGTGGGATTTGTCCTTGAGCTGCTTGGCCACGCGCCGCACGTCCTGCGCACGGTCGGCGTGGGCCACCAGCACCGCGTCGGCGGTGTCGACCACGATCAGGTTATCCACACCCACCGTCGCTATCAGTCGGCCTTCGCTCTGCACGAAGTTGTTGTGGCTGTCGATGAAGATGGCTTCGCCGCTGGCGCGGTTGTTGTCGGCATCGGCCGGGACCAATGCCGCGACGGCACCCCACGAACCAATGTCGCTCCAGTCGAATCCGGCGGGAACCACGACGACTTTTTCCGAGCGCTCCATCAGCGCGTAGTCGATCGAGATGTCAGTGATTTCCGCGAACAGTGCCGGCGACAGTTCCTGTTGCAGGCAGCCGACCGTTTCAATCGGCGCGCTGACGTCCATGCAGGCGCGGGTCTGCTCCAGCAACTCGGGCGCGTGCGATTGCAGTTCAGCAATCAAGGTCGCGGTGGTGAAGCAGAACATTCCCGAATTCCACAGGAAGTTGCCGCTCTCCAGATAATGCGTGGCAGTTTGCAGGTCGGGCTTCTCGACGAAGCGCTGCACTTTCGCCGCGCCTTTGGCGTCCAGCGGCGCCCCGGTCTCGATGTAGCCGAAGCCGGTTTCCGGTGCGGTCGGGATCACGCCGAAGGTCACCAGATAACCGTCCCTGGCCAGATGGACTGCGTGCTCGACCGCGGTTTTCAGTGCGTCCTGATTGACGATCAAATGGTCGGCGGGCATCACCACCATGATCGCGTCGTCACCGTGCAACGCTTGCAGCGACAACGCCGCTGCAGCGATGGCCGGCGCGGTGTTGCGCCCGCTCGGCTCGAGCAGGAAGTGCCCGCGATGACGCGATACGTGGGCGGCGCAATAGTGATCCTTGCTCTGGAAGTAGTACTCGCGATTGGTCACCGTGACGATGTCGCCCCAGCCGTCGAGCAAAGCCGCCGCGCGCTGATAGGTCTTGCCGAGCAGCGACTGGCCGTCGGGCAGGGTCATGAACGGCTTGGGATGGCCCTCGCGGGACACCGGCCACAAACGGGTGCCGGCACCGCCGGACAGAATCACGGGGATCAGCATGGCCTACTCCTTGGCGACGCGTTTCATGTCCGCATCCATCATCATGCGGATCAAGGTATCCAGGTCGGTTTTCGGCTTCCAGCCCAGTACGCGCTGAGCCTTGGCCGGATTGCCGAGCAGCACTTCGACTTCGGCCGGGCGGAAGAAGGCCGGGTCGATCTTCACGTAATCGCGGTAGTTGAGGCTGACGTGATCGAAGGCGATGCGGCACATTTCCCGTACGGTGGTGGTGACGCCGGTGGCGACCACAAAATCGTCAGGCTTGTCTTGTTGCAGCATCAGCCACATGGCTTCGACGTAATCACCGGCAAAACCCCAGTCACGCTTGGCGTCAATGTTGCCCAGGGCCAGCTCCTGCTGTTTGCCCTGCTTGATGCGTGCAGCGGCGTCGGTGACCTTGCGGGTCACGAACTCGATGCCGCGCAGTGGCGATTCATGGTTGAAAAGAATGCCGCTGCTGGCGTGCAGGTTGAAACTTTCGCGGTAGTTGACGGTGATCCAGTGGCCGTACAGCTTGGCCACGCCGTAAGGGCTGCGTGGGTAGAACGGTGTGTTTTCGTCCTGCTGCTCAGCCTGGATAAGGCCGAACATCTCACTGGTCGAAGCCTGATAGAAGCGGGTGTGCGGGCTGAATTGACGGATCGCTTCGAGCAGATGGGTAACGCCCAGGCCGTCGACGATGCCGGTGGTCACCGGTTGATCCCACGAGGCGGCGACAAAGCTTTGCGCGGCGAGGTTATACACCTCGTCCGGCGCCGACTTGATGACCGCACGCTGCACCGAGCAGGCATCGGCCATGTCGCCATCGAGATAAACGATGTCGGCTTCGACACCCATCTCGCGCAGGCGCCAGCGCGAATCGCTGCTGCGTCGTGCCACCAGGCCATGAACCTTGTAGCCCTTGTCGAGCAACAGTCTGGCCAGATAGGCGCCGTCCTGGCCAGTAATCCCTGTGATCAGTGCACTTTTAGTCATTCTTGTTTTACTCGCTTCTCCCAGTCGGACAGGATCGCCCGCAGGGATTGTTGTGTAGTGATTTCAGGCGTCCATCCGGTGGTCCGGGTCAGCTTGGTGTGACTGCCGCAAACGCGGCGCTGGTCGGCGCGGCGCATGCGAGCCGGATCTTGAACCAGTTGCACTGGCACTTCGGCCAGATCGGCCAGTTGTTCAATCAGACTGCGGATGCTCTGCTCGCGCCCTGAGCAGATGTTGTAAACCTGTCCTGGTACACCTTTCTCCAGCAGCGCGAAATAGGCCGAAATCACATCGCCGACATCGAGGAAATCCCGCGTGACGTCGATGTCGCCGACTTCCAGTTGCGGGGCTTGCAGGCCCTGTTTGATGCGATTGATCTGGCGGGCGGCACTGGCGATGACGAAACTTTCTTTCTGTCCTGTGCCGATGTGGTTGAACGGCCGCGCGACGAGCACCGGCCAGTCCTCACTCAAACCCCATTGCAGGCTGAGAAACTCGGCCGAGAGTTTGCTCACCGCATACGGATTGCGCGGGCAGGGCGCTTGTTGTTCGGTGATCGGCAGATCGCTTTCGCTGACCTGGCCGTAAACGTCGCCGGAGCTGACGTACAGGAACGTGCCCTGAAAACCACGGGTCTTGAGAGCCTGCAACAGATTGAGGGTGCCGAGCAGATTGATGTCGAGGGTACGTGCCGGGTCGCGGAAAGCTTCGGGGACGAACGTCTGGCCGGCCAGATGAATGACCGCGTCAGGCATTTGCGGCCACAGGTCGACAAGGTTGTCTGGAGCCGTCAGGTCGTAACGTGAAGCTGCAGGCAGCAGTTCCCACGCAGAGTCAGGCGAGGCCAAACGTGACTGAATATGTTGTCCAACGAATCCACTGAGACCCGTGACGAACAGACGCTTTTTCAAACAGCGACCCCTTGGTCTTGGTTTTCGCGGCACTTCCTACAGGCTCTAGAGAAGGGTCTGTCAGACCGGTCGGAAAAAAACCGCTAAGACGACAGGCGAAAACGTTGTTGTAGTTATTTGCTGCCAATCTGTGCCAATTGCCGAGCAATTTCAACTGGCCATACCGTGACTGGTCAGTTCTCGTCAGCGTAGCGGATTTATTCTCGCCGGGCGGTTCACGAATCCTCGACGGATGTGTTTAGAATGCCCCTCGTCGCCAAATCCCGGGCTTTGATTCGGGAACCGCGACGCAGGGTGAAACCGACCACTAAAACAAGAACGAAGACGCACCCGATGACGAAGGACGAGGGCCGGCCATGCCGACTCGATCCAACGCACGGCCGTCATAGCATGAAGGTGCCGGGATGGCGCCTTCATCGTGGGATGCCATGAATTTCATTCTTTACTCGGACGTCAACGACAGTTCCATCAGCCAGAGTCTCGGGCGCCCCGAATACAGCTATTACTTTGTACTCAAGGCCTATCGCCCGGTGCTGGAAAGTCTTGGACGCGTGCACGTGGTGGCCTCTCCCGCCGATGTCGATACGCTCTATCGACAGTTGCTCGTCGCCGGCGAAGACAGCCTGTTCCTGTCATTCACCCCGCCGCAGAAAACCCCGGTCGACCTGGAGTGCCCGACGATGTGCGTGGTGGCCTGGGAGTTCGATTCGATTCCTGATGAGCAGTGGGACAACGACCCGCGTCAGGACTGGACGCAGATGCTTGCCCGTCAGGGCCGCGTTATCACGCTGTCGAGCCACACCGCCCGGGCAATTCGTCGTGCCATGGGCGAAAACTTTCCGGTGTTGGTATTGCCAACACCGCTGTGGGAAAACTTCGCAACGATTCGTCAGCAGACGCTGAGTACACCGGTGAATCCGGGCACATCGCTGGCGATCAAGGGCTGCATTTTCGATACTCGCACTCTCGGCCTCTGCGCCGACGCACTGATCCCGACGCCGATAACGCCGGAAGAGGAAGCCGCGCTGGCCGCTGCAATCGAAGCCGCGCGCCCGCCACCGCTGACCCTCAAACGCCGCTTCGTCATTGCCCGGCATTACCTGCGGCTGTGGGCGCTGAATCTCGGGCACGAGCAGGTCGAGCCGGTGCCACGGGTGAAATTTCTCTACAACTGGTACTGGGAAGGCATTCGCGACCTGGTGCCGGACACGCTGCACGGCTGGCTCGAACAACGCCTGCCGGCGGTGTGTGGCGCGCTGCCGGTGCCTGTTGTGGAACCCGTGCCACTGGATTTGCCGGACACTACCTCAGCGGTCGAGACCACGGTCGACGGCGTGGTTTACGTCACGGTGTTCAACCCCAAGGATGGTCGCAAGAACTGGCACCAACTGATTACCGCGTTCTGTTGGGCGTTTCGTGAAACGTCCGACGCGACGCTGGTGTTGAAGATTACCCAGAACGATCTGGCCTCCTACTACAGCGAGTTGATGACCTTGCTCGCGCAGCTCACGCCGTTCGCTTGTCGGGTGGTGGTGATGCACGGTTACCTCGACGACGCGCAGTACGCCAGGCTCTATCAGGCGGCGAGTTTCTATGTGAATGCCTCGCGCTGCGAAGGGCTGTGCCTGCCGCTGATGGAGTTCATGTCCAGTGGCAAACCGGTGATCGCTCCCGATCACACGGCGATGGAAGATTACATCGATGACGCAGTGGCGTTCGTGGTCAAGTCCAGCGAAGAGCTGACGATCTGGCCGCAGGACACGCGGATCATCTACCGCACGTTGCGTTACCGCCCGGACTGGGGCTCGCTGAAGAGCGCCTACGAAAACAGCTATCAGATGGCCAAGGCCCGGCCACAGGACTATCAGCGGATGTCGGTGGCTGCCGTCGAGCGCATGCACGATTACTGCGCGTTCGCGCCGGTGCAAAAACGCATGGCGGACTTTTTCGCGCTGACGCCCATGTCTGCCGATGCCACGCCCGTGACGGATAACGCCTCATGCTGATCATCATTCATTCGGAAACCAACCAGCACACCATTGCGCAGAATCTCGGGCGTTCGGAGTACAGCTATTACTTCGTGCTCAAGGAATATCGTCCGGTGCTCGAACGGCTCGGGCGGGTGGTGGAAGTGCTCGATCCCCAAGCCGAAGTCGATACGCTGTACCGGGAATGCCTGAGCCGTGGCGAGCCCTGTGTGTTTCTGTCGTTCTCGCCGCCGCACCGCACTCCGGTGCATTTGGCGTGTCCGACGTTGCCGGTATTTGCCTGGGAATTCAGCACCATTCCCAACGAGCCGTTTGCCGGTGAACCGCGCAACGACTGGCGCACCGTGCTGGCAGCCTGTGGCGCGGCGATCACCCATTCCAGTTACACGGTCAACGCCGTGCGCGAGGCGATGACGGAGGATTATCCGATCGTCGCGGTACCGGCGCCGGTGTGGGATCGCTTTGCTGCACGCGGCGCGCAATTGCAGGGGCAAGTAGCGACTGAGCCGCTGCGCCTGACGATCAAAGGCCTGGTGGCGGACAGTCGAACCCTCGATCTGAATGCGTTCGGCCCGGCGCATTTGCGCAATGGCGAAGGGATTGATTTTGCCGCGCCGATTACCGAGCAGGCGTTGTTGCTTGACGGCGTGGTGTACACGTCAGTGTTCAATCCCGGTGACGGACGCAAGAACTGGGAAGACATGCTCAGCGCTTTTTGCGTGAGTTTTCGCGACGTCGAAGATGCCACGCTGGTGCTCAAACTGACTCATCACGACGCCGAAGAAGCGCTCGGCGATATCCTGCATCACTTGTACAAAAACCAGTCCTATCGCTGCCGCATCGTGCTGATCTACGGCTACCTCGCCGACCCTGATTACGAGCGGCTGGTGCAGGCCACCCGTTACGTGGTCAACACCTCATATGGTGAAGGTCAGTGCTTGCCGCTGATGGAGTTCATGTCCTGCGGCAAACCGGCGGTGGCGCCGCGCACCACGGCGATGATCGATTACCTGAGCGCCGACAACGCCTTCCTGATCGAGTCCACCGATGAACTCACCGCCTGGCCACACGACCCGCGCCGGGCCTTCCGCACGCTGCGTTATGTGACCAACTGGGCGTCGTTGTGCGAGGCCTATAAAGCCAGTTACGAGGTGGCGAAAAACCAGCCAGCACGTTATGCACAGATGTCGGCGCAAGCGGTCAACAGCCTGCAAGGCTTCTGCAGTCAGGCCGTGGCTGAACAGCGTCTGCAGGTGTTCCTCGCGCAGTTGTTCGAGCAACGCCTGGCTGTCATGGAGGCCCGTGAAGCATGAACAGCAAACACCTCGGCACGTCCCGAACCGTCGTCCCATCTCCTGGAGCCACCTCATGCTGAGCCTTTTGAAGAAACTCACGGCGGGCACGCCTGCACCGGCCCCGGAGCTGCCAGTCGCAGCTGCCGGGAAGACCGATCCGTACATGCTCGGCCTGCACGATGCGATGCTCAGTGGCTGGTTCAATCAGGAAACCGGCGAGTTGTTCAAAGGCTTCCCGGTGACTGCCGATGACACGCTGCTCGACGTCGGCTGCGGCGATGGCGGCAACGTGCATTTTTGCGGCATGCGCGGAGCGAAAATCATCATTGCCGATATCGACGCAGGCAAAGTCGAAGCGACCCGCCAGCGTCTGAGTGACACGCCAGCACGGGACGTTGAATGCCACGTCACCGACTGCAACCCATTGCCGATCGCCGACGCCACGGCGACGCGCGTGGTTTCCACCGAAGTCATCGAGCATGTCGACGACCCGGCGCAGTTTCTCGCTGAACTGGTACGTGTCGGTAAGCCGGGCGCGCTGTACCTGTTGAGCGTGCCGCACCCAAGTTCCGAAGACCTGCAAAAAGACATCGCCGCCGCCGAGTATTTCCAGAAGCCCAACCACATTCGCATCATCAGCGAAGAGCAATTCAAGGCGATGGTCAGCGAGGCAGGGCTGGAGATCATCAGCCACAGCCAGTACGGATTTTACTGGTCGATGTGGATGCTGCTGTTCTGGGAGGCCAAGGTCGAATTCAGCAACCCGGATCATCCGCTGCTCAATCACTGGGCCGACACCTGGCAAGCGGTGCTCGACTCGCCGCGTGGGGCGCAGATCAAACAGGCGCTGGATGCCGTTGTCGCGAAGAGCCAGGTCATCATTGCCCGTAAACCCTGAGCACTTTCCTTTGTGGGAGCGAGCCTGCTCGCGAAGAGGCCGTGTCAGTCGACATCGTGGTTGAATGACACAATGCCTTCGCGAGCAGGCTCGCTCCCACAAGGTTTTGTGTAACCTTGCAGCCTTGTGTGGTCTGGGGTTGGAAGGTATGCGGTTTATTGTCGGTCTGTTTTTGGGCGTGTTGCTGTCGGGTTGCGAGCAGCACGACGCGCCACCCCTCGACCAACAACTCTACATCTGGCAACGCCAATGGACGCCGGCCCATGCGCTGGCGCTGCGTGGCAGCCACGATGACTTCTCGACACTGCGCGTCCTCGCGCTGCAGGCCTTTCCAAACGCAGGATGGAGTCGCGCCCGGATCGATGCGCCGTTATTGAAAGCCGATGGCCGCCCGTTGATCGCGGTGATTCGTCTCGACGGCCAGCTCAAGTCGCTGGATCAGGATCAAGTCACTACGCAGATTCTTCAGGTACTCGCCGAGTGGCAGGCGCAAGGCCTGACGCTGAGCGGCGTCGAGATCGATCACGACGCCGGTAACGCACGCTTGCCGGTCTACGCTGAATTCCTCAAACACCTGCGCTCGGCATTGCCGAAAGATCTCCCGCTGAGCATCACCGCACTGCCGGCCTGGCTCGACAGTGCGCAATTGCCGACCCTCCTGCAAACCGTCGACAGCAGTGTGCTGCAAGTCCACGCCGTCAGCGATCCGCGTCGGGGATTGTTCGATCCTGATCAGGCGTTGAAGTGGGCCAAGGCCTGGGCGCGAATCACCGATAAACCTTTTTATCTCGCGCTGCCGGCTTACGGTGTCGCGCTGTTGCCGGATGACGGCGGGGCGCCGGTGGTGGAGAGCGAAGTGCAAATAGAGCGGGGCGGTGAGCGCCGGGAGCTGCTCGCCGATCCGCAGCAGTTGAGCCAACTCGGCAAGGCCTTGCGCGAGAGCCCGCCGGCGCATCTGGCCGGTCTGATCTGGTTTCGTCTGCCGCTGGCCAATGATCGCCGCGCCTGGAGCCTGACCACCCTGCGCGCGGTCGCCCGTGGCGATCAACTCGTCAGTCGGCTCGGCGTGACGTTCAGCGAACACAACGGTCTCTACGACATCAAACTCGACAACCCGGGCAATCTCGACAGTGCCTGGCCGGCGCAAATCACGCTGAAGGCGCAAAGCTGTGAAGGTGCCGATGCGCTCGCCGGTTACTCGTTGCAACAGAGCCCGGATCTGCTTACCTTCACCCGCCTGCGCGACGGTCGCTTGCCGGCGGGTGGACAACGCGTCATCGGTTGGGCGCGTTGCGCAAATATTGATCAAGGAGGTTCGCATGTTGACCCGTAACTGGCCCCGCCATCTGCTCTGCCTGAGCCTCTGCCTGCCGCTGGGCTCGGCGCTGGCTTGCGGGCCGGACTTCCCGATGCGCCTGCTCGACAATCGCGGGCAAACCCTGGCGGATCTGCCTGAGGGCAACTTCAACTTCGAACTCAGTCGCCTCGGCAAAACCATTGCCGGGCTGAAGAACGTCACCGCTGCAACGCACAATCCCAACGACCTGTACGGCGAGGAAAACGCGGCCGCCGAGGCGCGCGGAAAAGCCGAGCAGGCTGGCCTGAGTGCCGAGCAGCAAGTACTGGTCAAGCAATTGCGCGAGCTGACCGATGCACGTCAGGTCGAGGTGCAGGGCGCCAGCCTGCCGGCGGAAATCCGTTTGTACGTGGCCGGCGCGGTGGCGTTTGCTACCGGCGAGCATCAACTCGCTGTCGATTATTTCAACAAGCTGCTGGCGCTGCCGGCGGATCAGCGTCCGTTGCGCAGTACGTGGGCGGCGTATTCTCTCGGGCGTACATTGTTCGCCATGAGCAGCGAGGCCGGGGATAAGGTCGTCGCGCTGGAGCGATCGCGTGATGCGTTCCGGCAGGCCCGGCAACTGAGCATCGATGGTTTCAGCGATCCGCTGGAACTGGGTGTTGCCAGTCTTGGCGAAGAGGCGCGTGTTGTGCGCGCCGCCGGCGACTGGAACGGCGCGATTGAATTGTATGAAGCGCAGAATCTGCATGGCTCAGCGGTGGGTTACACCTCGCTCAAGCAATTGATGAACGAACTGGCGGAGTTGCCCGAGGCCGAACTGGCTGAGTTGCTCCAGCACAAATCCGTGCAGCAATTGGTGACGGCCTCGCTGGTCAGCCGCCAGGGCTGGTCGTTCGGCGACGAGCCGCCGAACGAGAAGAAACTGGTCAAGCTGCTGCAAAACAGCACCCGTGGCAGTCTGGAAAACGCGGATCGTCTGGCGGCGATGAGTTATCAACAGGGTGATTACGCTGGGGCCAAGGCTTTTCTCGAGAACGCCGGCGACGGTGGATTGGCGTGGTGGCTACGGGCGAAACTGGCGGTGCGTGACGGCGATAAAAATGCCGCGGCCGCCGCCTATTCGAAAGCCGCGCAGGCCTTCCCGCAGAGTGAAGACTGGGGTTACCGGCGCACGCCGGACTGGGCGTATGAAGCCGTTCAGCCGAAGTGCCGGGTCGAGGGCGAAAGCGCGATTCTCGCCTTGCAGCGCGGCGAATACCTGCAAGCCTTCGTGCAGTTGTATCGCAGCAACAGCACCTATTGGTTCGACGCTGCGACCGTGGCCGAACGCGTGCTGACGGTCGAAGAACTGAAAAAATACGTCGACGACAACGTCCCGGCGCCGCCGGCGTTGACCCAGCAGGAGCGTGACAACTACGTGCCGCTGCCGGTCGCCGCCAGCCTGCGCAATCTGCTTGGTCGACGCTTGTTGCGCGAAGGGCATTACGCCGACGCGGTGGCTTATTTCGACAATCTCGACCTGCAAAACAAGGCCCGACTCTACGGCGAACAACGGCTGAAGGCCGATGCCGCGTGGTGGCCGACCAAACGCGCCAGTGCCTTGTACAACGCGGCGTGGACAGCCCGCGAGTGGGGCATGGATATTCTCGGTTACGAGATGGCGCCGGACTACGCCACGTTCGGTGGCAACTACAGCCTGGAAAGTGTTGAGTTGAAAGTCGGCCCGCTGGTCAGCGAAGCCGAAGTGCAGCGTCAGACCGCTAGCGAAGCGAAACCGGATCAGCGCTATCACTACCGTTTCGTCGCCACCGAGCTGGCCGGGCGCGCTGCTGACAACCTGCCGCACACCAGTCAGGCGTTTGCTGCTGTGCTGTGCAACGCCGCTGGCTGGAACAGCAGCCTGGAAGATCAGAGCGCGCTGTATCAGCGCTATATAAAGGAAGGCCCGTTCGTACCGTGGGCGGTGGACTTCGGCAATCAGTGCCCGTACCCGGATTTCGAAAACGCCGACAAGCGTTACGTCACTCAGGTAACCGATGCTGTGCGCTCGTCGTTGCGGCCGTACAAGTGGCCGGTGCAGATCGGCGCGGTTGTGCTGGTCGCGGGCGCTGCGTTGCTGTTGATCAGTCGTCGCCAGCGCAAGGCCCGCAAAGGCTAAGCCTGCTGGACGAAGGTCAGGCGCACGGCGAAACCGATCAGCAGGCTGCCAAACAGCCATTGTTGTACACGTTGGGCCGTTGGACTGTGTTGTAGCCAACGGCCCAGCGCGGCGCCGGTGAGGGCGTAGGCGCTGTCGAACAGCAGGCCGACGCCAACCAGCAGCATGCCAAGCACGGCAAACTGGCTTAACACCGGCGCGCCGTCGTTGACGATGAATTGCGGCAGCAGCACCGAACAGAACAACAGTGCTTTTGGGTTGAGCAGGTTGGTCAGCAAACCGCGTCGGACGGCGTCGCGCCATTGCCCGTGGGAATTGCCAGGCTCGCCAGCATTCAGGTTCGGCAGCAGGGTGCTGCGCAGGCATTGAATGCCGATCCACAACAGATACGCCGCCCCCGCCAATCGCACCGCCTCGAATGTCCACGGCGCGGCTTTGAACAGCGCCGCCAGCCCCAACGCCGCCAAGGCCACGTGACAACCACGGGCAACGCCCAGGCCGATGGCAGTGGCCAGCGCCGCACCGCGCCCCTGGCGGGCACCGGTTTGCAGCAGCAGGATCATGTCCGGGCCGGGCAACAGATAGACCACCGCCAATGCCAGGAAAAACAGCCAGAGACTCGCCACGCTACACCCCTTTCGTTGTCGATTCGGTGAGCCAAGTCTAGGGCCGAAAGGTGGGGCAGGTGCTTGCGTAGTCCGCTTCAAAAGCCTGCTGCTTTAGCATAACCTGCTGGTTTTCACCGTAACGACTATCAGGATCTGCCAAACATGAAACTCGACGCCTTTGATCGCAAGATTCTCGCGGCCCTGCAACGCAATGGACGCCTGAGCAATGTCGAACTGGCGGACGAAATCGGCCTGTCGGCCTCGCCGTGTCTACGCCGGGTGCGGATGCTGGAAGAGGCCGGGGTGATCCGTGGCTATCAGGCCAATCTCGATCGCGATGAGGTCGGGCTGGGGTTGACGGTGTTTGTCGGGGTCAAGGTCGAGCGTCATAACGACGAGCAGGCCGAGGCTTTCTACAAAGCTGTCACCGCATTGCCGGAAGTGATTTCTGCGTTTCTGGTGTCAGGAGAGTCGGATTTTCTGCTGCAAGTGGTGGTGCCGGACTTGCGTGCGTATGACCGCTTTCTCAGCGGTTGTCTGTTGAAGTTGCCCGGGGTGAGCGATATTCGCAGCAACTTTGCGATTCATACGGTGAAGACGCCGGGGGCTTTGCCCTTGGGGCATCTTCCGCTGTAGACCGAGTCGCACCCTTCGCGAGCAGGCTCGCTCCCACAGTGACCGCGCTCCTTCTGGAGGACTGCGGTCGAATGTGGGAGCGAGCCTGCTCGCGAAAGCGGGAGTCCGGTCAATAAAGATTTCAGAACCCTACATCTGCGTCGCCATTCCCTCGACATTCATCGCCGCCTGGCGCAATGCCTCTGATCTTGTTGGATGCGGATGGCAGGTCAACGCAATGTCCTCGGCCGAAGCACTGAACTCCATCGCCACACAAAACTCGCCAATCATTTCACTGACGCTCGGTCCCACGAGATGTACGCCGAGTACTTCGTCCGTGCGCTCGTCGGCAATGACTTTGGCAAAGCCCTCGGTCTCATGGTTGATTTTCGCCCGGCTGTTGGCGGTGAACGGAAACTTGCCGACCTTGTAGGCGCGCCCTTCAGCCTTCAGTTGCTCTTCGGTCTTGCCGACGCTGGCCAGCTCCGGTCGGGTGTAGATCACGTTGGGGATCAGGTCGTAATTGACTTCGCCGGCCTTGCCGTGGATCTGCTCGACGCAGGCCATCGCCTCGTCTTCAGCCTTGTGCGCCAGCATCGGGCCTGAGGTCACGTCGCCGATCACCCAAATGCCAGCGGCTTCGGTGCGATGCTGTTTGTTGGCGAGCATGCCGCGTTTGTCCGTGCTCAGGCCGACGTTTTCCAGACCCAGGCCTTGGGTGTACGGACGACGACCGATCGCCACCAGCACGTAATCGGCCTCGAGCAGTTCAGCGCTGCCACCCGCCGCAGGCTCGACGCTGAGCTGTACACCGGTGGCGGAAGACGTGGCGCTGGTGACTTTCGAGCTCAGCTTGAAGGCGAGGCCCTGTTTGCTCAGCGAGCGTTGCAGGGTTTTCCCGGCCTCGCCATCGACGCCGGGGCAAATGCGGTCGAGGTATTCGACCACGGTGACCTGCGCACCCAGCCGTCGCCACACCGAGCCCAATTCCAGGCCAATGACGCCGGCACCGATCACCACCAGATGCTTGGGCACTTCACTTAGCGACAGCGCGCCCGTTGAGTCGAGGATGCGTTTGTTATCGATTTCGACGCCTGGCAGGGGAGTGGGCTCGGAACCGGTGGCGATGATGATGTCCTTAGCGGTCAGTTCGATTTTGTTGCCCTGATCGCCAGTCACCGTGACCTTGCCGGGACCGTCGATGTGGCCCCAGCCTTTGATCCAGTCGACCTTGTTTTTGCGAAACAGAAATTCGATGCCTTTGGTCAGGCCGGCCACGCTTTCGTCTTTCTGTTTCATCATTTGCGCGAGGTTCAGCGTCGGTTTGACCTCGATGCCAAGGTTGGCGAATTCCGCCCCCATCGCCGCGTCATACAGCTCCGAAGCATGCAACAGGGCTTTGGAGGGCATGCAACCGACGTTCAGACAGGTGCCGCCGAGGGTCGCGCGACCTTCCACGCAAGCAGCCTTGAGGCCCAGCTGGCCGGCGCGGATCGCCGCGTTATAACCACCGGGGCCGCCGCCCAGAATCACTACGTCATAGTTGCTCATGCGCTTGCTCCTGATTGATGGATGCGGATCGCTAAAAGTAGTTCCGGATAAAAATTACGAACGTAATATGTGCGTTTCGAGGCTTTTCGGTCAAGGCTTCAGGCAAGCGACAGGTTGGGCATCTTTGAATAAGGGTAATTGTGTACGAATATTTCACGCTTTTCGTTATATCGTAACGATATGAACAGCGGACCATTGAATTTGGGGTGATATGCAAGTCGATCTGGAGGTGGATGGCACGCAAGTGACCGGACTGCCGCGCTTTCAGCAGGCGGACGTGCAGAGCCGGTACTTGCGACGTTGGGCGATCAGCCTTGGCGGATTGGCCGGAGCGGGGTGGTTGCTGGCGTTTTTTGTCGGCCTGTTTGCTCCGCAGTCGTTGTGGTTGCCGTTGCTGATCAATCAGAGTGCGGCGTTGCTGGTGTTGGTTGCCGGGATGCAATCGGCTTGGTGGGTCACGCAATGGCGCGCGCAGGCGATCAATCCTGTCGCGGTGACGCCGGTAGCCGTGGACGAAGAATCTGCGCCGCAAGGTTGGTACGAGCGATTACTGGAGCGCCTGAGCCAGCGCAGTTTGCATCTGCTCGGCCAGATCGGTGCGGCGACCCTGTGGTTGGGCGGTCTGGCGCTGCTGGTGGTGTTAAGCATCGACCAGGTGTGGAACCTCGCTTTGCCCGCCGCGGCCGTCGGTTTATCCGCCACAGTCGGCGCGGCGCTGGCGTTGTTATTGGCGTTCGGCTTGCTGGTGCTGGAGCGACAACTCGCACAGGAAAATCCCGCGCAATGGCCGGACGCGGGCTCACTGGCACAACTGACGCGTGTGGCAATCATCACGCTGGTGCTTGGGGCGCTGTGCTTACTGTTCGCCAGCGAGAACGCCATTTGGCCGGTTCGCGTCGCCGTTCTACTCGGCATATTGCCGGGACTGGTCGCAATCGAACTGCTATTGCGCGCCGTGCTTTCCGTCTTCAGCCCGCGCCGAGAACAGCTCGAACCGACGCTAATGGCGCGCAGTTTCGTCGCCGGCATGCTGCGCTGGCCGCCACAGCCATTGCTCGCGTTGCAGCATGAATTGCACAACCGTTTTGGCATCGATCTGCGGCAGATCTGGGCGTTCAGTTACATGCGCCGGGCGTTTCTGCCGGTGCTGGCGTTGGTTGCTGCCGTGGGGTGGTTGCTCACCGGCATTCATGAAATCCCCCTGCAAGGCCGCGGCATTTATGAGCGTTTCGGCAAACCGGTGCAGGTGCTCGGCCCGGGATTGCATACAGGTTTGCCGTGGCCGCTGGGGCGCGTGCTGATCGTTGAAAACGGCGTGGTGCACGAATTGGCAACCAGCGTCGGCGAGAATCCGGTGCCGGTGCGAGCCGATCCTGCTGAAGGTCCGGCGCCATTCACAGCCAATCGTTTGTGGGACGCCAGTCACGTCAATGACAAATCGCAAGTCATTGCCAGCAGCCGTGGCGATCAGCAGAGCTTTCAGATCGTCAACATGGACGTGCGTTTCGTCTATCGCATTGGCCTGACTGATCAGGCAGCAGTGGCGGCGACCTACAACAGCGCCGACGTGCCGACACTGATCCGCAGCACCGCCAGCCGGATTCTGGTGCACGATTTTGCCTCGCGCACGTTAGACGGTTTGCTCGGCGAAGATCGGGTAGGGCTGGGCGAAGAGATCGGTCGTGCGGTGCAACGCGATTTGCAACAACTCAACAGTGGCGTGGAGATTCTCGCCACGGTCGTCGAAGCCATTCACCCGCCGGCCGGTGCCGCCAATGCCTATCACAGCGTGCAAGCCGCACAGATCGGCGCGCAAGCGTTGATCTCCCGCGAACGTGGCGCCGCTGCTGAAGCGAGTAATCAGGCGCTGTTGCAGGCCAGCCTTGCTCGCGATCAGGCCAGCGCCAATGCGCGGGAAACCAGTGCCACGGCGCAAGCGGCGGATCTGAAATTCACTGCCGAGCAAAAAGCCTACGCCAGTGCCGGTCAGGCCTTCGTGCTCGAGCAATACCTCGGCCAGCTCAGTCAGGGCCTGAGCAAAGCCAATTTGCTGGTACTCGATCATCGCCTCGGTGGCAGCAGCAATGCGCCGACCATCGACCTGCGTACCTTCACGTTGCCGGCTGACCCGACGCCCGCGCGCACCACCGCTCAACCAGGAGTCACCCATTGAGCCAGTCGCACACGCACCAACCGCATGATCACAGCGGCCACGATCACGGCCACGGCGGACATCATCATGGGCATCATCACCATCACCACGGTGCGCCGGAAGAGGCGGGGCCGTTTCCGTGGCGGCGCATGGGCTGGGCCGTGTTGCTGGTGGCGTTCGCCATCGCCGCGGCGAGCCTGGTGCAAGTGCGCTCCGGTGAAGCCACGGTCATCACCCGTTTCGGTAATCCGTCGCGGGTGTTGCTCGATCCGGGTTTGAGCTGGCGCTGGCCGGCGCCGTTCGAAGCGGCGATCCCGGTTGATTTGCGGCTACGGACGACGTCCAGCGGCTTGCAGGATGTCGGCACCCGTGACGGTCTGCGCATCATCGTCCAGGCTTATGTGGCGTGGCAGGTGCAGGGCGATCCGGACAACGTGCAGCGATTCATGCGCGCAGTGCAGAACCAGCCGGATGAGGCTGCGCGGCAGATTCGTACCTTTGTCGGCTCGGCACTGGAAACCACCGCCAGCAGTTTCGATCTGGCGAATCTGGTCAACACCGATGCCAGTCAGGTGCGCATCGCCGACTTCGAAGCGCAGTTGCGTCAGCAGATCGATCAGCAATTGCTCGCGACCTATGGCGTACATGTTGTGCAGGTCGGCATTGAGCGTTTGACCTTGCCGTCGGTGACGCTCACCGCCACGGTCGATCGCATGCGCGCCGAGCGTGAAACAATTGCCACCGAGCGTACGGCGATCGGCAAGCGCGAAGCCGCGCAAATTCGTTCCGCTGCCGAGCGCGATGCGCGAATTGTGCAGGCTGACGCCATGGTGAAAGCGGCAGAAATCGAAGCACAATCTCGCGTCGAAGCCGCACAGATCTATGGCCGGGCGTACGCCAGTTCGCCGCAGCTGTATAACTTGCTTCGTTCACTGGACACCCTTGGCACCATCGTCACGCCGGACACCAAACTGATTCTGCGCACCGATGCTGCGCCATTCCGCGTGCTGGTCGACGGCCCTCTGACACTCGACAGCAAATCCGGTTTGCAGCCATGAATGAACAAGTTCCACGTGGAACACATGCGCTGAACAGTCCGTGGATTCAGGCTGGACGTTTGGCATTTTTTGCTTTGTATGCGGTGACGGTACTGGCCGCGTTGGCTTGGGCGTTTTCCAATGTGCGGCAAATCGATCCGCAGAATCGAGCGGTGGTTCTACACTTCGGCGCGCTGGATCGCATCCACAACGCCGGCCTTTTGTTGGCCTGGCCACAGCCTTTCGAACAGGTGATTCTGTTGCCGGCAGCCGATCGGGTTATTGAATGTCGCGTCGAGAATCTGCTGCGCAGCGATGAGGCGCTCAAGGCCGATCGGGTCGCATCGTTCGCTGCACCCATCAGCGATGCCCTGGCCGGTTCTGGTTATTTATTGACCGGTGATGCGGGGGTGGTGCAACTGGATGTGCGGGTGTTTTACAAAGTCACCGATCCTTATGACTTTGTCTTGCAGGCTGATCATGTGCTGCCGGCGTTGGATCGATTGGTCACCCGCAGCGCGCTGGCACTGACTGCCGCGCGGGATCTGGACACCATTCTGGTGGCTCGCCCAGAGTTGATCGGCGCCGATAATCAAGCGGCCGAACGCCGTGAACGGCTGCGCGGTGATCTGGTGCAAGGCATCAACAAACGCTTGGCCGAGTTGAAGGCGAGCGGGCAGGGCATCGGTATCGAGGTGGCGCGGGTCGATGTGCAATCGAGTCTGCCCGATCCGGCGGTCAGTGCTTTCAATGCGGTGTTGACCGCCAGTCAGCAAGCCGACAAAGCCGTGGCCAACGCACGCACCGACGCCGAGAAACTCACGCAGACCGCCAACGAACAAGCCGACCGCACGCTGCAAGTTGCTCACGCGCAGGCCGGTGAGCGCCTGGCCAAAGCCTCGGCCGACACCGCCACGGTATCGAGTCTGGCCAGCAGCACCGACCCGCAAATGCTCCTGCGCCTTTATCGCGAGCGCATGCCGAAGATTCTCGGTCAGGCCGGATCGGTAACCACGGTCAACCCGAAAGACGATTCCCGCCTGATCATTCAGGGAGCCAGTAAATGACCGCGACCATCGCCGCACCAAGTCTGTTGTCCTCGGCCGAACAACGCCGCGCTGCCCGACAACTGACCTTGGCCATGCTTGCACTGGGCTTGCTGGGTCTGGGCTTGATCTGGCGTTGGCTGGTGCCGGAGCAAACCGGTGTCAGCCAGTTGCTGTTGGGTTTCGCTTCTTTATTGGTCGCCGTGCCGGTCATGCGTTCGGCGTGGTACAGCCTGCGTTATCCGAGTCTGCATGGCATCACTGATCAACTGATTGCTCTGGCCATGCTCGGCGCGTGGGCAACCGGTGATCTGCTGACGGCGGCGTTGCTGCCGATCATCATGATCTTCGGCCATGTGCTGGAGGAACGCAGCGTCATCGGTTCGCAGGAAGCGATTCATGCCCTCGGTCAACTGACCCGCAGCCATGCGCGTAAGGTACTGACGGATGGCTCGATCATCGAAGTGGACAACGGCACGTTGAAAGCTGGCGACACCGTTGAGGTGCGAGCCGGGGATCGAGTGCCGGCAGATGGTCGGGTGTTGTCTGGCCAAGCCAGCCTCGACACCGCTTCGATTACCGGGGAATCAGTGCCGGTCGAGGCGGGCGTCGGCATGAGCGTATTTGGCGGCGCGATCAACCTCGACGGCCTGTTGCGCATCGAAGTGACGCGAACCGGCGATGAGTCGACGCTCGGCAAGGTCATCGCGCTGATGCAGAACGCCGAGCGCTCGAAGCCGCCGATCACGCGTTTGCTTGAACGTTACGCCGGCAGCTACATGGTGCTGGTGTTGTTGCTGGCGGCGGTGACCTGGTTCATCACCAATGATGCGCAGGCAATGCTCGCCGTGTTGGTAGCGGCGTGTCCCTGCGCGTTGGTGTTGTCTGCCCCGGCGACGGCGATTGCCGGTGTGGCAGTGGCGGCACGCCACGGCATTCTGATTCGCAGCTCAGCGTTTCTTGAAGAGCTGGCTGATCTCACTTCACTGGTGGTCGACAAGACGGGGACGCTGACTTACGGCACCTTGCGCTTGCAGTCGATCGACAACCCGCGCGCAGAGTCGTCCGCGATCATGGCGCTCGCCGCCAGTCTCGGGGCGGCGAGCAGCCACCCGGTCAGTCGTGCGCTCGCAGGGCTGGTCACTCAAGACCAATGCTTACCGTTGAGTGATATCCACGAGCGCCAGGGCCTCGGGGTCGTGGCCATGACCGGGCAGGGCGAAGCGGCGCTTGGCCGCCCGGAGTTGTTCGCGCAACTCGGCATTATTACGACAACTATTCCCGATCATGACGGCCCCATCGCCGGGCTGGCACTCAACGGTGAGTTCCTTGCCTGGTTGCTGCTGGCGGACAGCGTCAAACCGGAGGCCCGCTTTGCCCTCAGTGAATTGCGTGAACTGGGTCTGGGTCGACAGCTGTTGCTCACTGGCGATCGCCAGAGTGTGGCTCAGTCGCTGGCCAAGGATGTCGGTTTGCATGAGGTCGAAGCCCAGGCGTTGCCCGAAGACAAACTCAATCGTGTGCTCAAGGAAATCGACAACGGCTTCCGGCCGATGGTGGTCGGTGACGGCATCAATGATTCGCTCGCGCTCAAGGCGGGCGTGGTTGGTGTGGCGATGGGCGCGGGAGGTGCGGACATTGCGCTGGCCTCGGCAGACATCGTTTTGATCGGCAGCGACCTGCGCCGACTGGGCACCTGCGTGCGCCTCAGCCGTCAGTGCCGCAGGACGTTGCAGGTCAACGTGATCATTGGTCTGGGCTGGACGCTCGCCATCGTCGTGTTCGCCGCATTCGGCTGGCTCGGTGCGGCCGGGGCGATGATCGCCGCGCTGCTGCACAACCTCAGCACGCTGCTGGTACTGGGCAATGCCGGGCGGTTGCTGCGCTTTCAGGAGCCGTTATTGAAGCTCAAGGAAGAGCCTTGAAAATTATTTTTGATCTTCTGTAACGCCTTCGGGGGCGCTCTCTCTAGTGCTATGTCGGGACTGAACAAACCTTTCAGCCGACACCCCTGACGATTACCGAGGATAAGAAAAATGACTATCAAGACCGCTGCTGCTGGTGCCGCTCTCGCTTTGGCCGCCGCGACCCTGTTTGCCGGTGTTGCCACTAACGCGATGGCTGCTGATGCCAACGTTCACTGTTATGGCGTGAATGGCTGCAAGGGCCAGAACGACTGCAAGACCAAAGATCACGCGTGCAAAGGCTTGGGTTCGTGCAAAGGTCAGGGCTTCAAGGCGATGACTCAGGCGGCTTGCGAAAAAGCCGGTGGCAAGGTCGGCGAATAACTGACCGGTTAGTGTCGCCGCAGTGGTTTGCGCCACTGCGGCCACTTTTATCAGGAGTCCGCTTATGTCAGCTTCTGTGCCTTTCCTGGGTTACGGCCTCGGACTGCGTAGCGCTTACTACCAGCAGATCCTCGAGCAGTCGCCGGATGTCGACTGGTTCGAAGTGGTCTCGGAAAATTTCATGGTGCAGGGCGGCAAGGCTCTGTATTACCTCGATGCCATCGCCGAGCGCCATCCGCTGGTGATGCATGGTGTATCCCTGTCCATCGGCGGGCCGCATGCCCTCGATCCGGACTATCTCAAACAACTCAAGCAACTGGCCGATCGGGTCCGACCTGCATGGATCTCCGATCATCTGTGCTGGAGCCGCGGCAATGCCCATCAGTTGCATGATCTGCTGCCGCTGCCTTATACCGAAGAAAGTCTGGATTACATTGCCGGCCGGGTAAGGCAGGTGCAGGACATTCTGCAGCGTCCGCTGGTACTGGAGAATGTCTCCAGTTACGTTCGTGCTGCCGCGGATGATTTCAGCGAGTGGGAGTTTCTCGCAGTGCTGAGCCGGATAACTGGCTGCGAGTTGCTGCTGGATGTGAACAATGTCTATGTCAGCTCACGCAACCACGGCTTTGATCCGTGGGCATTCATTCGCGGCCTGCCTGTCGACAAAGTCCGTCAACTGCATCTGGCGGGGCACAGCGACTACGGTGATTACGTGATCGACACCCACGACCATCCGGTGAGCGATCCGGTCTGGGCGCTCTATCAACGCACACTTGAACACTTCGGCCCGGTGGCCACATTGCTGGAACGCGACGACCATTTTCCGCCTTTCGAAGAACTGCTCGGTGAATTGCACAAGGCACGTGAACTGGGTGACAAGGTCTTGGCCGGGAGGCAGCAATGCGCCTGAAAGACTGGCAACTGGCGTTCGAGTCGTTTCTGCTCGACGACGACGCTACGGCGAATCCGGTCTTGGGCAAAAGCCTGATTGGTGGCCCGACACTGGATGTCGGCACGGGACTGGCGATCTATCACAACGCGTACAAGGCGCGTCTGCTGGAAGTCTTGCGCAATGACTTCGTGGCGATCTTGCACTGGATGGGTGACGACGAATTCGATCGGCTCGCCAGTTCTTACATCCGCCATTCCCCGCCGGGGCATTACAGCTTGCGCTGGCTGGGCAAAGGCTTCGAAGCCTTTATCCGTGAGCATCTGGTGCCGGAACAAAGCGCGCCACTGGCCGAACTGGCCTCGCTTGAATGGGCGTTTACACTGGCGTTCGATGCGCCGGCGGGGCAGACGTTGACGCTGCAATCAATGGCGACGCTGGCCCCAGAGGAATGGCCTGAGCTGCGGGTGAAGCCAACGCCTTCGCTGCAGTGGCTGGAATGCCGCTTCAACAGTCTCTCGCTATGGCGTTCGGTGAAGGAAGAATCCGACTTCCCTGACAGCACGGTGCTCGAAATCCCACAGGCCTGTCTGATCTGGCGCTGCGAACTGATCTGTCACTATCGCAGCCTCGATCCTGCCGAAGCCACGGCCCTCAATGGCCTGCTCGCCGGTGGCTGGAATTTCTCCGAACTGTGCACACAATTAGCAGTCATTTATGGTGAGGGCGCGCCACTTCAAGCCGTTACCTGGTTGAAACAGTGGGTTCAAGACGGTTTGCTGGAGCGTCTGCAACGATAGCCAAGGCTAATCAAATCGATAGCCTGCTATTTTTCCGGGATGGTCTACCCTCAGATCTGACGGTCTGAAACAAGGGGGGATTTTCCATGCTCGCGCAACTTCCACCGGCCTTACAGAATCTGCAGCTACCGCTTCGACTGCGACTCTGGGATGGCCATGAGTTCAATCTGGGGCCGGCGCCCAGCGTCACCATCGTGGTCAAGGACCCGCAGATGGTCAGCCAGTTCACCCATCCAAGCCTGGATGCGCTCGGAGCAGCATTCGTCGAAGGCAAGCTTGAACTGGAGGGTTCGATCAGCGAAGTCATCCGGGTCTGCGACGAATTGAGCAACGCTTTGCTAGGTGAAGATGACGACAGTCAGCCAGTGCGTTCGGTGCACGACAAGGAAACCGACGCCAAAGCCATTTCCTACCACTACGACCTGTCCAATGCGTTCTACCAGCTCTGGCTGGACAGCGACATGGCGTACTCCTGCGCGTATTTCGAAACGGGCAGCGAAAGCCTTGAGCAGGCGCAACAAGCCAAATTCCGACATCTGTGCCGCAAGCTGCGTGTGCAGCCAGGTGACTATCTGCTTGATGTGGGTTGCGGTTGGGGCGGCCTCGCGCGTTACGCCGCGCGGGAATTCGGCGCCAAGGTGTTTGGTATCACGCTGAGCAAGGAGCAACTGGAACTGGCGCGTGAGCGGGTCAAGGCTGAAGGCCTGGAGGAGCAGATCGAACTGCAATTGCTCGACTATCGCGATCTGCCCCAGGACGGGCGTTTCGACAAAGTGGTCAGTGTCGGCATGTTCGAACACGTCGGCCACGCCAATCTCGCCGAGTACTGCAAAACCCTGTTCGGTGCGGTCAAGGAGGGCGGTCTGGTGATGAACCACGGCATCACCGCCAAGCACACCGATGGCCGTCCGGTGGGACGCGGTGCCGGGGATTTCATTGAGAAGTACGTGTTCCCCAACGGTGAGTTGCCGCACCTGTCGATGATCTCGGCGGAGATCAGCGAGGCGGGCCTGGAAATTGTCGACGTCGAAAGCCTGCGCCTGCACTACGCGCGCACGCTGGATCACTGGAGCGAGCGGCTGGAGGACAACCTTGAGGCAGCGGGCAAACTGGTGCCGGATCAAGCGTTGCGCATCTGGCGACTATATCTGGCCGGCTGTGCTTACGCGTTTGCCCGTGGCTGGATCAATCTGCACCAGATCCTCGCGGTGAAAGCGCATCCTGATGGCAGCCATGAACTGCCATGGACCCGTGACGATATCTACAACCCCTGAGCCTATTCCCTTCTTTTGGGAGAGGGTTTCAAAGGATCGGTGAAATAAGCCGGGCGATCCGCATGCCGACTTGTTGCAGGCGGTGGAGCTCCCGGCTTTCTTCTTTGGCGACTTCGTCGGCCAGCGCGAAGTCATCGATGAGCATGTGTTCCACGGCGGCGGAGAACTCACTGTCGACCGTCAGCAACATCACTTCGAAATTCAACCGGAACGAGCGGTTATCCAGATTGGCACTGCCGATCGCGCTGATTTCGCTGTCGATCAACACCACTTTCTGATGCAGAAACCCGGGACGGTAGCGGAACACTCGGACACCGGCGCGCACCGCTTCAAAGGCATAAAGGCTGGAAGCGGCGTAGACGATGCGGTGATCGGGGCGCGAGGGCAGCAGCAGACGTACATCAACACCGCGTAATACTGCCAATCGTAACGCTGCGAAGACGGCTTCATCGGGGATGAAATACGGGCTTGTGATCCACACTCTTTCCGTCGCCGCATGTATCGCTTCGACGAAGAACAGCGAGCAGGTTTCGTACGCGTCGGCCGGGCCGCTGGCGAGCAGTTGGCAGAGTACGCCGTCTTCCGGGTATTCATCCGGCAGGATCAGCGGCGGCAGGGTGCGGGCGGCCCAGAACCAGTCTTCGGCAAAGGATTCCTGCATGCACGCGACCACCGGGCCGCGCACCTTCACATGGGTATCGCGCCACGGTGCCAGCGGTGGTTTTTCACCCATGTATTCATCGCCGACGTTATGCCCGCCGACAAAGCCGACCACGCCATCGACCACGACAATCTTGCGGTGGTTACGGAAGTTGACCTGAAAGCGGTTGAGCCAGCCGCTGCGCGTGGCGAAGGCTTTTACCTCGACGCCCGCATCGCGCAGCGTCTGCACATAGCTGTGGGGCAGGGCGTGGCTGCCGATGCGGTCGTAAAGCAGATGAATCGTTACGCCTTCCGCAGCTTTTTTCAGCAGCAGATCACTCAAACGTTGGCCGAGTCGATCATCGTGAATGATGAAAAACTGGATCAGCACCGCTTCTTTCGCTTGATCGATGGCGTGGAAAATCGCCTCGAACGTCGCCGTACCGTTCACCAGCAATTGCACTTCATTGTTCGCCAGGCATGGCATGCGCCCCAGTTTGGGCATCGCCCGTAACGAGGCGTAGGCATTGGACGCGCGCGCGGTGAGGGCTTCTTCCACCCAAGGGCGCCAGTTCAGTTCGGAGATGGCCTGACGCATTTGTTCGTTGGCCTGGCGCCGCGCCTTGATGTAACCATCAAAGGTGCTGCGGCCGAACACCAGGTACGGAATAAGCGTGAGGTAGGGAATGAAGATCAGCGACAATGCCCAGGCGATCGAGCCTTGAGCTGTGCGCACGGTGAGCACCGCGTGAATCGCGGCGATCAAGCCGAGGGTGTGTATCAGGGCGATCAGATAACCGAAAATGTGCGGTCCAAAATAATCCATGGGGCAGCCTTGCTCCGGAAGATTCAATGCTTAACAGACCATGTTCTGTCGCGATTGTCGCTATTTAATTGGTGCATGAACCGAAGCAATCGGCCGACGTCTAACGGCCACTACTGATCAGGAGTTTTTCGATGAACGTTCGTCTGCTGGGTTTGGCGCTGGGCCTGGGTTTGGCATTGCCGGTGGTTGCGCAGGCGCAGATGCTGCAGCCGGGGCTGTGGGAAATGACATCGAGCAACGTCAAGGTCGATGATCAGCCGATGGATGTGCAATCGATCCTCGGTCAACTGCAAGGGCAGATGACCCCGCAACAGCGCGCAGCGCTGGAGAAGAACGGGATCAATATTGGCGGCAAAGGCATCCGCGCTTGCCTGACGCCAGAGCAGGTGGCGACCAACGATATTCCGTTGGCCGACCCGCAATCGGGCTGCAAACAGCAGATCACCGATCGCACCGGTAACCAGTGGAAGTTCCGCTTCAGTTGCCCGAAAGCGCAGGGTACCGGCGTGGCGACGTTCCTCAGTGATCGCGAGTTCACCACCGTGGCCAATGGCACGTTCAATGCGATCGGGATCAACCAGAAGGGCAGCCTGGAGACGCGTGCAGTTTGGCTAGGCCAAGAGTGCGGCGCGGTTAAACCCCGCGCCTAAATGTATCTCCTGAAGGAGCTGCGGCACGCTGCGATCTTTTGATCTTGATTGTAAAAAACAAGATCAAAAGATCGCAGCCTCGTTTCACTCGTCAGCTCCTACAGGGTTTTTGAATCAACGCATAAATCGTAGCGCCAACCCCCGACACCCCTCATTCACCCGACCCTCCCGCCACGCAATCTGTCCCGACACGATCGTCGTGCTCACCCGATGCCGAAAGCTGCGCCCGGCAAACGGCGTCCATCCACACTGCGACAAAATCGGCTGCCGATCGACCTCCAACGCCTGCGCTTCAACCAACACCAGATCCGCCCAATACCCTTCACGCAAATACCCACGATCCGGAATCGCAAACAGATCCGCGACGCGATGGCTGGTCTTCGCCACTAACGTCGTGACCGGCAAAACCCCGTCCGCCACCAGCTCCATCAGCGCCGGCAACGCATGCTGCACCAATGGCAATCCCGACGGCGCCTGCGCGTAAGGCCGTTGCTTTTCTTCCCAGGTATGCGGCGCATGATCGCTGCCAATGACGTCCAACCGATTGCTGTTCAAAGCTTCACGCAAAGCATCACGATCGCTTTGACTCTTGATCGCCGGGTTGCACTTGATCAGATTGCCGAGCTTTGGATAGTCGCGATCATCGAACAATAAATGGTGCAGACAGACTTCGGCGCTGATGCGTTTCTGCGCCAACGGTTCGTCCTCGAACAACGCCAGTTCACGCGCGGTGGTCAGGTGCAAAACATGTAGGCGGGTGCCGTGACGTTTTGCCAGTTCCACCGCCAGTGATGAGGATCGATAACACGCCTCGGCATTGCGAATAAGCGGGTGGGCGGCGGGCGGAATACGATCGCCGAACAACTCACGCAGATTGGCCGCGTTGGCATCGATGCTTGGCGTGTGTTCGCAGTGCGCCAGCAGGATGGTCGGCACCTCGGCGAACAGTCGCTCAAGGATCTGCGGATCATCGACCAGCATGTTGCCGGTCGAGGCGCCCATAAACACTTTCACCCCGGCCACTTCACAGGGATTGAGCGCGGCTACCGTGTCGAGGTTGTCCCGGCTCACGCCAAAGTGAAAGCCGTAATTGGCCACCGAGTTGATCGCCGCCCGACGCTTTTTATCCGCCAGCGCTTCGAGGGTAAGGGTGGCCGGGTTGGTGTTGGGCATGTCCATGAAGCTGGTGATGCCACCGGCAACCGCCGCACGCGACTCGGTGTGAAGGCTGCCCTTGGCTGGCGCACCTGGTTCACGGAAATGCACCTGGTCATCAATCATTCCGGGAAGCAGCCATTGACCGTTCGCGTCGATTTCCACTTTGGCGTTTTCACCTTCGATGCTGCGCGCAATCTTGACGATGCGTCCATTGCTGACCAACAGATCTGCGTCGAACTCACGCCCTTCGTTGACCAGCCTTGCGTTGCGAATCAGCACGCTGCTCATGGCTCAGAACTCGTTCTGCAAGGCTTTGTAGCCGCGCACCAGATCGACGTTGGTGCGCGCCACGTCTTCGGAAAACTCCGAGGCGCTGACACTCACTGGCGGGAATAACGAGAGGTCGGTGTTCGGGCCGATGCGGGTGGTGGAGGGCACATAGAAGGCGTCCGGTAAATCGCGACCATCGACCACCGAGTTGTGCCGCACCACGCAACCGTTACCTACAACACAGTTGAACAGCACGCTGTTGAAACCGATGAACACGCGGTCGCCGACCACGCACGGGCCATGCACGATTGAGCGGTGGGCGATCGAGCTGAATTCGCCGATGGTCACCGCCGCACCGGATTTTGAGTGGATCACCACGCCGTCCTGAATGTTCGAATTGGCGCCGATGGTGATCGGCTCCATCTCGCCCGAGGCGTCCACTTCGTCGGCGCGGATCACCGCGTAGGGGCCGACGAAAACGTTTTCGCCAATCACCACTTTGCCGCAGATGATCGCGGTTTTGTCGACGTAAGCCGACTCGGCGATTTGCGGCAAATCGCCTGAAGGATTCTTGCGGATCATGGTCGGCTCAGTGCGTCGTAAAGGGTGTTGAGGTTGTATTCGAACAGGCCGGTGAAAGTGCTGGCCGGGCCACTGGCGGCGAGGGCGTCGGAGTACAAGGTGCCGCCGATGTGCGCGCCGCTTTCATCAGCGATCTGCTTGAGCAGACGCGCATCTTTGATGTTTTCCATGAACACCGCTTTGACTTTGGCCTGACGAATCTGTGTGATCAGCGCAGCGACTTCGGCGGCCGAGGGTTCACGCTCGGTGGACAAACCTTGCGGCGCCATAAAGTCGATGCCGTAGGCCTGACCGAGATAACCGAATGCATCGTGGCTGGTGACGATCTTGCGATTGCCCGGCGGCAGCGAACCGAGCTTGGTTTTTGCTTCGGCGAGCAGGGCGTAGATCTGCTTCAGATAGGCCTGGCTGTTGCGTTCGTAGTCGGCCCTGTTCGCCGGGTCGGCAGCGATCAGCGCCTTGGTGATGTTGGCAATGTACAGTTCCGTGTTCGCCAGATTATGCCAGGCGTGCGGGTCGGGAACGGTTTCGCCATCCTCGTCCAGTGAGCGCGGAATCACGCCATGACTGGCACTGATGACGGTGGCTTTGGTCTCGGTGCTGCTCACCAGTCGATCCAGCCATGGCTCGAAACCGAGTCCGTTTTTGATGATCAGCCTGGCGCCGAGTAATGCTTTGGCATCGTCCGGTGTCGGCTCGTAGGTGTGCGCGTCGGCGTCCGGGCCGACCATGTTGGTGATCTGGATATGCTCGCCGCCGACCTGATGCACCAAGTCGCCGAGAATGCTGAAGCTGGTCACCACCGGTAATTTTTCCGCCGCCGACAATGACATCGACAGCATCAGGCTGAACAACACGAGTAGAACGCGCATCGGGAAACACCTCATTGGGATGTAAGCAAAGGCGGGCGGCGCAGGAGACCGTGAACCGGCCCGAACACCACCGACAGCAGATAACCGACGCCGGCGACCAGCACGATGGCCGGTCCGCTTGGCAGCGAGTAGTAGAACGAAAGCAACAAGCCAAACCACACCGAGAGGCAACCGATAATGGCGGCGGTGCCAATCAGGATCGGCAGTCGACGGCTCCAGAACCGCGAGGCAGCGGCGGGGAGCATCATCAACCCGACCACCATCAGCGCGCCGATGGCCTGGAAGCCGATCACCAGATTGAGCACCACCAGGGTCAGGAATACGCCGTGGGCGAGTGGGCCGAGGCGGCTGACGGTTCTCAGGAACAGCGGGTCGAGGGTGTCGAGCAGCAGCGGTTTGTAGATCAGTGCCATGGCGATCAGGCTGAATCCCGAAACCCATAACATGCCGGTGAGGGTCGGGCCGTCGACGGCCAATGCCGAGCCAAACAGCAGATGAAGCAGGTCGAGACGTTTGCCGGCGATGCCCAGAATCAGCACACCGCTGGCGAGGGATATTGGGTAGATCGCGGCGAGGCTGGCGTCTTCGCGTAGACCGGTTCGGCGGGTGATCCACGCCGCGAGTCCGGCCATGCTCAGACCCGCGCCGAGGCCGCCGAGTGTGAGTGCAGGCAGACTCAGTCCGGCAAACCAGAATCCTAATGCGGCGCCAGGAAGGATGCCGTGGGCGACGGCGTCACCGATCAGGCTCATCCGTCGCAGGATCAAAAACACGCCGAGTGGTGCCGTGCTGCATGCCAAGACCAGTCCGCCAAGGAGGGCACGTCGCATGAACAGGAACTCATTGAACGGTTGCCACAAGTGGGTGACGGTGACCATCAGGCCACCTGCGTGTGAGGGGGTTGCCGGATCAGTTCGACGCTGGCGCCGTACACGCATTCGCGGTTTTTGATCAGCAAGGTTTGCGGGATGTGTTGGCGCACGGCGCAGAGGTCATGGCAGACCACGACGATTGTTCGACCTTCGTTATGCCAGGTGTGGATGTGCTGCCAGAGCAATTGTTGGCCGAGCTCATCGAGGGCGGCATGGGGTTCGTCGAGGAGCAGAACCGGAGCGTCGGTCAAACTCAGGCGGGCGAGCAGGGCACGTTGTAGTTCGCCGCCGGAGAGGGCCATGAGCGGGCGGTGTTCGAGTCCGCTCAGGTGCCAGTTTTCCAGTGCATCTTTCAGGCGTTGTGCGCGCAGTTGGGTTGAGAGTCGACGTCCCCAGAAACCGGCGGCGATCAGTTCTTCGAGGTTGATGGGGAACTGGCGGTCGAGATGTTGTTGCTGGGGGAGGAATGACAATCCGCTTTGACGTGGAACACTCAGGGAGGCTTTGCCTGCCAGTGGTTTTTGCAGCCCGGCGATGACCTTCAAGAGGCTGCTTTTGCCGCAGCCGTTGGCGCCGATGATTGCCGTTAGGCTGCCGCTTTCGAGTTCTAGATTCAGGGGCGTGGTCAGCGGTTGACCGGGAGCGCCCCAACTCAGGGATTGGCAGCGGATCATGCTTGCTCACGCTGCCAGTGGCTTTCGGCGACGGCGTCGTGGGCGTGCAGGCTTTCGGCGTGGATCACTCGCAGATGGAACTGGTTAACGCCGGGTGTGCGACGAAGTGCGAGATTCAATCGGCGCGCGGCGTCTTCGCAGAACATCAGATTCTGTCCATTCGCCAAGGCGAAGGCTTGCTCGTCCGCGCGTTTTACTGCGGTTTGTACGGCGGTGCCGAGGGCCGCTTCGGCGTCATTGATGATCACGCTAAGCGGTAATTCGTCGATGAACTCGTCGAGGTGCAGATGCAATTGTGCAGTGCTGCGTTGGCTATGAGGCGTGGCGACGATGCCTTGAGTCGAGCCAAGCCAAGCGAGAACGTCTGCATGCTGAAGGGGTTTGTTGGCGAAGTCGTCGACGAATTGCTGCTGAATTAATTGCCGGGCCAATGCCGCGGAGCACGGGCAAGTCGAGGAGTAGGGCACTTCGATGTTGAGTTCCACGTGGAACATCTTGTTTTTCAGACTGGCTGAAATCGTCGCGGGATAGGATTTCCATCCGGCCAGTGGACTGATTAGTGCTGGTCTTTTCAGCAGTAGATCGGTGCGGATATTCAGGTAGGCACAGTGGGATAAACCTTCGTGGCTATCCAGAAAACGTTTGAGTACCTGGTGCAGCAGAGCAGGGGAAAGACTCCCCTGTTCGAGCGCTTCCAGGGCCAGATAGAGTCGCGACATGTGAATCCCGCGAGCTTCGCCGTCATCCAGACTCACCCCCGCATCAGCCTTTGCGCTCACGCGTTGGCCTTCCAATAAAACAGGTAACGCGATGCCGTGCATGCCCACCCATTCGAGGGGCAAGGCTTGGCGAGCGGATTGCGCAGCGATATCCGGAAGTGTCAGCGAATTCATGTTCGGAACCATCGTGTTGATTGAAATGAATGTTACATTATAACAATACAGATCACGATGCTTTTTTCATGAACAGGCTTTCATATGCACAGACGCCATTTGCTCAATCTGATTCTCGCCAGCGCGGCCTTCGCCCTTCCGTTCAGTGTTTCGGCCGCGCAAATTCGCAACGCACGGCTTTGGCGTTCTGAGGAAAAGCTGCGATTGGTCTTCGATTTAAGTGGCCCGGTGCGATACAAAACCTTCACGCTCAGTGCTCCAGAACGGCTGATAATCGATGTGTCCGGCGCAGATCTGAGCGGCGATTTCAGTCAGTTGGCTTTGAATGGCACGGTGATCCGCTCGATTCGATCCGGGCCTTTTGGTCAGGGAGGCACGCGGATTGTTCTCGATCTGAGCAATCCAGTGCTGCTTAACAGCTTTCTTTTGGCGCCCCAGGATGGCCAGAGTCATCGGCTGGTTCTGGATTTAGTCAGTGCGAAAGTAGCGCCAGAGATCCCAATGGTTCCACGTGAAACACCCAGAATCAGCGCTCACCCCAAGCGCGACATCATCGTAGTTGTCGATCCAGGACACGGAGGGAAGGATCCCGGTGCGGTCGGCGCGAAGGGTGAGCGGGAAAAAGATGTGGTGCTTTCCATTGCTCAGCTACTCGCCAAACGCCTGAAAAAAGAGAAAGGATTCGACGTGAAACTGGTGCGCAATGACGACTTCTTTGTGCCCTTGCGTAAACGCGTAGAGATCGCCCGTCAGCACAAGGCAGACATGTTTATCTCGGTGCATGCCGATGCAGCGCCAAGGCTGACAGCTTCTGGAGCGTCTGTGTATTGCCTGTCTGAAGGTGGTGCGACATCGGCGACGGCGCGTTTTATGGCGCAGCGTGAGAACGGCGCTGACCTGCTCGGCGCTACTAGTCTGCTCAACCTCAAAGACAAAGATCCAATGCTTGCCGGGGTGATTCTCGACATGTCGATGAATGCGACCATTGCCGCCAGTCTGCAACTGGGCAACACGGTGCTGGGCAGTCTGGCGGGCATCACCACTCTGCATCAGAAGCGTGTGGAACAGGCCGGATTCGCCGTGTTGAAGTCGCCGGATGTGCCGTCAATCCTGGTGGAAACCGGCTTCATTTCCAACGCTCGCGACAGTCAGCGGCTGGTAACCGCGCGGCATCAACAGGCTGTCGCGGATGGTTTGTTTGAGGGTTTTCTGCGTTATTTTGAGAAAAACCCACCGATCGACAGCTATCTTGCCTGGCGACAGGAGCAGCTAAAGGCGCAGGTCTAGCAGCCCACAATTCGACTGCAAATGAATTTCGCGCTGCTGCCGCCCGAGCTGGAGAAGCGATTGATAGTCGTCCAGCCGATGCGTCGGGTGTAACCAGCCCAGGCCTCACCGTCAGAGGCTATGCCGGTGAAGAACGTCAATTGGCCGAAACGGCTGTTGGTTTGCGCCCAATAACGCTGCCCAGCCTTTTCAAACCCGCGCAGATAAAGCGTGCTGCCGACAGTGTTGACGCTATACGCATTGCCCTCGGCATCGACGCAGGCAAGCAGGTTGGCGCTGCGGGTGCAGCTTGCCAGCGCCTGAAACTGCGCCCACGTATTGCCCGCCACCATTAATCCAAGGCTCAACAACGAGCATTTCAGCGCAGTTTTCATTAGCAATTCCGAGTGTGGGATGGGCTCAGCTTCCTGCTGTTTATCGCTCAGGACAAGGGCAGGGCTGGTTTATTTGTCGTGTTATAATATAACATAAACAACTATTGAGCCTGAGCGGGCCGATTTCAAGCGTTTACCTTCAGCGAGGCCCTCGCATGAAGCGCCAAAACGCCAAGCGCTGGCAAAAGCGCCAATCGGCTGCCTTCATAAGAGGATTATCCAATGTCAGCCGAATTGCCCGTCACCGTACTTTCCGGATTTTTAGGCGCCGGAAAAAGTACACTTTTGAATTACGTACTACGTAATCGAAATGGTCTTCGCGTCGCTGTCATCGTCAATGATATGAGCGAGATCAACATTGATGGCAGCGAAGTCCAGCGTGATGTCAGCCTTAACCGTGCAGAAGAAAAAATCGTCGAAATGAGCAACGGTTGTATCTGCTGTACGTTACGCGAAGACTTGCTCGAAGAAGTCAGCAAGCTCGCCCGTGAAGGTCGCTTCGATTATCTGCTCATCGAATCCACCGGCATCTCCGAGCCGCTGCCGGTCGCAGAAACCTTCACTTTTCGTGATGAACACGGACAAAGCCTCTCCGACATCGCCCGTCTCGACACCATGGTCACTGTCGTCGACGGGGTGAATTTCCTCCCGGACTACCAGGCGGCTGAAAGCCTCGCCTCCCGTGGCGAAATTCTCGGCGAGGAGGACGAGCGCTCCATCACCGACCTGTTGATCGAGCAGATCGAGTTCGCCGACGTGCTGTTGATCAGCAAGATCGACCTGATCAGCCAGGCCGAGCGTGAGGAATTGATCGCCATTCTCAAACGCCTCAATGCGCAAGCCGAAATCATCCCGATGGTCATGGGTGAGGTGCCTCTGGAGAAGATCCTCAACACCGGTCGCTTCGATTTCGAGAAAGCCGCGCAGGCACCGGGCTGGCTGCAGGAGTTGCGCGGTGAGCACGTGCCGGAAACCGACGAGTACGGCATCGCCTCCACCGCCTATCGCGCGCGCCGACCCTTTCACCCGCAACGCTTTTTCAGCTTCATCGACCGTCCGTGGCTGAACGGCAAGCTGCTGCGTTCCAAAGGGTTCTTCTGGCTCGCGAGCAAACCCACAGACGCTGGTAGCTGGTCGCAGGCTGGCGGCCTGATGCGCCACGGTTTTGCCGGACGCTGGTGGCGTTTTGTGCCGAAGAACCAATGGCCACAAGATCAGCAAAGCACCGCCGCGATCATGGAAAACTGGACGCCGAGCGTAGGAGACTGCCGGCAGGAACTGGTGTTCATCGGTCAGAACATCGATTTCCTACAGCTTTCAGAGGAACTGGATGACTGCCTGCTCACTGATGAAGAAATGGCCCTCGGCGTAGAGGGCTGGCGATTGCTGGCGGATCCGTTTGGCCCTTGGCATGAAGAGGCTGCCTGATGCTCGCGCTCAAACTGCTGCAAAACCGCACGCGTTATCAGCACCAAGGACCGACTCCAAAGACGCTGACGCGAATTCTGGATGACGACACCAACCTTGCCGTCTGGCAGCGACAATTGCCGTTGCACATCAGCGATTTCGCTCAATTGCTTCTGTCGCTCAACGAACCGTTGGGCCAATCGCTATGCCTGGAGCTGCCGCACGAGGACGCTGAGCCTGACCTGACTGGTTTGGCTTCAGGTTTCCGTGATCTGGAAGGCTATGAAGGCTTCATCGCCGACCTGAAATGGCTGGTCAGCGCCTTCGTCTGTTTGCTGGGAGCCAAGCGCATCGGACTGCGCCTGCGGGTGCTCGATAAAGCCATGTGCCCGCGCTTCCACGTTGATCATGTGCCGGTGCGGCTGATCACGACCTACGCCGGCGTCGGCAGTCAATGGCTCAAGGAAGGCGCGATGGATCGCAGTCAATTGGGGCAGGCGAACGCTGAACCCCAAGCGCAAATACAGCAACTCAAGAGCGGCGACGTCGCCTTACTGAAAGGCGAGAAATGGCACGGTAATGAAGGTTTCGGTCTGATTCACCGTTCGCCGCAACCGGCCGCAGGCGAGCGTCGTCTGATACTGACCCTCGACTGGCTCGGTTGACGCCTCAAGGCTTGAGCCACGAGCCTTGGCTCTGGCCTTCGCAATACGGTTTCAAATACGCCGCATCGGTGGCGACCCCGTAATAGTGGATGTCCTGGCGATAAGGCATATTGGCGACTTGCGCGTTGCTGCACACGCCAAACGCGCCGTTCGGGCATTGATCGACGTATTGCACCTCGACTTTTTGCCCGGCCAGGGTTGGCTGGCAGAAGCCGTCGTTGAACAGTTTTTCAGGAATATTGCGGTTTTGCTGGCAGACTTTGACGTCGAGTCGCTCGCCCTGACTGTGCACTACGCAGGCCTGAGCCCACGCTTCGCTCGACAGCAGCGTCAACAGCAACGACCATCCCATCCAACGCATCTTTGCATCTCCCAAGAAAGCTTCCCGCCATGTTGCAGAACATTCCTACCCATGTCATTGCTGGCCCTTTGGGCGCCGGCAAGACCAGCCTGATTCGTCAACTGATGGCTCAGCGGCCGGCTGGCGAGCGCTGGGCGGTGCTGATCAACGAGTTCGGCCAGATCGGCCTCGATGCCGCGCTGCTGACCAACGACGCCGATGGTATCGCACTGGGCGAAGTGGCCGGGGGGTGCCTGTGTTGCGTCAATGGCGCGCCGTTTCAGATCGGCCTTGGGCGTTTGCTGCGCAAAGCCAAGCCTGATCGACTGTTTATCGAACCGTCCGGGCTGGGGCATCCGGCGCAGTTGCTCAAGCAATTGAATGAGGCGCCATGGTCAGGCGTGCTGGCGGTGCAGCCATGTGTGCTGGTGCTGGATGCGCAGGCGCTCGAGGCTGGCAAAGCATTGCCGGCGGCACAGCAGGAAGCGTTGCCCAGTGCGGGCTTGCTGCTGTTGAACAAGGCTGAAAACCTTGATGAAACGGCGAGGCAGAAAATTATCAGTCAGTTGCCTTCAGTCAGACGGATCTGGACGCAACAGGCGCAGTTGCCTCTGAGTGAACTGCCGGGCTTGGCTGCGCATGCGTTGAAAGGAGTGGATAACCTGGCGGTGCCCCGAGGATTGGGACAAATGCCGGCCGTCTGGAGCGCTCCGACGGTGCCGATTTGCCTGAGTCAGGCGCAGGAGGGTGGTTGGAGCATTGGTTGGCGTTGGCATCCGGGCCAGACGTTCGACAAGCAACGCATTGCCGACTGGCTAACTGGCCTTAATTGGAAAAGAGCGAAACTGGTTATCCACAGCACGGAGGGCTGGGTGTCTGCGAATGCTCTGGATAATACCAAGCTGATTTGGCAGGCCAGCGAATGGCGTAAAGATTCGCGAATCGAACTGATCTTCGTCGATCCGCAAAATATTGATCAATTGCAGGCAGGTCTGGCGCGATGCCGAACCCAGTGATTCAGCTCAAGGCTTCCACTTCGTGTGTTCCTGCCGCCACTGACTCAGCTCGATGACTTCTGCCCGTGGCCTCTGCACTTCGACCACTGGCGGCGTATCGTCGAACGGTGCCGGGTAGGGCGCGAGTTCGATCTGCGCACTGTGCGCACCAAACTGGGTGATGGTGCCGTTATGCCGGGTTTCGCCGGTCACGGTGAATTCGAAGTTGTACACCCGCGCCAGTCGTCGGCGACCGTTGGCGTCCTTGATGAAACCGATCTTCTTCAGCGCGACGTTGCCATCGAGCAATTCGACCCGTACGTTCAGGCAATGCTGTTTGACCCGCTCCAGTGCGCGTTCGCGCAAGCCGTGGTTGTGCCACAGCCATGCGCCGGCAGCGGCAAACAGCATCAGCACAAAGATGTTTTCCAGGGTCAGCATCAACATCGAACTCCAAAAGATAGCGTCAGCTTAACTGCGTCGCCGGTCTGTCGTACAGGCTGCGTTTCGTCGCATACTGCGCGGCTTGAATTTCAATCGTTTTACGGAATGACCCGAATGAAACGTACGCCTCATCTGCTCGCCATTCAGTCCCACGTCGTGTTCGGCCACGCCGGTAACAGCGCGGCGGTTTTTCCGATGCAGCGGGTCGGGGTCAACGTCTGGCCGCTCAACACCGTGCAGTTTTCCAACCACACTCAGTACGGCCAATGGGCCGGCGAAGTGCTGGCGCCGCAGCAGATTCCCGAGCTTGTCGAAGGTATCGCTGCAATTGGCGAGCTGGGCAACTGCGATGCGGTGCTGTCCGGTTACCTCGGCAGCGCGGCGCAGGGACGAGCGATTCTCAGCGGCGTCGAGCGCATCAAGGCAGTCAACCCGAAGGCGCTTTACCTGTGTGATCCGGTGATGGGCCACCCGGAGAAGGGCTGCAGCGTACCGACCGAGGTTAGCGACTTCCTGCTGGAAGAGGCGGCGGCCATGGCGGACATCATGTGTCCGAACCAGTTGGAACTGGACAGCTTTTCCGGGCGCAAGCCGCAGTCGCTGTTCGATTGTCTGGCGATGGCGCGGTCGCTACTGGCGCGCGGACCGAAAGCGGTATTGGTCAAGCATCTGGATTATCCGGGCAAACCGGCGGATGGCTTCGAGATGCTGCTGGTAACGGCTGAAGGCAGCTGGCATCTGCGCCGCCCGCTGCTGGCGTTTCCCCGTCAGCCAGTGGGTGTGGGCGATCTGACGTCCGGCCTGTTTCTGGCGCGGGTGCTGCTGGGCGACAGTCTGGTGGCGGCGTTCGAATTCACGGCGGCGGCGGTGCATGAGGTGCTGCTGGAGACTCAGGCGTGCGCCAGTTACGAGCTGCAGCTGGTGCGGGCGCAGGATCGGATTGCACATCCGCGGGTGAAGTTCGAGGCTACTGCAATCAGTCTTTAAGACCGTGCTGCCCCCATTCGCGAGCAGGCTCGCTCCCACATTTGAAATGCATTCATCTGTGGGAGCGACGGTGCGACGATTCGACCTGCTCGCGAACGCGGTCTGAGCGCTACAAAGATCAGGCGTCGCCCTTGATCTCCTGATAGCGCTTCTCCAGCTCCTGACGAATCTGCCGACGCTGCTGCGCCTGCATATAACGACGCTTGTCTTCACTGTTCTGCGGTTGCAGCGGCGGCACGGCGGCCGGCTTGCGCTGGTCATCCACCGCCACCATGGTGAAGAAGCAGCTGTTGGTGTGGCGCACCGAACGCTCGCGAATGTTTTCGGTGACGACTTTGATACCGACTTCCATCGATGTGTTGCCGGTGTAGTTGACCGAGGCGAGGAAGGTCACCAGTTCGCCGACATGAATCGGTTCGCGGAAAATCACCTGATCCACCGACAGCGTCACCACATAGCGGCCGGCGTAACGGCTCGCGCAGGCGTAGGCCACTTCGTCGAGGTATTTGAGCAGGGTGCCGCCGTGGACATTGCCAGAGAAGTTGGCCATGTCGGGGGTCATCAGTACCGTCATCGACAGCTGGGCGTTTCCGGGTTCCATAACGTTCTCACGGATCAAGGCTGATTTCTGGAAGCACCTCTACGGGTGCCTGGTCGCTTTTCGAAAGCACCGTTATCGGGACGCCGGGCGACTGGCCGCCGTCACGCCGGAATCGATCTGTTTCCATATATTGCACCGCCTTCCAGGCGGAAGTCGCGGTGTTAACCTGCAAAAGCCCCTCTCAAGGGCAATTCCCACACGAAAAGCGGATTTTTACTTCGCTCGCTCAGAGTTTTCTGACGTCTGACTGCGAGCCTCGTCATTCAAGGAGCCCACGCCATGCATGCCATCAGTTTTATTCAGGATCTGGCAGTGATCATGTTGGTCGCGGGTGTGGTGACCGTGTTGTTCCACCGTTTCAAGCAACCGGTGGTGCTCGGCTACATCGTCGCCGGTTTCATCATCGGCCCGCACACGCCGCCGTTCGGCCTGATCCACGACGAAGAAACCATCAAGACCCTCGCCGAGCTGGGGGTGATTTTCCTGATGTTCTGCCTGGGACTGGAGTTCAGCCTGCGCAAGCTGTTCAAGGTGGGTGCCACGGCGTTTATTGCGGCGTTCCTCGAAATTGTCCTGATGATCTGGATCGGCTATGAAATCGGCCGCTGGTTCGACTGGAACACCATGGACTCGCTGTTCCTCGGCGCGATTCTGGCGATCTCCTCGACCACCATCATCGTCAAAGCGCTCAATGATCTGAAGATGAAGAACGAGCGCTTCGCGCAGTTGATTTTCGGCGTCCTGATCGTCGAAGACATCCTCGGCATCGGCATCATCGCGCTGCTATCCAGCATTGCTGTCAGCGGTACGGTCAGCTCCGGTGAGGTGTTCTCCACTGTCGGCAAACTCTCGTTGTTCATGATCGTCGCGCTGGTCATTGGCATCCTGCTGGTGCCGCGCCTGCTGGCTTATGTGGCCAAATTCGAAAGCAACGAAATGCTCCTGATCACCGTGCTGGGCCTGTGTTTCGGCTTCTGTCTGCTGGTGGTCAAGCTTGAGTACAGCATGGTGCTCGGCGCCTTCCTGATCGGCGCGATTATGGCCGAGTCGCGGCAGTTGCTTAAAATCGAACGCCTGATCGAGCCGGTTCGTGATCTGTTCAGTGCGATCTTCTTCGTTGCCATTGGCCTGATGCTCGACCCGATGATTCTTCTCGAATACGCGTGGCCGATCGCGGTGATTACCGTCGCCGTGGTGCTGGGCAAGATGTTGTCCTGCGGCCTCGGTGCGTTTATCGCCGGTAATGACGGACGTACCTCACTGCGCGTGGGGATGGGGCTGTCACAGATTGGCGAATTTTCCTTCATTATCGCCGCGCTGGGCATGACCTTGCAGGTCACCAGCAACTTCCTCTATCCGGTCGCCGTGGCGGTGTCGGTGATTACCACGCTGCTGACGCCGTATCTGATCCGTGCGGCGGATCCGCTGTCGATCAAGCTGTCGGCGGCGGTGCCCAAGCCTCTTGGCCGAGTGCTGGGCATGTACGGCGAATGGTTACGCAGCATTCAGCCGCAAGGTGAGGGTGCGATGCTGGCTTCGATTATCCGCAAGATCTTGCTGCAGGTCGGGGTCAATCTGGCGCTGGTGATTGCGATCTTCTTTAGCGGAGCATTCTTCGCCGAGCGCCTCTCGACCTGGCTGCAGGACTGGATTGCCGACCCGAGTTGGCAGAAGGCGTTGATCTGGGGTGGGGCGCTGCTGGTCTCGCTGCCGTTCTTGATCGCGGCCTATCGCAAGCTCAAGGCACTGTCGATGCTGCTGGCGGAAATGGGCGTGAAGCCAGAGATGGCCGGGCGGCACACGCAGCGAGTGCGCCGGGTGATCTCCGAAGTGATCCCGATTCTCTCGCTGCTGGTGATTTTCCTGCTGTTGGCAGCCTTGTCGGCCAGTATCTTGCCGACCAACAAGTTGCTGATGCTGATCGCCGTGGTCGCTGCCGCCGTGGCGGCGCTGCTCTGGCGCTGGTTCATCCGTGTGCACACGCGGATGCAGGTGGCGCTGCTGGAAACCCTCGACAACCACAAGGAGTCGTCGGGGCACTGATCATCCTGGGCGTTGGGTCGATCAGCTTTCCAGCCAGACGTCCCGCGCCCAGTGCCACACCGATTCCCAGGACTCTTCGGTGATCAGCTCTTCTTCGCCGGACCACAGCACCACGGTGCCGTCTTCTTCGACGCAGTAGTAGTTCTCACCGTCCTGGCAGATCGGGATCAGGTCACGTGGTACGCCGATGTCCCATGCATTGGCCGCGACATCCGGCAAATAGGTGTGCGATTGCGGGTCGGTGACAGTCACCGGCTCGAGGCTGCCGTAAACCACGTCGCTGACGGTCAGCAAAAATTCTTTGAAGACGAACGGAATATTGATGAACAGTTCTTCTTCGACTTCCACCAGTTGGTCTTCGTCAGGCAATTCCAAAGGAACCGGCACGGGTTCGTTGGCTTCACGCAGTTGTTCGATGATTTCTTCCACGTCCGGGATCCTCTTGCTTGAATGGCGCGGTTTATATGGGCCGGTTTATACAGTAGCTCGCTATAGATGCAACCGCGAAATAGAAAACCCCAGCCGAGGCTGGGGTTTTTATTACCGCAAGTTAAGCGTAGTGAGGGATCAGCCGTTCTGGCGGATACCGGCAACCAGCCAAGGCTGGTTCTCGCCCTGCGGACGTTCCATGTTCCAGCTTTCGCTGAACACTTCGCCCTGATCGAAGCGCGAAGACTTCGACACACCGCTGAAGGTCAGGGTGGCGATGGTCTTGTCGGCACGGTCATCCACGCCATCCAGTTGTACCTGGAGGTTGTCGATGTAGGTCGACTGGAACGCATCGCCCAGATCCGCACGCTCACGCTTGAGGAACTCGAGCATTTGCGGGGTCACGAACTCGGCGATCTTGTCCATTTCGTTGGCGTCCCAGTGCTGCTGCAGCGACTGGAAATGGCTGCGTGCAGCTTCAAGGAAGTTCTGCTCGTTGAACCAGGCTGGCGCGTTGATCACCGGACGAGCGGCAGCAGGCGCAGCCGAACCGCCGAAAATCGAACCCATGGCAGCAGGCTTCTGCTCGAACGCTTCACGCTGCATCGGCGCGCCGGCCGGAGCGAATTGCTCCTGCTGCTTGCGTCGACGTGCGGCAATGAAGCGGAAGATCACGAATGCGATCACAGCCATGATCAGGATGTCGAAGATCTGCATGCCTTGGAAGCCGCCGCCCATGAACATGGAAGCGAGCAGGCCACCAGCGGCGATACCGGCCAGAGGGCCGAGCCATTTCGAAGCACCACCGGCCTTGGCGGCAGCGCCTGCGGCACCGGCAGCACCAGCGGTCGCAGCAGCGCCGCCGACACCTGGAGAAGAAGGAGCCATCTGGCTGGTCTGGTGCGTCGGCGCAGCGCCGGCGCTTTTGCCACCACCAAAGCGCTTGGCGTTGGCGTCGAGGCTCATCGTCAGGCCGATGCACAACGCCATGGCGATGCTAAGAAAACGTTTCATAAAGGGAATTCCCGTTTGTGGAGACACGCGCGCCATGTTGCACAGCTGAAGTGTTACTGGCTAGCGAGAGAGTGTTTCGGGCTTTTGCCTGACAGGTCGCGTTCAGCTTCGCGAGGCAATCAGCCTATGTACTTTTGTCTGTAGGAAAAGGAGATAGGTTCAGCGGGATTGTTGGTCAGAACCCCGAACCCTGTGGGAGCGAGCCTGCTTGAGAAAGCCCCATCGCGGTCTATCAGATCAACCGCGATGACTTCATTCGCGAGCAGGCTCGCTCTCACAGAAAAGCAAAACCGGCGTCAGATCGCTTCCAGCTTGGCGTAGCCGAGCATCAGCCACTTGCTGCCTTCGCTGAAGTTCACCTGCACCCGCGCCTGCGCACCGGCGCCCTCAAAGTTGAGGATCACACCGTCGCCAAAGATCGAATGGCGTACCGCCTGACCGAGGCTGAAACCCGTTTCCGGAATCTCGCTGCCGCTGAACAGATTGCTGCCGCTCATCGACTGATTGCCGCCGAACGGACGGCTGACGCTGTTCGACAAGCGCACTTCCTGAATCAGCCCCTTCGGCACTTCGCGGACGAAACGCGAAACCTTGTTGTAGGTCTCGCTGCCGTACAGGCGTCGGGTCTCGGCATAGGTCATGACCAGATTCTGCATCGCCCGAGTAATGCCGACGTAAGCCAAGCGCCGCTCTTCTTCCAGACGCCCCGGCTCTTCCAGGCTCATCTTGTGCGGGAACAGGCCTTCTTCCATGCCCACGAGGAACACGTAAGGGAATTCCAGGCCTTTGGCGCTGTGCAGGGTCATCAGCTGAATGCTGTCTTCATGCTCGTCGGCCTGGGTGTCGCCGGCCTCCAGCGAAGCATGGCCGAGGAACGCCGCCAGTGGCGTCAGTTCTTCGTCTTCTTCAGTGTTCTCGAAGTTGCGCGCGGCGCTGACCAGTTCCTCAAGGTTTTCTACCCGGGCCTGGCCTTTCTCGCCTTTTTCCGCTTCGTGATAAGCAATCAGGCCGGATTGCTCGATGACGGTTTGCGTCATCAGGTGCAGCGGCATTTCCATGCACTTGGCGGCGAGGTTTTCGATCAGTTCGATAAACGCACCCAGGGCACCGGCCGCACGACCGGTCAGGCCTTTGTTGGCGACCAGTTGGCGCATCGCTTCCCACATCGACACATCGCTGTGGCGCGCGTGATCACGGATGGCTTCGACAGTTTTCTCGCCGATGCCACGGGCGGGCACGTTGATCACCCGTTCCAGCGCTGCATCGTTGCCGCGGCCTTCGAGCAACCGCAGGTAAGCCATGGCGTTCTTGATTTCCGCACGTTCGAAGAAGCGCTGGCCGCCGTAGATGCGGTAAGGAATACGTTCGCGCAGCAAAGCTTCTTCCAGAACGCGTGATTGGGCGTTGGAGCGGTACAAAATTGCGATATCGCTGCGCGCCAGGCCGGTTTTCAGCGCGCTTTCGATGGTTTCGACAACGTAGCGCGCTTCGTCGTGTTCGTTGAACGCGGCGTACAGATTGATCGCTTCGCCATCACCGCCGTCGGTCCACAGCTCTTTGCCGAGACGACCGGTGTTATTGGCGATCAAGGCGTTGGCAGCCTTGAGGATACCGGCGGTGGAGCGGTAGTTCTGCTCCAGACGAATGGTCACCGAATCCGGGAAGTCAGAGGAGTACTGATGAATGTTCTCGATCTTCGCGCCGCGCCAGCCGTAAATCGACTGGTCGTCGTCGCCGACCACCATCAGGCTGTCGCCGCCCTTGCCGAGCAGGCGCAACCAGGCGTACTGCACGGCGTTGGTATCCTGGAACTCGTCCACCAGAATATGGCGGAAGCGCTTCTGGTAGTGCGCCAACAGGCCCGGATGATCGCGCCACAAGTCGAGTGCGCGCAGCAGCAGTTCGGAGAAGTCGATGACGCCGGCACGCTGGCACGCCGCCTCGTAGGCTTCGTAAATGCCGCGCATGGTCGCCAGATACAGATCGCCGCTGGCCTGAATGTGTTGCGGACGCAGACCTTCGTCTTTCTGGCCGTTGATGAACCACTGTGCCTGACGGGCCGGCCAGCGTTGTTCGTCCAGACCCAGCTCGCGGATCACCCGCTTGACCAGCCGTTGCTGGTCGTCGCTGTCGAGAATCTGGAAGGTCTGGCTCAGGCCCGCTTCCTGCCAGTGCGCCCGCAGCAAGCGGTGCGCGAGGCCGTGGAAGGTGCCGACCCACATGCCGGCCGGGTTGATCCCCAGCAACTGCTCGATGCGATGACGCATCTCGGCAGCGGCCTTGTTGGTGAAGGTCACCGACAGGATGGAGTGGGGCGAGGCGTTTTCGACCTGGATCAACCAGGCGATACGGTGCACCAGCACTCGGGTTTTACCGGAACCGGCGCCGGCCAGGACCAACTGACGGCCAACGGGGGCTGCTACGGCCTGGCGTTGGGCATCGTTGAGGGAATTCAGCAGAAGGGAGAGATCATCGCGCATCGGGGCATTCTAGGGTGCGCCGCAGGCCCGGGCAAACCGAGCTTTGCATTAGCCGATGAAACTCCTGTCGATGACGACCGGTCGGTCACTGCCTACAGGCATCGGCCCGCCGCGCTCCAAGGGTTTGGCCGGTGGCAAAGGACGGAAAAGTTTCACTGAAATTATGATCTGGGGCAGTTTGGCAACGGGATCGGCTTGTGTATGCTCCGTCCACGTTTCGGGCGCACGCCCTCCTTATAAGAACAAGAACGTTGCCCATGACCCTCAGCGCCGAACTGTCGGGCCCCTCCGTGGAACCCCGGGTTATCCGCAAGCACTATGCCGTCGAAATGGCGGTCGAGCGCACGCGCCTGCTGTATCAGGGCTCGTTATTGCCCACCCTGTTCATGTTGATCAATGGTCTGGTCTGCGCCGCTTTGCTCTGGAGCCCGCAGCGCTACTTTGTGGTCAGCGTCTGGCTGGTGTGGTTGCTGTCGCTGGTGGCGTTGCGGGTGATTCAGGTCGCAGCATTCGACTCGGCAATCCCTGACCGGCAGGCACAACCGATCTGGCGGCGGATGTTTCTGCTGGGTTCGACCATGACCGGCCTGACTCTGGCCGGCGCCGGAATTGCGCTGGTGCCCGCCGATAATTTCATGCAACAAGCCTGGGTGTTCGGCCTGATCGGCGCCGCGACTCTGTCGGCCAGCGTTGCCTACGCGGTGAGCCTGCCGGCGTTCCTGTCGTTTACCTTGCCCTGTCTGTTGCCGGCGATCGGCTATCTGTTCTGGGGCGGCGACGAGCAGGCGCGTGGCTGGGGCTGGCTCGGGCTGATTCTGCTTGGCTCGCTGAGTGTGGTCGCGTGGCAGGTCAATCGCCTGATTGATCGCGGCTTGCTGCGGCGCTTTCAGAATCAGCACTTGATCGAACACCTGCAACAGACGCAATCGCGCAGCGAGCAGCTCAATCAGGAACTGGCCAGGGAAATCGACCAGCGCCGCTGTGCCGAGGGCAAGCTGCGTGAAGCTCAGGTTGAACTCGAAGACCGCGTTGCCCAGCGCAACCGCGAGCTGGACGCGGCCAATCAGGCCTTGAGCAAAAGCGAGGCACGGCTGGCACTGGCGTTGAAAGCCAGTGAGTTGGGTCTGTGGGACTGGAACCTGCAAACCGACGAAGTCCACCACACGCAGATTCAGGAACTGTTCGGCCTCGCTCCCGAATACGTCACGGCGCTGTTGCGCGACCTCAAGCCACGTCTGCACCCCGACGATGTGCCGACGCTGAAATACGCGTTGATCGAGCATTTGAAGGGGCGCACCGAGGACTATCAGATCGAATACCGCGTGCGTCACAGCGATGGCCACTGGGTGTGGATCGAAGACCGTGGCCGCGCGGTAGAACGCAGCGACAGCGGTCGGGTGATTCGCATGGTCGGCACCCGTCGCGACATTAGTGCCAGCAAAAGCCTTGAAGAGCAGCAGCGACTGGCGGCGACGGTGTTCGAAGCGGCCAGTGAAGGCATCGTGATTCTCGACCCGAACTACGCGCTGATCGCGATCAATCAGGCGTTCAGCCGGGTCACCGGTTACGACATCGAGGACATGCTCGGTCGCAACGTCGTCGAGTTACCGTGCAGCCGTGATGCCCGCCGCCATTACGTCGCCATCCGTCATGCACTTGAGCAACACGGCAGTTGGCAGGGCGAACTGGTTGAAACCCGCAAGAATGGCGAGCTGTACCCGCAGTGGCTGCAACTGAATGCAGTGCGTGATGGTCGGGGAAATGTCAGTCATATCGTCGGCTTCTTCGCCGATCTGTCAGCACGCCGCGAATCCGAAGAGCGCATGCGTTACCTGACCCATTACGACGAACTGACTGGGTTGGCCAACCGCTCACTGTTCCGCGAACGCCTGCATGAAGCGCATCAGCGCTCCCGTCAGGGCCGGCGCAGTCTGGCGCTGCTGCACATCAATCTGGATCGTTTCAAATTGCTTAACGACAGTCTTGGCCATGAGATTGCCGACCAGTTACTGCAGAAAATGGCGCGCCGCTTGGTCAACGCCTTGCCAGAAGCCGACACCATCGCCCGCTTGTCCGGTGATGAGTTTGCAGTGCTGTTCGATGCCTATGGCAACCTGTCGAGTCTGGCCCGGGTCGCCACGCGCCTGTCGAGCAAATTGCGCCTGCCACTGACAGTCGAGGGGCATGAACTGGTGGTCAGCGCCTCGATGGGCATCAGCATGCTGCCGGACAATGCCCGGGAGATTTCTGCGTTGGTCAGTCAATCGAACATGGCCATGCAACACGCCAAGCACTTGGGCGGCAACAACTTCCAGTTTTACACCGACAGCCTTCAGGCCAGCACCCTTGAGCGCTTGCAACTGGAAAACCAGCTGCGCAAGGCCATTGAAGACAAGCAACTGAAAGTGTTCTATCAGCCCAAACTGTGTCTGGAAACAGGGCGCTTGAATGCGGCGGAAGCGCTGGTGCGCTGGGATCATCCGACCATGGGCCGAGTACCGCCGGGGGATTTCATCGGGCTGGCCGAGGAGACCGGTCTGATCGGCCCGATCGGCGAATTCGTCCTGCGTCAGGCGTGCTGGCAGGCCTGCGAATGGCAGCGTCAGGGCCTTGCGCCGATCCGTGTTTCGGTGAACCTGTCGGTGCATCAACTGCGCCAAGGCAAGCTGGTCAGTCTGGTGCGCCAGGTGCTCGAGGAAACCGGGCTGGCGCCGCACTACCTCGAGCTGGAGCTGACTGAGAGCCAGTTGCTCGACAGCGTCGAACACATCATCGCGACCTTCCAGCAACTGCGTGATCTGGGGGTGAAACTGGCCATCGATGATTTTGGCACCGGGTATTCGTCGCTGAGTTACCTCAAGCGCATTCCGGTGGATTACGTGAAGATCGATCAGGCCTTCATTCGCGGGTTGGGTGAGGGCAGTGAAGACGCGGCGATCACCCGCGCAATCATTGCCATGGCGCATGGCTTGTCGCTGAAGGTGGTCGCCGAAGGCGTCGAGCGGCAAGAGCAGCTGGAATTTTTACGCGCCGAGCGTTGTGATGAAGTTCAGGGTTATCTGATCAGCCGGCCCGTGGAGGCTGACAGTCTGGCCGGGCTTTTGCGCGATCAGGAAAAACCGCTTTAAGGGCTACATGCACCTCATCGCGCCTGATATGGGGACATGGAGTTACGCATTGAGCAGGCAAAAAGCCAATTCATGTAGTATAACTACAAGCATGCTACATCCTTGCCCATAAGAAGAGTCCAGCCCCTTGAATCTGCTGCAACACATCGCCCAGTCACGTCACCTGTTACGCAAGTCGGAGCTCAAGGTCGCCGACCACGTGCTGCTTGACCCTGCGGCGGTGATGCACAGTTCCATGGCCGACCTGGCCCACAGCGTCGGCATCAGCGAGCCGACCATCGTGCGCTTCTGTCGCGCCATCGGCTGCTCCGGTTTTCAGGATCTCAAACTGAAGTTAGCGCAAAGCCTCGCGGCCGGTGCCAGCTTCGGCCAGTTTGCGATCCATGAAGACGACTCGGTCGCCGATTACAGCCTGAAGATTTTCGACACCACGTTGCACACCTTGATGGAGGTTCGCGAGAAACTCGATCCGATTGAGCTGCAGCGCGCGGTGACGTTGATGTCGCAGGCGCAGCGGGTCGAGTTCTATGGCTTCGGCGCCTCGGGTGCAGTGGCGGCGGATGCGCAGCACAAGTTCTTCCGTTTGCTGCTGACCGCGGCGGCGTATTCCGATCCGCACATGCAGGCGATGTCGGCGGTGACCCTGAAACCGACCGATGTGGCGATCTGTATTTCCCAGTCCGGGCGTTCCAAGGATCTGCTGATCACTGCCAATCTGGTGCGCGAGAGCGGCGCTTCGCTGATTACCTTGTGCCCGAGCCAGACACCGCTGGCCGAATTGTCGACGGTCAATCTGGCGATCGATGTGCACGAAGACACGGAAATCTATACGCCGCTGACTTCGCGCATTGCGCACCTGGTGGTAATCGATGTGTTGGCGATGGGCGTGGCCATGGCGCGCGGGCCGAGCCTGGTCAATCACCTCAAGAGCGTGAAGCGCAGTCTGCGCAGCTTGCGCTTGTCGCCGAAAGCTGCCAAAGCGCTGGATGACTGAAGCCATCTAAGTTCGTTCCAACCTCATTCGCGAGCAGGCTCGCTCCCACAGGGGATCTCCGAGGTACACAAATTCTGTGTCATACCGAGATCAAATGTGGGAGCGAGCCTGCTCGCGATAGCGTCCTCAAAAACACCACAACCCTTCGCAAGTTTCATCGCACTGTCATCCTCGCGCAGCCAAACCGTCATCCCCGCCGCCTATCGTGAAACTCCCGTCATCGCCTTGGGAGACTCGAAATGGCTCAGCCCTACGAAGAACGCAACAGCGCCGCGAAAACCCGTCGTCAGCAGGAAGATCAGCGCCGCATGGAATTTCGCCGCGCTATCGAAGATCGCTTCGAACTCCGTCAGCTTCAAGCCGAAATCGGCGACTTTCCCGAGATCACTCACTGGCAGGCAGCACCCGCAGCTTCCCGTCGAAGCGCTCAACCAGCGCGCTGATCTGCACGCGCTCGCTGCGGATAAACGCCAGGAAGGCGTGCGCCACCGGTGACAAGCGTTTGGCTTTCGCTTGCACCAGGCACCAGCTACGCAGCAGCGGCAATTCCTCGACCGGCAGCTCGACGAGCCCACCGGTCGCCAGCTCCAGGTTCAGGGCGTGGCGCGTCAACAGCGCCAGGCCCAAACCCGCCTGCACACATTCACGCTGCGCTTCGGCCGAGGCCACTTCCTGGGTCTGGGTGAAGTGCACGCGTTTCTCTTTGAAATACTCCTCGCAGGCCAGTCGCGTCCCCGAACCGGGCTCGCGGATCAGCAGCGTGTAAGGCTCAAGATCCTGCAAACGCAACGGGCCCATGTGCGCCAACGGATGATCCGGACGCGCCACGGCAACAATCGGATTGTTGAGGAACGGCAAAAACTCAAGCCCCATGTCCTGCGGCACCATCGACATGATCACCAGATCATCGCGGTTATCCGAAAGCCTGCGGATCACCTGGCCACGGTTGACCACGGTCAGTTGCAGATTCACTTCCGGGTGCTGGCGCTTGAACGCGGCAAACAGATGCGGCACGAAGTATTTGGCGCTGGATTCCACTGCCAGTTTCAGCTGACCTTGCAGTGAACCCTGCATGTCCGACAGCTGCATATCGAGGTTTTCCAGGCGTCCGAAGATGTCCCGACTGGCGCGCTGGAGTGCTTCGGCAGCCTCGGTCATGTAGAGTTTTTTGCCGACATAATCGAATAATGGCTGCCCGATCAGCTCCTCGAGCTGACGAATCTGTAGGCTGACGGCCGGTTGTGTGAGCGACATTTCCTCGGCGGCGCGGCTGTAGGAGCGTAAATCACACACTTCGTTGAAGATCTGCAACTGGCGTAATGTCATACGCATCAAGGACTTACGCATTTGTTATTGGCTCTTGCGGCGGGCTTGTCGTTTAACTATAAGTCTTTACTTATGCCTGACCCAATTTTTATTCATTTTTGTTAATCCCTCATGAGCGCTAGTGTGGACCTGCGACTAAATTGAAACATTTGGTCACGCGTCGACCTGGGTCTAGCAGGTCGTGGTGCCACCGGCTCAAGGGAACCTCCAAGTGATAACAAAGATCCTGATCGCCAACCGTGGTGAGATTGCCGTACGAATCGTGCGAGCCTGCGCCGAAATGGGCATTCGCTCGGTTGCGATTTTCTCCGACGCCGACCGCCATGCACTTCATGTGAAGCGTGCGGACGAGGCCCATAGCATCGGTGCCGAGCCACTGGCCGGTTACCTGAACCCGCGCAAGCTGGTGAACCTCGCCGTCGAAACCGGTTGCGATGCACTGCATCCCGGTTACGGTTTCCTCTCGGAAAACGCTGAACTGGCTGACATCTGCGCCGAGCGCGGGATCAAATTCATTGGCCCGTCGGCAGAAGTCATCCGCCGCATGGGCGACAAGACCGAAGCGCGCCGCAGCATGATCAAGGCGGGCGTACCGGTGACGCCGGGCACCGAAGGCAATGTGGCCGACATCGAAGAGGCCTTGGCCGAGGGCGACCGTATCGGTTACCCGGTGATGCTCAAAGCCACTTCCGGTGGTGGTGGTCGCGGTATCCGTCGCTGCAACAGCCGCGAAGAACTTGAACAGAATTTCCCTCGGGTGATTTCCGAAGCGACCAAGGCGTTCGGTTCTGCCGAAGTGTTCCTGGAAAAATGCATCGTCAATCCCAAGCACATCGAAGCGCAGATCCTTGGCGACAGCTTTGGCAATGTCGTGCACCTGTTCGAGCGTGACTGCTCGATCCAGCGCCGCAACCAGAAACTCATTGAAATCGCCCCGAGCCCGCAACTGACCCCGGAACAGCGCGCCTACATCGGCGACCTGTCGGTGCGTGCGGCCAAGGCTGTCGGTTACGAGAACGCCGGTACTGTGGAGTTTCTGCTCGCCGAGGGCGAGGTGTACTTCATGGAGATGAACACCCGGGTGCAGGTGGAGCACACCATCACCGAAGAAATCACCGGGATCGACATCGTCCGCGAACAGATTCGCATCGCCTCCGGCCTGCCGTTGTCGGTGAAGCAGGAAGACATTCAGCACCGTGGTTTCGCGTTGCAGTTCCGCATCAACGCCGAAGACCCGAAGAATAACTTCCTGCCGAGCTTCGGCAAGATCACCCGTTATTACGCCCCCGGCGGACCGGGTGTGCGCACCGATACAGCGATCTATACCGGCTACACCATCCCGCCGTTCTACGACTCGATGTGCCTGAAACTGGTGGTCTGGGCACTGACTTGGGAAGAGGCGATGGACCGTGGCCTGCGTGCGCTGGACGACATGCGTCTGCAGGGCGTGAAGACCACCGCCGCGTACTACCAGGAAATCCTGCGCAACCCGGAATTCCGTAGCGGCCAGTTCAATACCAGCTTCGTTGAAAGCCACCCGGAACTGACCAACTACTCGATCAAGCGCAAACCCGAAGAGCTGGCCCTGGCCATCGCCGCCGCCATCGCCGCCCACGCAGGCCTGTGAGGAATACAACAATGTCCAAGAAGATCTTTGTCACCGATACCATCCTGCGCGACGCTCACCAATCGCTGCTCGCCACCCGCATGCGCACTGAAGACATGCTGCCAATCTGCGACAAGCTCGACAAAGTCGGCTACTGGTCGCTGGAATGCTGGGGCGGCGCGACGTTCGACGCCTGCGTACGCTTTCTGAAAGAAGACCCGTGGGAGCGTCTGCGCCAACTGCGCGCGGCACTGCCTAACACCCGCCTGCAAATGCTCCTGCGCGGGCAGAACCTGCTGGGCTACCGCCACTACAGCGACGACGTGGTCAAAGCCTTCGTCGCCAAGGCTGCGGTGAATGGCATCGACGTGTTCCGTATCTTCGACGCGATGAACGACGTGCGTAACCTGCGCGTGGCCATCGAAGCGGTGAAAGCTGCCGGTAAACATGCCCAAGGCACCATCGCCTACACCACCAGCCCGGTGCACACCATTGATGCGTTCGTGGCGCAAGCCAAGCAGATGGAAGCCATGGGGTGCGACTCGGTGGCGATCAAGGACATGGCCGGTCTGCTGACCCCTTACGCCACTGGCGAACTGGTCCGCGCGTTGAAAAGCGAGCAGTCGCTGCCGGTGTTCATCCACTCGCACGACACGGCGGGTCTGGCGACCATGTGCCAGCTCAAGGCGATCGAAAACGGCGCCGACCACATCGACACCGCGATCTCCAGCTTCGCTTCGGGCACCAGCCACCCAGGCACCGAGTCGATGGTCGCTGCGCTCAAGGGCACCGAGTACGACACCGGTCTGAACCTTGAGCTGCTGCAAGAGATCGGCTTGTACTTCTACGCCGTGCGCAAGAAGTACCACCAGTTCGAAAGCGAATTCACTGCCGTCGACACCCGCGTGCAAGTCAACCAGGTGCCGGGCGGGATGATCTCCAACCTCGCCAACCAGTTGAAAGAGCAGGGCGCCCTCAACCGTATGGCCGAAGTGCTCGCGGAAATCCCGCGCGTGCGTGAAGACCTCGGCTTCCCGCCGCTGGTGACCCCGACTTCGCAGATCGTCGGCACCCAGGCGTTCTTCAACGTGCTGGCCGGCGAGCGCTACAAGACCATCACCAACGAAGTGAAGCTGTACCTGCAGGGCGGCTACGGCAAGGCGCCGGGCGTGGTCAACGAAAAACTGCGTCGTCAGGCCATCGGCAGCGAAGAGGTCATCGATGTGCGTCCGGCCGATCTGCTCAAGCCGGAAATGACCAAGCTGCGTGCCGACATCGGCGCACTGGCCAAGTCGGAAGAAGACGTGCTGACCTTCGCCATGTTCCCGGACATCGGCCGCAAGTTCCTCGAAGAGCGTGCTGCCGGCACCCTGACGCCGGAAGTGCTGCTGCCGATTCCGGAAGCGGGCGGTGTGACCAAGGCTGGCGGCGAAGGCGTGCCGACCGAGTTCGTCATCGACGTTCACGGCGAAACCTACCGCGTCGACATCACTGGTGTCGGCGTCAAGGCTGAAGGCAAGCGTCACTTCTACCTGTCCATCGACGGCATGCCGGAAGAAGTGGTGTTCGAACCGCTCAACGAATTCGTCGGCGGTGGCAGCAGCAAGCGTAAGCAAGCGTCTGCACCAGGCCATGTCAGCACTACCATGCCGGGCAACATCGTCGATGTGCTGGTCAAGGAGGGCGACACCGTCAAGGCGGGCCAGGCGGTGCTGATCACCGAAGCGATGAAGATGGAAACCGAAGTCCAGGCCGCGATTGCCGGCAAGGTCACCGCGATTCATGTGGCCAAGGGTGATCGGGTCAATCCGGGCGAAATCCTGATCGAGATCGAAGGCTGAGATAACGGCCGCGATCCAACGCTTTAAACCTCGGGGGGGCATGTGCTCCCCTTTTTTTTTGCGTTTTTAACCCTGTAGGAGCTGCCGAAGGCTGCGATCTTTCGATGTTGTTTGCAGTTCATTAAACAAGATCAAAAGATCGCAGCCTTCGGCAGCTCCTACAAAGAGTGTTGTGTCAGTTAGAACGCCATGCGCCATTGGCCCATCACGCCGTGGGTGCGGCTGTCAGTGGCCACTTCACCGGTGAGACCAACACCGACCGTGTGATTGGCAGACAGTCCGAGATCGAGGCCTGCATCCAAGGACAGGCTGTTTCGATCCAGCGCGGCACCGGCAATTTCAAAGCGTTTGCCACCCTTGACCAGTTGCTGGCGGGTGTCGTTTTCAATCTCGCCAAAGGTGTGCTTCCAGCCGGCACTGAATCGCGGCGTCAGCGTCATGCCGTTATCCAGTCGAGTGATTTTCGCCGTACGCAGACCGAAGGTGCTGCTGAGGTTGTCGCGGGTTTGTCCGAAGACTTTCAGTGCCGCGTCCCCGCCTTTTTCGCTGTAGCTGTCGCGCTGGTAGCGCTGATAGCCGAGGCTGGCGAACGGTTCGAGCGTCGCGTTGTGCCGGCCAACATTGACCGCCAGTTCGGCAAAGGCTTGCTGAGTGTTGGCGTCGTAATTGCCCTTGAGGCGATCACTGAACCCGTTAAAAGCCACACGACGTTTGCTGTCGCCATCATGACTGGCATAGGTCGCCCCGAGACGCAGTGAGAACGGTCCATCCTGACGCACGGCGTAGACCCCGAGATGCCAGCTGTCGAGGTCGCCATCGTATTGCCGGGCGTCGAGTCTGGTCTGCGATTTACCGCCGACCAGGCCGATGTGCCATTGTTCATCGAGCCGCCAGTCGGCGCCCATGACCAGACCTTGAGTGGCGTGTTTGAGCGTGCTGTCGAACCCGCGATCGACCTTGCCGCCATGGCCGAGCGCCTGAATCCACACCCGCCCGGAATCCGCGCCGCCGGCGGCCTGACGCGGTGAGTTGCCGGAACCGTAGGCCGAACCGTAACGGCTATTCAGTTGCTGCATGGCCGAGAGCATGCTCGCGCTCACCGGAGTGATGCTGCTCAGCGTGGCTTTGGCGAGATTGGCATTGCTGCTGGCGGCGAGTTGTTCGATGGCGACGGGGGCGGTGGTTTTGTCACTGGTCAGCAACGCGGCGACTGCTGCGTTTGTGGGTTTAAGTGGCGCAGGAGCGGGCTGTTCGGCGGTCTCGTTAACTTGTGCAGTCAGAGGTTCGTCCTGCACTGGCGATGGGGCGGACTCTGCAACGAGAGTCGATGCTGACGTCGGAACTGGAACTGGAACTGGAACTGGTGCGGATGCCGTCAATGGCGTTGGCGTTGGCGTTGGCGTTGCGAATGGCGCAGGCGCTTGTGGTTCGACAATGCTGTCGGCAACCGAACGACCGTTGCCTGTCGTGGCAACGCTTGCAAGCGGCTCACCGTTACGGGCGTAAGCCAGCCCTACGGATTTTTTGTTGTATTGAGGTGTGGCGGTCATGAAGGCGAGGTTGTTAAGGACCTTACCGAACTCACCTTCCACATTGCCGGCTTCGATGATTTTGTACTGTTTGCTTGGCGGATAGTCTCCCGGAGCGGCAACGACATTCAGAGTGGCGCCTTCCAGCCTGGCGGTGCCATCGACTTTGATCGTTTGACTGCCATCGGGAGTGACCTCGTAAGCCAGTTCGGCGGTTGGAGACAGGCGCAAATTTCCTTTGACTCGCGGACTGCCTAGCGCTCCATTGACGGTAAGCAGGCCGTCGACCTCCAAGCCTCCCACCGCACCTTTACCTGCAAAGCTGCCACCCCTTGCGACATAGACGTCGCCCTTGATGCTTCCCAAGTTGTTCAGAGCGGTACCACTGTTCACCAGCACACCTTCCTTGAAGTCTCCCTTGGAACTCGACGTCCAGGCTCCTCGAGCGAGAAACAGACCGTTGAAGTTACGTGTGTCTTTCAACTCTCCGCCTTCAGCGGCATTCAAAAAGAGGACGTTATCCCCCTCGCCACCATCCAGCAGGCCCGTAAAGCTTGCGCCGTCCGTGAGCGTGATCAGATCGTTTACAGCGGTACCTTTAAAAGTTTTTTCAGGGGTTTCAAAAGCGATGGGCACCGTACTTGGGGCAGTGAGAAATGCCCTGAGTCGTTCAAGCGCCATTTCTTTATGGCTGGTTTCGGACGATTCTGCAGCATCCATTATTGCGGGTGAATCAGCGACTTCAGAGGGTTGCTGAGCGTTGGCGAACGCTACGCAACCCAGAGCCAGCGAAATGGCCAAAGCCAAGTGTTTTGGTTTGAAAGTGTGTTGAAGGGGCATCAGGTGGGGCCTTTTCTGAAAGGAGACCCAACTCTATTGATGCCCCAAAAAATCCGATGTCGGCTGCTTCCCGCAGGCTTGCAGGCGACATCGCATCGTTTTGTAGAAAATGACCGCGAGATCCGCAACCAGGTTTTTTACTCGGCCGCAGCGCCTCCTTTTCCTACAACCAATCAAGACCCCGCCGGCTGTTCAACCCTCAAAAACTCATCTGCCACTGCCCGATCAAGCCGTGATTGCGACTGTTGCTGCCGATCTCACCGCTGTATCCCACACCCAGCGTATGCCGCGCGGAAATCCCCACATCCAGCCCGGCTTCGAGTACCAGGCTGTCGCGATCCAGCGAGCTGCCATCGACACTGAACGCCGTGCCGCCGGTCACAAATGCCTGACGCGTCGAGCTGCCGACATCGCCGTAAGTGTGTTTCCAGCCAGCGGCCATGCGCGGTGTCACGCTCATGCCGTTGTCGAGGCTGCTCAAGTGCGCCAGGCGCAGGCCGAAGGTGCTGCTGAAGTTGTCCTGGGTCTGGCTGTCGACTTGCAGCGCGGCGGCGCCACCTTTTTCCTGGTAGCGGTCGCGGTGGTAGCGCTGATAACCGAGGCTGGCGAACGGCTCGGCACTGAGCCGGCCACTGCCCATGGCGTAGCCGACTTCGGCGAAGGCTTGCTGGCTGTCGGCGTCGTAATCGCCTTTCGGGCGGTCGCTGAAACCATTGAAGGCGATGGTGCGTTTGCTTTCACCTTGATGGCCGCTGTACGCCGCGCCGAGGCGCACGGCGATCGGGCCGTTTTGATGCAGCGCATAGACACCGGCGTGCCAGCTCTCGACGTTGCCGTCGACGCCGGTCGCATCCAGATCGGTTTTCGAATAGCCGCCCAGTACGCCCAGACGCCACGCCGGGTTCAGTGACCAGTCGGCGCCCAGCACGCTGCCCTTGGTGCGTTGCTCCAGACCACTATTGCCGTGCTCGCCATCGAGTTTGCCGTAGCCGCCGATGCCTTGCAGCCAGAGCCGGCCGCGAGCGTTCGGGTCATTCAGATTGCGTGCTTCGGACGGCACGCCATTGGCCGCCAGCACGGGGGTGTCACGCTGATCGAGACCGACCATCAGTCCCGGGTTGCCGCCCACTTGCTGCATGGCCGAGAGCATGCTGCTGCCGACCTGACTGCTGGCGCCGAGGGTGGCGCTGGTCAGGTTGGCGTTGCTCGTACCGGCCAACTGCTCGATCGCCGCGCCAGCGCTGCTTTGGCTGGTATTGAGCAAGGCGTTGTACAGCGCGCTGTTTTTACCGATTGAGGCCAGGCTGTTGGCGGCGTTTGTACCGTTGCCGGTCGCGGCGAACTCGTTGAAAGCCACGTCATTGCGGGTGTAGGTCAGATCGACCTGGGTGGGTGTGTAGGCGAGGGTTGGAGTGAGGAACGCATAGTCGCTGCTGACCTTGCCGAAGGTGCCGTTGACCTGCGCCGCTTGCAGCACGGTGTAATGGCTCTGCCATGGATACGTGCCGCTGCCGGGATTCACCGCGAGCGTTGCGCCATTGAGGTTGGCGATGCCGCCGACCTGTACCGGTGCGCTGCTGCCATCGGCGTTGACGCCGTAAGCGAGGGTGGCTGTGCTGGCCATGTTCAAATCGCGAACGATGGTTGCGCGACCGAGGCGGGTGTCGGTGCGCAACGTGCCGTTGACGTTGAGGTTGCCCACCGAACCGCCACCGGCATACACACCGCCGGCATCCACGGTCAGGTTGCCGGCGATGCTGCCTTGGTTGACCAGGGTTGCGCCGTTGCGCACTGCGCCGCCATCGCTGAAATCATCATGGCCGGTCAGCGTCCAGGCGCCTTGCTTGACCTCGAGCCATTCGAAGTTGCGACTGGCGCCGAAGCTGCCACCGGCCGCATCGTCCATCACCACCCGGTCGTAACCGCTGCCGCCATCCACCACGCCGACAAAGCGACTGCCGTTGCGCAGGGTCAGACTGTCGTTGCCGCCACCTAGATCCAGCGCCAGGCCATTGCTACCACTGATCGTGCCGCCGTTGATGACGCTGTCGGCGAACTCGCCGACGAGCTTCACGCCGAAACCGTTGAGGCCTTGAATGGTGCCGAAGTTTTCCAGAGTGGTCGCCGCCAGCCCCGAACCGCCACTGCCATCGTCGACCAGAATGGCGCTGTCGGCACCGCTGATCAAAGCGTTGCTGGCGTTGAGGATGTAACCGCCACCCAGCGCGATACCTTCGCTGCCGTTAGCGAAACCGCCCTTGTCGACACCGCCGGCACCGACGCCCTGAATGGTCCCGTAGTTTTCGATGTGGGCGATCTTGTCGATGTCCACGCCGTCGCCGTCACCGTTCGCTTGCAAGCCTGAGTAAGCGCCAGTAATGGTGCCGTGGTTGATCACCGTGCCATCGCCGTCGGAACCGAAGCCGGAGCCGTTGCGGCCGGTGATCTGCCCGTAGTTGACCAGTGTCGCGCCGAGGTCGGTGGTGATGCCATGACGGCCAGCGGAAATCACTCCGTAATTGGTCACGCTGACACCGCTGGCGGAGTCGATATCAATGCCGTCGAACTTCTCGTCGGCATTGTGCGAATCGCCGGTGGAAATCTCGCCGTAGTTGGTAATGCTCGCGTTGGCGCCGGTCTTCATGCCGTCACTGGCGTCGCCGCGAATCAGCCCGCCGGCGCGGTTGATAATGGTGGTCTTAACGCCGTCACTGCGCAGCGCATCGAGGTCCAGCCCCTGGCCGGTGGTCGAACGAATGAAGCCGCTGTTGTCGATCAACAGGCTGCCGCTGATAAAGTTACTGTCGATGCGCAAAGCGTCGTTGGCGCCGAGAATCTGCCCGCTGCTGCGGTTGTTGATCGTGTAGTTGCGCGCCTGGGTCAGGTCGCCGCTGCTGTCGATGGCCCGGCCGCCGGTGGAAACGATTTTGCCGGCGTTATCGATCACCACACCCGCACCGCTGGTCTTGTCTTTCAGGCTCACGGCCTTGCCGCTGTTGGTGATGCTGCCCGGCGCCGAAATCGTCAACGTGTCGCTACCACCCAGCGTTTGCGCTGCAGTGGTGGCGGTGTCGATCTGCACGGTTTTAGCGTTTGCCGATGTAGCAGCGATCAACAGGGCAATGGCAAGGGACAGACGCTGGGGCGGGAACGGCATGGTCGGACGGCCTTCTTGTTATAAGCGGGGCGTCCTGTATAGCGAAGGGTTTTTACAGAATGATGTCGGTGGTTGATCTGCATTGTTTTGCATCTTCGGCGCTGAAACATATTAATTTCTGCATTTTGTTGCAGTTTTTTTGCCTGCTCCTCTCATTAGGTGCAGTAAGTTTGATTCAAACGCCGAAGCAATCACATCAATGAATCCCCGCGCCATTAATGTTTATTGAGCCTTATGCGGCGCTCGAAGATTGGAGAGGAAAATGGTAATGACAGTTCTCGAACGCATGGCGCTCATCGAAAGCATTCAAGAGGCGCTGGCCGACGGGACATTGGAAATCAGCGAAGCTGTCCGCCGTTTACGAGTGGAGGTGACAGGGCTGCATCAAATCCAATTCGCTAAGATGTGCAAAATTTCGGTCCGCACGTTGATACACATAGAGCACGCTGAGGGTAATCAAACGTTAAGGTCGTTGGACTCAATATTCCGATTGTTCGGGATGAAAATGGGCGTCGTGCGGCTTCGCCGAGAAATCAATTAAAACCCGACGCAGCCCGCAATGTGCCGATCGCCCTAGCTCCGCCGCACGTAAGCCTTGCCGTAATGCCGCTCCATGCGCGCCTGAATCAATTCCAGGCCAATCGACATCAGCCAGTAAATGATCGCCGCCGTCGTCAGCATTTCGATGTAGCGGTAGCTTGAGCGCCCGTATGACTGGGCGAGAAACATCACTTCCCAGACGCCCATCACCGAAATCAGCGACGAGTCCTTGAGCATCGAGATGAACTGGTTGGTCGTGGGCGGGATGATCGTGCGCATGGCTTGCGGCAGGGTGATGCGCCAGAAAATCACTGTCTCGCGCATCCCCAGTGCCAGCGAAGCTTCGCGTTGGCCGTGGTCGACTCCGAGGATGCCGGCGCGAAAGATTTCGCTGAGATAGGCGCCGTAGTTCAGTGACAGGGCAATGATGCCCGCGACGATGGCGCCGGGCACGATGCCCAGTTGCGGCAAGCCCAAATAGATCAGCAAGATCTGGATGAGCAGTGGCGTACCGCGAAAGAACGAGGTGTAAAAACTGGCGATGCCGAACGCCACGGCGCTTTTCGACAGGCGTGCCAATGCGGTGATGAAGCCCAGCAGGGACGAGGCGACAATCGAGCACACACAGAGGAAAAGCGTCAGCGCCGCGCCCTGCAAAAAGCCGTTGGGCGCCAGGTGCAGGCCGACCAGATTGGGCAGTTTGTCGAGGATGATCGAGAACTTCAGGTCGAAGCTCAGGAAGAACCCGGCGAACAGGCAGAACAGCGTTGCCCAGGTCAGGTACAGCCGCGTACGAAACCCGAACATCCGTTGCAGGCGAGTTTCAGCCACCGGTTGCGGTGGCTGGGGCGGTGTCGGGAAAGAAGTCATTGGCTGATATCAGCGCCGATCCATTTTTGCGACAGCTTGCTCAGCGTGCCGTCCTGTTTCAGTTGCGCGAACACCTCGCGCACTTTGGCGTCCCATTGCGCGTCACCCTTCTCGATGGCCACCGAGTTCGGCTCCGAATACAGCGGCGCGCCGGCCAGTTTGAAGCGTTTGTCTTCGTTAAGGCGAGGCTGCGCGGTGACGAGGTTGGTGAGGATGGCATCCAGGCGCACGCCGGCGCCCAGGCCCAAATCCTGGAAGGCGACGTTGTCGGTGTCGTACGGCGCGATCTGCACATCTTCGAACGGGTACTGCAGCTGCGTGTCCTCGGCACCTTCAATGACCAGGTTCTTGTTCAGATAGCTTTCGTAACTGGACGCGCTGGTGAGGCCGACTTTTTTGCCACTCAGATCCTTGGCGTCGTGAATCCGCTCATCCTTGGCGTTGACCACGATCACTGCCGGCGAAGCGTAGTACTCGACCGGGAAATCGAACACTTCGGCGCGGGCCTTGCTCGGTGTCATCGAGCAAATGCAGATATCGTAGCGCCCGCTCCAGCGGCCCGCCGCAATGACGTCCCAGGACGGCGTTTCCAGTCGTAGCTTGACACCCAACTTGTCAGCCACGGCTTTGGCGACGTCCACGTCGAAGCCATCGAGCTGGTTCTGGTCATTGAGAAACGAGAACGGTGGATAGCTTTCCATCAGCACGCCGACCAGTTCTTTCTTTTGCTCGATACGGTCCAGCGTCGTGCCACCAAAGGCTTGCGTGGAGGCGGCCAGAATCGTCAGGCCCAGGGCCAGTAGCGGTTGAAATTTCACAGTCGATCCCTGGGTAAAAAAGAGGTTGTTTTTAACGGAATGGTGCGTATTAAATAGTTATAAGAACGACTCTGATAGTGAGTTATTTTCATAAGCATATGAGTGAAAAGCATATGGGCGCAGGCAGCACGATTATTCTCGATGGCGGCATGGGCCGTGAGTTGCAGCGCGCCGGGGCGCCATTTCGCCAGCCGGAGTGGTCGGCGCTGGCGTTGAGCGAGGCGCCGCAAGCGGTTGAGGGGGTACATGCCGCTTATATCGCCAGTGGCGCCAATGTGATTACCACCAACAGTTATGCCGTGGTGCCGTTCCATATTGGCGAAGAACGTTTCGCCGCCGAAGGGCAGGCGCTGGCCGCGTTGGCCGGTGAGCTGGCGCGGCGTGCGGTGCAGGCCTCGGGAAAATCCGTGCGGGTGGCCGGCTCATTGCCGCCGCTGTTCGGCTCTTATCGTCCGGATCTGTTCGAGGCCGCACGAGTGACCGAGTTGCTGGCGCCCTTGGTCAATGGCCTGGCACCGCACGTTGATCTGTGGCTGGCGGAAACCCAGAGTTCGATCGCCGAGGCGCGTGCCATTCATGCGGGGTTGCCGAAGGATGGCAAACCGTTCTGGTTGTCGTTCACCTTGACGGACGAAGACACCGATGAAGTGCCGCGCCTGCGCTCTGGCGAGCCGGTCGCCGAAGCGGCTGCGGTGGCGGCTGAGTTGGGCGTGCAGACGTTGCTGTTCAATTGCAGTCAGCCGGAAGTGATCGGCACCGCGATTGATGCTGCGCGTGAAACTTTCGAACGTTTGGGGGTGAAGATAAACATTGGTGCTTACGCCAATGCGTTTCCGCCGCAGCCAAAAGAAGCTACGGCCAACGACGGACTCGATCCGCTGCGCGAGGATCTGGATCCGCCGGGTTACCTGCATTGGGCGATTGACTGGCAGCAGCGCGGTGCCAGCCATTTGGGCGGTTGCTGCGGGATCGGGCCGGAACACATCGCGGTGCTTGCGCAGAAACTGGTGTAACCGCAGATCAAAAGATCGCAGCCTGCGGCAGCTCCTACAGGGTGAACGTCAATCCCGTGTAGGAGCTGCCGCAGGCTGCGATCTTTTGCTTTTCAGGTAATCACGATCGGCATTCGACCAAGCCTTTCACCTGCCCGTCGGGCGTCTGATTTTCATCCGACAGCCACCGCTCGAATCCTGCCGCAATCGCCGGCCACTCGCCATCCAGAATCGAGTACCACGCGGTATCACGATTCTGGCCCTTGACCACCATGTGCTGGCGGAACACGCCTTCGAAGCTGAAACCCAAACGCTCGGCGGCGTACTTGGAGCGGGCATTGCCGTTGTTGCATTTCCATTCGAGGCGGCGGTAGCCGAGGTCGAAGGAATGCTTGGCCAGCAGGTACACCGCTTCGGTGCTTCTCGGCGAGCGCTGCATTGGCGCGCCGAACGTGACGTGGCCGATTTCGATGCGACCCTGGGCCGGGACGATCGACATCAGGCTGAGGATGCCTTGCACCTGAGCGCTGGCGCGGTCGATGACAGCGAAGAAATACGGGTCGCTGGCGGCCGCGTGGTTGTTCAGCCAAGCGTCGAAAACGCTGCGTTCCGGGAACGGGCCGTAGGGCAAGTAATCCCAGAGTTTCGGGTCGGCGCCGGGGCCTTCGAGGGCGGCGAACAGCTCGCTGCCGTGACGCGCCGGGTCGAGTCGTTCCAGGCGAATAAAGCGACCTTCGAGCAGGGTGGCGGTAGGGGCGGGGGCGCCTTTCCAGTCAGCGAGTGAAGCAGTCATGTACGCGTCTCCTTAAATGGCTTTGCGAAACTGGATGAAGCCCGGGCGTTCGGCGATGCGCTCGTAGAGCTGGATCGCGGTGGCATTGGTTTCGTGGGTCAGCCAGTGCACTTTGCCGCAACCGTCAGCCTTGGCGGTGGCGTAAACGTGTTCGATCAACAGGCGGCCGACACCGCTGCCACGGGTTTCCGGCACTACCAGCAGATCCTGCAGGTAGCAGGAGTTTTCGATGCTCCAGTTCGAGCGATGGTATATGTAATGCACCATGCCCACCGCCTTGCCGTCGGCCCAGGCCAATGCCGCGTGGGTCGGTTCGCTCGGGTCGAGAAAACGCTGCCAAGTGTTGTGCGTCACAGCTTCCGGCAGTTCAGTGTTGTAGAAACGCAAGTAGGCTTGCCACAGCGGTAGCCACACGGCGTGGTCGTCGGCGCTGACCTGGCGAATGTCGATCTGACTCATGGTGATTTCCTTAGCGCATCAATCGGGCGAGGGTTTGATCGTTGGTCTCGGGGCTGGCGGCCAGGCCTTCGCGCACGCCGGCAATGTCTTCGGCGCTGCGGTTCTGGCTGAGCTTGCGCTTGCCTTCGAGACGGTCGATGGGCATGGCGAAACCGACGATGGCCTTGAGCATGCCGTCGATGTAATCGGCGGGCGCATCGGCAACTGACCACGGTTGTGCGCGGCCGGCTTCATGGCGGTCGGTGAGGGTGCTGACGATGTCGAGCAGGCGCCCGCCGTCGCTGAAGGTTTCGGCGTGGCCATAGGCATGCACGGCGATGTAGTTCCAGGTCGGCACGACTTTGCCGTGTTCGGCCTTGCTTGGGTAAAAGCCCGGGCTGACGTAGGCATCGGCGCCAGCAAAAATCAGCATGGCTTCGGCGCCGTCGCGCAGGTCTTTCCATTGTGGATTGGCGCGGGCCAGGTGCCCGTACAGCGTGCCGTACTCACCTTGTTCGCAATGCAGCAGCACCGGCACATGGCTGGCTTGCAGGCCACTTTCGCCGTGAGTCACCAGAATGGCGAGGCGGGTGGCGAGAATCAGCTCGTGCAGTTGTGTCAGGTCTTCGATGGCAAAGGCGCGTGGCGTGTACATGGACAGATTTTCCTTGGCGAATGCCTGCATCGTAGGCAGGCTATTGGTCTGTTGTAAGAGCCATTGATGACCAATTTCATAGGTCCATTGCCATGCCCGATTCGCCGACGCTGTCCATGCCATTCAACCCTGCAGGTATCGAGCTTGATCGCCGTCAGGGTTTGAGTCGGCAGCTCTATCAGGCTTTGCGCCTGCGGGTACTGGACGGGCGGCTGGCGAGCGGCACGCGGTTACCGGCGAGTCGCGATCTGGCGGCGGCGTTGGGTATTTCCCGCAACAGTGTGGTGCGCGCCTACGATCAACTGTATGCAGAAGGGTTTATCGAGGGGCGGGTCGGCGATGGCACTTATGTCGCGCAATTGATGCCGGTAGCAGCCGCGCCAAAAAAATTATCCACAAAAGTATCCACAGGGTTTTCAACAGGCTTATCCACAGCCTTATCCACAAATTGGCTGGATTCACCTGTGATTCCATCCAGTAAAGTTATCCACAGCGGGACCTTTTCGCGTATCGAAAAGAACCATTTGCCCCGGCCGCCGAGCGGTCCACCGCGAGCCTTTCGGGTCGGTGTTCCGGCCTTTGATCTGTTCCCGTTCGAGGTATGGGCCAAGCTGAATGCGGCTTTCTGGCGCAAACCGAATCTGGAGCAACTGTGTTACGGCGATCCGTCCGGCGATGCGCGTTTGCGCGCCATGATCGCGGCGTATCTGCGTAGTTCGCGTGGCATGCAGTGTTCACCTGAGCAAATTCTGATCACCAGCGGCGCACAGCAGGGCATTAGCCTTTGTGCACAGTTGCTGGTGGAGCCGGGCGACGGTGTGGCGATCGAAAATCCGGGCTACCGTGCGGCCGGTCATGCGTTCGCCGTGGCAGGCGCTCGTTTGCACGGTATTGCCGTGGATGACGAGGGTATGGATTGCGCTGCGCTGTCGGCCACCGGGGATTGTCGCGTGGCTTATGTCACGCCCTCTCATCAGTACCCGACCGGCGTGGTGATGAGCCTGGCGCGACGTCTTGAACTGCTCGCCTGGGCCGAGCGTTGCCAAGGCTGGATCGTCGAGGATGACTACGATGGCGAGTACCGCTACACCGGTGCACCACTGGCACCGTTGGCGGCACTTGATCGACAGGGACGCGTGTTGTATGTCGGCACTTTCGGCAAGGTCGCGTTCCCGGCGCTGCGGCTTGGGTATCTGGTACTGCCGCCGGGGCTGGTGGATGCATTTTCACAACGGCGGGCTGTGGATGTCCGGCATTCCGAGGTGAGTACACAAGCCGTGATGGCCGAATTCATGGCCGCCGGGCATTTCCAGCGACATATCCGACGCATGCGGCGGGCTGCTCTGAGCCGCCGCAATACATTGCTCAAGGGTTGGCCGAGCGCCATTGCCGGTGTCGGCGATCTGCCTGCCGTCTCGGCCGGATTGCACTTGACCGTGGCCGTAGACAACCTCGAGCGCGAGCAGCAGTTGATTGCGCAAGCGGCTCGCGTCGATGTCGAGATCAACGGTTTGAGCAGCTACTGGCTGCCTGATTCCACCACGCCCATGGATCAGCGCGCCGGGTTGGTGCTGGGGTTTGCTGCCGTACCTGAAGCGGCGATCAACTCGGCGTTGATTCGGTTACGACAGGTGTGGCAGGTATGAGAAACAGCGTCTGTGCGGATTTGTCGGAAATTGTGCTGCGATGGATATCGATCAGTGCCTGATTGTTCAGCAAGCGTGGCTCATAAGCCCCTCCCATATGTCGTTGTGCAACGGTTTTCATATGGCCGGTGGGGAATGGCGTGACGGGCGCTTGCGCGCTGCTGTAATGGAAGTGTGCGTAACACAGCACCTTGTGAGTGTGGACGTCGCGTATTTCGTATTCGTCGAGAAAATCGTTGGCGTGACTGCGGAGCCGGCGCCGGGTCACGGTTTGTGACGCCGTCACTTCCCCCTTGTCCTTCAGCCAAAGGATCCCGGCCGCCGTCGGTGGCTGTTGCTTGACCATCCGGATACGCGTGCTGGTGCCTTTTGCTTCAAGGTTGTTAGCGGCTTCGTCAAGCTTGTGGCCAAGCGCTTCGGTCGGTTTTTTGAGGTCGGCAGTCAGATTGCTGGCGGTCAACGCTTCATCGATGTCTGCGTTGGCTTTGCGCAAGACGGCAGCGTGTTTGTGATAGTCCTCTTCGACCTCGACAGGAATCCGTGGCCCTCGTTTGAGTTGGGCCTCGATACGCCGGTGGAAGGTGGCCAGACCGTCGATCAGGGCCTGACCTTCACGAATACTGGTATTCAGGTTTGGACTGGGCTTGGGCGGTTTCGGTTTGGCTGTGCGCTGTTCGACCCAGACACCGGGTGACTCTTCCTGGAAGGTGGCGATGACGCCCGTCAGGGTGGTGCGCACTTCCACCAGGTCGGTATCCGGACTCTCGATGCTCTTTTTTCGTTCGCCGACTAATGTACCCCTGGATTTGGTTTTGATGATCCGGCGCGTCGATGATGATGCCGATGTCGGCCGGGAAGGCCCGGGCAGCGGTACCAGCAAGTGTTTGTAGCGCAGCAACTCGACCAGTTTTACGTCCGTGCGGGCTTTGAATGCGCTCACCCGGCTGCGCACATGTTCCAGTCGCGCGGTGTTGATCTGCTCGGGATAGTCGATGAGCAGATCGCCAAAGCGTTGATCGATGGCGGTAAATTGTTCGGCAACATTGCTCAAGGCATCCGTGCGGTCACGCAGGTTGTCGAGGCTTTCGTCGCTGGTCAGGTTCAGCGTGCTCTGGATACTCAGTGCAGCGTCTTCGATGAGGGTGGCCAGTGTCTGCCGCGCGTTGGCGTCAGTCGTCGTGTCACCCGGCTTGACGCAGATCTCCTGGCCGAGGCTGATCTGTAGAAGCTTGAGGTCGTTGAGATCATAGTTAGGCAACATCTTGCGATACAGTTGAATAACCTCGACAGCCTCTTTTCCCAACAGCGTCAATTCGTCAAAACGCGTCTGTGCCGACTCCACTTTTTCGATGATGGCCTGGGTCTGATCGGTCATTTTTTCGAAGGTGTCGATAAACGCCTGAAGGGCGAATCGGCTTTCATCGGCAAGCATTGTCTGCATCGTCTTCAGGCTGGCCTGAAGCTCTGTGGAGTGCAGTTCGAGCCACTCCTGTCCGAGAAACAACTGCATCTGCAGTCGTTGAATCATCACGGTGCGGTAATTGGGAATGGGTTCCTTGTGATTCAACGCTTTGATTTGTTCGATGTTCGTGGCGTAAGCCTTGCGCTGTGATTCAAGCGTAGTCAGATATTGCTCACGCAGCTGTGCCCTGGACTGCGCAAGCGCGTTGTCGAGCGCGGCGCGGTGTGCGTCAAGTTGAATCTGTTTGGCCGTCATCGTGACATCGAAAGCGCTGATTTCGGCAGTCAGTTGCTTCGCTGTTTTTTTGCTGAAGTCCTGAGCTTTCTCAAGCGCACTGTCGAGACCGCCGCCTCGCAGGCGCAAGCGCAGATCGACCACCCATTGGCCATTGGCGGTGCGGGTCAGTGGCGGTCCGGGGCGCGCCGTTGCTTGGCGTGAGTCGATGATCTGGACGTCTGCGTGTTCATTGATGGTGACTTCGAACCAGCGCTTGCCCACCGGAGCGAACCATTGTTTCTGGCGCGGATAGAGGTGTCTGTGGGTGCCCTCGCTGGCGGCATCGCCGATGCCTCTGGGTTTGGCGATCTGAAAACTCTCGAGCAAAGTGGTCAGTGCGACGGGAGATCGCTTCAGTGCGGCAAAAGGGTTTACCGACATTTCATGGGCGCTGGGCAGGGCGCTGCCGGAGATATCTGGCAGCTTTAATGCAGTGCTGATGACGGCGGCGGTGGTGGTGATGGGCTGAACGGTTTCTTCCTGTGTCAGTGGTTCGCTTTGTGGCTTGTCGCCGACCGCTGCGCGATGGGCGAGCACCATGCCCAATGCCAGAAGAATATCGGTGAGAGCGGTCCAGGCGATCTTGCCGGATTGCTCATTGGCGACGTCGCTGACTTCTTGCAGGTCGTCCATGATCTGCCAGATCCAGGCGGCTGTGCCGACGCTGCGTCCCAGGAACGGCAATGCCGCGTTGAACAACATCCAGCCGCCGTGTTTTAGCGTGGCCCAGCGCGCTTCTGCATCGGAGACCGACTGGCGATCAGCCTGGGTAATCACCGCCTGAACGTTACTGTTGTGCAGCGTCGCCAGCACATCCTGCTCGATCGCCGCGGTTCCCAGTGCCACCGGACCGGACATGTCGAGAGCGGTAGTGGGGTTGATCAGCAATTGCGGGATCGTCCAGACCGAAGGCAGCCGGGCGGTGAAGACGAACTGGCTGTAGTTGAAGCGCACATCGTCCGGCAACCAGGCCAGAACTGACTCACGCAGTTGGCGAGACTGCTGGATTTCGTACGTCAGGTTGGCGTGAGAGGGAAACTGCATCAGCGCCATTTCGAACAGTGGCCGATAAAGCACGCACGGCCCTTTTTCCACCGCGCGCGGGCCGATGATGAACATGTTATCGACGGTGTCGGCCTCTGAGCGGGTGCGATGGGCGACAAATGCCAGCGGGCGAATGACCACTTCCTCGTGATCGACATGCCGCTCCTCGTCAGTGCTGGCCAGGGCGGCGACAACATAGCGGTAACCCAGATCAGTCATGCCCGCCTTGCCCTGTATTTTGTTTTGCAACGCCAGCAGTGGCAGCTCGATGGGCAACTGGCTGGTGTAGAGCCCTTGCAGCGCGGTCGCTTGCTCGGTGTCGTCGACCAGCAGGTTCTGCAAGTGCGCCGGGTAGGTCTTGCCGATATCGACCGTGCTGACCAGCGTTTCCACGTAACTGACGGTCATCCAGTCGGGCAATTCGCTGCCGTCCTTGTAACGTACGGTTTTGTTGCCGATTGGCTGTCCGGCAAGGTTCTGCAAGGCAAGTTCAATGAGTGACAGTGTCTGGGTCTGCGTGTTGCCCGGCAAGACGAACGTGCCCCAGACCACCAGGCTGGTGATGCTGATTTCAATGTCATCGATCGCTACGTCGCCGGCCTTCGGATGGTCCTTGAGCATCTGCTGTTTCAGGGCATCGCGGGTGAACGCTTGCAGGCTGACAACTTCGCTCTGGAAGGTTTTTCCTTTGTTCGCATGCTGCACCATGGTCAGGTCCAGCAGATGCCGGCTGTAACGGGTTTGATCGGCCGGCGCGGCGCTGTCGAGCCAGGCTGGCAGCATCGGGCGCAGACGCTCGATATGCGGTTTGAGGCGCGGTGTCGGTTCGCGCGGATCGCCGACAGTCCCGGGGTGCGGGTAGGGCGGGCGGGGCCCCGACTCTTGAAAGAAATTGATCGCGCCGAGGGCATCAGCCTCCAGCGCAATCAGGGTACAGGCCTGATAGTCGAAGAAATGGCCTTGCGGTTCGAACAGTCGCCATTCCAGGCCGACACCGGCAGCTTCATTCCCGTAGCGACGCAACAAAGCCTTGCCGAGTTCATCCAGCGATTCGAAGCTCTCGAAACCCTGGATCACCGAGTACGTGATGATCCAGGTGCGCTGGCCATCGGTACCGATCAGCACGGCGGTATCGAGAAGGGTCAGATGGTTCTGTTGGTCACCCTCGTTGCGGTCCAGATCGACCAGGCAGGCGCGTACCTGGTATTTGCCGGTTGGCCGGCGCTGGTGTTTGTCCGGGTGCTGGTAAACCGCCTCGACCATGGTGCGCTGGTCGGTATCCCAGTCAGGATTGGCTTCGACGTTCCACAGCTTGCGCAAGGATTGCGACATCTGTTGCCAACGCGGTTGTCCCGGGTAGGTGAATTCGTCCCAGTAATTGACTTGCTGTTCCTTGTAGGCAATGAACAGCAATGGTGCCAGATCATTGAGCAGCTTGCCGACGGCGCTGATTTTCACCGGCAACTGAATGGCTGCGGGCTGGTCGGGCTGCGAGGTCAGATAATGCTCACCGTCGAGGTACGTCACGGCAGTGCCGGAGAGGCCCAGGCGCACCAGTGTGTCGGTCAGCGATTCGATCAGGTGGCGGCCGGGGACGACCTGATCATCCTGAATGACCCAGGTCGGTCTTACGACCATGGCCCGTTGGGGGTCGATCTCCAGATCCGGATATAGCGTCTTGAGCGCCGGACGCAGCGTTTTCGAGGCGACTTCTCGCAGCGAAGGGCCGGTCACCAGTTGGGTCAGGATATCGACGGCGCTGGGCGAGGGGATTTCGGGCATGGGCAACTCCTGCTCTGATGGGCGCGCCGAAACGGCGGCGGTTCCGGGCAAGGTAGAGGCAGGCTGCGGGGGGCGTGCGGTAGATAAATATTGCCGGCAAAAAAAGACCCGCGTGGGCGGGTCTGGTTTTATGCGTGTCCGACTAGCGCGTGGTTACTGCTCGAATCCTTCCAGCACGTTCACCGCATTGATGCCGATCTCTTCCACCGCGTAACCGCCCTCCATGACGAACAGCGTCGGTTTGCCGAGTCTGGCGATGCGTTTGCCCATTGCCAGGTAATCCGGGCTGTCGAGTTTGAACTGCGAGATCGGGTCATCCTTGAAAGTGTCGACGCCGAGCGATACGACGATAACGTCGGCGCCATAGCTTTCGATCTCCCTGCAGGCCTGATCGAGCGCTGCACTCCAGACCTCCCAGCCAGAACCGGCGGGCAGCGGATAGTTGAAGTTGAAACCTTCACCGGCACCTTCGCCGCGCTCGTCGTCGTAACCGAGGAAGAACGGAAACTCCGCTTCCGGGTGGCCGTGAATCGAGGTGAACAGCACGTCGCTGCGCTCGTAGAAAATCGACTGCGTGCCATTGCCATGGTGATAGTCGACGTCGAGAATCGCGACCTTCTTGTGGCCCTGATCGAGGAACGCCTGCGTGGCGATTGCGGCGTTGTTGAGGTAGCAATAACCGCCCATCAAATCGCTGGCGGCGTGGTGTCCCGGTGGCCGGCATAGCGCGAAGGCACTGCGCGCGCCGCGCTGGATTTGCGCTTGTGCGGTCAGGGCCACTTGCGCCGCGCTGTACGCCGCTTGCCAGGTGCCGGCGGTGATTGGCGCGCCACCGTCGAAACTGTAGTAACCGAGCTGGCCGTGCAGGCTGGTCGGTTTGATCGCACGCAGGGTCCGCGCCGGCCAGGTGTAGGGCAGCAAGTCGCCGTCGGTATTGAATTCAGTCCAGCGCGCCCATGCGCCTTTGAAGAAGTCGAGGTAGTCACGGCTGTGGACGCGGGCGATCGGCTCCAGACCGAAATCCTTCGGTTCCTCGACCGCGCCGAGGTTCTGGTTTTTCACGCGTTGCAGCACATGGTCGGCGCGCGACGGCATCTCGAAGCACGGCTTGAGCTGGCCATCGATGAGTTCGCAACGGCCATGGTGCAGGTGGTGATCGTCTGAGTAGATCGTCAGCATTTGTTGTTCTCCGCAGGGCTGATTCGGTTGCTCTCAGTGTTGCGGGACAAGACGAATCGGAAAACGGCAGGAAAGGCCAAAAGGGGATGGATGTGGCCAAAAACACTGACCGCAATTGCCCCTTTAGAATCAAAAGATCGCAGCCTTCGGCAGCTCCTACGCCGATCCCTGTAGGAGTTGCCGAAGGCTGCGATCTTTTGATCTTCAGGCCCGGAATTGGCTCGGCGCCACGCCGCTCCAGCGCACAAAGGCATGGCGGAAGCTGGCGGTCTCGCTGAAGCCGAGCGTTTCGGCAATGCGATAGATCGGCAATTGATCTTCACACAGCATCTGCTTGGCCCGCTCGAAGCGCAGCTCATCGAGCAGTTCCTGATAGCTGCTGCCCATGTCCTTGAGATGCCGGCGCAAGGTGCGCGGCGAGCACTTCATCTGCTGCGCCAGACCTTCCAGCCCCGGCGCGGCGTTCAATTGCGCGCTGAGCAGCTGCCGAATTCGCCCCAACCACGCCTGACGCCCAGTGAATTCCAGGTTCTGCTTGCGACACCGTTCGGCCATGGCTTGATGGGTGATGAGATCGGCCAGCGGCAGCGGTTGATCGAGCCAGTGACGGTCGAAGGCGAAGGCGTTGTCCTTGGCGGTGAAGTGCAGCGGACTGTCGAAGTGCTCGGCATAGCTGTCGCGATAGTCCGGCGCCGCGTGTTCGAACCGCGTGGCGAGCAATGGCAACGGATGCCCGAGCAAGTCATCACAAATGACTTTCAGCGACACCAGGCAGAATTCGGCATTGAACACCGCCATCGCCGGACTCTCGCGATAATCGGCGGCGACGAACCAGACACGCTGGCCATCGTCTTCCAGGCTCAGTTCGAAAAGTGTTCCCAGCAGCGCCGGATAACGGATCGCCAGGCGCAAAGCGTCACCGAAGGTGGCACAGGTCAACAGTGCGTAACCGAGAATGCCGTAGCAGGAAACATGCATGCGTCGGCCCAGCTCCAGACCAATGTCATGCTTGAGCGCGACCGCGTTGGCGCAAACCTGCATCTCCTGATTGGTGGTGATGCGCGTGTCGGCACGGCTGAGATCCGCCGCACTGATGCCACTGCCGGTCAGCAGCGCCTCGCTCGACAGGCCTTCGGCCTTGAAGGTGTTGAGGATCAGCGATACAGCGTTGAGGGTGGTGAGGTGGGAGTGGAGCATGGGATTTTCCAGCCTTGAGATGGCTGGAACGCAGCAAGTTGCATGCCGCAGCAGCCCCTCACCCCAGCCCTCTCCCAAAGGGAGAGGGGGCCGATTGGGGGATATTGAAGAGATACGCCGACGTGAAAAAACTGTGCCGAATCCATAATCGACACTTTTTTTCAGGTCGGCGTATAGCGCAAGACACTAAGGTCAGTTCCCTCTCCCTCCGGGAGAGGGCCAGGGTGAGGGCCGATCCAGAGCCTTGCTCAGAGCAACTCACCACACAAATCCAGTTCGATCAGCCGGCGCACTTCTTGAGTTTCAAGGCCTGCCCCCAGCACCCCATGCAACTTGCCGAACGCTGCCTCACGAGTCATGCCACCGCCGGACAACACGCCGACACCGCGCAAGCGACTGCCCGCCTCATACACATCCAGCTCAACGCCACCTTCATGGCACTGCGTGACCGCCACAACGACTACGCCGTTATCCCGCGCACGGCCAAGGCTTGCCAGAAACTCAGGGTTGTCGCTCGGCCCTGTACCGCTGCCGTAGCACTCCAGCACCAGACCTTGAATGCCGCTGTCGAGCAGGCCGTCGAGCACTTCGGCGCTGATGCCGGGGAACAGTGGCAGCACGGCCACCTTGGCCAGTTGCTTCGGCTGGTTGTAGTTCAACGACGCTGGAATCGATGGGGCTTTGATACCGCCGCCCTGACGCTCCAGGCGCTTGAACGGATGACGGCCGAAGCTGCGCACTTTCGCGCAACGGGTCGGCGCCAGCAGTTCGCCGTGGAAGTACAGGTGCACGCCCGGTGCCAGGCCCTGGCCGAGGGCAACCAGTGCGCCGCCAAGGTTTTCCCAGGCATCGCTGTCGGTAACGCCGGCCGGCAGCATGGAGCCGGTGAAGCACACGCGGGCGTGCAGGCCGAGCAACTGGAAACTCATCGCCGCCGCGCTATAGGCCAGTGTGTCGGTGCCGTGCAGGATCAGCACGCTGTCGCAGCCTTGCACATCAACAGCATCGACCACTGCTTCACGCAGTTGCTGCCAGTAGGTCGGGGTCATGTTGGCGCTGTCGATCAGCGGCGACATTTCGCGGAAGCGCCACTGTGGCACGACGAGTTCAGGCTGGCTGTGCAGGTAGTCGCGCATCCGCGCTTCGAAACCGGACGCCGGGGCCAGACCATTGGCGCTGGCCTGCATGCCGATGGTGCCACCGGTGTAGAGCACCATGACGTGTTGGGCGGCGGGGTAGGTCGACGAATTCATGGGGATTCTCCGAAAGGATGAGGTCCTTGTGGGAGCGAGCCTGCTCGCGATGGCGGTTCATCATTCAACATTGATGTTGGTTGAAAGACAGCTATCGCGAGCAGGCTCACTGCCACAAGTTATTGCACCACAATAACTGACGGGCGCAGGGGATGCGCCCGTCATTTACCTGTCAGCGTTGCGCTGCAGGCACGCCTTGCGGCTCGGCTTCGGTCTGGCCGGCAGCGGCAGACGGGTTGGTCGGCCAGGCCTTCAGGTCGAGGTCCAGATCGGCAAATTTGCTCGAGTCGAACACCGGCTGTTTGACGCCGGCGCGGCGCTGCGCGTCGTAGTCGCGCATCACGCGCATGCCGACCTTGAACAGCATGGCCAGGGCCACCAGGTTGACGAAGGCCAGGCAGGTCATGGTGATGTCGGCGAAGGCGAACACGGTCGACAGGTCCTGCATCGAACCCCATACCACCAGCGCCAGCACCAGGCCGCGGAAAATCATCAGTGCGGCGCGGTTGCGGGTGAGGAACTGCAGGCTGTTTTCGCCCAGGTAGTAGTTGTAGAGGATGCAGGTGAAGACGAACAGCGACAGCGCGACGCTGACGAACATGCGACCCCAGTCACCGACTACAGCGGCCAGCGAGTTCTGGGTGAGGACGATGCCGTCACCTTCGAAGCCCGGGGTGTAGAAGCCCGACAGCAGGATCAGCAGCGCGGTGCAGGTGCAGATCACGAAGGTGTCGAGGAACACGCTGAAAGCCTGAACCACGCCCTGAGCACCCGGGTGCTTCACGGCGGCCACGGCAGCGACGTTCGGCGCACTGCCCAGACCCGCTTCGTTGGCGAACACGCCACGCTTCACGCCCATGACGATGGCGCTGCCAAGCAGGCCGCCAAAGGCCGGGTCGAGGCCGAAGGCGCTCTTGAAGATGGTTTCCAGCATGGCGGGCACGTGTTCGATCTGGGTACCGATCACGTACAGGGTCACGCCGATATAGGCCAGGGTCTTGATCGGCACCAGCAGGTCGGACACCGAGGCGATACGCTTGATGCCACCGATGAAGGTGATGGCCAGCAGCACCGCCAGGACGATACCGGTGTGTTGTGGGTTGAATTCAAAGGCGTTCTGCAGCGAGTGGGTCACGGTGTAGGACTGCAGGCCAATGAAGGCGAAGCCGTAGGTGACCAGCAGCAGGACGGAGAACACTACAGCCATGCCTTTGAGCTTAAGGCCGTGCTGGATGTAGTAGGCCGGGCCGCCACGGTACAGGCCGTCACCATCGGCGCGCTTGTAGACTTGGGCCAGGGTACATTCAAAGAAGCTGCTGGACATGCCGACCAGTGCGGTCACCCACATCCAGAACACCGCACCCGGACCACCGAGGGTCACGGCGATGCCGACACCGGCGATGTTGCCTGCACCGACACGGCCGGCAAGGCTGAGCATCAGGGCCTGGAACGAGCTGAGTTGCCCGGCGCTGCCTTTGAGGCTGTCGCGGAACACCGCGAACATGTGGAAGAAGTGACGCAATTGAACGAAACGCGAGCGAATCGTGAAGTAGCTACCGAGCCCGACAATGAGCACGATCAGTACTTTCCCTGAGAGGAAGTCGTTAATGACTTCGAGCATGGATTTTTCCTCGCTGTTTATTGTGTAAGCAAATACTGGATGGAAGAAACATCGTGTTACACCGGTGTGCGCGCGGCACGACGGGTGAGGCGAAGGTTTCGTCCGGTTCCATTTCGCGGGTTTGTTATTAGTTCGGGTTTCGCATGGGTTATGGCCTCGTTACCGACGACCGCTCACGCGAAGAGGGGCGGCACTATACCGATCAGTGACGCGCCCGTCTGCACGGTAGTGGTGCAAGCGACGAAACGAGGCTTTGAAACACCCGGCGTTACCGGCGCCGGGCTTGTGCAGGAACTGCTCTTCTGTGAGAGCGAGCAGTCCCCAGACATACGGGTCTCAGGGTCAGAAAGTTAAAAAAAAGGGCTTGGGGACTAAATCCCCAAGCCCTCAAAAGGTGAGAGGTGTCTAGTCCCTCGACCTGGTGAGCGGTGCTACAAGTAAAGCGTCGGTTCAGGCTTTGAGCGGAACCAGACGTGGAGCAATCATGTTTTCCGGGCGCAGGATGTCGGCGAGCATGGCTTCGTCGAGCAGACCTTCTTCGCGCACCAGTTCCAGCACGCCGCGGCCGCTTTCAAGGGCGAGACCGGCGATGCGGGTGGCGTTTTTGTAGCCGATGTACGGGTTAAGTGCGGTGACCAGACCGATCGAGTGTTCGACCAGTTCACGGCAGCGCGCTTCGTTGGCGGTGATGCCGACGATGCAGTGCTCGCGCAGCATGTCCATGGCGCGTTGCAGCAGGCGGATCGAGTCGAAGATCTTGAAAGCGATCAGTGGCTCCATCACGTTCAGCTGCAGCTGGCCGCCTTCGGCTGCCATGGTCAGCGCCAGGTCGTTACCAATTACTTGGAACGCCACTTGGTTAACCGCTTCCGGGATGACCGGGTTGACCTTGCCGGGCATGATCGAGCTGCCTGGCTGACGCGCTGGCAGGTTGATTTCGTTGATGCCGGTGCGTGGGCCGCTGGACAGCAGGCGCAGGTCGTTGCAGATCTTCGACAGCTTGACCGCGGTGCGCTTGAGCATGCCGGAGAACAGCACGAAGGCGCCCATGTCGGAAGTCGCTTCGATCAGGTCGGCGGCTGGAACCAGCGGTTGACCGCTGATCAGGGCCAGACGCTGTACCGCGAGCGCTTGATAACGCGGGTCGGCGTTGATGCCGGTACCGATCGCAGTGCCACCGAGGTTCACTTCAGTCAGTAGTTCCGGGGCCAGCGTCTTCAGACGGGCCAGGTCTTCGCCCATGGTGGTGGCGAAGGCACGGAATTCCTGGCCGAGGGTCATCGGCACGGCGTCTTGCAGCTGGGTACGGCCCATTTTCAGGACGTGATCGAATTCTTTGCCCTTGGCCGCGAACGCCTGAATCAGGCTGTCGAGGCTGGCCAGCAGGGTGTCGTGACCGAGCAGCAGACCCAGACGGATCGCCGTTGGGTAAGCGTCGTTGGTCGACTGCGCCATGTTCACGTCGTCGTTCGGGTGCAGGTACTGGTACTCGCCTTTCTGATGACCCATTGCTTCGAGCGCAATGTTGGCGATCACTTCGTTGGCGTTCATGTTGGTGGAAGTACCGGCGCCACCTTGAATCATGTCGACCACGAACTCTTCGTGGAAATCACCGCGGATCAATCGGGCACAGGCTTCGCTGATGGCAGCGTGCTTGGCTTCGCTCAGGTGACCCAACTCGCGGTTGGCGTCAGCAGCGGCCTGTTTGACCATTGCCAGGCCGACAACCAGTTTCGGGTAATGCGAAATCGGAACGCCGGAGAGACGGAAGTTGTTCACCGCTCGCAGGGTCTGGATGCCGTAATACGCTTGAGCGGGTACTTCGAGGGCGCCAAGCAGGTCGTTTTCTGTGCGGAAAGATGCAGCGGAGGACATGATAGAAATCATCTCGATATGGACCCGGTCTGTGCCGGAACGCTGCGAATGCTAGGCTTGTGGGAAATTTTGGGCCAATGCTGTTCAGCACTGCCCTATGCACATTCGGCATAATGCCCGTGTGACGCCGCGTGCGCGGCAGACGTGTGACCTGTTTTGGTGCGTGTCCGGGAGGACGTGATGAATCTGGAAAGCAAATGGCTCGAGGACTTCAGTGCTCTGGCCGCCACCCGCAGCTTCTCGCAGGCCGCTGAACGACGCTTCGTGACCCAGCCGGCCTTCAGTCGGCGGATCCGCAGCCTAGAAGCGGCGCTGGGGCTGACTCTGGTCAACCGCTCGCGCACGCCGATCGAACTGACGGCGGCGGGGCAGCTGTTTCTGGTCACTGCGCGCACCGTGGTCGAACAGCTCGGTGAAGTGCTGCGCCATCTGCATCATCTGGAAGGCGGGCAGGGCGAGGTGATGCAGGTCGCTGCCGCTCACTCGCTGGCCTTGGGTTTCTTCCCGCGCTGGATCGCGCAACTGCGTAATGAAGGCCTGAACATCGCCACGCGTTTGGTCGCAACCAACGTCGGCGACGCGGTGCATGCGTTGCGTGAAGGTGGCTGCGATCTGATGCTGGCGTTCTACGACCCGGATGCGGTGATGCAGATGGACCCGGAAATCTTCCCCTCGCTGCATTTGGGTCAGACGGAAATGCTCCCGGTGTGTGCGGCGGATGCCGAGGGCAAGCCGTTGTTCGATCTGGAAGGTGATGCGAGCGTGCCGTTGCTGGCTTACAGCGCCGGGGCGTTTCTCGGGCGTTCGGTGAATGGCTTGCTGCGTCAGCGTCAACTGCGCTTCACCACTATTTACGAAACCGCGATGGCTGACAGCCTGAAGAGCATGGCGTTGGAAGGGCTTGGAATTGCGTGGGTGCCGCAGCTGAGCGTGCGTGCTGAGCTGGCGCGTGGCGAACTGGTGGTCTGTGGCGGCCCGCAGTGGCATGTGCCGCTGGAGATTCGCCTGTATCGCTGCGCCTTGGTGCGCAAAGCCAACGTCCGTCTGCTGTGGCGCAAGCTCGAGGGTGGCGCTGCACAAGCTTCCTGAGCCTACGCGGACCCCTTGTAGGAGTGAGCCTGCTCGCGATAGCGTCTGCACATTCAACGATGATGTGACTGATACACCGCCATCGCGAGCAGGCTCACTCCTACAGGGGATTTGCGGTGTTCTGTCGCTGACCTTCAAGTCAATAAAACCGGGCATTTGCGGCAGATGACAGATGGTCGCGCGGGGGGCTGTTTATTGCTTTCTTTGCGGTATACTGCGCGGCCTTCGGCCGGCACGTCCGGCCATTTTTCGTACAATCAAGCCACGCAACCTGCGTGGCTTGTTGTTTTATGACGCGCCTGCGGGCGCTCCAGAGAGAAGAGGCGCGACGATGAGTGCACTGGTTGGCGTGATCATGGGCTCCAAGTCCGATTGGTCCACCCTTAGCCACACCGCCGATATGCTGGAAAAGCTCGGCATCCCGTACGAGGTCAAAGTGGTCTCTGCCCACCGCACCCCGGATCTGCTGTTCCAGTACGCCGAAGAGGCTGAAAGCCGCGGCATCGAGGTGATTATCGCCGGTGCCGGTGGCGCAGCCCACTTGCCAGGCATGTGTGCGGCCAAGACCCACCTGCCCGTGCTGGGCGTGCCGGTCCAGTCGGCCATGCTCTCGGGCGTCGACTCGCTGCTGTCGATCGTGCAGATGCCAGCGGGCATTCCGGTCGCCACTCTGGCCATCGGCAAGGCCGGCGCAATCAACGCAGCCTTGCTCTCGGCGAGCATCCTCGGTGCCAAGCATCCACAGTTCCACACGGTGCTGAAAACCTTCCGTGCCGAGCAGACGGACAGCGTCCTGGACAATCCAGACCCACGTATTGCCTGAGGTTGTTGAGATGAAGATCGGTGTAATCGGTGGCGGCCAGTTGGGTCGCATGTTGGCCCTGGCGGGCACCCCGCTGGGCATGAACTTCGCTTTCCTCGACCCTGCGCCGGACGCCTGTGCGGCCGCGCTGGGCGAACACCTGCGGGCCGATTACGGCGATCAGGATCATCTGCGCCAATTGGCCGATGAAGTCGATCTGGTGACCTTCGAATTCGAAAGCGTCCCGGCCGAAACCGTGGCATTCCTCTCGCAATTCGTCCCGGTCTACCCGAGCGCCGAAGCCCTGCGCATCGCTCGCGACCGCTGGTTCGAAAAGAGCATGTTCAAGGACCTGGGCATCCCGACTCCGGCCTTCGCCGACATTCAATCGCAAGCCGATCTGGACGCCGCCGTCGCTTCGATCGGCCTGCCGGCCGTACTGAAAACCCGTACCCTGGGTTATGACGGCAAAGGTCAGAAAGTCCTGCGCAAACCGGAAGACGTGGTGGGTACCTTCGCCGAACTGGGCAGCGTGTCCTGCCTGCTGGAAGGCTTTGTGCCGTTCACCGGTGAAGTCTCGCTGATCGCCGTGCGTGCCCGCGATGGTGAAACGAAGTTCTATCCGTTGGTGCACAACACCCACGACAGCGGCATCCTCAAGCTGTCCGTGGCCAGCACCAATCACCCGTTGCAGGCGTTGGCCGAAGACTACTCGAGCCGCGTGCTCAAGCAGTTGAACTACGTCGGCGTGATGGCGTTCGAGTTCTTTGAAGTCGACGGTGGCCTGAAAGCCAACGAAATCGCCCCGCGCGTGCACAACTCCGGGCACTGGACCACCGAAGGCGCCGAGTGCAGCCAGTTCGAAAACCACCTGCGCGCCGTTGCTGGCCTGCCGCTGGGTTCGACGGCCAAGGTTGGCGAGAGCGCGATGCTTAACTTCATCGGTGTGGTACCGCCGGTTGAGAAAGTCATCGCTATCGAAGACTGCCATCTGCATCACTACGGCAAGGCATTCAAGGCCGGGCGCAAGGTCGGCCACGCCAACCTGCGCTGCGCCGACATGGCCACGCTGCAAGCGCAGATCGTCAAGGTCGAAGCGCTGATCGCCGAGTAACGACAGTTTCATGTGGCAGCGGCGGAACCATTCAGGAGCCGCCGTTCTCTCATGGCAGGATGCCAAAGTCTGTCTAGGCTTTGGCATATCTACCAAATCAGAGGGAAATGCCATGGGAATTATCGGAACCATCTTTATCGGCTTGATCGTCGGCCTGCTGGCACGGTTCCTGAAACCGGGCGATGACAGCATGGGCTGGATCATGACCATCCTGCTCGGTATCGGCGGTTCGCTGGCAGCCACTTACGGCGGCCAGGCTCTGGGCATCTATCGCGCGGGCGAGGGCGCAGGTTTCATCGGCGCACTGGTCGGCGCGATCGTGTTGCTGGTGATCTACGGTCTGATCAAAAAGAACTGATCCAAAGCGACAAAGCCCTCTCGGCCAACGTGGCCGGGAGGGCTAGAATGCTCGGCGATTCAATGTTCCTTCCTTTCTATACCGAGCACCTTCATGCGCCGTCTTCTGTTGACTCTCCTTTTCCTGGGCAGCGGTTTGGCCCACGCCGGCGAACTGCCGGAAACCGACTGGCTCGAACTGATGCCCAAGTCGGACCAAAAGGCCCTCGAGGCCATGCCTGAAATCGACCACAACTCCCCGGAAGCCACCGGCACCTTCACCGAGAAGGGCGGGATGAAGCAGGCCAAAGGTCTGCCGGCGGTGATGTACTCGACCAAAACCGTGGCATCGATGAATGACAAACACATCCGCATCGGTGGTTATCCGGTGCCGCTGGAGTCCGACGCCAAGGGCCGCAGCACGTTGTTCTTCCTTGTGCCGTATCCCGGCGCCTGCATCCACGTGCCGCCACCGCCGCCGAATCAACTGGTGCTGGTGCGGTATCCGAAAGGTTTGAAACTGGACGATATCTACACGCCTCTGTGGGTGACCGGCACGCTGAAGGTCGAGAAGGTCAGCAATGATCTGGCCGATGCGGCGTATGCGCTGGAAGCCGACAAGGTGCGGGTGGTGCAGGAGTCCGATCTCTAACAATCACCACCAAACAACTGTGGGAGCGAGCCTGCTCGCGAAAGCGGTGTATCAGTCATTTGAATGTTGACTGATACAACGCCTTCGCGAGCAGGCTCGCTCCCACATTTTGTATTGCAGTGCTGGTTAGAGCGGTTCGCGGGCGACGCTGACGCCCATGGTATGACTCGCCCCCGGCGCCAGCGTGACGATGTCATCCATCACATTCGCCGTCTCGATGCACAACATGCGCTGCCAACCATCGTTGTCCATATCCGCCAATGCCGCCGCGCGATCGATCCAAGGGTTCCAGATCACCGCCGTGCGTGAACCTGTGGCCGTCAGCACAATGCGTCTTTCCCAGGCAGGGTCGACGATGCTCAGTTGTGGCGGCGCATCGAGGTAGATGCGGTCGGTCTCACCGGCAAATTGCAGGTCGCCTTGCTGACTGGTGGTTTTCCAGTCATCCAGCGTCTCGATGTAATTCAAACCATCCACGCCTTCGACGTGCACATTGCGCACATCACTGACCGCGAAATAGGTGTGCAGCGCCTGACTCAGGCTGACGGTGTCACTGCCACGGTTATGGCTGGTCAGGCTGAAACTCAGTTGCTCGGACAAATGCAGGGTCAGGGTCAGATCGACTTCGTGCGGCCAGCCCGGCAGGCCACCTTCGGGGTAGGGCAGCTTGAACTCGACCTTGATACCGTCAGCCTCTGATTCGATGCCGCCCAGTTCCCAATCCATCGCTCGCACCAGACCATGCGCGGGTGCCGGTTGCTCACCGGTGTACATGGCCTGCACGCTCTGCGGGTTGCGTTCGAACTTGCCGAACCACGGCCAGCACACCGGCACGCCGGCGCGAATGCTTTTGCCCGTCTTGAAGTCGGCCTTGTCGTTGAGCCAGATGATCGGCGGTTGCCCATCGATCTGATAACTGAGGATGTGCGCGCCTTGCTGGGCCACCAGCACTTCGGCCTGACCGTGGCGGATGCGCCAGCAGTTCAGTTCATCCAGTTTCACCGCTTCAACGTTGGGCGTGTTCATCGGACAGCTCTCGATCAGTAACAAGGACAACTATCGACCGTCAAACGGCCGCGAGGTTTAACGCGCGCGTGGCGGAACCGAGCGAGTGCGACCGCTGCCGTCGATGGCGACGAAGACGAAAACCGCTTCGGTCACTTTACGCCACTCGCTGGACAGCGGATCGTCGCTCCACACTTCGACCATCATCTGGATCGAGCTGCGGCCGATTTCCAGGGTCTGGGTATAAAAGGACAATTGTGCGCCGACAGCCACAGGCACGAGAAATGCCATGCGATCGATGGCGACGGTGGCGACGCGGCCGCCAGCGACACGGCTGGCCATTGCGGTGCCGGCCAAATCCATCTGCGCTACCAGCCAGCCGCCGAAAATATCGCCAAAGCCGTTGGTTTCGCGCGGGAGTGCAGTGATTTGCAGGGCCAGGTCGCCTTGCGGGATCGGATCTTCTTGTTCGAGCTCTATCATGCCGGGGGTGCCTCTGACCCGTGACTCTTCGTTGGTATTGCTGGTGGTAGCCGTCTTCGGGAAAAACGATTCAGCACCGAACATACTACGTTCGTCACGTTTTCCATCAGGCGCCTAAAGGAGAAACTCTGCGAAACCGGCTAATCCCGAGCAAAGGCCGGGCCAACGACGTTTTCGCACAGCAACCCCTTACAAACCGGAGCAGGTTGCGAGTATATCGGTCGGTAGACTCCACGACGACCATCCGGTTCTGATTTTGACCGTCAATTACGCGCCTCTATGTGCTTTTTCGAACAATTTGCTATGGTGCCGAACCTGCCCAAGCCACCGCCAGCGTTGTTGTGGCGGCAGATCCGACTATAAGAGAAGCCCTTGCCATGACCACAGCGCCTTCGAGCCTCGCGCAGCCCGAGCAACCCGCACGACCGTTGACCCGCAATGACTACAAGACTCTGTCGCTGTCCGCCCTTGGCGGAGCGCTGGAATTCTACGATTTCATCATCTTTGTGTTCTTCGCCACCGTGGTCGGCAAGCTGTTCTTCCCGGCCGACATGCCCGAGTGGCTGCGCCTGATGCAGACCTTCGGCATCTTCGCCGCCGGCTACCTCGCGCGGCCGCTGGGCGGCATTGTCATGGCGCACTTCGGCGACCTGCTGGGGCGCAAGAAGATGTTCACCCTGAGCATTTTCATGATGGCCGTGCCGACCCTGATCATGGGTCTGCTGCCAACGTATGCGCAGATCGGCATGTGGGCGCCGATCCTTCTTCTATTGATGCGGGTCATTCAAGGTGCGGCGATTGGCGGTGAAGTGCCGGGGGCTTGGGTCTTCGTTTCCGAACACGTTCCGCAAAAGCACATGGGTTACGCCTGTGGCACCCTCACCAGCGGGCTGACCGCCGGCATTCTGCTCGGCTCGCTGGTCGCCACGGCGATCAACAGCATTTATACGCCAGCAGAGGTTTCCGATTACGCCTGGCGGATTCCATTCCTGCTGGGCGGTGTGTTCGGCCTGTTCTCGGTCTACCTGCGCCGTTGGCTGCACGAGACCCCGGTATTTGCCGAACTGCAACTGCGCAAAGCCCTGGCTGAAGAAGTGCCGCTGCGTGCGGTGCTGCGTGATCATCGCGGCGCGATTGCGATCTCGATGCTGCTGACCTGGTTGCTGTCGGCCGGGATCGTCGTGGTCATTCTGATGACGCCGACCGTGCTGCAAACGGTCTATCACTTCTCGCCGACCGAATCGTTGCAATCGAACAGTCTGGCGATCGTGTTTCTGAGCATTGGCTGCATCATTTCCGGCGCACTGGCGGATCGCTTTGGTGCCGGGCGCGTGTTTGTGTTTGGTTGCCTGGGCTTGCTGATCAGTTCGTGGACCTTCTATCACAGCCTCGCCGATCACCCGAACTGGCTGTTCCCGCTGTACGCGTTGACCGGTTTTCTGGTGGGCACCATTGGTGCGGTGCCGTACGTGATGGTTAAAGCGTTCCCGCCGGTGGTGCGCTTCAGCGGGTTGTCGTTCTCGTATAACGTGGCTTACGCGATTTTTGGCGGGTTGACGCCGATGGTGGTCAGTCTGTTGTTGAAAGAAAGTGCGATGGGGCCTGCCTACTATGTAGCGGTGCTGTGCACGATGGGGATTCTGGTCGGGGCGTGGCTGTGGAAGAAGGGCCGCTGATTTCCCCTCCCGCCTGATCGTTCCCACGCTCCGCGTGGGAATGCATCCTGTGACGCTCCGCGTCACTTCTCAAATGCGGACGCAGAGCGTCCATGGCGGCGTTCCCACGCAGAGCGTGGGAACGATCTGTCGCGACATGCTGGCCTTTCATCCAATTGTCATATTTCAGCCATAGAGTGTTCACACGGCCTGCTGATACTTGGCCCCGACTTAACACACCCTATCTGCTAGGAGTAAGGCATGAAACTGAAGCGTTTGATGGCGGCAATGACTTTTGTCGCTGCTGGCGTTGCGACTGCCAACGCGGTTGCCGCTGTTGACCCTGCTATCCCGAGCTACACCAAGACCACTGGTGTGTCGGGCAACCTGTCCAGCGTCGGCTCCGATACCCTGGCCAACCTCATGACCCTCTGGGCTGAGAACTACAAAAAAGAATATCCGAACGTCAACATCCAGATTCAGGCCGCTGGCTCCGCCACTGCGCCACCTGCGCTGACTGAAGGCACCTCCAACCTGGGCCCGATGAGCCGCAAGATGAAGGACACCGAACTGGCGGCCTTCGAGCAGAAGTACGGCTACAAGCCAACCGCTATCCCGGTGGCCGTGGATGCCTTGGCTGTCTTCGTACACAAAGACAACCCGATCCAGCACCTGACCATGGAGCAGGTTGACGCGATCTTCTCGTCGACCCGTCTGTGTGGCGCCAAAGCCGACGTGAAAACCTGGGGCGACCTGGGCGTGACCGGCGACCTGGCCAACAAGCCAGTTCAGCTGTTCGGTCGTAACTCGGTATCCGGCACCTACGGCTACTTCAAAGAAGAAGCCCTGTGCAAAGGCGACTACAAACCAAACGTTAACGAACAACCTGGTTCGGCGTCGGTTGTGCAGTCGATCAGCTCCTCGCTGAACGGCATCGGTTACTCGGGCATCGGTTACAAGACTGCCAGCGTGAAGACCGTTCCTCTGGCCAAGAAAGGCAGCACCGACTTCATCGAAGACACCGAAGAAAACGCCCTGAACGGCAAATACCCGCTGTCGCGTTTCCTCTACGTTTACGTCAACAAAGCCCCGAACAAGCCTCTGGCTCCGCTGGAAGCCGAGTTCGTGAAACTGGTGCTGTCGAAACAGGGCCAGGAAGTGGTAGTGAAAGACGGCTACATCCCTCTGCCAGCCAAGGTTGCTGCAAAAGCACTGGCTGACCTGGGTCTGCAGGAAGGCGGCGCTGTCGCAAAGAAGTAACAAATTGAGTCCGGAGTGAGCCCCACCGGACTCAGGTGAAAGGCCGGATCTGCGCGCAGACCGGCCTTTTACACACCTCAAATTTTTGATCCTCTGCCAGTCCCGCTGGCGGTGGATTTGCTGCGTCACTGCATTGTCATCTTTCTGTCATACAGGATCGCTAGGGTGAGCGCATGAATGATCTGGCCAATTCCCAAATGACTACTAATCCTCCCAAGCGCATTGATTTCAATACGCCTGAGCTGCAACGCAAGCGCCGCATTCGCGCGCTCAAGGATCGCTTCACCCGCTGGTACGTCCTCGTTGGCGGTCTCGCGGTACTGGCAGCCATCACCCTGATCTTCTTCTTCCTCGCCTACGTGGTTGCGCCGCTGTTCCAGGGTGCCGACCTGACCGCGAAAGACTCGATCACCCCAGCCTGGATGCAGGACGCCGGCAAGCCGCTGATGATTTCGCTCGAAGAGCAGAATCAGGTGGCCATGCGTGTTTCCGACAAGGGCCAGGCATTGTTCTTTGATATCGACAGTGGCGCTGAGCTGAAGCGCGTCGATCTGCCGGTGCCTGCCGGCGCCACCGTAACCTCGATTGGTGAAGACCAGCCGGGCCATCCGCTGGTGGCCGTGGGCCTGTCCAATGGTCAGGCGCTGGTGTTCCGCCACACCTATAAAGTCAGCTACCCCGATGGCAAGAAAACCATCAGCCCGGCCATCGAGTATCCGTACGGCGAGGCACCGATCGCGCTTAACGAAGCCGGCGGTGCGCTTGAGCATGTCAGCCTCAACGCCTCCGACACGACCCTGATGCTGGTCGGTTCGACCGGTTCGCAACTCAATGTGCTGTCGCTGACCAGCGAAGAAAACATGATGACTGGCGAAGTCACCAACGAGCAGAAGCGTATCGATCTGCCGCAAATGACTGAGCCGGTGAAAAACATCTTCGTCGACCCACGCCAGCAGTGGCTGTACGTGGTCAACGGTCGCGCTCAGGCCGATGTGTTCAGCCTGCGCGACAAGAGCCTCAACGGTCGCTACAAACTGCTGGAAAACGCTGATGCTGAAGTCACCGCGACCACGCAACTGGTCGGTGGTATCTCGCTGATCGTCGGCGACTCCAAGGGTGGTCTGGCCCAATGGTTCATGGCCCGCGACACCGATGGCGAGCTGCGCCTGAAGCAGATCCGCACCTTCCAGATGGGCACCACGCCAATCGTTGAAATCAGCGCTGAAGAGCGTCGCAAAGGCTTTCTCGCGCTGGATGCCAGCGGCAAGCTCGGCGTGTTCCACAGCACCGCGCACCGCACCTTGCTGGTCGATCAGGTGGTTGAAGGCCAAGGCCTGTTCGGTCTGTCGCCACGCGCCAACCGCGTGATCGTCGAAGCCGGCGGCAAGCTGCAACCGTTGCTGCTCGACAACCCGCACCCGGAAGTCTCGTGGAGCGCGCTGTGGAGCAAGGTCTGGTACGAGAACTACGACGAGCCTAAATACGTCTGGCAATCGACCGCCGCCAACACCGATTTCGAACCGAAACTGAGCCTGTCGCCACTGACCTTCGGCACCCTGAAAGCCGCGTTCTACGCGATGCTGCTGGCGGCACCGCTGGCCGTCGCTGCGGCAATCTACACCGCCTACTTCATGGCCCCGGGCATGCGCCGCAAGGTCAAACCGGTGATCGAGCTGATGGAAGCGATGCCGACGGTGATCCTCGGTTTCTTCGCCGGCCTGTTCCTCGCGCCGTATGTCGAAGGACATCTGCCGGGCATCTTCAGCCTGCTGATGTTGTTGCCGATCGGCATCCTGGTCGCCGGTTTCACCTTCAGTCGTCTGCCTGAATCGATCCGCCTGAAAGTCCCGGATGGCTGGGAAAGTGCGCTGCTGATTCCGGTGATTCTGTTCGTGGGCTGGCTGTCGCTGTACATGAGCCCGTTCATGGAGAACTGGTTCTTCGGCGGTGACATGCGCATGTGGATCTCCCACGACCTCGGCATCACCTACGACCAGCGCAACGCTCTGGTGGTCGGTCTGGCCATGGGCTTTGCGGTGATCCCGAACATCTATTCGATCGCTGAAGACGCCGTGTTCAGTGTGCCGCGCGGCCTGACCCTTGGCTCGCTGGCCCTCGGTGCTACGCCTTGGCAGACCATGACTCGCGTAGTGATCCTGACCGCCAGCCCGGGGATTTTCTCGGCGCTGATGATCGGCATGGGCCGTGCAGTCGGTGAAACCATGATCGTGCTGATGGCCACCGGTAACACCCCGGTCATGGAAATGAACCTGTTCGAAGGCCTGCGCACCCTGGCTGCCAACGTCGCGGTGGAAATGCCCGAGTCGGAAGTCGGCGGCAGCCACTACCGCGTGCTGTTCCTCTCGGCATTGGTGCTGCTGTTGTTCACCTTCGTCATGAACACCCTGGCAGAACTGATTCGTCAGCGTCTGCGCAAGAAATACTCGTCGCTTTAAGCAAAGGTAGAAGTCTGTGAAACAGAACTCCCTGAAAGGATGGTTCAAGAGCGGCGCCCCGGGCGTCTGGATCAGCGGTGGCGCGGTGTCCATCGCGGTCATCATGACCATTGGCCTGCTGGCCGTGATTGCCGTGCGCGGTCTGGGTCACTTCTGGCCGGCGGACCTGGTCCACGCCCATTACGACGTACCGGGCCAGGCCAATCACCTGGTCATCGGTGAAGTGGTACAGAAAGAAGAAGTGCCTCGCGCCCGTCTGAAGAGCGCCGGTTTGCCGGTGCCCGATGAAGGCCCGGAATTCATGACCCGCGAGCTGATCAAGGTCGGCAACCGTGATCTGAACGGCAACGACTTCACCTGGATCGTCGGCGAGTGGCTGACCAACCAGACCACGCCGCCAGAACTGATGGCGATCGAGCGTCGCGAGTGGGGCAATTTCTACGGCTACCTGGTCAACGTCAAACAGGATGGCAAAGTCATCGCCGAGGGCGAGGCCGCGTGGCCTGAGCTGCAGGCGCGAATCAACCGTGTGAACGGTCTGGCGGCACAACTGAAGTCGCTGGAAAAGACTGACATCGGTGCGATCAACGCAGGTCTGGAGCGCATCCGTCTGCACGGTCGCAAACTGGAACTGGAAGGCAAGCTCGACGCTACCGCGCAAGCGGACATGGAGTCCGAGCGTGCCGAGCTGAATGCGCGTTATCAGGACATCGAAGCGCGCCTGGCCGATCTGCATGCGCAGTTCAATCGCGATGCCTTGACCGCTCGTGATGCCAACGGCAAAGAGATCGAAATCGGTCTGGGCAAAGTGGTTCACGCCTACCAGCCGAACGCGATGAGCACCTTCACCAAGGTCGGCTTCTACTTCAGCAAGATCTGGGAATTCCTGTCGGACGACCCGCGTGAAGCGAACACCGAAGGCGGGATTTTCCCGGCGATCTTCGGCACCGTGATGATGACGTTGATCATGGCGATGATCGTCACCCCGTTCGGCGTGCTGGCGGCGGTGTACCTGCGGGAATACGCCAAGCAGAACACCCTGACGCGGATCATCCGTATCGCGGTGAACAACCTCGCTGGCGTTCCGGCGATCGTTTACGGCGTGTTCGGTCTGGGCTTCTTCGTTTATGTACTCGGTGGTTCGGTCGACCGTTTGTTCTTCCCCGAAGCACTGCCGGCGCCGACCTTCGGTACACCGGGTCTGCTTTGGGCATCGCTGACCCTGGCACTGCTGGCGGTGCCGGTGGTGATTGTGGCGACCGAGGAAGGTCTGGCGCGTATTCCACGTACCGTGCGTGAAGGCTCGTTGGCCCTCGGCGCGACCAAGGCTGAAACCCTTTGGAAGATTGTCATTCCGATGGCCAGCCCGGCAATGATGACCGGCATGATCCTCGCCGTGGCTCGCGCCGCCGGTGAAGTGGCGCCGCTGATGCTGGTGGGTGTGGTGAAACTGGCGCCGTCGCTGCCGGTGGACGGCAACTACCCGTACCTGCACCTGGATCAGAAGATCATGCACTTGGGCTTCCACATCTATGACGTCGGCTTCCAGAGCCCGAACGTCGAGGCGGCGCGTCCGCTGGTGTACGCCACGGCGCTGTTGCTGGTGCTGGTAATCGCCACGTTGAACCTGTCGGCGGTGTATATCCGCAACCACCTGCGCGAAAAATACAAAGCACTGGATAGCTGATTTTGCAGCACTGATTTTTATGTGGGAGCGAGCCTGCTCGCGAAGGCATCACCGCGGTTTCATAGACAAACCGCAGCGCCTGAATCGCCAGCAGGCTGGCTCCCACAAAAACCGAACCGAATTTGTTAGCACAGGGAGCCTCCCATGCAGCACGAAACACACACCCACGGCATCAACATGTCTGCCCTGGGCCGCGACAAGCAAAGCCTCAGTCTCGAGCAGGAAACCGTTGCCATCGAAGTACCAGGCCTGAGCCTGTACTACGGCGAGAAACAAGCACTGTTCGACGTCAGCATGAACATCCCGAAGCAGCGCGTGACCGCCTTCATCGGTCCGTCCGGCTGCGGTAAGTCGACGCTGCTGCGCACCTTCAATCGCATGAACGATCTGGTTGACGGCTGCCGCGTAGAAGGCGCGATCAACCTCTACGGCAACAACATCTATCGCAAAGGCGAAGACGTTGCGGAGCTGCGTCGTCGTGTCGGCATGGTGTTCCAGAAGCCCAACCCGTTCCCGAAAACCATCTACGAAAACGTGGTTTACGGCCTGCGCATTCAGGGCATCAACAAGAAGCGCATCCTCGACGAAGCGGTCGAGTGGGCGTTGAAAGGCGCGGCGCTGTGGGACGAAGTCAAAGACCGTCTGCATGAATCGGCACTCGGCCTGTCCGGTGGTCAGCAACAGCGTCTGGTCATCGCCCGTACCATCGCGGTTGAGCCGGAAGTGCTGCTGCTCGACGAGCCGTGCTCGGCCCTCGACCCGATCTCGACGCTGAAAGTCGAAGAGCTGATCTACGAGCTGAAGTCCAAGTTCACCATCGTCATCGTGACCCACAACATGCAACAGGCCGCGCGGGTGTCCGACTACACGGCGTTCATGTACATGGGCAAACTGGTGGAATTCGGCGACACCGATACCCTGTTCACCAATCCGGCGAAGAAGCAGACCGAAGACTACATCACCGGTCGTTATGGCTGATTGAAGCGGCTGCGAGCGGCAAGCTTCAAGCGGCAAGTTAGAAGCGAAGCGGCATGGATCACCACATAACAGCTTGCAGCTTGTAGCTAGCAGCTCTTGGTTAAACGCTTTTTCGGAGCGAATGCATGATTTCCAAAGAAGGTCTTACCCACCACATCTCCGCGCAGTTCAACGCTGAGCTTGAGGAAGTGCGCAGCCACCTCCTGGCCATGGGCGGGCTGGTCGAGAAGCAGGTCAACGACGCGGTGACCGCGCTGATCGAGGCCGACTCCGGCCTGGCTCAGCAGGTGCGCGAGATCGACGACCAGATCAACCAGATGGAACGCAACATCGACGAAGAATGCCTGCGCATTCTTGCCCGTCGTCAACCGGCGGCGTCCGACCTGCGTTTGATCATCAGCATTTCCAAGTCGGTGATCGACCTTGAGCGCATCGGTGACGAGGCGACCAAGATCGCTCGTCGTGCGATTCAGCTGTGCGAAGAAGGCGAAGCGCCGCGCGGTTACGTCGAGGTTCGCCACATCGGCGACCAGGTACGCAACATGGTCCGTGATGCGCTGGACGCGTTTGCCCGTTTCGACGCCGATCTGGCGTTGTCGGTGGCGCAGTACGACAAGATCATCGACCGCGAATACAAGACCGCGCTGCGCGAGCTGGCGACCTACATGATGGAAGACCCGCGCTCTATTTCGCGGGTCTTGAGCATCATCTGGGTGCTGCGTTCGCTGGAGCGCATCGGCGACCACGCGCGCAATATCTCCGAATTGGTCATTTACCTGGTGCGCGGCACCGACGTGCGCCACATGGGCCTCAAGCGCATGAAGGAAGAAGTTGAGGGTACAAGCGGCGAAACCGCTAATGTTCCGGGCAATGCTGACGATAAGTAAGATTGCCTGAGAAAAGCGCCCGGCCCTTTGGCCGGGCGTTTTTGTTTGTGCTTTTCACAAGGCAGATCGAATTAAAAAGCAGCACCCGCGAACGAAAAGTCCCGGCGTGACTGAAGAGTTTTGGCGATGTGCCATCAGCCAGCGTTATGCTTGCCGGGATTTTAATAGGGGTGTTGGATGAGCAAGATCAGTGTGTTGGTCGTGGACGATGCTTCGTTCATTCGTGACCTGGTGAAAAAGTGCCTGCGTAATTACTTCCCGGGGATCCGCACCGAGGACGCCGTCAACGGTAAAAAGGCTCAGGCCATGCTGGCCAGAGAAGCGTTCGACCTGGTCCTGTGCGACTGGGAAATGCCGGAAATGTCCGGTCTCGAGCTGCTGACCTGGTGCCGCGAGCAAGACAACCTCAAGACCATGCCGTTCGTCATGGTCACCAGCCGTGGCGACAAGGAAAACGTCGTGCAGGCGATTCAGGCCGGTGTTTCCGGCTACGTCAGCAAGCCGTTCACCAACGAGCAACTGCTGACCAAGGTCAAGCAGGCGCTGAACAAGGTCGGCAAACTCGACACCCTGATGAACAGCGCGCCGACCAAGATGAACTCGGCGTTCGGCAACGATTCCCTGAGCGCCTTGACCGGCGGCAAGCCTGCCGTGGTCGGCGGCGCTCCGGCAGCGGCGGCGGTCAACCCGTTTGCCAAACCGGTTGCTGCCGCGCCAGCGCCCGCTGCTGCGCCATCCCGTGGATTGCTCAACAGCCCTCCGGTCAAGGCACCCGCCGCCGCGTCGGCACCGGCCAGCGGTCGCGGCCAAGGCCAATTGCGTCTGCCAAGCGGTACTCAGCAATGCGTGATCAAGGCCCTGAGCATCAAGGAAGCGTTGTTGGTGGTGAAACGCACCGACACCCTGCCGCAGATCCTCGACAGCGCCGTGCTCGATCTGGAGCAGGGCGACAACGCTGAGATTGCCCGCCTCAACGGCTACCTGCACGCGGTTGTCGCGTTTGAGCCGAAACCGGACAGCGACTGGCTGCAACTGACCTTCCGTTTCGTCGATCAGGACGCTCAGAAGCTCGACTACATCTCCCGCCTGATCGCACGCGGCACGGCGCAGAAGCACTTCGTTCCGGGCGCGTGATCTTCGTCGCCTGACAGTCCGCTATCGCGAGCAGGCTCGCTCCCACCCTGGAATGCATTCCAAATGTGGGAGCGAGCCTGCTCGCGAAGGGGCCATCACTTACGACTTACATTTTCCAGACTGGCCAATTTGAAACATCTGTCGACTAGCCTGGTCTGCTTCACCTGCTAGGCTCATTTCCAGGCCTTCCTTTCGACAGACTCTTGCCCATGCTCGCGCGCCTGCTGTTTTTCTGTGGTCTCTTCATGGCCTCCACCTCGGCTGTGGCCATGACCATTTACAAATCCACCGATGCCAACGGCGTGGTCTCGTACAGTGACCGGCCGAGCAAAGGCGCGCAGGTGTTCGTTTTTCAGGACCGCATGGTCGAGCGCCTGGAGCGTCAGGTGTACCTCGACATCAAAAAGCAGAAGGGTGCCGATGTGGTCTTCGTGCGCAACGATCTGTATGCGCCGGTCGAGGTGGCGCTGGCGTTCACCGGGATGAGCAATGTGCGCGGCGCGCCGGCACAAACCATCCGCCGGGTGCTGCCGGCGCGCAGCAATACGCGGTTGGCATTGCTGACGGCGGTGTCCGGCAAGCAGCCGCTGGTGTACACGCCGCAATTTCACTATTCCCTCGGTGACCCCGCTGGAACCGCACAGGGCTATCGTTATCCGCTGCCATGGCGCGGTGGGCCGTTTCGCCTGAGTCAGGGCGCCAACGGCCAATACAGCCACTACGGGCCGAAGAACAAGTACGCGATGGACATCGCCATGCCGGTCGGCACGCCGATCATTGCCGCGCGGGCCGGGGTGGTGGTGAAGACCGAGAATTCCCAGAGCGGGCGCGGTAATGATGCTTCCGGCAATTTCGTGCGGGTGCTACACGACGACGGCACCATGGGCGTGTACCTGCACCTCAAACAAGGTTCGGTGAGCGTGCGCGAGGGGCAAAGGGTGACGGTGGGCAGTCCGTTGGCGCTGTCAGGCAACACTGGCAACAGCAGCGGCCCGCATTTGCACTTTGTTGTGCAGCGCAATACGGGGGATGGGTTGGTGTCGATTCCGTATCAGTTCAACCAGCCGCTGGGGGCGTTGCCCAACTTTGCGTTGGGCAAACAGTGATGAGGTATCTGATCTGACGCCTTCGCGAGCAGGCTCGCTCCCACCCTGGAATGCATTTCAACTGTGGGAGCGAGCCTGCTCGCGAAGGAATCGGCGCGGTGCCGGATCAGCCCATCAATCCAGCATCAACACCTTGGCCAGCACAATCTTCGGCCCTTTCATCTTCTTGATGATGATCCGCAGGCCTTCGACTTCCAGCACTTCTTCCTCTTCCGGCACCCGTTTCAGGGTTTCGTAGACCAGCCCGGCGAGGGTTTCCGCTTCGATGTGATCAAGGTCGATGCCCAGCAGGCGTTCCACCTTGAACAGCGGCGTGTCACCACGCACCAAGAGCTTGCCCGGCTGATAGGCGAGGATCCCGCGCTCAGCCTTGCGGTGTTCGTCCTGAATGTCGCCGACCAGCACTTCCAGCACGTCTTCCATGGTCAGGTAGCCGATGATGTTGCCGTCAGCCTCCTCGACCACGGCGAAGTGCGAGCCGCCCTTGCGGAACTGCTCCAGCAACTGCGACAGCGGCATGTGCCGTGACACGCGCTCCAGCGGGCGGGTCAGTTCAGCCAGGTTGAACGACTCGGGAATGTGGTCCAGCGCCGCCAGTTCCAGCAGCAGATCCTTGATGTGCAGCAGGCCGACGAACTCCTGACGCTCGCTGTCGTACACCGGATAACGGCTGAACTTGTGGCGACGGAACATCGCCAGGATTTCTTTCAGCGGTGCGTTGAATTCCAGCGTGATCAGGTCTTCGCGGGAGTTGGCCCAGTCGACCACTTCCAGCTCGCCCATTTCCACCGCCGACGCTAATACACGCATGCCCTGATCGCTCGGATCCTGGCCACGGCTGGAGTGCAGGATCAGTTTCAGTTCTTCGCGGCTGTAATGGTGTTCGTGGTGCGGGCCGGGTTCGCCCTGACCGGCGATACGCAGAATCGCGTTGGCGCTGGCGTTGAGCAGGTAGATCGCCGGGTACATCGCCCAGTAGAACAGGTACAGCGGCACCGCCGTCCACAGCGACAGCAGCTCGGGTTTACGGATCGCCCAGGATTTCGGGGCCAGTTCGCCGACCACGATGTGCAGGTACGAAATGATGAAGAACGCGGTGAAGAACGACACACCTTTGACGATCTCCGGCGACTGCACGCCGACCGCGCTCAGCAGCGGTTCGAGGATGTGTGCGAACGCCGGCTCACCGACCCAGCCGAGGCCAAGCGAGGCGAGGGTAATACCCAGCTGACAGGCCGAGAGGTACGCATCGAGTTGACTGTGTACGGTGCGCAGGATGTGTCCGCGCCAGCCGTTCTGTTCAGCGATGGCCTCGACCCGGGTCGAGCGCAGTTTGACCATGGCGAATTCCGCCGCAACGAAAAAGCCGTTGAGCAAAACCAGGATCAGAGCGAAAAGGATCATGCCGAAGTCGGCGAAAATTGTAGCGAGGGACAAGCCAGGGGAAGGGTCCATGATGGAGTTTTGCGGGTTCCGTGTGATTCAAAAGAGAGAAAAGTCGCGCCTGAAAGGTAGGCACAAGTCAGCCAATGTAGCGGCTGACCTGGCGATTGCCTAGTGCGACATTACTCAGCGGCGCTGATCGCCCGCGCCTGGGCCACCTGAGCCGGGGCGAAATGGCAGGTGAACGTGCTGCCGTGACCGGGCACGCTGCTGATCTCCATGCGTGCGCGGTGGCGCAGCAACACGTGCTTGACGATGGCCAGGCCCAGGCCAGTGCCGCCAGTGTTGGAGTTGCGGCTGGAGTCGACGCGGTAGAAGCGTTCGGTCAGGCGCGGCAAGTGTTTGCTGTCGATGCCGATCCCGGAATCCTGCACGCTCAGGTGCGCGCCCTGATCGTCACCCCACCAGCGAATGCGGATGTTGCCCTCGGCCGGGGTGTACTTCACCGCGTTGAACACCAGATTGGAAAACGCGCTGCGCAACTCCGCTTCGCTGCCCTTGAGCAACAGGCTGGCATCGGCTTCGAGGCTGATGCGCTGGTTCTTCGCGCCGGACAATTGCTGCGCATCGCTCTTGATCGATTGCAGCAGGGTGTCGACCTGCACCGGCTGGTTGTCCGACGGGTAATCGGTGGCTTCGAGTTTCGCCAGCAACAACAAATCGTTGAGCAGCGTCTGCATGCGTCCGCCCTGTTGTTGCATCTGCTGCAGGGCACGGCTCCAGCGCGGGTTCACTTCTTCGACGTTGTCGAGCAGGGTTTCCAGATAGCCGCAGATCACCGTCAGCGGCGTGCGCAATTCGTGGGAGACGTTGGCGATGAAGTCTTTGCGCATCTGTTCCAGCTGATGGATACGCGTGACGTCGCGCACCAGCATCAGGTGTTCATTGTTGCCGTAGCGGGTCAGGTACAGCTGAATGCGCACGCGATCGTTGGTTGGCGAGGGGATTTCCAGCGGCTCGGCGTAGCTGTCCTGCTCGAAGTATTCCTTGAAGCGCGGATGGCGCACGAGGTTGGTCACCGGTTGGCCACTGTCCTGCGGGGTCTTGAGGCCGAGCAGGGTTTCGGCGGCGCGGTTCCACCATTCCAGGTTGCCGTCACTGTCGAGCATGATCACCGCGTCTTTCAGCGCGGCGGTGGATTCCTGCACCCGGTCGATCACCGCTTGCAGGCGCCCGCGTACGCGTTGATCACGGCGTTGCAGGTGGTAGATGCTGTCGAACACCTCGCCCCACAGCCCATAGCCGTCGGGCGGTGCTTCATCGGGTTGGTGCTGGCGCAGCCACTCGTGCAGCCGCAGCAATTGCTTGAGCGTCCAGCCCAGATAAATCCCCAGACCCGCCGCGAGGCTCCAGCCGTAATAGCCGGTGATCAGGCCGATCACCAGGCAGGCGGTGACCAGCAGCAGCATGTGGCGAATCAGGGTGCCATGCCAGTTTTGATTCACGGAGCGTCCTTAACGCAGCTTCGAGTTTCAAGCCACAAGCTTCAAGTTAAAGCGGATCGGCTTTTACTTGCCGCTTGTAGCTAGAAGCTTGCCGCTGCTTTTTTATGCCTTGGTGGAAAACCGGTAGCCGGTGCCGCGCACGGTTTGTACCAGATTTTCGTAGGCGTCGCCGAGGGCCTTGCGCAGGCGGCGGATGTGCACGTCGACGGTGCGTTCTTCAACGTAGACGTTGCCGCCCCAGACCTGATCCAGCAACTGGCCACGGGTGTAGGCGCGCTCCTGGTGGGTCATGAAGAATTGCAGCAGACGGTATTCGGTCGGGCCCATCTCGGCGGGTTTGCCGTCGATGGTCACGCGGTGGCTGATCGGGTCGAGCAGCAGGCCGCCAACTTCGATCGGCGCTTCGCCGTCGGTCGGACCGGCGCGGCGCAGCACGGCTTTGAGACGGGCGACCAGTTCACGCGGGGAAAACGGTTTGGTGATGTAGTCGTCGGCGCCGACTTCCAGACCCTGGATCTTGTTGTCCTCTTCGCCCTTGGCGGTGAGCATGATGATCGGGATGTCCCCGGTCAGTTCATCGCGCTTCAGGCGACGGGCCAGTTCGATACCGGAGGTGCCGGGCAGCATCCAGTCGAGCAGGATCAGGTCCGGCTTGCGGTCGACGATGATGGCGTGGGCCTGCTGCGAGTTCTCTGCCTCGAGGCAGTCATAGCCGGCCATTTCCAACGCAACGGCGATCATTTCACGAATGGGCGCTTCGTCGTCGACGATCAGAATGCTCCTGCCAACCATGCCTTAATCCTCTTGTCATTTAACTGTCTTGCGCCGCATTAGATAACGGAATTATTGCAGTCGTGTGACAGTATTTTAGTCCGGCAGCGATTGTGCAAATCCTCAACTAAGCTCTAAGTCCGAATCCTGACAACCACAAAAGAAGGTTTCCATGACTCAAATGACTGTTTCTTTCAAAGCACTGCTGATGGCTGCGGCCCTGACGCTGCCTGGATTTGCCATGGCCGCGGAGCCGGCCATGATGAAGGACGGCATGATGGTCGATCACAAAGGCATGACCGTTTATACGTTCGACAAGGACGCTGGCGGCAAGTCGATGTGCAACGGCGATTGCGCGAAGAACTGGCCGCCGATGATGGCGCCGGCGGGGGCCAAGGCTGAAGGCAAATGGACTGTTATCAAGCGTGATGACGGCATGATGCAGTACGCCTACGACGGCAAGCCGCTGTATACCTTCGTCAAGGATGAGAAGCCTGGAGATATGACGGGCGACAAGATGAAAGACGTCTGGCACGTGGTGCACGAGCACAAGTAACCGCAAGTCCCCTGTGGGAGCGAGCCTGCTCGCGAAAGCGGTGTGTCAGTTAACCTATTTGTCGACTGGCACGACGCCTTCGCGAGCAGGCTCGCTCCCACAGTTCGTGTGGATCAGCGCAATGCGTAATCCAGCACGATCCCGACGAAAATCGCCAATCCAGCCCAGTGGTTGTGCAAAAACGCCTTGAAACAACGCATGCGGTCACGATCGCGGGTGTACCAGAATTCCCAGGCATAACAGCCAGCAGCCACCAGCAAGCCAAGATGGAACCAGATTCCCAACTCGAATTTCGACCCCGCCAGCAGCAGGCACCCCAGCGACAACGCCTGCAAGCTCAGGATGATCACCCGATCCGCCTCGCCGAAGAGAATCGCCGTCGACTTCACACCAATCTTCAAATCGTCATCGCGATCGGTCATCGCGTAATAGGTGTCGTAACCCACCGTCCACAGCAGGTTGGCGATCCACAGCAGCCACGCTGCCGCCGGCAACTCACCGGTCTCGGCCGTGAACGCCATCGGCATGCCCCACGAGAACGCCGCGCCCAGCACCACTTGCGGGTAATAGGTGTAGCGCTTCATGAACGGATACGTGAATGCCAGCGCCAAACCGCCCAGCGACAGCCAAATGGTCGGTGCGTTGGTGCACAGCACCAGCAGAAAACTCACGCCCATCAACAGGGCGAAGAACACCAGCGCTTCTTTCGAGCTGATTCTGCCCGCAGCCAATGGCCGTTGCGCGGTGCGCTTGACGTGGCCGTCGACCTTGCGATCAGCCCAGTCGTTGATCACGCAGCCGCCGGCGCGGGTCAGCACCACGCCGAGGACGAAAATCACCACATTGGCCAGCGACGGCGAGCCCTTGCCGGCAATCCACAACGCCCATAGGGTCGGCCATAGCAGCAGGTAAATGCCGATCGGCTTGTCCATCCGCGTCAACTGAATGAAATCCCAGGCACGCGGGTTCAAGCGATTCAGCGACTTGAGCAGGCTCTGATACATCAGCAGTTCTCCGGATGGGCACGGGCGGCATTCCACAGGCTCGGCAGGAAGATTTCCGCAACCAGGACGCTCAGCGCGCCACGATCAAAGCGCGAACGACGGCCCCACAGCTCGGACGCTTTCGCGGCTGGCGGCAGCCATTGTTCAGGGTAGTGGCAAACTTCGAGGGCGCGGCGCTGGAACGCCTGATCGCAAAACAGCAGTTCGCCCAGCGAGCGACTGCCCAACTCGTCCATGTGCAAACCGTCGCCCTGCAAAGCGGCGCGCGAAGCGACGCTGCGGGCAAACACCCAAGCCTCGCCGTGGCCACGCAAATACACCTCGCGCACCCAGCCTTCACTGCCTTCGGCCAGATCCAGCGCGGCACATTCGTCAGCGCGCAGGGTGTCCCAGCCTTCGAACAACGGCGTGACGCTGAAGCCATCGCTGGACAACCGGGTCAGTCGGCGGGTGAGGGAGCCTTCGTCGAACAACCAGTCGAGGGTCAACGAATCGGGGAGGGGCGTCAGTCGGCTTTGGGTCAGCCAGAGCGGGGTCGGGCAGGCATTTGAATGTTGCACAATGAGTCATTATTGGCCGCAAATGAGGCGGCGAGCTTACCATGGCGAGCTGCGCTATTGATTGATCCGGGGCGCCATTGCGCCGAACAGGCTTGCATCTGCCCGGCTCCATCAGTACAAAACGCCCTGAGCCGGATGGCAGCGCAACTCCATCGACCGTCCGCGCCGGCACCAAGCCTGAACCCTGAGGAAGTACCTGAATGAAAAAGTGGCAATGCATCGTCTGTGGCTTGATCTACAACGAAGCCGACGGCTGGCCGGATGACGGCATTGCGCCGGGCACCCTGTGGCAGGACGTACCGGAAGACTGGCTGTGCCCGGATTGCGGCGTCGGCAAGATGGACTTCGAAATGATCGAAATCAACTAAGCACAAGCAAGGAGTAAGGCATGAGCGCACCTGTCGTCATCATTGGCACTGGCCTTGCGGGCTACAACCTGGCCCGCGAGTTTCGCAAACTCGACAGCGAAACCCCGCTGCTGCTGATCACCGCCGATGACGGGCGCTCTTACTCCAAACCGATGCTCTCCACCGGTTTCGGCAAGAACAAAGATGCCGACGGCCTGAGCATGGCTGAACCGGGCGCGATGGCCGAGCAGTTGAAAGCCGAGGTGCGCACTCATACGCGCATCAGCGGCATCGATGCCGGCCACAAGCGTCTGTGGATCGGTGAAGAAGCGGTGGCCTACCGTGACCTGATTCTCGCTTGGGGCGCAGAAACCGTGCGCGTGCCCATCGAAGGCGATGGCGCGGATCTGGTATTCCCGATCAATGATCTCGAAGACTACGCACGTTTCCGTGCGGCAGCGGCCGGTAAGCGCCGCGTCTTGCTGCTGGGCGCCGGCCTGATCGGCTGCGAATTCGCCAACGACCTGATCCTTGGTGGCTACGAAGTGCAACTGGTTGCACCCTGCGAACAGGTCATGCCGATGTTGCTGCACCCGGCCGCTGCGGCGGCGGTGCAGGCCGGGCTGGAAAGCCTCGGTGCGAAATTTCGTCTCGGCCCGGTACTGACCCGATTGCAGAAAGTCGCCGACGGCCTCGAAGCGCATCTGTCCGACGGCCAGGTCATTCCTTGCGACGTGGTGGTCTCGGCCATCGGCCTGCGCCCACGTATCGATCTGGCGGCGGCTGCCGGCGTACAGGTCAACCGCGGCGTGGTGGTCGACCGGCACCTGAAAACCTCCCACGCCAATATCTACGCCTTGGGCGACTGCGCCGAGGTCGACGGGCTGAATCTGCTGTATGTGATGCCCCTCATGAGTTGTGCGCGAGCACTGGCACAAACCCTCGCCGGTAACCCGACCGCCGTGAGCTACGGGCCGATGCCGATCACTGTGAAAACCCCGGTCTGCCCGCTGGTCGTATCGCCACCGCCGCGGGGCAGCGAAGGGGTGTGGACCGTCGAAGGGCAGGGCGCCGACATCAAAGCCCTGTGCCACAGCGCCGACGGCCAATTGCTCGGCTACGCGCTGACCGGCGCCGCGGTGATGGAAAAACTCGCCCTGAACAAACAGCTTCCGGCCCTGCTGGCGTAAATACCGGTCGTTCTGTCGGAATCACCCCGCTTTTGCCCCTACAAAGGTCGCGGGGAGACTGGCGCCGCCGGTATCCGCGTGCCATTCTCACTCCCGTCTGCCGCAGAGTAGAGCCTGCGGCGCCTTGGGCGCTGTTCCAACGAGAACAGCACGGACATAACAACAAAAAACCGTCAAAGGGGCTTCACTAATGCGTAAACCAGAACTCGCCGCTGCAATCGCTGAAAAAGCAGATCTGACCAAAGAACAGGCCAACCGCGTACTCAACGCCGTTCTCGAAGAAATCACCGGCGCTCTGCACCGCAAGGACAGCGTGACGCTGGTCGGCTTCGGCACCTTCCTGCAACGCCACCGCGGCGCCCGCACCGGCAAAAACCCGCAGACCGGCGAGCCGGTCAAAATCAAGGCCAGCAACACCGTTGCGTTCAAGCCAGGCAAGTCGTTGAAAGACAGCGTTAATCCTTAATTGCGGCGAACTCCTCGAATAACGGGGAGAACCGCAGAAAAAAATGGGCACACCGATTGCGGTCGGGTGCCCATTTTTTATGCCTGCCTATTTATTCGGGCGTACAGCCTTAATAAAGGCCGAGTAATTGATTGCATTTGTTGGCTATCGATCAGCCTCACAGTTAAATCAATCCTCTATATATAAAAGCCATCATATTGATGGCACTTTCTGAGTTGTTGGTTGTCTCGCGGTGATTTGTTGAAACAACACCGAAGTCTTTCGGAATCATCCTACATCCGATTTTTTCAAAACCCGTCATGCTCCGCGCCATTCTCGCCTGCCCCGGTTTGCGGTGATCGACGGCAACTGGAACGATCGCTCTAAATCAAGCTTTCCCGGCGGTTTGTAAGGGTATGCGAATATAAACAGAGCATCGGGGATTCCCTGACTGAATATAGGGAAACCTCCTACAACAAACAAAGAACACTTCGTCTTGTTGTTTAATCAGATGCTTGCTAGTGGCCATCATAGTGATTACGATGCGCCCACTTGAAAGAGCACATCTCAATTGGATGAGTCGCATCACTGCTCTTCGATACTGTCCCGCGCCACGGTTACTCCAATAGGCGCCTGACTGTAATCCTTAATAAAGGCCATGGATGTCCTACTCAAGCAAACTTTCCGCCCATTACCTCGAACTCGCTAAAGTCTCTGTTTCCAAAGAGAATTTCGCGGGCGAAGACGTTCGTTTTTCGAGCGAATTCGAGGCGCTGGAAAGCGAGCTGGCCAAAGCCTCGTCGATGCACGAAAGCGGGCAGATCGACTGGCTGAAAATTCGCGAAAACAGCGAAAATCTGCTGCGTACCCAATCCAAGGATCTGCGTGTCGGCGCTTGGCTGACCTGGTCGCTGTACCAGCGCGAATCCTTCCCTGGTCTGCTGGCCGGCCTCGGTCTGCTGCACCATCTGTCGGAAAACAACTGGGCCGACGTTCACCCGCTCAAACCCCGCACCCGTGCCGCCGCCATCGGCTGGCTGGTGCCGCGTCTCGAGCAGGTCATCACCGAAAACATTGCGATCAAAGAGCAGTTGCCGATGTTCCGGCAGCTCTCCGAGCACCTGTCCGGGCTCGAAGCGGCGTGTGCTGAGCACCTGGGCGATGATTCGCCGCTGCTGCTGCCGATCTCCCGTCGCCTGAAAACCATGATCCAGCGCGCGGCCGACAACCAGCCGGCCCCCGGCGTTGTGGGCGCCGCGGTGGCGCAGGTCAAGCAGGCGGCGAGCCAGTTGCTCACCCCCGGCGCACCGATCGACAACGAACGAGACGCCCATAAAGCTCTGCGCGCCCAGCAGGAAAGCGCTCGGCCGTTGTGCGCCTGGTGGCTCAAGCAGAAGGCCACCGATCTGCGCGCCCTGCGCCTGAACCGCACGCTGCTGTGGATGACCATCGACGCGGTGCCGGAGCGCAACGCCGAGCAGATCACCGTGCTGCGCGGCCTGCCGCTGGAAAAGCTCAAGCTCTATCAGGACCGTTTCGATCAGGGCAAATACGCCGACCTGCTGGTGGAACTGGAGGCGAGCCTGGCGAAGGCGCCGTTCTGGTTCGATGGCCAGAGGATGGTCTGGGAATGTCTCCAGAACCTCAACGCCGAGCTGGCAATGCGCGAAGTGGAAATCCACTTCGCGCTTTTGGTTCAACGGCTGCCCGGCATTGTCGAGTTGCGCTTCCATGACGGCGCGCCGTTTGCCGATCCGTCCACCCGCGCGTGGATCGCCGCCAACGTCATGCCGCACCTGCAAAGCGCCAGCGCGCCGCGCAAGGTCGAAAGCGAAAACGTCGAAACCCAGCCGGCCTGGGAAAAGGCCCTCGAAGAAGTCCTGCCGCTGCTGCGCAAGGAAGGCCTGAAGCCTGCCGTGCAGACGCTCAAGCAAGGCTTGCAGTCGGCCCACGGCGGTCGCGAACGCTTCTTCTGGCAGTTCGCCCTCGCGCGCCTGTGCTTCATGGCCAAGAAATACGAACTGGCCAAGAACCAGCTGGAAACCCTCGATCAGACATTACAGGACTCAGGCCTGCACGCCTGGGAGCCCGATCTTGCATTGGAAGTGCTGCATCTACTGCATAGCTGCTGCGAATTGTTGCCGCAGAACCATGCCGTACGTGAACGCAAGGAAGAGATTTATCGCAGGCTGTGCCACCTCGACCTCGAAGTGGTACTCGAATAGGCCCCAGGGCCACAACCGCAAGGAGAAAAGCCATGGCCAAAGAAGGCTCGGTAGCCCCCAAGGAACGCATCAACGTCACCTTCAAACCCGCCACCGGCGGTGCTCAGGAAGAGATTGAACTGCCGCTGAAGCTGCTGGCAATCGGTGACTACACCCACCGCAAGGACGATCGCAAAATCGAAGATCGCAAGCCGATCAGCATCGACAAGATGACCTTCGACGAAGTGTTGGCCAAGCAAGAACTGGGTCTGACGCTGAGCGTGCCGAACCGTCTGCAGGAAGATGGCGAGGCCGACGAGCTGGCTGTGCAACTGCGCGTCAATTCGATGAAGGACTTCAACCCGGCCAGCCTGGTCGAGCAAGTGCCTGAGCTGAAAAAACTGATGGAACTGCGCGATGCGCTGGTGGCCCTCAAAGGCCCGCTGGGTAACGCACCTGCGTTCCGTAAAGCGATCGAAGGCGTGCTCGCCGACGACGAATCCCGCGGTCGCGTACTCGGTGAGCTGGGCCTGAACGCCGCAGCCCCGGACGCCTGAGACTCCAGCCAAGGAAGCCAACACAATGAGCACTAGCGCAGCACAAGAGAAGAGCGCCGGCAACGGCGAGTACAGCATTCTCGACAGCATCATCGCCGAAACCCGTCTGACTCCGGACGACGAAGCCTACGACATCGCCAAGCGCGGTGTGTCGGCGTTCATCGAAGAACTGCTCAAGCCGCAGAACAACGGTGAGCCGGTCAAGAAGGCCATGGTTGACCGCATGATCGCCGAGATCGATGCCAAGCTCAGCCGTCAGATGGACGAAATCCTGCACCACCCGGACTTCCAGGCTCTGGAGTCGTCGTGGCGTGGTCTGCAGTTGCTGGTCGACCGCACCAACTTCCGCGAAAACATCAAGATCGAAATCCTCAACGTCTCCAAAGAAGACCTGCTGGACGATTTCGAAGATTCGCCGGAAGTCATGCAGTCGGGCCTGTACAAGCACATCTACACCGCTGAATACGGCCAGTTCGGTGGTCAGCCTGTGGGCGCGATCATCGCTAACTACTACATGTCGCCGAGCTCGCCAGACGTCAAGCTGATGCAGTACGTTGCCAGCGTTTCGTGCATGTCGCACGCGCCGTTCATCGCTGCTGCCGGCCCGAAATTCTTCGGTCTGGAAAGCTTCACCGGCCTGCCGGATCTGAAAGATCTGAAAGACCACTTCGAAGGCCCGCAATTCGCCAAATGGCAGAGCTTCCGTACCTCGGAAGACTCCCGTTATGTTGGCCTGACCGTGCCGCGTTTCCTGCTGCGTAACCCGTACGATCCGGAAGAAAACCCGGTCAAATCGTTCGTGTACAAGGAAACCGTTGCCAACAGCCACGAGCACTACCTGTGGGGCAACACCGCTTACGCGTTCGGCACCAAGCTGACCGACAGCTTCGCCAAATTCCGCTGGTGCCCGAACATCATCGGCCCGCAGAGCGGTGGCGCGGTTGAAGACCTGCCGTTGCACCATTTCGAAAGCATGGGCGAAATCGAAACCAAGATTCCTACTGAAGTTCTGGTTTCCGACCGTCGTGAATACGAACTGGCCGAGGAAGGCTTCATCTCCCTGACCATGCGTAAAGGCTCCGATAACGCGGCGTTCTTCTCCGCGAGTTCGGTGCAGAAGCCGAAGTTCTTCGGCATCAGCGCAGAAGGCAAGGCCGCAGAGCTGAACTACAAGCTCGGCACCCAACTGCCGTACATGATGATCGTCAACCGCCTGGCTCACTACTTGAAAGTGCTGCAGCGCGAGCAACTCGGTTCGTGGAAAGAACGTACCGACCTCGAGCTGGAACTGAACAAGTGGATCCGTCAGTACGTTGCCGACCAGGAAAACCCGAGCGCCGAAGTCCGTGGCCGTCGTCCGCTGCGCGCTGCGCAAGTGATCGTCAGCGACGTTGAAGGCGAGCCGGGCTGGTACCGCGTGAGCTTGAACGTGCGTCCGCACTTCAAGTACATGGGTGCCGATTTCACCCTGTCGCTGGTTGGCAAGCTGGACAAAGAGTAAGAGCGACTCATGGACGGATACGGCAGCCTGTTCGAACGCCTCAACGGCGACGCACAACTACGCAAGGGCAACAGCCTTGAGGCTTGTGCCATGGCGTCAGTGGCTGCCCATCTGGCCAAAATGCTCAGCACCCGGGCCGGCAGCGTGCAAACGCTGGCCGACTACGGGTTGCCCGATCTCAATGACATGCGTCTGAGCCTGCACGACTCCCTGAGTCAGGCCCGTCTGGCCATCGAAAACTTCATCGAAGCCTACGAGCCGCGCCTGAGCAACGTGCGTGTCATTTCCCTGCCGCGTGACCACGATCAACTTCGCCTCGCCTTCAGCATCGAAGGCCTGCTGGAAGTTGAAGGGTTCAAGCGTCAGGTCAGTTTTTCCGCGCGCCTGGATGGCAGCGGTCAAGTGAAGGTCACCTAAGGAGATCCCCGATGTCTGGCAAACCCGCAGCACGCGTATCCGACCCCACCGCTTGCCCACTTCCAGGCCACGGTACCAACCCGATCGCCGCCGGTTCCGGCGACGTGTTCTTCGACGGCCTCGCGGCCGCCCGCCAAGGCGATGCCTCGGCGTGTGGTGGTGCGATGTCGGGTGGTTTGGCGACCACTGTGTTGATCAACGGCAAACCTGCCGCGACGGTTGATTCGGTGGGTACCCATGGCAACAAGGTTACGGCTGGATCCGGGACGGTGATTATCGGGAATTCGCACTCGCCGGCGCCGTTTGTGCCGCCGTTACCGGTCATCATCCCTGGAATATTCAATCGTGTCTTTGAATTCAAAACCGCAGATGGAAGAACGGTTGAAAATTTAAACTACACCATGCGCTCTGATAGCGGGATTGAGAAAATAGGTTCAACGTCAACAGGCATGTCAGGTGGTTTTTCAACTGGAAAGACGGCAGAGCCTGTAACTATATACATTTCGGCGGACTAGTAGGTATGGAGACCATAATCAACATCGATGGTGTCGCTTACACCTTTGTGACTCAGGATCAGGTGACTACACTTAAAGTTCTTGCCGAAACAACTGAGAGCAAGGATACGAAGCCTAAGACAGTTGATCTTCCGTTGGCCTGGATTATTACGCGAAAAAGTGGAGTGCCTCTCTTCGCTTTGAAACCGGGTAAGGATGACTCTCCATTCAGAATCATCACCGCGGAGAAACTGTACGCAGAAAAGGGTCAGTGGTTCGAACCGTTAGCCAGATATTACAGAGAACTTATCTGGATCAATCCAGAAACAACGCAGGCCGGAACAGAGTCGAATACGGCTTATAAACATGTTACCTGGCAGGAGCTGATCGATTTTGCAATTGTTGACCGCTTTTCCTTCACGTTTCACTCCGGAATGCCGGGTGACTGGAAATTCCGTGCCGTGGGCGGTGCTGAGTTTTTGATGGTGTTCATGGAGGATAAACCCTATTGGACTGATGGCATTGGCCAGGTGCCGTTTGCGGTTAACACCTATAGAAAGTATCTGCGAGAAACAAAGCAGGTAGAGCTCGCAATAAAGATGGCTGGTGAAACCGGTGTGACTTGGGGCGACGGCAAAGCCTATACCGGAGCAGAGCGAGGACCGAAAGACGTCTACGATAACTTCATCATATTACGAGGGATATTGTGGGCAAAAGAAAACTGCAAGTTGGTTGTGAAAAAAGACACGGTATACGATAAAGGTATCCCGCACACAATTGAACTTACTGATGCACCCTATGTGCCGGTATCAAATGCGAAATTGATGAATCCAATTTCGCAAGGCGATATGGATCAGTACGGGACTTGGAATAAATGAAAGCTCGTCGCTTAATTGGCTGTATTCCGCATCTAATAGTGTGTGCTCTGTACGTTCCGCTGCATAACTACGGTGTCGACTTATATATCGGAGTGTATGGTGGATTGACATCGAGAGGTATCGGCATCGGTATGACGCCGGATCTAATGGTTCAGTATTTTGTGGTGATGAACGCTATAACTTTTTTTATCCCCAAGCTGAAATTAAAAGTCCTCTGTGTCTCATTTATGCTTGCGCTTATCTTGTACTATTTTTTGCCTCACTACCCCGTCCGCGCGATGGCTTACACATTGATGGGTGGTGTCCTGACTTTTGCGGCGATATTCGCTGGTCAGTTAATCGATCGCCTTTTTTTTTCAAAAAGAGAAGTTGAAGCATGACTGTCGGGCGTCATTGCCGACATTGCTCGCGGGGAGTTCCTAGCCCGCATGAACCGTTCTGCTGTTTTTTCAAATGAGTTCCACTACCAGGCAGGTAACCCGTGTCGTTTAACCACTACTACCAAAGCGAACTCACCGCACTGCGCCAACTCGGTCGCCGTTTCGCCGAGCGTAGTCCGGCGTTGGCGCCGTATCTGGGCCAGGCCGGGCGGGATCCGGACGTGGAGCGGTTGCTCGAAGGCTTTGCGTTTCTGACTGGGCGGCTGCGCCAGAAGCTTGATGACGAGTTGCCGGAACTCAGCCATTCGCTGATGCAATTGCTGTGGCCGAACTACATGCGCCCGCTGCCGGCGTTCAGCATTTTGCAGTTCGATCCGCTCAAGCGTTCCGGGCCGGCGTTGCGCGTCGAGCGCGATACGCCGATTGAAAGCAAGCCGATCGAAGACGTGCGTTGCCGCTTCCGCACCTGCTATCCGACCGAAGTGTTGCCCCTCGATCTGGCCGCACTGAACTACTCGGTGAAGGGCGACGGCTCGCTGCTCAGCCTGCGTCTGGAAATGAGCGCCGACGGCCACCTCGGTGAGCTGGAACTGAGCAAACTGCGTCTGCACTTTGCCGGTGAGCGCTATATCAGTCAGATGCTCTACCTGAGCTTGCTGCGCAATCTTGAAGGCATCGAACTGATCCCGCTCGACGGCGCCGGTAAACCGATTGATGGCGTCAGCGGCAAGCCGATGGCGTTCAAGATTCCCGGTGATCGGGTCAAACCGGTGGGCTTTGCCGAAGAAGAAGCGTTGATCCCGTATCCGCTGAACACCTTCCGTGGCTATCGCTACCTGCAGGAATACTTCGCCTTTCAGGACAAGTTCCTGTTCGTCGACGTCAACGGTCTGGACATCATCAACGCGCTGCCGGAAGACACCCTCAAGCAGATGCGCGGGCTGGAATTGCGCTTCGATATCCGCAAGAGCGGCATCATGCGTATGCGTCCGACCCTGGATAACGTGAAGCTGTTCTGCACGCCGATTGCCAACCTGTTCGCCCACGATGCACTGCCGATTCGCCTCGATGGCAAGCAGGACGAGTACCTGTTGCTGCCAGCGGAATACGATCTGGAAAACTGCGGCGTGTTCTCGGTCGAAACCGTGACCGGCTGGAAGCCCGGCGGCCTCGGTTATCAGGAATACGTGCCGTTCGAATCCTTCGAGCACGACCCGAGTTTCGACGTGCCCAACAGCCGTCCGCACTACAGCATTCGCCAGCGCTCTTCGCTGTTGCACGACGGCCTCGACACCTACCTGAGCTTCGGCATCCGCCACACCGAAGCCCATGAAACCCTGTCGATCGAGCTGATCTGCACCAACCAGAACCTGCCGCGCAAGCTCAAGCTTGGCGACATCTGCATGGCCTGCGAAGAGACGCCGGAGTTCCTCAGTTTCCGCAACATCACCCCGGCCACGTCGAGCTTCGCGCCGCCGCTGAACCGTGACTTCCTGTGGAAGCTGATCAGCAACATGTCGCTTAACTATCTGTCGCTGGCCGACGTCAATGCGTTGAAGGTGATTCTCGAAACCTACGACTTGCCGCGCTACTACGACCAGCACGCGGAGAAGGTCAGCAAACGCCTGCTCGGCGGCCTCAAACACATCAAGCATCACCACGTTGACCGCTTGCACCGTGGGTTGCCGGTGCGCGGTTTGCGCACCGAACTGACTATCGACCCGGAAGGGTATATCGGCGAGGGCGACCTGTTCGTTTTCGCTTCGGTTCTTAACGAGTTTTTCGCGCTTTACGCCAGTCTCAATTCATTCCATGAGCTGCGCGTAAAAAGCACACAGGGAGAGGTGTACCAATGGACACCACGTATGGGCCTGCAGCCCCTGCTTTAAGCGGGCTGACCAAGGTAATACGCGAGTACTCGCTGTTTCAGGCCGTGCTGCTGGTGATCGACCGGCTGCGCGAGGCACACCCGTACCTGAGCGAAGACGATCTGTACGACCACGTGGAGTTCCAGGCCAACCCGAGCCTGGGCTTTCCGCGCAGCGACGTCGATCGCGTCGAGTTTTTCGAAGAACACGGGCAGATGCGCGCGCGCATGCGTTTCAATCTGATCGGCCTGGTCGGCTCCGGTTCGCCGTTGCCGGCGTTCTACGGCGAACAAGCTCTGGGCGACAGCGAAGACGGCAACCCGACGCGCAATTTCCTCGACCTGTTCCACCATCGCCTGCAACGGCTGATGCTGCCGATCTGGCGCAAGTACCGCTACCGCGCGAGCTTCCAGAGCGGCGCGATTGACCCGTTCTCCTCGCAGCTGTTCGCCCTGATCGGTCTGGGCGGCGAAGAGATTCGCAAGGCCAAGGAACTCAACTGGAAACGCCTGCTGCCATACCTCGGCCTGCTCAGCTTGCGCGCGCACTCGGCGGCGCTGATCGAAGCCGTGCTGCGTTACTACTTCAAGCACGAAGACCTGGTCATCGAGCAGTGCATCGAGCGCCGCGTAGAAATTCTCGAAGAGCAGCGCAATCGTTTGGGCCGCGCCAACAGCCTGCTCGGTGAAGACCTTGTGCTCGGCGAGCACGTGCGCGACCGCAGCGGCAAATTCCGCATTCACATCACTGAACTCGACTGGCAGCGATTCCATGAATTCCTGCCGATCGGTTTCGGTTACCAGCCGCTCTGCGCGCTGGTGCGGTTCACCTTGCGTGACCCGCTCGATTACGACATCCGCCTGGTTCTGCGCCAGGAAGAAATCCGCGAACTGCGCATCGGTGAGCAGAACGCCTGTCGCCTCGGTTGGACCAGTTGGCTGGGCCGCGAAAAAGCGGACGGCGTGGTGACCCTGGGCAGCAAAATTCATTAAGGACGTGAGCCATGATCAACGTAGACCTGCAACAACTCATCCAGGCGCTGGACGCCGAAACCCGTCGTGATCTGGAACGTTCCGCCGAGCGTTGCGTGGCCCGTGGCGGCAGCAAGATCCTCGTCGAAGATTTGATGCTCGGCCTGCTCGAGCGTCCGAACGGCTTGCTGTCGCGCGCACTGCAGGATGCCGACGTCGACGCCGGTGAACTCAGCGCCGCGCTGCAATCGCGCGTCGAACACAGCGCTTCGCGCAACCCGGTGTTCGCCCCGGAACTGGTGCAGTGGCTGCAAGATGCGCTGCTGGTGGCCAACCTCGAACTGGGTCAGACCCAGGTTGAAGACGCCGCGTTGATCCTTGCCCTGCTGCGCAATCCGATGCGCTACGCCGGCAGCCGTTATCAGCCGCTGCTCGCCAAGCTGAACATCGATCGCCTGAAGGAATTTGCCCTGTCGCAGAAAGAGCAACCGGCGGCCAATGGCAAACCGGCCGCCCAAGGCGAATCGCTGCTACAGCGCTTCACCCACAACCTGACCCAGCAGGCCCGCGACGGCAAACTCGACCCGGTGCTGTGCCGTGACGGCGCGATCCGCCAGATGGTCGACATCCTCGCCCGTCGTCGCAAGAACAACCCGATCGTCGTCGGTGAGGCCGGTGTCGGCAAGACCGCCATCGTCGAAGGTCTGGCGTCGCGCATCGCTGCCGGTGAAGTGCCGCAAGTGCTCAAAGGCGTTGAACTGCTGTCGCTGGACATGGGCTTACTGCAGGCTGGCGCCAGCGTCAAAGGTGAGTTTGAGCGTCGCCTCAAAGGCGTGATCGACGAAGTCAAAGCCTCGCCGAAGCCGATCATTCTGTTTATCGACGAAGCCCACACCCTGATCGGCGCGGGCGGCAATGCCGGCGGTTCTGATGCGGCCAATCTGCTGAAACCGGCACTGGCCCGTGGCGAATTGCGCACCATCGCCGCCACAACCTGGGCCGAGTACAAGAAATACTTCGAGAAAGACCCGGCGCTGGCCCGTCGTTTCCAACCGGTGCAACTGCACGAACCGACCGTCAGCGAAGCGGTGACCATCCTCCGTGGTCTGGCCCAGGTTTACGAGAAGAGCCACGGCATCTATCTGCGTGATGACGCGGTGGTCTCGGCGGCTGAACTGTCCGCGCGTTATCTGGCCGGTCGGCAACTGCCGGACAAAGCCGTCGATGTGCTCGATACCGCTTGCGCCCGCGTGCGCATCAGCCTCGCTGCCGCCCCGGAAAGCCTTGAGCGCCTGCGTGGCGAACTGGCTGAGGGTGGCCGTCAGCGTCAGGCCCTGCGCCGCGATGCCGAAGCCGGTCTGCTGATCGACCACGAAGCGCTGGATGCGCTGGAAGCGCGTCTCGACGAAGCCGAAGATGAAATGGTCGCGCTGGAAACCCTGTGGACTGAACAGAAGCAACTGGCCGAGCGCCTGTTGGAATTGCGTCAGCAACTGGCCAAGGCTCGCGAAGCTGCAGCGGTCGAACCTGTGGTCACCGTTGAGGAAGACGCCGAAGGCACTGTGATCGAAACCGTTGCCGCCGAAGTTGAAGAAGGCCAAAGCGTCGAAGCGCTGGAAGCCCAACTCAACGAAACCCACAGCGCCCTGACCGCCGCACAAGTCAAAGAGCGTCTGGTCAGCTTCGAAGTGTGCCCGCGTCTGGTCGCCGAAGTCATCAGCGCCTGGACCGGCGTGCCACTGGCGCAACTGGCCCGCGAACACAACGCCAAAGTCGCCAGTTTCGCCACCGACCTGCGCACGCGCATCCGTGGTCAGGAACAAGCCGTGCACGCACTGGATCGCTCGATGCGTGCGACCGCTGCCGGCCTGAACAAGCCTGACGCTCCGGTCGGCGTATTCCTGCTGGTCGGCCCGAGCGGCGTCGGTAAAACCGAAACGGCGTTGGCCCTCGCTGACTTGCTCTACGGCGGCGACCGCTTCATCACCACCATCAACATGTCCGAATTCCAGGAGAAGCACACCGTCTCCCGCCTGATCGGTGCGCCACCGGGCTACGTCGGTTATGGCGAGGGCGGCATGCTCACCGAAGCCGTGCGGCAGAAACCGTACTCGGTAGTGCTGCTCGATGAAGTCGAAAAGGCTGACCCGGACGTGCTCAACCTGTTCTACCAAATCTTCGACAAAGGCGTGGCCAACGACGGCGAAGGTCGCGAGATCGACTTCCGCAACACGTTGATCCTGATGACCTCGAACCTCGGCAGCGACCGCATCAGCGACCTTTGCGAAAACGGCGCACGCCCGACCGCTGAAGTCCTCGAAGAAACCATTCGCCCGGTGCTGAGCAAACACTTCAAACCGGCGCTGCTGGCGCGGATGAAAGTGGTGCCGTACTACCCGGTCGGCGGCCCGGTGCTGCGCGAGCTGATCGAGATCAAACTCGGTCGTCTCGGCGAGCGCCTCAACCGTCGTCAGCTGGATTTCAGCTGGTGCCAGAACCTCGTCGATCACCTGTCCGAGCGTTGCACGCAAAGCGAAAGCGGTGCGCGTCTGATCGACCATCTGCTCGATCAGCACGTGCTGCCGCTGGTGGCTGACCGCTTGCTCGATGCCATGGCTACCGGTGAAAGCCTCAAGCGTGTGCATGCCACGCTCGACGGCGAGTCCAGCGTGACGTGCGAGTTCGCCTGAGGTGGGTGTGATGTTCACTCAGGTGCCGCAGCCACTGGTCTATGCCGAAGCGTTGCTGGCGCAGTTCGCCAGTCTGTCGCGGGCGGCGGACGGTGCTGCGTTGCTGGGTGACTTCGTGCGTGGGTTGGCCGAGTTGAGCGGTTGCGAATTGACGCAGCTGTATCTGCTCGACGCCACCCACACGTGCCTGGGGATGAACGCCGAATGCCTCGACGGCGCTCTGCAACCGCGTGAAGCGGCGAGCCTGCCGGCGGATTACAACGGTGAGCAACTGCTGCAATTCGCCCTGTGCCAGAACCGCGTGGTGTGCCTCGACGACTTGAGCGGCAGCCTGCACGAAACCAGTTTTCTGCCGGCGGCGACCTCGCCGTGGCAGTCGCTGTTGTGCGTGCCGCTGGTCAATCAGCACAAAGCTGTTGAAGGTTTGCTGCTGTGCGCCAGCCGTCGTCGCACCCACCTGCAAGGCTTCGCCGATTCCCTTGGCCAGCTCGGCTCGTTCGTGCTTGGCCAATTGCATTTGCTGCAACGCTTGCGTCAGCCGTTGGCAGAGTCGGCATCGGTTGTGCGCAGCGTGCCGAGCATCAGTGGCTATGGCTTGATCGGTAAAAGCGCGGCGATGCGCCAGACCCATTCACTGATCAGCAAAGTCCTGCACAGTCCGTACACCGTGTTGTTGCGTGGTGAAACCGGCACCGGCAAGGAAGTCGTGGCGCGGGCGATTCACGATTGCGGCCCACGCCGTTCCCAGGCGTTTATCGTGCAGAACTGCGCGGCGGTTCCGGAAAACCTGCTGGAAAGTGAGTTGTTCGGCTATCGCAAAGGTGCCTTCACCGGCGCCGACCGCGACCGTGCGGGTCTGTTTGATGCGGCCAATGGCGGCACGCTGTTGCTCGACGAAATCGGCGACATGCCGCTGTCGTTGCAAGCGAAGATTCTGCGCGTGTTGCAGGAAGGCGAGATTCGTCCGCTGGGTTCCAACGACACCCACAAGATCGACGTGCGCATCATCGCCGCGACCCACCGCGATCTGTCGACGCTGGTCAGCGAGGGCAAATTCCGCGAGGACTTGTATTACCGTCTCGCGCAATTCCCGATCGAGCTGCCGGCACTGCGTCAGCGCGAAGGCGACATCCTCGAACTGGCTCAGCACTTCGCCGAAAAGACCTGCACGTATTTGCAACGCGATCCGGTGCGCTGGTCGAGCGCGGCGCTGGAACACCTGTCCGGCTACAACTTCCCCGGCAATGTGCGTGAACTCAAGGCCTTGGTCGAGCGCGCGGTGCTGTTGTGCGAAGGCGGCGAGTTGCTCGCCGAGCATTTTTCCCTGCGCATGGAGCCGATGCCGGAAGACAACAGCCACCTGAATTTGCGCGAACGTCTGGAGCAGGTCGAACGCACTTTATTGCTCGATTGCCTGCGCAAGAACGACGGCAACCAGACCCTCGCCGCCCGTGAACTGGGCCTGCCGCGACGCACGCTGCTATATCGGCTCGGCCGTCTGAACATCAATCTGGGAGATTTCGATGGGTAGGCAAAACGTCATCGAAATCCTCGCAAAAACCAATTTCAGCGCCGCCCGCAAGGGTCGGCGCTTTGTGCTTTGTCTACACCTGGAGACCCTCTGATGTCTGTTCGTCACTGGCAAGCTGTCCTGCTGACCCTCGTCGTTCTATGCGGCCTTGGCGGCTGTAGCGGTAATTACAAATTCAACGACAACGACTATCGCCCGTTGGGTGATCCGCAAGCGGTCAATCGCGGCAAGTGACCGCAAGGAGCATCAAACATGGAATTGGTTTTCGAAATGCTGAACACCAAGCAGTTCGTGCCCACCGAGTTGTGCCAGAAGACCTTTAAACAGGCCGGCGGCGTGATCGGGCGGGGCGAGGACTGCGACTGGATCATCCCTGACCGCAAGCGTCACCTGTCCAATCACCACGCGATTGTCAGCTACCGCGAGGGCACGTTCTTCCTCACCGACACCAGCAGCAACGGTGTCCAGGACGGCGAGAGCGGCGCACGCCTGCACAAAGGCGAACCGGTGCGCATCGAACACGGCAGCACCTACGTGCTGGGTGACTTCGAAATTCGCGCGCGGCTGGTACGCGACCCGGCGACCTTCGACGGTGAAGTCGGCCGTCCACGCGCTGCCGGCAGCATCATTCCCGATGACGCGTTTCTGGATCTCGATCCGCTCAATGCTCTCGAACAGCAAGAGCGTGTGTACTCGGAAATCGACGAATTGCTGGCGCCGAACACCAAGCCTGAAGACTCCCGTCAGCGTGCCGACTACGCGCGCATCGACATGGAAAGCCTGATGGTGCCGGAGCTGATCGCCGCGCCCGCCGAACCTGAGCCCGCTCCGGCACCGAAAGCCGTTGAGCGTCAAAGCGAGGGTTTCTGGGAGCACTTCGGTGCGGCGCTGGGCGTCGACGTCAAAGGCCTCAGCCACGACGAACGCGAAGCCCTGGCGCTGAACGCTGCGCGCTTGTTGCGCCAAAGCATCGGCGGTCTGCAGCAAAGCCTGCGCACCCGTTCGGAGCTGAAAAACGAACTGCGTCTGGCCCAGACCACCGTGCAAGGCACCAACAAGAACCCGCTGAAATTCGCTGTCGATCCGAGCGAAGCCCTGCAGATTCTGTTGCAGCCAAGCAAGCCCGGCCATCTGCCGGCTGAGCAAGCCATCTCCCGCGCTTTCCGCGACCTGCAGGCGCATCAAGTGGCCCTGCTGACCGCCAGCCGCGCCGCCGTACGCGGCACCCTGGAGCATTTCTCTCCGGAACAACTGACCTTGCGTTTCGAGCGCGACAACAAGCCGTTGATCGCCACCTCGGGCGGGCGCTGGAGAGCGTTCGGCCGATATCACCAGGCGCTGCGTCAGGACGATGACTGGAGCGAGCGTCTGCTGGCCCGCGACTTCGCCCAGGCCTACGAAGAACAGATCCGCCTGATCTCCACCCTCCACACCGACCACCAAGGATGATGCGCATGTCTCGCCGCTCGACCGCTTTTTTCAAGACGCTGACTGCGCTCACCGTGCTGGTGCTGCTCGCCGGTTGTTCGTCGCTGTCGCCGTACTCGAAAGTGACCAAGATCAACCTCAAGCTGACCGGCAGCGATCAGCTCAACCCGGACCTCAACGGTCGGCCGTCGCCGATCGTCGTGCGCCTGTTCGAACTCAAGCACCCGGTGACCTTCGAGAACGCTGATTTCTTCAGCCTGTACGAACGCGCCAAGGAATCCCTCAACCCGGATCTGGTGGCCAGCGAAGAACTCGAACTGCGCCCGGGTGAAACCGTGGAAATGAAGCTCAAGGTGGAAGAGGGCAGCCTTTATGTGGGCGTTCTCGCCGCTTACCGCGACTTGCCGGACACCCAATGGCGCCACACCATTCAGATCACTCCGCTGGAAGTCACCGAAGTCGATCTGACTCTGGACCAGACCGGCATCCGCAACACCAATCAAGTGCTCGCCAAGGCGGATGACTGATCATGAATACCCATAAAGTCATTTGGCAGGAAGGCATGCTGCTGCGTCCGCAGCACTTCCAGCACAACGATCGTTATTACGATCACCAGATGAAAACCCGCACCCAATTGCTCGGTGGCTACACCTGGGGTTTCCTCAATCTGGAGATCGACTTGCAGTTCCTCAACATGGGCAAACTGGTGATCAGTGAAGCCTCGGGGATTCTGCCGGACGGCAGCCTGTTCGAACTCGGTGGCAACACCGAGCCGCTGGCGCTGGACGTACCGCCGAACACCGGCAACACGCCGATTTATCTGGCGCTGCCGCTGGTCACCGGTAACCACATCGAGTCGCGCCGCCCGGAGCAATCCGACGTGCTCGCACGTTACACCGCGTACGACGCTGAAGTGGCTGACTCCAACGCCGGCGACGACTCTGCCAGTCAGGTCAGCTGCGGTCGCCCGGACTTCAAACTGTTGCTCGGCGAGCAGCAGAGCGATCAGGCCTACGTGAAGCTGAAGATCTGCGACGTGCTCGACACCACGCCCGACGGCGTGATCAGCCTCGACCCGGACTTCGTGCCGACCTACATTCAGGCCCACGCTTCCAGCTATCTGCTGTCGTGCCTGAAAGAAGTCATTAGCATGCTCAACCACCGTGGCGACACGATTGCCGAGCGGATTCGCTCCAACGGCAAGGTCGGCGGCGCGGAGGTCGGCGACTTCATGATGCTGCAACTGATCAACCGCACCGAGCTGCTGCTGCGCCACTACCTCGGCCTGGAGCAAGTGCACCCGGAAGAGTTGTACCGCACGCTGCTGACCATGCTCGGCGATCTGGCGACCTTCTCCGGCGAAAGCAAACGCCCACGTCTGGACAGTCGCTACTCCCACGCTGACCAGGGTGGGAGCTTCCGCAAACTGATGGAAGCGATTCGTCAGGTGCTGTCGATGGTGCTCGAACAGCACGCCATCGAACTGATCCTGCAAGCGCGTCAGTACGGCATCATCGTCTCGCCGTTGCACGACCACAAACTGCTTGGCTCGGCGTCGTTCGTGCTGGCAGCCAGTGCCAACTGCGACTCCGAAGAACTGCGCCACCGCTTGCCGGCGCACCTCAAGGTTGGCCCGGTGGAGCGTATCCGCCAACTGGTCAACCTGCACTTGCCGGGGATCAAGGTCAAACCGTTGCCGGTGGCCCCGCGGCAGATCGCGTTCCACTCGAACAAAACCTATTTCATCCTCGAACTCAGTTCCGAAGACCTGGCACAACTCGAGCGCTCCGGCGGTTTCGCGTTCCACGTGTCCGGCGAATTTGCCGAGCTTGAACTGAAATTCTGGGCCATCAGGAACTGACCGACATGATCAAGGAAACGGATTACAACCAGGACGACAAAACCGTCCTGCTCGATCGTCAAGGCCACGGACCGGCATCGAGTCCGCTGACCGACTTCGCCGCGCCGCCGCGTTTCGAGCAACTGGAAGAGCGCATGATCTACGCCGCGCGCCTGCGCCCGGCCGAAGCGTTCAACATCAGCCTCAATTCGCTGGTCGCTGCTTCGTCCGAGCTGCTTTCGGAAGTGGTGCGCCTCAAGCACAGCGAAACCCGCGAAGACTTGTACGCGCTGAATGAGCGACTGACTGCGGGCCTGAAACTGTTTGAAGTACGCGCCCTGCACAATGGCGCCGAAAGCAGCCAGGTGATGGCCGCGCGTTACGTGCTCTGCACCGTGGTCGACGAAGCTGTCGTGACCACGCCGTGGGGCAACGAAAGCGAATGGTCGCAGATGAGCCTGCTGAGCAGCTTCCACAACGAAACCTTCGGTGGCGAGAAGTTCTTCCAGTTGCTCGATCGACTGTCGAAAAACCCGGTCAAGCACTTGCCAATGCTTGAGCTGATGTACCTGTGCCTGTCCCTCGGTTTCGAGGGCAAGTACCGCGTCCAGGCACGCGGCATGCTCGAGCTTGAAGGCATCCGCGACGCCTTGTACCGGCAGATCCGTCAGTTGCGTGGCGACGTGCCGCGCGAGTTGTCGCCGCACTGGGAAGGTCTCAACGATCAGCGTCGCAACCTGGTGCGCATCGTGCCGGCGTGGATGGTGGTGTTGTTCACCTTCGTCTGTCTGGTGGTGATGTATTCGGGCTTCGCCTGGGTCTTGGGCGAGCAGCGCGACACCGTTCTGCAACCATATCAGCCGCTTGATCCGGCCGCGGTGCAACCGCAGTCGCAGCCGTAAACAGGGACGTGTGATGAAAAAGTTTTTCAAGAAAGTCGGCGCCTTCCTGCGCCAGACCTGGGTCTGGACCTTGCTGCTGGTGCTGTTCGTGGCGCTGCTGGTGTGGTTCGTCGGCCCGTTGTTGGCGGTTGATGACTACAAGTTCTGGGAGAGCTCGACCTCTCGCTTGCTGACCATCGCTGTGCTGTTCCTGATCTGGGGCCTGACCATGGTCTTCGTCAGCTGGCGCTCGGGTATCCGCAAGAAAGCCGAGGAAGAAAGCGAGGACGGCCAGGACCGCATTCGCCGCGAAGAGCTGATCGACGAAGAGCAGAAAGAGTTGAAGGCGCGCTTCAAAGACGCGCTGAAAACCCTGAAGACCTCGAGCCTGTATCGCGGCCGCAGCGAGCGCTGGCGCAGTGACTTGCCGTGGTACCTGCTGATCGGTCCGCAGGCTTCCGGCAAGACCAGCCTGCTGGACTTCTCCGGTCTGGAATTCCCGATCAACAAGATCGACCGCAAGCTGACCCGCGACACCCTCGGCACCCGTCATTGCGACTGGTACTTCGCCGACCACGGTGTGCTGATCGACACCGCCGGGCGTTACACCACGCAACCGGATGTGGAAGTCGACGGCGGCGCCTGGACGACGTTGCTGGAACTGCTGCGCAAGCGTCGTCGCGGTCGTCCGTTGAACGGCGTGCTGGTGACCATTCCGGTGGAAACCCTGCTCGGTGGCAGTGAGCAGGACATCGATACTTTGGCGCGCCAGGTTCGCGGCCGTCTGCAAGATGTGCATCAGAAACTGCACGTCGACGTACCGGTGTACCTGGTCCTGAGCAAGGCTGACAAGCTGCTCGGCTTCGACGAGTTCTTCGATCAACTGACCCGCGAAGAAAGCGATCAGGTGCTCGGCACCAGTTTCCGCAAGGATCAGGTCGGCACCGACGTCGCTGTGCTGCGCAACGAGTTCGAAGAGCTGCTGCGCCGCCTCAACAGCCAAGTGATCATGCGCATGCACTCCGAGCGCGACACTCAGCGCCGGGGCCGCATCCTCGATTTCCCGCATCAACTGGGGCAGATCGGCGAGCGCCTGTGCCTGTTCGTCGACATGGCGTTCACCGGCAACCGTTATCAGCGTGCAACGCAGTTGCGCGGTTTCTACCTGACCAGCGCGCCGCACCTGACCCAAGAGATGGATGCGACCACCGCCGGCATCGGCGCCAGCCTCGGCATGAGCGCCGGCGTGCTGCCGACCCTGCGCAGCGGTCGTTCGCGGTTCATTCATCACTTGTTCAGCCAGGTGATTTTCCCCGAATCCGATTTGGCCGGTCTGGACAAGCGCGAGCGCAGCCGTATTCATTGGGGCCAACGTGCCCTGTATGTTGGCGCACTGGCGGCACTGGCACTGTTCGGCATGCTCTGGGCGGGCGGTTTCTCGGCCAACTACGAGCGTCTGGAAAACCTACGCAATCTGGCGCAGAACTGGACGCAGCAACGCACGGCATTGTCGCCGCGTGATGACGCCATGGGCGTACTGAAAACCCTCGACACTAGCTATGCCGCGACGCAGGTCTTCCCGAAAAAAGGCGACGTGTCGTATCACGAGCGCGGCGGTCTGTATCAGGGCGAAGACGTCAATCCAGTGGTCAAAGAGGCTTACGAGCGCGAGCTTGAAAAGCAACTGCTGCCACGGGTTGCAACCATGCTCGAGGGGCAGATTCGCGCCAACATGAAGGACCGCGATCGCCTGCTCAACAGCCTGCGCGCGTACCTGATGCTGAACATGAAAGACCGTCGCGATGCCGCGTGGCTCAAGGACTGGGTCGCCACTGACTGGTCGACGCGCTACACCGGCAACACCGCCGTACAGAACGGTCTGAGCACGCATCTGGAGCGTCTGCTGAAACAGCCGTTTATCTACCCGCTGAACGACCAATTGGTCACTCAGGCGCGTCAGGTCTTGCGCAGCGAATCGCTGGCCACGGTGGTTTACCGCATGCTCCGCGAGCAGGCACGCAACCTCCCGGACTACCGTTTCAGCCAACACCTCGGCCCACAAGGCTCGCTGTTTATCGGCACCGAATACGTGATCCCGGGTTTCTACACGCAAACCGGTTATCAGCAGTATTTCTCGGTACAGGGTTCGGCGCTGGTTACCGACATCCTGCGTGACAACTGGGTGCTGGGCGAAGGCGCGGGCATCAGCGATATGGACTTGCGTCGCCTGATGGTCGAACTGGAGCAGCTGTACTTCCGCGACTACGCCAACTACTGGAGCGAAGCGGTTGGCCAGGTTGCCCTGCCGCCGATCAGCGACGCCGGTGAAGGCGCCGAGCAACTGGCGGGCCTGACCTCGGCGAATTCGCCGGTGCTGGCATTGCTCACCGAAGTGCGTGAGAACACCCGCTTCCAGGCGGCAGCAGATCCTGTCGAAGAAGCTGGCGACGCTGCTGATGCGCTGGCCGGGCAGAAAGGCAAACTGGGTAAGGTTGGCAAACTTGCCGCCGCCGCAGCGGACAAGGCTTCGGCCCTGAACGTAGCGAAGACCCTGCCGGACACCGCGAAGAAATCGCTGCAACGCCGCTTCGAACCGCTGCATCGTTTGCTCGATGACAACAACGGCCCAGCGGCGGACCTGACCCCTGCACTGAGCGCGCTCAACGACCTGCAACTGCAACTGGCCGGTCTGGCCCGTTCCAGCACGCCGGAACAAGCCGCGTTCGAAATGGCGAAAACCCGCATGAGCGGCCAGCGTGATGCGCTGACCAACCTGCGCAATGCGTCTGGCCGTCTGCCGCGCCCGCTCAGCGTGTGGTTCAACGTGCTGGCCGAAGACTCGTGGCGTCTGGTGCTCAACGATGCTTACCAATACCTGAACGGTCGTTATCAAAACGAGTTGTACAGCGTGTATGGCAAAACCATCAGCAAGCGTTATCCGTTCAGCGCCAGCAGCACCAGCGACGTAGCGATCAGCGATTTCCGCGAGTTCTTCCGCGCTCAAGGCACCGTCGACCGCTTCTTCGACAGCTACCTGCGTCCATTCGTCAGCGGCGATCCGGGCAACTACCGCATGCGCAGCGTCGACGGCCACAGCCTGCCGGTGTCAAAAATGTATCTGGACCAGATGGCGGCGGCGCTGACGATTCGTCAGAGCTTCTTCTCGATCAACCCGGCCGAGCCGACCGTGCAGTTCAAACTGGAGCCGTACACCCTCGATCCGGCGGTCAGTCGTTCAGAGTTCAAGTTCGGCGACAAGACCATGGAATACCGCCACGGTCCGATCCTGCCAATGTCGTTCAAATGGCCGACCGATGCTGAAGACGGTCGCACCAGTCTGGTCATGGACAAAATGGCCGGGCGCCCGATCGGCATCGAGAAGAACTCCGGCCCATGGTCGCTGTTCCGTCTGTTCGACCTGATGCAGACCGAGTACCTGAGCGGTCGCGACGTGCTGGTGCTGAAAGCCGATGTAGGTGGCCTGCGCGCCAACTACCTGCTGACCAGCCAGCGCACGCCGAACCCGTTCGACATGGGCGTACTGCGCACCTTCCGTATGCCGGTGCAGCTCTGATGCTGGTGGCCAGTGCCTGGCGCAGCGCGGCGCGTACCGACCCGGGCAAGGTGCGGGCGCGCAACGAAGATGCTTTCCTCGACTCGCCACAGCAGGGGCTGTGGGTGGTCGCGGACGGCATGGGTGGTCATCAGGGTGGCGACATCGCCAGCCAGTTGATCGTCGCCAGCCTGGCTGAACTGCCGCAACACGAGGACTTCGACGAACGCCTCAAAGCCATCCGCCAGTGCCTGCACTGGTTGAACCGGCGTTTGGGGCAGGAGTTGACGGTTACCGCCGGACGCCACGACAGCATCATGGGCAGCACCGTCGTGGCGCTGCTGGTGGAAGGCAATCGCGCGGCCTGCATCTGGGCTGGCGATAGCCGCTGCTATATGTGGCGCGGGCAGCGTCTGTATCAGCTGTCCAAGGACCATTCGCTGCAACAGCAATTGATCGACGAACAGCAAATGAGCGTCGAACAAGCGGCGGCTCACCCGGCGGCTCAGGCCTTGACCCGAGCCGTCGGCGCCGCCGAACAACTGACCCTGGATGTACTGGAACTCGAGGTCTATCCGGGCGATGCGTTTTTGCTCTGCAGCGATGGTTTGTATCAGGGCCTGAGCAGCGATGCCCTCGGCAACGCCCTCAGCCTCAGCGCGCCGCACGTGGCGCTGGAACGTTTGTTCGACGGCGCCCTGCGTGGCGCCGCGCGTGACAACCTGACAGCCGTGGTGATCCGCCAATGACCAAAATCGAATCGCCAATCGATGACTTGCTGATGAGCGAAGAGCAGGCCAACAACCTGACCTACTTCGCCTTCGCCAAGGAAAACAAGGCAGAGCCTTTGCTGGCGCCGACCAAGGCCAGCATCGGTGCACTGCCGGATGTACTCGCCGGTCGCTACCACCTCGAGCGTCTGCTCGGGGCCGGTGGCATGGGCGCCGTTTACCGGGCGCGGGATCTGCTGCACGAACAGTTCGGTGATCCCGATCCTTACATTGCGCTGAAAATCCTCAGCGAAGAATTTGCCGAATCGCCGGACGCCAGTGCCTTGCTCTACAGCGAGTTTGCCCTGACCCGACGCCTGCGCCACGACAACGTCGTGCGTGCGCACACCTTTGAAGTCGACACCGACTGCCAGCGGGCCTTCATCACCATGGAATACATGCGTGGCCTGACCCTGGACAAATTGCTCTGCGAGCGGCCCCTCGGCCTGCCGTGGCAAGAACTGCGCGACATCGTCCTGCCGCTGCTCGACACGTTGGCCTACGCCCACGGTCGCGGCGTGCTGCACGGTGACATGAAACCGAGCAACGTCATGCTCAGCGAAGACGGCTTGCGCCTCTTTGACTTCGGCCTCGGTCAGGCAGAGGAGGGCGTGATGCCCGGCCTGCCGCACCTGAGCCGCGAACGCTTCAACGCCTGGACCCCGGGCTACGCCGCCCCCGAACTGCTTGAGGGCCAACCGTTGTCGGCCAGCGCGGACGTGTACGGCGTGGCCTGCGTGATCTACGAACTGGCGGGCGGCAAACACCCGTTCCGCCGTTTGCCCTCGACCCAGGCCCGCGACGAGCACCTGGAGCGCGAGCTGCAAGCGCCGGCGAACTTACCGAAACACGGCTGGCCAGCGCTGCGCACCGCGCTGAGCTTCGACCCGGCAGAGCGCACCATCACTGCCCAACAATTGCGTGACGCCTTGGGCGCCACTTCGTCCTGGCTGCAACGTCTGCGACTTCGGGCCTAACGGATGACATTCGAACAGGGAGCACTTTATGTTCAACCCAGCTAACGAAACCCACTTCAGCCTCAAGGTCGAAGACTACGTCGGCGACCTGCAAGTGCTGTCGTTCACCGGCACCGAAGGCATCAGCCAGCCGTTTCGTTTCGACCTCGAACTGGTCAGCGAAAACCCTGATCTGGACCTTGAGCAACTGCTGCACAAGCAGGCGTTTCTCGCATTCGATCCACAAGGCTCGGGCATCCACGGGCAGATCTACCGCGTCGCCCAAGGCGATGCCGGCAAGCGCCTGACCCGCTACAAAGTGTCGATGGTGCCGCAACTGCAATACCTGCATCACCGCACCAACCAGCGCATCTACCAGCAGATGTCGGCGCCGAAAATCATCGCGCTGATCCTTGAAGAACACGGCATCAAGGGCAACGCCTACAGCTTCCAGTTGAGCCAGCCGTGCCCGGATCGCGACTACTGCGTGCAGTACGACGAAACCGACCTGCACTTCGTCCAGCGCCTGTGCGAAGAGGAAGGGATTCACTACCACTTCCAGCACAGCGACAAAGGCCACCTGCTGGTGTTCGGCGACGACCAGACCGTGTTCCCCGATCTCGGCCAGCCGACCGCGTACGTGCAGGGCAGCGGCATGGTCGCCGAAGAACCGGTGATCAAAGGCTTCAAGCTGCGCCTGGAAACCCGCACCAGCCGCACCACGCGCCGCGACTACGACTTCGAAAAACCGCGCCTGCAAATGGAAGCCGCCTACAAACCCGAAGGCGAGAGCACTGAGCCGGATCTGGAAGACTACGACTACCCAGGCCGCTTCATCGACCGCGCGCGCGGCAAGTTCCTCAGCCAACGCGCCCTCGAACGCCATCGCGCCGACTACCGCCAGGCCGAAGGTCGCGGCGACCAGACCAAACTGGTCAGCGGCCACTTCATGGCGATGTCCGACCACCCGCGCAGCGAGTGGAACGACCTGTGGCTGCTCACCGAAATCTTCCACGAAGGCAAGCAGCCGCAAGTCCTCGAAGAAGGCGTGACCAGCGACACCACCGACAACAAGGACGACTTCCACCAAGGCTACCGCAACACCTTCCTCGCCACCCCGTGGGACGTGTTCTACCGCCCGGCCCTCGAACACCCGAAACCACGAGTCCTCGGCAGCCAGACCGCCATGGTCACCGGCCCCAAAGGCGAAGAAATCCACTGCGACCAGTACGGCCGCATCAAAGTGCAATTCCACTGGGACCGCGAAGGCCTCGCCGACGACAAAACCAGCTGCTGGCTGCGTGTATCCAGCTCCTGGGCCGGCGACCGCTACGGCGCCATCAGCATCCCGCGCATCGGCATGGAAGTCCTCGTCACCTTCCTCGAAGGCGACCCCGACCAGCCCCTCGTCACCGGCTGCCTGTACCACAAGGAAAACCCGGTGCCGTATGCCTTGCCGGCGAACAAGACTCGCAGTGTGTTCAAAACCCTTAGCTCGCCGGGTGGCGGTGGTTATAACGAACTGCGCATTGAAGACAAGAAAGGTGCGGAGCAGATCTACATCCACGCCCAGCGCGATTGGGATGAAAACGTTGAGCATGATCAGAAGATTCGGGTCGGGAATGAACGTCACGACACGGTGGTGAAGAACACCTACACCGAGCTGAAGGCTGAAGAGCACCGCACCACGATCTCTGACCGCAAGATTGAAGCGAAGCTGGATGATCACCTGACGATTGGGCAGAACCAGCATGTGAAGCTGGGGACTGCGCAACTGACCAGTGTGGGGAAAGAGATTCACCTTAAGGCTGGGGACAAGATCGTTATTGAGGCGGGGACAGAGCTGACCATTCTTGGGGGTGGGAGCTTTATCAAGCTTGATGGCGGTGGGGTTACGGTGGTTGGGCCGGTGATCAAGATCAATGCCGGGGGCTCGGCTGGCTCCGGCACCGGCATCGGGATTAAACCGCCGGTGCTGCCGGGGGCGGCGGATAAGGATAAGGCGGGGAGTTTGATGGATCAGGCGTTGTTGAATGCGTCTGAGGAGAAGATCAAACGCAAACCGAAGCGCATGCTCAATTTTTCCGGGTAAGACATCGACGGCAATCCAAGCCACCAGGGATCAGAATTCAGGTAATTGGTAATGACAGAGACAACAAACAAAATTCAAAAATGGTCGTATCCCCTGAAAGTGGGGACAGCTGAAGCGACCGATCCGCAGCAGTTCTACAAGGCGTTAGCCAAAGCGAAGGACGGCTTCTATCCGTTGGGGGCCAATGGGCTTTGGCATGGTGGTGTGCATTTCGATCAAGATTCGGGTCTGGTGCAGGACTCGACAGAAGTCCGATGCATAGCGGACGGGGAAGTGGTTGCCTATCGAATCGATAACATCTACCCCAAGTCAAATTTCGGTACAACCCAGTCCGACTTTTCCACTGGCTTTGTATTGGTCAAACATCGATTGGAAGTGCCGATGCCGCCAGCGCCACAGGTACCAGCGGGATCCCCTCCTGCAGCACCCGTTCCCGCCCCGAGTCTTACCTTTTTCAGTCTGTACATGCATTTGTTGCAATGGAAAAGCTACGAAGAAACTCCGGCACTGCCGCGGCCGGCCTTTTGGAGCGGCGGTACGTTGCAGGTGAAGGCAACTGCCAATGACGAACTCCTGGGCTTACGTGTCCGCCAGGAACCACGAGGAAGGCCCGGGTATGCAACGGTCTTGACAGTCTTGAATCGCGGCACGATTGTCGAGACAGGCGAAGAGCACAATGGTTGGCTCAAGGTTGTTAGCGTCACGCCTGCCAGTAGCGACCTGCCGCCCGGTACAGGCTGGGTGTTCAAAAGAGAGATGACCGCAGGTCCAACGACCAATACTTACGTCATTGGTGCTGCTGCCAAAGACCCAATGACTCCGCCTCAGAAAGGTCTTGTTGTGCGCGCCTCTGCCAGCCAGTCAGGCGCTGTGAGAGCAATTTTGCCGCACGGTACGCAAGTTAAAATCGGAAACGACGGTACGCGTGGCAAGTACCAGAAACTGCTGGAGATCGTCAGCGGGAATGCTGTTCCACCGCTGGCAGCGGGGGAGGTGCTTGGATATGTCTGGGAAGGGCTACTTGAGGCCAAGAGTGAGCCAGCAGAAAAGGACGCCGTGCATGTCTTGGCGACTCCATTCCCGATTACCGCGGGCAGTCTGATTGGACATGTAGGGAAGTATCAGAATCACTCCGATTCGGCCCCCAACAATCTACTGCACGTTGAGCTGTTCAGCTGTGAAGACGTGAAGGCCTTTACCGCGCTGAGCAAAGAGAAGGCTGCGGGACTGCCAGCAGCTGAAAAAACGTTAGTGAAAATTCCTAAAGGCAGCGTGGTGGTTACTCACGTGGAGGGAATGGGTTCTACCAATCCACCTAAAGTGACTGATCCGCACAAAACGGTTGGTTATGATTTTCTGGTTCCTGTCGGAGTGCTGGAAGCTTTACCGGCTGAGAGAAAAATAAAGGTTCCTGTCGTCATGGGAGGAAGCACTACCTATACGTTGTGGTGGCGCCTGGACGGGGTATTGGGTGATGCCGACGGGAATGAGCTCAATGGATGGTTTGCAGAGCCAGATACCAAGTTATCGCGGCATTCACCCTTTGAGTGGGAAGGTTTCAGTTTCATCGAGGAAACTGTCAGTAATGCGGACCACCTCGCTGCATCTCTCCATGCTCAGGAAAATTTGACCGAGGAAGAGCGAGCGGCATATTTGCCAAACGTTGGAAATGCCAATGACGGCCCCGCTAAGCAGCATTTGTACAAAATGCTTGATAAAAACGGCGACAACAAACTTACGCCTGCGGAAATCAAAGAAGCGTTAAGCAAGCCTTGGTTTTCTCAGCCGATATCCCAAATGGTTACGCGTTACGAAAGCGAGTGGCAGTTCAAAAGAGAAAAGTGGGATTCGCTGGATGAGCTGATTGGGCATAGTGTCTCGGATCCTCATCAGCAGTGGGTGGAAGAAAAACTTCGAATTGAACGCTTGAGTTGGTGGGATAAGCTGGTCGGGAAACATGGCATAACCAATGATAATAATGTTCAGCATATTCATTTGCTTGGTTTGTTGGGTGGTTTCTTGTCCGGCTGCCCTGAGAAGTGCAAGGCCGAAGTCTATACCCTCGGCACAACAGTTGGGCCATATGTAGTATCGAAGAAACTATTTGAATTTCTGTTGGCAATCGAAGCTTATCGAGAACATCCATATGCATTGCCTGATGATAGCAGTGGAATAACGATAGGTTATGGTTACGATCTTGGGCAGCAAACAGCAGCGAGAGTTGATGCGGAGCTTAAAGACCTGTATACCCCTGAAGAAATAGAAAGATTAAAAGGAGCTCTTGGCAAGAAAGGTCAAGATGCGCGCGATTATGTGCACAACGTCAGCTCGATATCCATCAGTAAGGATAATGCTTTAAAGTTAGCTGTTATTATGAAGAAACGGTATGCGCAACAAGTTGTTGACGTATACCCTAAAGCTATAAATTTGCATCCGGATTGTCAGGGTGTATTACTTTCTCTTGTAGTGAATCGGGGCAATTCTTTATCAGGGAATACGCCCGCTAAGGCGTTGAAGCGGCTAGAGATGAAACAGATAAAAGAAGATTTCGATAACGATAAGCCCGAACTGATTCCATCCCGGCTACGTAGCATGAAGCGGCTTTGGGAAAATGACCCTAATACCGTCGGTGTAGCCACTAGACGTGAAAAAGAAGCGGTATTTTTTGAGGAGGCGTTGAAATGCAATTGCTGGAAGTGACGAAGAAAGTCTTTTCTGTTTTATCGGTCGTATTTCTTTCTTCCGGCGCTGCGTCGGCCGATGTTGATTGTAGCTCGGTTAATTCAACGAATCCTGACATTATCAGCTGCTCTCAGAAATCGTTTGATAAAATTGATAAAGTCCTGAATGAACAATACAAAGCTTTGTCTGCCGAGCTCGATTCATCAACTAGGGCCGAGCTGCTTTCTACGCAAAAAAAATGGATAATCCTTAGGGATGAATACTGCAAAAACGATGATGAAGAGGGCGGAGAGTCTCCGATTGAACAATTGTCGTGTAAGAAACAGTTGACGAGTTTCCGTGTGGCTGAACTTGTTTATCTTCGGACCGGAGTCATAGGGGATGGTTTTTATAAGGCTGTATCGCTAGTTAATGAAAAAGCCACCGCTATGAACTATTCGGAAGCTTTGAAGTTTGTCGGTGGTAACGAAGATTTCGGATCGGCTTGGAAAGGATATGCAGAAGAAAACTGCGCGATAACATCCAGGTTGTTCGGCGAGGCTAAAGATCGGTGCATGGGGAGAATGCGTTTTCAGATTCCGATTTTTTGATTGCGGGTCGCGGTGATGCAGATAATTAAATGGCGGTAGACCGCGTTTGAGTAGTTATCCAAAAACGTGGTCTTTGCCCATTTTTCCGTTGCCAAACGCAAAGCCTGAAAGACTCAAGGATGAACACAGTGAACCGTTTTGTTTTAACCCTGCTGGCCGTACTGCTGCCGGCTTCAGCTGCCTACGCGCAGGACGACTGCAGCCATGTCTCCTCAAGCCTGGAAATGGTGCCCTGCTCGGAGGCGGCGAAGAAGGCTGCCGATGCGCAGTTGAATGTCAGCTACAAGCAACTGATGTCGCGGCTTGAGTCTGACTATCGGGCAAATCCGGCATTGGGCGCGGAGTACGCAGCGAAGGTCAAAGAATCGCAGCGTGCGTGGCTGAAATTGCGCGATGCGAATTGCCCGTTGGAGGCATTCGAGATCGAGACGGGGATGCCGGCGCATGTGTTCGCCGTTAACTCGTGTATCGCCAGAATGAGTCGCGAACGCTCGGCGTATCTGGACAAGATCGTCCCTGCTCTTGCATCCGACAAGAGCACTTCGACGGCACCCACCAACGACGCTTGTCCCTCGGAGGAGTTCGCGCCTTTCCTGACGGCGTTTTCCGCCAACAGCGAATCACAACGCCGTCTGACTGCAATGACGGTCAAGTCGCTGGTGTTGAAACCGGTAGCTGGGAAGGATCGACGTACCTTTGAGCCTTCGACCTCGGGTGTCAGTGGAACAACCTTCACCTATCCGCTGATGGCTGCAATCACGCCCGGCAAGACACCTGGGGTCGAGATTGAAGAGGTTGATGACAGTCACGTCAACGTGGTGGATAAACGGGCCGGCAACAGCAATATCAAGATCTTCAACTTCTCTCGTCAGGCGTGCTGGGTGCTTGAGGGGATTGAGGATTGGTCGGTCAGCGAGAAGGATCTTGTCGCAACGGATAACCCGGGAATGAGCCGCGCCGAAAACTTTTGTTATCAGCGTGCAGAAGCGTTGGGTGGGCTGGGGTCTCTTGAGCAATACCGGCTGACTGCGGAGTTGATTGAAGCGTCGCTGGAAAATTTTGTGTGTGCTGCAGAGTCGGGCGATGCACAGGCGAGCCTGTCGGCGGCGAGCCTGAGTCTTTCGCAAATGGCATCTCAGTTGGAAACCCCTAAGGTTGAGGCTTTGTTCAAAGCGGCTTCGAAAATACCAAAGGGTGCGATGGGCTATGCGACGTTTCTTTGTTCGGGAAACTCCACCGACTATAACGGCCCTTGCCTTCATCCCAAGCAGGCAGAAGAGCAGGTTATTCGAGCGATTACCATGGGCTCTACGGACGCGATGAATTACCTGGCCTCTACCTTTGAGGGTGGGGAGTTGGGAACGAAGGATATGTCTCGAGCGTTAGCCTGTTATCAAATGGCGGCTGACAAAGGTGATCAGCTGGGCCTCTTCAACGTGGGGCGATTGGGATCGTCAGCCACGGCGCCCATCAAATCCAGCCACTGCATTTGAATTTCGAGGGCCTGTTTGAGGCGGTTTTGCACAAGTTTTGCCTGAATCCCTCAGGCTAAAACGTTTAACGCTTGAGCATCTGACTCCCCCGATTTTCCTTTAAACTCCCCACCCCCAAGGAACGCGCTCAGGACACGGAATGCCAGCCTCTTCTTCCTCGCTTCGCCCAGCGTTGGTGCTTTGGCTATATGCCGCTGCGATCACGCACATCCTCGCCGGTTTTACCCTGACCTGGGCCGGTGACTCCGGCGTGCTCGATGGCTACCTGCAAGTCCTCGAACTGTCGTTCTGGGGCGCCGATGCGGTTCCCACCGCCGGCCACGAACAACAAGTCTGGTGGCTCGCGCTGTTCGGCGCGACGCTGCAAAGTTATTCGCTGTACATGCTCGCGTTGGTGCACTTGGGCAATCGCTTGAAAGCCCCGGCAGTCTGGGGCTGGTTGAGCGCCGGCATCCTGTTATGGGCGCCGCAGGACATGTGGCTCTCAGCGCAACAACAGGTCTGGTCGCACCTGTGGCTCGACGGTTTTGCGTTGCTGGTGTTGTTGCCACCGCTAGTTTGGCTGTATCGCAATGACCGCCGAAAGTCCCCACCAGAAAAGATGCCGAGTCAGTCCAACCCGTTTGCCGACGGCGCTTTCAAGCGCGTGCTGATCACCGGCGGCACCGGTTTTATCGGCGAAGCCTTGGTCAATCAATTACTCGACGCGGGCCACTCTGTCAGCGTACTGACGCGCGATCCGTTGAGCGCGGCCAATCTATTCAACGGCCGCGTCCGCTGCGTGCATTCGCTCAGCGAACTCAGCCACGACGACACCTTCGACGTAGTGATCAATCTCGCCGGAGCACCCGTCGCCGGCCCACGCTGGACTCCCAAACGTCAGGCGCAATTGCTCGCCAGCCGAGTCGGCACCACCGAAGGGCTGATGACCTGGTTGAAGAACACCAAGCAAAAACCAGCACTGTGGATTCAAGCCTCAGCCATCGGCTACTACGGCGTGCGCGATGCCAGCGAAAGCCTCGACGAACACGCCAGCAAGGGCGACGGCTTCATGGCCGAACTCTGCGCACGCTGGGAAGCCGCCGCGCAACCAGCCACGGAATTTGGAGTGCGTCAGGTGGTGCTGCGCCTCGGCGTAGTCTTCGGCCCCGGCGGTGCGTTGACGCCGTTGCTGCTGCCGTTCCGTCTGGGTTTCGGCGGGCGCATGGGCGACGGTCAGCAGATCATGAGCTGGGTGCACCGCGACGATGTGCTTCAGGTGATCGCGCGGGCTTTCAACGACGACACTATGCGTGGCACCTACAACATGGTCGCGCCCGAAACGGTCAGTCAGGCTGCGTTCGCCGAGCAGGCCGGCAAGGTCCTCAAGCGTCCGGTGTGGTTGCACATTCCCGCCGCGCCAGTGCGTGCAATGGCGGGGGAGATGGCGCAGCTGTTCTTCGACGGTCAGCGCGTGGTGCCGCAGCGTTTGACCGAGGCTGGCTACACATTCCGTTATCCAACCCTCGACGCCGCTCTGCGCGATCTGACCTGAGGATCGCTCATGAGCAAGCCGTTGATGTACCTGCTGGCCGGCAACGGTAGCGCTGCCGATTGGTGGGACGACGCACTGCCGCACTTTCAGCGCTACGACGTGGTGCCGCTGGAGTTGCCGGGCTTCGGCGCCAATCCGCTGCCACCCTGCGAGGATCTGGCGGACTACGCGCAGACCTTGTTGGCGATGACGCAGAAGGGCAGCGCGATCATGGCAGTCGGGGTCAATGCGTTGCTGGTGCTGCACGCGTTGCAGCGTCGGCCCGGGCACTTTTCGCGCAGTGTTCTGTTGGCGCCGGTTGGGGCATTTTTGTGGCAGCGTCGATTGCCGGCGCTGATGTCACCGCTGCCGATTCGTAAGACCATTCACTGGCTGTTGTCGAACAAACCCACGGTGTTCGCGCGCAAGTTTTCCACCCAGACCTGGACGCCCCCGCAGTACCAGCGCATGGGCGCCGGTTATGCGCGCTGCCGTGCGTTCGTGCCGCACTGGGATCTGATTCGCGCCGATACCGCGTTGCCACTGCTGGAGTGGATCACCGATCCGGTCGAGCTGGTCTGGGGCGATCAGGACGCCGTGCTCGGCATCGAGCAAGCGGCGGCGTGGTCGGCGATTCTCGCCCGCGCAGATCTGACCATCAGCCTCAAATCTGGTTGGGGTCATTACCCGTGGATCGACTCGCCCGCGCAGTTCGCGCAGTGGCTGGAGTCGGGCGAGCGCGGGTTTGTCGCGCACACCAAGGGTGGGCGTTTGCGCTTGGCCGAACTGGCGCGGCAAGCGGTGCCGGCGGCGTTGACGCTCAACGATTGCAGCGATCCGCGTCTGCCAGCATTTCTCGCTGCTCAACCTGATGTGACCTGGGCGGTGCGCTCCTCCAGTTATGGCGAGGATCAGGCCGATTCGGCGAATGCCGGTTTGAGCACGACCTATCTGCGCGAGCCGTCCGCCAATGTGCCGAAACGCATCGCCGAACTGACGGCCGAAGGCGTCGAGGAAGTGGTGGTGCAACGCTTCATCACTCCGGTCGTTTCCGGCATCGCGTTCGTGCGCCATCTCTCGGTAGAACTTGAGTGGGTGGAAGGCCATCTCGAATCGCTGGCCGACGGTCACGTCAGCCCCTCGCGAGCAACGCTTTCGCGGCTCGGTGATGCTTGGCGCAGCGGCACGTTCACGCCGTCCCACGGTTTGACCGAAGACCTGCTCTGGCGCTTTCTGCAAGACGTGCTGCGCGTGTTCCACTATGTGCCCGGCGACGTCGAATGGGCCTGGGATGGCTCGCAACTGTGGCTGCTGCAATACCGGCCGATCAGCGATTACGGCTGGCGCCGCCACCTGACCGCCGCCAATATCGCCGAGATCCTGCCGCCGCAACCGAGCGTGCTGGTGGAATACGCCCAGCGCCGCGCGGCAGCGAGTATCCCGGCAATCATGGCGCGTTGGGATGCGCGGGTGTTGCAGGACAACGAACCGTTCACCGCAGTGTTCGGCGGCGCGTCCTACATCAACAATGACCTGTTTCTCGCTAGGCTGGCCGACTGGGGCATCAGCGCCGATAACTACGCGGGTGAAGTTGGCGGCGCGACGCCTCATCTGCCGTGGCAACCGCTGAAGATGCTGCGTTCGTTGCCGCTGTTTTTGCGCATGCAACGCATGGCTCGCAGCCATTTGCTGAGCCTTGAAAATGGCTTGCAGCGCTTCGATCGGGAGCTGGCCGAACTTGTCGCCCAAGGTGCCGATGGTCAGCAATTGGCAGACTGGTTCACTCGGTTTTACGTGTTCGTCGTGCAAGGCAATCTGTGCATCGCCACAGCGCTGGCGAGCAGCGGCGGTGATTGGATGGGCCGCCCGCCGACCGCTTACGACAATCTTGAAAACAGTCCGCATCGATTGCCGTGGGAAACCGATCCCGCTACGCCTAGACCCGCGTCGAGTGAGCTGCCATTACAACCATTCCCGAAATGGTCAGGGCTGATCCGCCTCGCCCATTCGAGCGGCCTGCCGGGCTTGCGCGGCTACTACCTGCAAGTACGCGAGTGGTATCGCGACAACCTCATGCGCATCTTCTTCCGTCTGCACCACGCCATGCCGCTGGCGGATCGCGAACATTGGTTCGTGCCGCATCCGGACGTGCGCACCCGCGACGGCAGCTTCTGGCAGGACGGTCGCGAAGGTGCTGAGCAGGCCACCGGGTTCATGATTTATCCGGGGCAGGTGCAAGGCATCCTCGGCGCCGACATCCTGCTCGAAGACACCCTCGATCCGGGGCGGCACGCGCATTACCAAACAGCGCGGGCAGTAATTGCGCGGATGGGTGGGCGCTTGTCGCATGGCTCGACGTTGCTGCGGGAGCTGCGCAAGCCGTCGGCAGTGATGCCGCAGGTGGATCCGGCGTGGGTGGGGTGTGAGGTGTTGTATCGGGATGGTGAGTTGGAATTGATCAATTCGAAGGATGCGAAGTGAAACTACGATACCTCCGCGAATTGATCTTTGGTCTGGTCGCGTTTTTACAGGTGGATTATGTGACTGCCGCAGGTCCTGTATTGGTCGGTAACGAGCCCGGCCAGTCGCCGGTTGCGCAAGGCCCGACCGAGACAGTTGTAGACATGGGTTCGTGTCGGTTCTCCATGCCGCTGCTGCAGAACCAATGGCTGAAGTTCGACGATTTCTATTCGGTATTTATCGCAGCCAAACAACTGCCCAAACCGTCAAGCGCCCCCAGCTTGTGGCAAGCGCAGACGTCGAGTGGTGCCGACTGGCACTTCGAGAAACACGGTGACCTGAGCCAGCCGTGGTTTGGTTTGATGTGTGAAAACTTGGAGTACTTTTCGCTTCTCACCGATTGGAAACCCCCGGTAGACGATGCATTTGCGGTGCAAGTCCTGCGTGACGACAACGACCGCAGGTGCCCGGCGACCCTTACCGATAAGGGCTGGGTGCCCAACTCTCTGGCGGGTCGTGCGAACACCTACACCTTCGAACAATGGGGTGGGGAGAACTCTTCGGGTTTCATCTTCGGTTTCCACGATAAATCACGACGGCGCATTACCCGCATCGCTTTTTGCCTGCTGAGGGGCAAAGACGTACTGATCGGCTCGGCGGAATCGGGTTCATCCACCCCGTTGGCGATCAGCAACGAAGGGTTCGAGCAAATCAAGAAAGCGGTGCGCGGCATTGCCTTCGAATGAACACACCCACAATGACTTGCGTCGATGGAGTTACAGCGTGAAAGGATTTTCGGTTCTTCTCGGCAGCCTGTTATTGGCTGCCGCGTCCATGGCATTCGCTGCCGATCCAACCTTCAAGGATTACACCGTCACGCCAGTTTTCACCGGCCCCAACCATAAGCTGGTGCCGCAAGAAAACAGCAGCCCAATGATGGACCAAGCACGGGTGCAAGCCCTGAAAGGCAAGGTCAACTTCGCCGGCCATTACATCCTTCACAGGCTCGGTTGTGGCGGCAGCGCCATTTGCGGCGAAGTGCTGGACGCTCAGACTGGGGAAGTCGTTGGCGGTCTGCCGAATGCTTACGACGGCAGCACCTTCGGCATGGTCTACCAGCCCGACAGCCGCTTGATCATCGTCTCCGGCGTCACGCTCGACGGTGAAGAGGACGCCCAAGGGAATGCGTTGGAAAGCGGTAACCGGGATCGTTACTACGAGTTTGTGAACAACGAATTCCGGCTGCTGAGCATGACCGACGTGGAATCGTCGCCGATGGATGAGGAGTGAGTGGATGATCCGTCTTCTCGCGGGCAGCCTTTCGCTGCTGCTCTCTCTGCCAGCCTTCGCCGCGCCTTCGGACGCCTTTACCCAGCGCGATATCATGCAGTGTGGCGGTGTTGAAGTGGTGTTGGTTTCGTCCTGCCGATCCGTGACAGTGCAGGACACGGAAACCCACGTCATCCCGGTCTGCTCCGACCAGACCATCAACATCGGTAGCAAGGTGCTTCGACGCGATATCAGCAAAGTTTCACAACTCACTTCCGACGGTGCGAAGACGAAGATGTTGAGCAATGTTGTTGTGGCGATGGATTGCGTGGATGGCGCCAAGGGCAGCCTTGTTTCGATAGGCGGATATGGCGGTTGTGGTGCCTGCGCGGAGTGGCACGGGTATTACTCGACAGCAGGGCGATTGGAGCAATACAGCTTCGATAATAACCAGCGCTCTTTTGGCTCGAAGGGATCTCGGGAAGAGCTGATCAAGGCCTATGGCGTTACGAAGAGACAGCTAATGTCAGAAAGCCCAGCGGTGAAAAGGATCGTCTATGGCCAGCCTTAAGTGGGTGTTGATGATCGGCGGTTTGTTCAGCGCTACCAATGTCTTTGCCGTTGACCCGCCAATAGTGGGAGCCGCCGGAAACACAGTGACGTTCCAGGCAAAAAAATGGACATCACCCGTCGTGGAATCTACCACTGCCTGGTTCACCGCGAATGGAAAAACGTTCCCGTTGTTTCATGCCGGCATTGGTGCCCAGGCTTATCCTGAATGGCTCAGCCCTGACAAAAAATTTCTACTGGCGACTGCGGTGGAGTACGGCGTAGTCATAGGTGAGGGCGGTGAGGAAATAGCGACATCACAAGGGCATTGCGATGTGATCTCGATGGAAACCGGTTGCGTGCTTGCTGAGAGTTACGAGCGGTTTTGTGAGGGAAAATGGGTAGGCAAGCAATGGGTTTCCGAAGAGGGCGGGGTGCTCAATCCTGTCTTGGAGACTAAGTCACCCAAGGACCTGCTGAAAAATGCTTCGAGTATCCAGCCTGCGCAGTCCCGAGCAGAGTCCATCGAATGGAGCCTGAGCTTTTTAAGCCCGGAATCCTACATGGCGTGTCATCCCCCGGCGCAAAATGTTCAGACTTACAACGACCTCGGTTTCTACTTGGCCGAGGGCGGCAACGATGAGTTGGCGTTGAAGTTTTATCGAGGCGTTGAAGCAGTCGGCAAACGCACGGTGCTGATGCTGAACGTGGCTGATTCGCTGTGGCGACTTGATCGGCAAGAAGAAGCGCAGCGTTATTACCGCGAGTACGGCGAAGCGATGACTGCTGCTGGTAAAGCGCAGAAAATTCCGCAACGAGTCGTTGAGCGATCTGAAATTCAGGGACTGAGACAGTGAATATGTTCTTCCGCTTTATCGTGTTGAGCCTTGGGCTGCTAACCACTTCATACGCACTCGCTGCCCCACAAGTCCTGAAAGAAATTCCGGCTAGCTTGCTGGGTGATGTATCACGGCAAAAGGTGTTTGTGCTGGCGGGTGATGCGGACGAAGTTTCTAACCGATTGTTGATTGCGCCGGAACAAGCACGTAACGAGGACATATTGCTCGATACGTCGAAGGCGCTGCCTCTGATCAAGAGTCAGTACTCGTCTGCGCTTCAGGGTGTCTTCAGCGTCCATGTACTCAAAGGTCGCCCTGGCGTCATGACTGTCATTGATCCGCAGGCTGAGGAAGCTGTGGTAAAGCAGCCGTTCGTTGAGGCTGGGGATTACATCGCGCTGGTAACCAGCGAGGAAGATAACGCGGTTTACAACTTCAACCTGTTGTTCGCCTTCAACAGAGGTTCAAAGCAGTTTGAGCTGAAAGCTCTGCTGGAAGTGGCGAACAACGACTCCTGTGACCGGTCGCTTGTCAGCGTAGTGGAGTTGCCGGTGCAGACGTTGGGCCCAATCACCCTGGCCTCTTTCGATGGGCGTGAGGCGCTGCAGAAGCTGCAGGTTGCTCGTACTGGCAGTATTAAGGGCGTGAGAAAGAAATTGATGACCGTCGATTCGGCTGATTTGCTGGATATGGCGCTGGCAGCCTACCGAAAGGGTGATGACTCTTCCTTCAAGGATACGATGAGCTACGCGTTGATGGGCGGCGGCTCGCATGACACTTGTCCCCCGGATAGCTATATCGCCGCAAAGTACTACTACCCGCAGCGTCCCGGCTGGTCCAACGACCTCGGTTTTCTGCTCGGCGAGGCGGGTTACTACGCTGAGTCGATTGAGTTGCTCAATGCAGTGATTGCCAACCACCCAAACAGGACGGTTGCTTACCTGAATCTCGCTGACAGTTATTGGGCCGTGAACGATAAAGAGCGGGCGGTGGCGGCGTACAAGCAATACGCATCGCGAATGTCTGAAGCGGGAAAAGCTTCGAAAATCCCGGCGAGGGTGGGGGAGCGCAGCGCTGTGGCGCCCGAGGCGTGACAAGAGCTCGTTGAGTTGCTGTAACTGTGTGTTCTGTACCCATGAACCGCTAAAGGAATATTCGGTTTGAAATTTTCGTCTGCATTGTTTTCCGCGTTGCTCGTTTTCGTTCCTCTGGCGGCGCATAGCGAGGTCACGACCGAGGTTTTTTGCTTCCGCTCCTACGAAGGCAAACCCATAAATTTTGAATTCAGAACCTATTACGACTCTGTCGCCAAGTGGAGCGGTGCTGGCGTCAAGTACAGCAAGTCGAAGAAGGCCATCACTCTGGTTCATCGCAATACTGAACAAGAGGAATTGGTCTATGGCCGGCCCTACCAGTACACGACAACTTGGGTTGAAGTGGTTGATGGTGCGCTGACAGGTGAGTATCAGATGGTCACTCAGGGTGGCCGGGTTGATGCGATGTCGTATACGAATTACAAATCCGCAAAGAAGTATTCGTTTGAAAACGATTACAACGTGGATTCGAAACCTGAAACAGGTTGCCAATGGTGAAGCAGGGAATATTCAGAAAGGGGACTTAACGTCCCCTTTTTTCATCCACAGACTTCGCTACGACTTGGCCGCCACGCTTCGCACTTCAATCTGGTCGAGCGTCCCTTCCACCATCAATCTCACGCCGTCCGCCATTCTGCTCAGGGCCAGTGCAACCGAGCGTCGGGAGCCGTGGAGGTCGTCGGCGAGGTCGCAGGCGATGACGCTGATAGACAGGAGGTCTTCGGAGGCGTTGGCCATGAGGGCTTCGGCGTCGGTGCCGGGGGAGAGTTTGAAGAGGCCGTTCTCGCGCTTGGGGTGTGGATCGACGGCTGGTTTGAAATGGTGGTCGAGGGCGCGTTCGGCGGCTTCGTGGAATTTCTTTGATTCCAGGGTTTCGTAGGGCGAAACGTCTGGGTTTTCTGGGGGATTGGGTGTTGGTTTGATCATTCGGTCTTACTCCAGTTTAAGGAGCCGACACCGTTTCGCTCGCACTTCGAAAGTGGTGGCAGCTGTGCATAGGTGTGCAAGACCGGTGGAGTAACCCGGCAGACCCGAAGGCCTCCCATACACAGCCGCCATAACGATCCGCGAGCATAGGAAAACGCTCGGCGAATTGCCATAACCAATGTGTACTCCGACCGGACTTGCACGTCCGTATCGCCAATCTGCGGCGACACACAGAGCCTATCGATAGCCAGCCAACTCGCCTAGTTCATGGACAGCACCGCACTTTGCAGGAAATTTCCCATAGATTCGCGGGCCGGAAGATCAAAAGATCGCTGGCTTCGCCAGCTCCTACAGGGATGTGTTTCAACAGGTGTAGGAAAGGTGAGTGGTGAGACGCGGAGCGTCTCGGGATGCATTCCCACGCGGAGCGGGGGAACGATCAGTGGGCGAGCGCTGAATCGTGACTTGGCGGTCATCGTGCGGGGAATAGTCAGCATCCTCTTCCAACAGCGGCAGATACTGGCGTTATCGTCCGAATCCCTTACACTGCCCCGGCCGTTCATTTTCCTTTTGAGGCTGTGCGCATGAAATTTCGTTTTCTTCTTTGGATGATGGGTTTGTTGATGGGTAAGGCCAGCCGGACAAATCCTGCGTTCCAGCAGCAGTTGGGTGACAAGGATCTGGTGTTTCAGTTGCAGACGCTGGACGGGAAAGTGGCGCGGCATTTCGTGGTCAAGGATCAGCGCATCACCAGCAAGTCTGGCGTGGTGGCAGAGCCGGCGTTTGCGATTGCGTTTAAAGATGCCGGTTATGGCTTTGCGACAATGCAGGCGAAGAACAAGCAGTTGGCGTTTATGCAGGGGATTCAGGACAAGTCGATCCAGCTCAAGGGCAACCCGGCGCTGGTGATGTGGTTTCAAGGGTTGATGAAGTATTTGGTGCCGAGGAAGGCTAAGCCTAAGGCTTGAGCCTTTGGTGACGCGGAGCGTCACGGGATGCATTCCCACGCGGAGCGTGGGAATGATCAGGGGCGGTCTGGTAGACCGAGTTGGATTCTTCGCGAGCAGGCTCGCTCCCACAGGGATTTTGGTGATCCTTGGGGAGCGGGCCTGTTTTGTTTAGGCCTGGCTGAACTGCGAGGCCAGTTCGCGCAGCAGCACTTCAGCCTCAAGCACTTTGCTGACAACGTCGTTGGCTTTGTCGCGGGTCAGGCCCACACGTTCAAGCAGCGCGTCGGGGATGTCTTCATCCGGCCCAGAGCCAATCCCGCGGCTGCGCAGCAAGCGCACGGCCAGGCAGACGAGGTTCGGGTATTCGGCGTAGGCGCCGTCGTAGCTTGGGTCGTGCTGGAAGCGCAGGGCGGTGGCCAGTTCGTCGGGCATGTCCCAGTAGCGCATCAGCCACGAGCCGATCTGTTCACGGCTGATACCGAGCAGGTGTTGCTCGATGTAGCTGTGGCACAGGTGCGGGTTGACCTCCAGGTGGCGGCAGATCAGCGAGAAGTGCGGCGGGAACACGTGGGCCAGCAGCAGGTAGCCGAAGTTGTGCAGCAGACCGGCGAGGTAGGTCAGGCCGGCCTCCGGGCGCTGGGCGCGCGGCATGGCGCGGGTCAGGCCTTCGATGACGGCGGCGGTGTAGATCGATTGCTGCCAGTACGGCGTGGTGTGTTGCGGGTGGTCTTTCGGCAGGCTCAGGGTCTTGCCGAGGGCCAGGCCCAGCGCAAGGTTGATCACCAGATCGAAGCCGAGTACGCGGACGATCGCGTCTTCCACTGAACGAATCTTGCCCGGCGAGGCGTAGTACGGCGACGCCGCCCAGCTCACCACTTGTGCGGCCAGCGCCGGGTCGGTTTCGACCACGCCGGTGATGTCGTCGATGGTGGCGTTGGGATCGACGCGCAGCTTGATGATTTTTTGCGCGGTTTCGGCCAGCGGCGGAATTTCGATGGTCGCTTCCAGACGTTGCTGAATGCGCCGGGCGGTGAACGCCTGCACAGCCTGAGTGATTTCCTCGCGGTCATCGTCGGGGCGGTCGAGGTTCGGGCGGATGCTGCTCAGGGCTTCGCCGAAGTTGGCGGCGCTGGCCTTGGTCAGCATGGTCTTGAAATCTTCGCTGGCGATTTCCAGCAGCAGGCCCGGCTCGCCGGAGTTGATCAGCAACTTCGGCTCACGCAGCAGGCTTTCTTCGTAGAGGCACGGCGAGCTGGTCAGCGCTGGCAGGCCCGGCAGCAAGCTCAGGCTGTGTTTGCCGAGCATCTTTTCCAGGCGCTCGGTGGAGACGGCGGTGAGGCGCCGGCCAGTCAGTTCGGCGAGGCGGTTGAGGTCGAGCAATTGGCTCTGCGGAAACAGCACCATCAGCGCGCCGACGGCGTCGTCCAGCAACACGGCTTGTACCTTGCGCGATGCATTGAGGCCGTGGTGGTCGAGCACTTCTTCGTAGGCGATGCCCAGCTTGCCTAGCAGCAGCCGAATGACAGACGGCGCGTGCGGGGATTCGGGGGCGAGAGCGGCTTCGGTCATGGTCTGTATCCGTTTTTGAAACAATGGCAGGAGTATAACCAGCTTGGTCGGAACGATCTGTCAGAAACTGCGACGGTGCTCACACTTGGCCGTATTGCTGCCCATGGCGCAGCCAGCGGTCGAGCAATGGGCTGACGTGGGTCGGCCAGCGTTCCAGCAAGGCTTGCGCGGCGTCGCGTACGGCGGGCAATAAGTCGGCGTCGCGCATCAGGTCGGCGACTTTGAATTGCAGCAGGCCAGTCTGACGGGTGCCGAGCATTTCGCCGGGGCCGCGCAGTTCGAGGTCTTTTTCGGCGATGACGAAACCGTCGTTGGTCTCGCGCATGATGCCCAGGCGCTGACGACCGATCTGCGACAGCGGCGGATGGTAGAGCAGCACGCAATGGCTGGCGGCGCTGCCCCGGCCAACGCGGCCGCGCAATTGGTGCAGTTGCGCGAGGCCAAGACGCTCGGGGTTTTCGATGATCATCAGGCTGGCATTGGGCACGTCAACGCCGACTTCGATCACCGTGGTGGCGACCAGCAATTGCAAATTGCCGGCCTTGAATTCGGCCATGACGGCAGCCTTCTCGACGGGTTTCATGCGCCCGTGAATCAGCCCGACTTTCAGTTCGCCGAGGGCTAGAGTGAGGTCTTCGAAGGTGGTTTCGGCGGCCTGACAGGTGAGCTCTTCCGACTCTTCGATCAAAGTGCAGACCCAATAGGCCTGACGGCCTTCGGCGCAGGCACCGCGCACGCGTTCGATGACTTCGACGCGGCGCGTATCGGTGACCAGCACGGTGTTGACCGGAGTTCGCCCGGGCGGCAGTTCGTCGAGGATCGAGGTGTCGAGGTCGGCGTAGGCGCTCATCGCCAGAGTGCGTGGAATCGGCGTGGCGGTCATGATCAGTTGATGCGGGCACATGCGCCCGCCGACGCCTTTCTGCCGCAGCGCCAGACGCTGTTGCACACCGAAGCGATGCTGTTCGTCGATGATCACCAGCGCCAGATTCTTGAACTGCACTTCGTCCTGAAACAGCGCGTGAGTGCCGACCACCATTGGCGTGCCGCTGGCAATCTGCTCCAGCGCGGCGACGCGGTTCTTGCCCTTGAGCTTGCCGGCCAGCCACGCGACTTCGATGCCCAGTGGTTCGAGCCAGCGCTTGAAGGTGATGAAATGCTGTTCGGCGAGAATCTCGGTCGGCGCCATCAGTGCGACTTGGTAACCGGCCTCCAGCGCCTGTAATGCAGCGAGAGCCGCGACCACGGTTTTGCCCGCGCCGACGTCGCCCTGAATCAACCGCAGCATCGGTTCGTGCTGGCTGAGGTCGTAGGCGATTTCGTTGCCGACACGCTGTTGCGCACCGGTCGGGTTGAAGCCGAGGTTGGCCAGATATTTCGGCGGCAGCTTTTTCGCTTTCGGCATGGCTGGCGCGCGCAGCGAACGCATGCTTTCGCGCAGACGTTGCTGTGAAAGTTGGTGCGTCAGCAGTTCTTCGAAAGCGAGACGATGCTGCGCCCAGTGATGGCCGAGGGCGAGTTCATCGACGTCGGCATCGGCGGGCGGGTTGTGCAGATAGCGAATCGCATCGGCCAGTGGCGCCAGTTGGTAGTCGCGGGCCAGTTCGGTCGGCAGCCAGTCGGGCAGGGTGTCTGGCTTGAGCATCGTCAGAGTTTGCAGACACAGCTGGCGCAGACGCGCTTGGGTCAGGCCTTCGGTGAGCGGATAGACCGGGGTCAGGGTTTCATCGACTGGCGGCGGTTCGTCACCGGTGATGGCGCGGTATTCCGGGTGGTAGATTTCCAGGCCGGACGCACCGGGCCGGGCTTCGCCGTAGCAGCGAACCCGCGTGCCACGCTTGAGGCCTTCTTTCTGCGCATTGCTGAAATGGTAGAAACGCAGACTCAGGCCGCCGGTGCCGTCCTGCAAGCGCACGACGAGGCTGCGCCGGCGGCCCATGACCACGTCGGCGCCGCTGACGGTGCCTTCGACCACGGCGTCTTGTCCCGGTCGCAACGCACCGATCGGCACCACGCGGGTGCGATCCTGATAGCGCAGCGGCAGGTGAAACAGCACGTCCTGCAGATTCTCCAGGCCGACCTTGGCCAATTTCTCGGCCATGGCTTCGCCGACACCCTTGAGTGCCGTCACCGACACTTGCGACAACTCCGTCATGACGCTCGCTTAACCGGCCGTAACCGGTGCCGCTGGCTTGGCCACCGAACACAGGCGAATGGAGTCGGCGAGAATCTCGATGGCTTTCGGCCGTGGGAAACTCGCGCGCCAGGCAATGGCCACGGTGCGGAACGGCACTGGCGGCGACAGTGGCCGCACTTCGATCACGCCCGGGGCGTAGTGATGGCTGTCGACCGCCGACAACGGCAGGATCGAGATGCCCAGACCGGACGCAACCATGTGCCGGATGGTTTCCAGCGAGCTGGATTCGACGGTGGTGTGCTTGGCGCCGTCGTTGCCCTTGGTCAGGGTAGGGCAGGCTTCCAGCACTTGATCGCGGAAGCAGTGGCCTTCGCCGAGCAGCAGCAGGCTCTTGTCGTTGAGCAGGCCAGCATCGATGGTTTCTTTTTGCGTCCACGGGTGCTGGGCCGGCATCAACACGTAGAACGGCTCATCGTAGAGCGGCAGGGTCAGCACGTCGGCTTCGTTGAACGGCAGGGCGATGATGATCGCGTCGAGCTCGCCGTTGCGCAGTTTGTCGCGCAGCACGTGGGTGAAGTTTTCTTCGATGTACAACGGCATCTGCGGGGCGACCCGGTGCAGTTGCGGAATCAGATGCGGGAACAGGTAAGGACCGACGGTGTAGATCGCGCCGACTTTCAGCGGCGCGGTCAGCTGGTTCTTGCCGGCCTGGGCCAGTTCACGGATGCCTTGCGCTTGTTCGAGGACTTTCTGCGCCTGGGCGACGATGCCTTCGCCGACCGGGGTCAGGCGCACGGCACTTTTGCTGCGCTCGAAAATCAGCACACCGAGTTCGTCTTCAAGCTTTTTCACGCCCACCGACAGGGTCGGCTGGCTGACGTGGCAACGTTCGGCGGCGTGGCCGAAATGCTGCTCTTGGGCGAGGGTAACGATGTAGCGTAATTCTGTGAGGGTCATAGCAAGCGTCCATGAAGATGCGGGCCAAGCATACCGACTGCAATCGATAGACGCACGTTATCAGACTGAGTGTGGAATGCGACACCGGGCAATGTCGGTTTGCCGCGGGCAGATACGCAAAAGGCACCTTTCGGTGCCTTTATTTCGATCTAACGTTCAACGCGTAACCACTGTGGGAGCGAGCCTGCTCGCGAAAGCGGTGGGTCAGACAAGCATGTGCTGACTGACACGACCTCTTCGCGAGCAGGCTCGCTCCCACAGGGTATTGCGGTGTTGCTTAGCGGCGGCGTTCGAGGGAGTAAACAAACGGCGCAACAATTTCAATCGAGCCATTGTTCAGCATGTCGGCCGGTGGCTTGGGCAGCGGTTGTGCGCGGCGGATCATTTCCAGGGTTGCCCGGTCCAGATCAGCGTTGCCCGAGCGGCCCACCAGTTCAAACGACAACACATTACCTTCGGCATCCACCACGAAACGCAGACGGTTCAAGCCTTCCTTGCCCCGCGCCTGAGCACTTTGCGGGTACTTCTTGTACTTGGCCAAATGCGCGAGCAGGGTGCCTTGCCAGCTGGCCTTGGCGGCCAACTGTGCCGGCGACGGACCCGGCGCAGGCTGGGCGGATTTCTCCGTCGGTGCCTGAGTCGGTTGAGTGTCGGCCGGTTTCTCCTCGGAAGGTTTTTCCTTCGGTGGATCAGGCAGCTTCTTCTCGACCGGCTTCGGCGGTTTCGGCTTTGGCTTCGGCTTGGGTTTCTGCACCGCGATTTCAGCTTTCGGTGCCTCGGCCAGCTTCGGAATCGGCAACTCTTCAACCGGCGCCGGTGGCTGCGGCGGTGTGACGACTTTCGGCGGAGCAGGCGGTGGCGGGGCCGGAACCGGGGCCAGCTCGACCATCATTGCCTGTGGGGGCAATTCGATGGGCGGGCGGGCGGTCCAGTTCAGCGCCAGCGCGATGGCCAGCGCGTGAACGCCCAGCACCACGGCCAGGCTACCGCTGTAACGCGTCAGCTTATGGCGCGTCGTGATCATTTCTTGGCTGCCGTCTCAAGTCCGACCAGACCGACCTTCAGGTAACCGGCGGAGCGCAGCTTGTCCATCACGCTCATGAGGTCGCCGTAATCCACGCCTTTGTCGGCCTGGAAGAAGATGGTGGTGTCTTTCTTGCCCTGAGTCTTGGCGTCGAGCACGGCGCCAAGGGTTTCGGCTTTCACTTCATCGTCGCCGATGTACAGGCGCTGGTCAGCCTTGACGCTGAGGAACACCGGCTTCTCTGGCCGCGGCGCCGGTTTGGCGGTCGAGGCGGGCAGGTCGACTTTGATGTCCACGGTGGCCAATGGCGCGGCCACCATGAAGATGATCAACAGCACCAGCATCACGTCGATGAACGGCGTGACGTTGATTTCGTGGTTCTCGGCCAGATCGTCGTCTGCGCCTTCTTTCAAATGCAGGCCCATGGCCGATTACCCCACTTTCACCATGTGCGGTTGCGAGCTGCGCTCAGGCTGGTGGTCGAGGTCGCGGCTGACCAGCAGCAGCACTTCTGCCGAGGCGTCGGAAACCTGCGCCTTGTAACCGGCGATGGAGCGGGCGAAGACGTTGTAGATCACTACCGCAGGAATCGCAGCAACCAGACCCAATGCAGTGGCCAGCAGCGCTTCAGCAATGCCGGGCGCGACGACAGCAAGGTTGGTGGTCTGGGTTTTGGCGATGCCGATGAAGGAATTCATGATGCCCCACACGGTGCCGAACAGACCCACGAACGGCGCGGTGGAACCGATGGTGGCGAGGACACCGGTGCCGCTGCTCATGTTGCGACCGCAGGCGGCAACCAGACGCTCGAGGCGGAAGCTCACGCGTTCCTTGATGCCTTCTTTCTCGCGGCTGTTGACCGACAGGCGCATCTCTTCGAGGGCGTCGTGCACCAGCAGGTTGGCGAGGGTGCCTTCCTTGCCGGCAGTGGCGCTGGCTTCTTTCAGGGTGGTGGCTTTCTTCAGGGCGGCGATTTCGCCACGCAGACGACGCTTGGCGCCCATCAGCTCGAAGCCTTTGGCGATCCAGATGGTCCAGGTGATGATGGAAGCGATGGCCAGACCGATCATCACGATTTTCACGATGATGTCGGCGTTCTGGTACATGCCCCACGGCGACAGGTCGTGGGCCATGCCCAGGCTATTGTCGGCTTCGAGAACTTCAGGAACGTCGGCAGCGTCAACCGCTTGCACCGGATCGGTAGCGGCCGGGGCAGCTGCTGGTGCGCTTTGCTCGGTGGCGGCTGGCGTTGCTGGCGCTTGAGCGTCGGCGAAAGCGGCGGTCGGTGCCAGCATCAGGCTGAGCAGCAGAGCCGCCACTGCGCTCCAGGCGCGAGGTCGATTGGTTGGCGAAGCGGGGATTTGATTACGTGTCATGCTGGCCGGACCTGAGATAGAAAAACGGTGATGCTCTACCAGGCCTCGTGAGGCCGAGAACAAAAGTGGCGTGCATTATTGCAAGTAATTCTTGTTAACAAAAGTAATAGAGTATCTTTTTTTCCTGCATTGCTAGCCGCTCGTCCTGTCCCGAGGCTAGTCTGTGTCTTTCCGATAGGAGTTTTTTGATGTCCGCGCCTTCTGTTTTGATTGCCGGTTGTGGTGATGTCGGCAGTCGTCTGGCCAAGCAATTGCTGGCGGCTGGCTGGGAAGTTCATGGCCTGCGCCGTGACGTTTCGAAGCTGCCTGCTGGGGTGATTGGCGTTGCCGGCGACCTGTTCAACGAAGACTGCCCGGCGACCTGGCCGGTGGGGGCGGTGGACTATCTGGTGTATTGCGCTGCGGCCACCGATCACGATGAAGCCGGTTATCGCGCGGCTTATGTGCAGGGTTTGCAGAATGTGCTGAGCTGGCTGGATGACTATGGGCAGGTGCCTGAGCGGCTGATTTTCGTTTCCAGCAGCAGTGTGTATGGGCAGCAGGAGGGTGAGTGGGTCGATGAGAACTCAGAGACCATCGCTGCCGGTTATTCCGGGCGATTGATGCTGGAGGCTGAGCAGGTCGCGCTTAAGAGTGTCATCCCTGCGAGCATTCTGCGTTTGACCGGGATCTACGGGCCGGGCCGCGAATGGCTGCTGACTCAAGTGCGTCGCGGTTATCGCGTGGCGGTTGATCCGCCGCTGTATGGCAATCGGATTCATGCTGACGACGCGGCAGGATTGCTGGCGTTCCTGTTGGAGAAAGATCGGCAGGGCGTGAAACTGGAGGATTTCTACATCGGCGTCGACGACGCGCCGGCACCCTTGGCCGAGGTGGTGGGCTGGTTGCGTGAGTATCTGGGTGTTACCGAATGGTCTGAAGATGCCAGTGTGCGGCGCACCGGTAGCAAACGCTGCAGCAATGCCCGGGCGAAAGCGTTGGGCTGGACGCCAACGTACCCGAGCTACCGCGAAGGCTACGCCGCGATCCTCGAAGGTAAATGCTGACTTCCTGACACCCCAAAACAACTGTAGGAGTGAGCCTGCTCGCGATGAGGTCATAACATTCAACACGTATGCTGACTGTTAGACCGCTATCGCGAGCAGGCTCACTCCTACAGGGGATATCTGCGAATTCAGCAGCGGGTTACTGCTTCTCCAGCAACCACTTGCGCTCGCCCGGCGTGTACTGCGGCATTTCATCCGCCAGCGCCGTGTTCACGGCCTGGAAAATCTCCAGTTCCTTGCCCTTGCGCGCAAAGATGTAGGCATTGCCCTGACCGTTGAGCTGCAGCCACATGTTGTCGTTGGTGCTGCTCATCGACGCGCAATCGCCCGCCAGGCACAAGGCATAACGGTCGGCACCCGGCAAACCGGAAACCTGGCCATCAGCCTGGAACTGCACGGTGCTGCCTTCGCCCTGACCACTGGCGATTGTCCAGCTGCCGCCCATGTAGGCGGAATACAGCGCGCGTTCGAAACTGGCACCGATCGGCGCGCCTTCCGGAACCGGAATCTGTGCACGGTCGAACACCTGCTCGGGTTCGTTCTCGCTGGCGGCTTGCTGCAGTTGCCCGCCGTCGCGTTTCAGCTCACTGGCGGAGCTGCCATAGAAGTCGACTTTCCAGGCGCCGGACTGTTCGCCCAGCAGCCGTCCTTCGACGTTCTCAAAACCGTTGGTGTAGCGGGCCTGACCGGCCTTGGTGTTGACGTCCCACTCAAGATTCGGGCCATAGGCCTGAAGCGCTTCGCGCAGGGGGCCGCCCTTGGCTGCGGCATCGATCGCCACCTGGTTGATCCAGGTGCCGCTGATGTCACGGTCGGCAGGGTTGCTGGCGCAGCCGCCGAGGAAAATGGCGAACAGCGGGAGAGCTAGCGCTTTGCGCATGGTGGAATCCTTTCAAAACCTTTTCTTGCAGCAGTCGGCGCGGCGGTTGAAGGCCGCGCCGTGCGCATCACTCGATGACCAGAATGGCATCCATTTCAACCTGCGAACCCTTTGGCAGGGCAGCCACGCCGATGGCGGCGCGGGCCGGGTATGGCTGGTCGAAGTACTTGCCCATGATCTCGTTGACCTTGGCGAAGTGGCTCAGGTCGGTGAGGAAGATGTTCAACTTGACGATGTCCTTGAACGAACCGCCGGCCGCTTCGGCCACGGCTTTGAGGTTCTCGAACACCTGGACGGTCTGGGCTTCGAAGCCTTCAACCAGTTCCATGGTTTTTGGGTCCAGCGGAATCTGACCCGACATGTAAACGGTGTTGCCGGCCTTGATCGCCTGGGAGTAAGTGCCGATGGCGGCCGGGGCCTTGTCGCTGGTGATAACGGTCTTGGTCATGTATGACTCCTTGTAATGGTTGAGTTATGCACGCATGCGGGTGATGCGGATCACCCCGGTCAAGGCGCGCAGCTTCTTGATCACGCGGGCCAGGTGCACACGGTCGTGGACGCTGACCACCAACTGGACAACGCTGATGCGACCATCGCGTTCGTCCATGCTGATTTTCTCGATATTGCCGTCGGCCGCGTTGACGCTGCTGGCCAGCAGGGCGATCAGGCCGCGCTGGTGTTCCAGCTCGACGCGCAGTTCGACGTTGAATTCGCCGGTGACATCCTTGGCCCACGAGAGCTGGATGCATTTTTCCGGGTTGTGCCTGATTTCGCTGATGTTGCGGCAGTTGTCCAGGTGCACGACCATGCCTTTGCCCGCCGACAGGTGCCCGACGATCGGGTCGCCCGGGATCGGCGTGCAGCACTTGGCGTAGCTGAGCACCAGACCTTCGGTGCCGCGAATCGCCAGAGGGCCTTCCGGGCTTGGCAATTGTTCGCCTTCGCCGAGCAGGCGGCGGGCGACCACGTAAGCCATGCGGTTGCCCAGGCCAATGTCTTCAAGCAAATCTTCGATCAGTTCGAGGCGGTATTCGGTGAGCATGGCTTTGACGCGTTCGGCCTGGACTTTCTCCAGCGAACTGTCGAAACCATTGAGAACCTTGTTCAGCAGGCGTTCGCCGAGGCTGATGGACTCGGAGCGACGTTGCAGTTTCAGCGCATGGCGGATGTGCGTGCGCGCCTTGCCGGTGACCACGAAGTTGAGCCACGCCGGGTTTGGCCGTGCGCCGGGGGCGCTGACGATCTCGACCGTGGAGCCGCTTTGCAGCGGTTCGGACAGCGGTGCGAGACGACGGTTGATCCGGCAGGCAATGCAGCTGTTGCCGACATCGGTGTGGACCGCGTAGGCAAAGTCGACCGCCGTGGAGCCTTTCGGCAGCTCCATGATCCGGCCTTTGGGCGTGAACACGTAGACCTCGTCCGGGAACAGGTCGATCTTCACGCTCTCGATGAATTCCAGCGAGTTGCCTGCACGTTGCTGCATTTCCAGCACGCCTTTGACCCACTGACGGGCGCGGGCGTGAGTGCCTTTCGGCTGCTCGTCACCACTGGACTTGTACAGCCAATGGGCAGCGATGCCGTTGTTGGCCATCTCTTCCATTTCGCGGGTACGGATCTGGATCTCGATCGGTACGCCGTGCATGCCGAACAGCGTGGTGTGCAGCGACTGATAGCCGTTGGCCTTGGGGATCGCGATGTAATCCTTGAAGCGCCCTGGCAGCGGTTTGTACAAATTATGTACAGCACCTAGCACGCGGTAGCAGGTATCGACCTTGTCGACGATGATCCGGAACGCGTAGACGTCCATGATCTCGTTGAAGGCCCGACGTTTGCCGCGCATTTTCTTGTAGATGCCGTAGAGGTGTTTCTGGCGCCCGCTGACTTCACCCTGGATGCCGTCGATCGCGAGGCAATGGCCAAGGGATTCTTCAATCTTGTTGACGATTTCCTTGCGGTTGCCCCGGGCGCGCTTGACGGCCTGGTAGATCCGCGCGGAGCGCATCGGGTGCATCGCCTTGAAGCCGAGGTCTTCGAATTCGATGCGGATCGCATGCATGCCCAGCCGGTTGGCGATGGGCGCGTAGATTTCGAGGGTTTCCTTGGCGATCCGGCGGCGTTTTTCGCCAGACAGCACTTCCAGTGTGCGCATGTTGTGCAGGCGGTCAGCGAGTTTGACCAGGATCACGCGAATGTCGCGCGCCATGGCCATGGCCATTTTCTGGAAGTTTTCGGCCTGGGCTTCGGCCTTGGTCTCGAAATTCATCTGGGTCAGTTTGCTGACCCCGTCGACCAGTTCGGCCACGGTTTCACCGAACTGCGCTTGCAGCGCTTCCTTGGCGATACCGGTGTCTTCGATCACGTCATGCAGCATCGCAGCCATCAGGCTCTGATGGTCCATGTGCATGTCGGCAAGAATATTGGCCACGGCAAGAGGATGCGTGACATACGCCTCGCCACTGCGACGGCGTTGACCGTCATGGGCTTGTTCGGCGTAGAAATACGCTCGGCGGACCAGGTTGACCTGGTCGTTGCCGAGGTAGGTCGATAAGCGATCGGCGAGGGCGTCTATGCTCGGCATGATGATTCCTGCCGTAAGCTGTGATCCCGCGCCGTGCTACGTCGACCAGGCATAGGCTTAGACGGCCTCGTTGGACTCGTCCTCGAACGCTGCGAACAGCGGCTCTTCCTGGACGATTTCCTGCTCGGCGATGAACTCGTAGCTCATCAGGCCTTCAGCGATTTCACGCAGGGCGACAACAGTCGGCTTGTCGTTTTCCCACTGGACCAGTGGCTCTTTGCCGCCGGTGGCCAGTTGACGGGCACGCTTGGTAGAGAGCATGACCAGCTCAAAGCGGTTTTCCACGTGTTCTAGGCAGTCTTCAACGGTTACGCGGGCCATGGTATTCCTCGGAGCGAATGCAATATGCGCGCTGCCCGGTTGGGCGAGCGGACTCGACAGTTTAAAAAATCACCAGCGATTAGGGAAGCGCTGATTTTTTCACCAAGCCCTTCAACGCGCTGCAAGCACCAATGTAAAGCGCTTGCAGCGGTTTTGGGAAGTGCTGATTATCCGAGCAATTCGGCCAGCAATTTGCCGAAACGTACTTGCTGGCGTTTCTGTTGCAGCTGATTGGCGCGGAAAATCGCCTTCAGATCGTCCAGTGCGTGAGCAAAATCATCGTTGATGATCAGGTAGTCGTACTCGACATAGTGACTCATCTCGTTGACCGCTTCGCGCATCCGGCCGTCGATGATCTCGTCGCTGTCCTGACCGCGGTTGGTCAGGCGTTGGTGCAGGGCCTGAAGCGACGGCGGCAGGATAAAGATCGAGCGTGCCTGCGGCATCAGCTTGCGCACTTGCTCGGCGCCTTGCCAGTCGATTTCAAGAATCAGGTCGTGACCTTCGTCCAGCGTCTGCTGCAGGCGGCTTTGCGAGGTGCCGTAGAAGTTGCCGAAGACTTCGGCGCGTTCGAGGAAGTCGCCGTGCTCGCCCATTTTCACGAACTCTTCGCGGGTCACGAAGTGATAGTTCACGCCGTCCACTTCACCTGGGCGCATGGCGCGGGTGGTGTGGGAAACCGAAACGCGAATTTCCGGTATGGCATCGGTCAAAGCCTTGACCAGACTGCTCTTGCCCGCGCCCGATGGCGCGGAAATGATGTACAGGGTGCCGGTGCTGTGGGTCATGTCGGGGTTGCCTTACTCAATATTCTGCACTTGTTCGCGCATCTGCTCGATCAACACTTTGAGGTTGACGGCCGCCTGGGTGCTGCGCGGATCGAAGGCCTTGGAGCCCAGTGTGTTGGCTTCGCGGTTGAGTTCCTGCATCAGGAAGTCGAGGCGGCGTCCGGCCGCACCACCGGACTTCAGTACCCGGCGCACTTCGATGATGTGGGTGCTCAGGCGATCCAGTTCTTCGGCCACGTCGCTCTTTTGCGCGAGCATGACCATTTCCTGTTCGAGGCGCTGTGGATCCAGTTCGGCCTTCATGTCGGTGAAGCGATCGAGGACCTTCTGGCGCTGAGTGGCGAGCATTTGCGGCACCAGTTCACGCAGGGTCACGACGTCTTCTTCGATAGAGGTCAGGCGCTCGTTGATCAAGCGTGCCAGCTCCGCGCCTTCGCGCTCGCGGCCGGCCTTCAACTCTTTCAAGCCTTGATTGAACAGGGCGAGTGCGTCGGCGTTCAGTGCCTGCGGGTCGCTCGCATCGCCGACCAGTACGCCGGGCCAGGCCAGCACCTCAAGCGGATTCAGTGCGGCAGGATTCTTGATCAGGCCGGCAACGGTCTCGGCCGCAGCGACCAACTGCGCGGCGCGCTCGCGATCGACTTGCAGCGCTTTGCCGGTGCTTTCTTCGGTGAAACGCAGGGTGCATTCCAGTTTGCCTCGCGACAGACCTTGACGCAGCGCTTCACGCACCGCGCCTTCGAGGTCGCGAAACGACTCCGGCAAACGCAGGTGCGGTTCAAGGTAGCGGCTGTTGACCGAGCGCAGTTCCCAGCTCAGGGTGCCCTGGGCGCCGGCTTTTTCGACGCGGGCGAAGGCGGTCATGCTGTGCACCATGGCGGTGACCTCGCAATGCAGATCGGCGCAGCAGATGTTCCGCAGGCTCGATATCAATGAATTTAAGCCGACTGGCAGCAAAGGCGCAGGATTGTAGCGCAGTGCGGCGAATGCGCCCAAACACACGGTGTGACAAAGGGCTGCAGCCCGTCGGTAATGGGTGTTTCAAGGGCTTCAGTCGTCGTCCCGATTTTTTAGCGAGTGCCCAGGGGCGGTGCAGCGCTCTATAATGCTCGGCAGTTTTCCGTCCTCAGTACAGGTATCTCCTATGAAACGTCCAAGTGGTCGCGCTGCCGATCAGCTCCGCTCGATCCGCATTACCCGCAACTACACCAAGCACGCCGAAGGTTCGGTGCTGGTCGAATTCGGTGATACCAAAGTCATCTGCACCGTCAGCGTCGAAAACGGCGTGCCGCGCTTCCTCAAAGGCCAGGGCCAGGGTTGGCTGACCGCCGAGTACGGCATGCTGCCGCGCGCCACTGGCGAGCGTAACCAGCGTGAAGCGAGCCGTGGCAAGCAGGGCGGTCGCACTCTGGAAATCCAGCGCCTGATCGGCCGTTCCCTGCGCGCTGCGCTGGACATGTCCAAGCTGGGTGATGTCACCCTGTATGTCGACTGCGATGTGATCCAGGCTGACGGCGGTACTCGTACCGCTTCCATTACCGGTGCCATGGTTGCACTGGTTGACGCGTTGAAAGTGATCAAGAAGCGCGGCGGCCTCAAAGGCGGCGATCCGCTCAAGCAAATGATCGGTGCCGTGTCGGTTGGCATGTATCAGGGCGAAGCCGTGCTGGATCTGGACTATCTTGAAGATTCCGCCGCCGAGACTGACCTCAACGTGGTGATGACCAGCACCGGTGGTTTCATCGAAGTACAGGGCACTGCCGAAGGCGCGCCGTTCCAGCCGGAAGACTTGAACGCCATGCTGGAGCTGGCCAAGCAGGGCATGAACGAAATCTTCGAACTGCAAAAGGCTGCACTGGCCGACTGAGCAGGTGCATAACCGCAAGGAGGACACGATGAGTGACGAGCAAGAGTTGCTGCCCAAACCGAGCCAGGAGGTTCGCCAGTGGGCGATGTTTTGTCACTTGTCCGCCTTGCTGGGGATCTGGATTCCGTTCGGCAATCTGATCGGACCATTGATCCTTTGGCAGATGAAGCGCGAGACAGATCCGTTCATCGATGCGCAGGGCAAGGAGGCGTTGAATTTTCAGATCACCGTCGCCATCGCCTCGTTGATTTGCTTCCTGCTGATGGTTCTGATCATCGGGTTCTTCCTGCTGGGGATACTGGCGATCGGCGCGCTGGTTTTGACGATCATCGCCGGTGTGAAAGCCAATGAAGGTTTTCCTTACCGATATCCGTTTACCTGGCGACTGATCAAATAACAAGCTCGAAAAGTTTAAAATCAATGCCCTGACCTGTCAGGGTATTTTTATTTATGCAACTAAATTAGTCTCTGCTATATGTAGGAATAATCTGACTGCGATGACTGGTCGATACTCTTTCCGTATATACACTTTTGGTCACAACTGTATTGGCTTAGTTTGGATTCATGGCCTTGGAATCAAAGGCGACGATTGTTAAAGTTGGCCGAATAATATTTCTCCTGAAATATTAAGATATATTCAAGCCATCGAAGGCTTTTGAATTTCCGAGTAATCAGTGTTGAGACAATCAGCCGGTTCATGAGGCGCGTGCAGGTAAACAGCTCGCCTCTGAATATATAGCCAAGAATAATCCCAATGATTCAGCTCGATTTTTACGGAACACTTGTGGCCGCCTCGTTAGTGCTTCTGCTAGGGCGCGGGCTCGTTATGCGTGTTGGTTTCATGCGCAGTTACAATATCCCCGAGCCTGTCGCGGGTGGCTTGGTAGTTGCCTTGCTTTTATTGCTGCTGCGAATGTTCGATATTGAAATTCGTTTCGATACTTCCCTGCAGACACCTTTGATGCTGGCCTTTTTTGCCACCATTGGTCTGAGCGCAGACTTTGCCAGCCTGAAGAAAGGCGGCCGCATAGTTGGGGTATTTCTCCTGGCGGTCACCGGGCTGTTGGTGGTGCAGAATGCCATGGGTATCGGCTTGGCAAAAATGCTCGGGCTTGATCCATTGATGGGGCTGCTGACCGGTTCGATCACTCTGGCGGGCGGTCATGGCACCGGTGCTGCGTGGGGTACGGTATTCAGCGAGAAGTACGGTCTGGCGTCTGCGTCGGAACTGGCGATGGCATCCGCGACGTTTGGCCTGGTGCTGGGTGGTCTGATCGGCGGACCAGTCGCGCGCTTGCTCATCAAGCGAGTGCAACTGCCCGGTTGTCAGAGTCAGGATGCGCCGCCGCGGTTGCCAAAAGGCTTCGAGCAACCAAACAAAGAACGCTCGATTACGCCGTTTTCGTTTATAGAAACACTCGCCCTGATCGCGGTCAGTTTGCTGGCGGGCAATCTGTTGAACGGTCTGCTGCAGGGGACCGCATTCGATTTGCCAACGTTTGTTTGTGTCCTGTTTGTAGGCGTGGTGTTGCGCAACGGGCTCTCGGCGCTGGGCCTGTATCAGGTGTTCGAGCGTGAAGTGTCGGTGCTGGGTAATGTCAGCTTGTCGCTGTTTCTGGCGATTGCCCTGATGTCGCTCAAGTTGTGGGATCTGGCCGCACTGGCGTTGCCGATTTTCATCATTCTGGCTGTACAGGCGCTGGTCATGGCGTTGTTCGCGATTTTCGTGACGTTCCGGATGATGGGGCGCAACTACGACGCGGCCGTGCTGGCTGCGGGGCATTGCGGTTTTGGCCTGGGCGCCACGCCGACTGCCATTGCCAACATGCAGGCCGTGACACAGCGCTACGGTCCCTCGCAGATCGCGTTTCTGGTGGTGCCGATGGTCGGGGCGTTCTTCATCGACATCATTAATGTCATCGTCATCAAGCTGTATCTGGCTTTGCCGTTCTTCGCAGCTGTCTGAATTCGAGCCTGCCTGGACGTGACGCATAAAAAATGCCCGTATCTTGCGATACGGGCATTTTTTAACTGCGAAACGACGCTTAGATGGTCAGCGTCCAGTCGTAGTCGACGATCAGTGGCGCGTGCTGCGAGAACCGTGGCTGACGTGGCAGGCGTGCGCTGCGCACGAAGCGTCGCAGGCCCGGGGTCAGGATCTGGTAATCGAAACGCCAGCCCAGATTGAGCATCTCGGCCTGTTCGTTATCCGGCCACCAGCTGTACTGGTCGCCTTCACGGCTGACTTCGCGCAGGGCATCGACATAACCCATGTTGCCGACAATCTCGTCCATCCAGGCGCGTTCTGGCGCCAGGAAGCCCGGGGATTGCTGGCTGTCGCGCCAGTTTTTGATGTCGAGCTTCTGCTGCGCCACGTACAGCGAGCCACAATAAATGTACTCGCGACGTTTGCGTCGCTGTTTGTCCAGGTACTTGCCGAAGTCGTCCATGAGCTTGAACTTCTGGTTCAAGTCCTCATCGCCGTTCATCCCCGAAGGGAGCAGCAAGGTGGCAATACTGACTTTGTCGAAATCTGCTTGCAGGTAGCGCCCGTAGCGGTCGGCCGTCTCGAAACCGAGACCGCTGATGACAGCCTTCGGTTGCAACCGCGAATACAAAGCCACGCCGCCTTGGGCAGGGACTTCAGCATCGCAGGCATAAAGGAAGTAGCCATCCAGTTGGAAGGCTGGGTCATCCAGTTCAAAGGCGGAGGCACGGGTGTCCTGCAGGCAGATGACGTCGGCATTCTGTGCTTGCAGCCAACTGAGCAAACCACGCTCGACTGCAGCCTGAATACCATTGACGTTCACACTGATGATCCGCATAAATGGCCCCAAAAATCGCGTGCGTGTATGATACACGGCGTCAAGCTAATTAGCTAAATCCGTGGTATTTGGGGTTTTTTTCATGCAAGCGTATCAGCGCGATTTCATTCGTTTTGCCATCGATCGCGGCGTTTTGCGCTTCGGTGAGTTCACCCTGAAGTCCGGGCGCACCAGTCCTTACTTCTTCAACGCCGGCCTGTTCAACTCGGGTTCGGCCTTGGCGCAGCTGGGGCGCTTCTACGCTGCAGCCATTGCCGAAAGCGGCATTCCCTTCGACGTTCTGTTTGGCCCGGCCTACAAAGGCATTCCGTTGGCGGCGACCACTGCCGTCGCGCTGGCCGAGCATCACGACCGTGACCTGCCATGGTGCTTCAACCGCAAGGAAGCCAAGGCCCACGGTGAAGGCGGCAGCCTCGTTGGCGCCCCGCTGACTGGGGACGTGCTGATCATTGATGACGTAATTACTGCGGGTACGGCAATCCGCGAAGTGATGCAGATCATCGCTTCCCAGGACGGCGCCAAGGCCGCTGGCGTGCTGATCGCGCTGAACCGTCAGGAGCGTGGCAACGGTGAGTTGTCGGCGATCCAGGAAGTCGAGCGTGATTTCGGCATTCCGGTGATCAGCATTGTTTCGTTGAATCAGGTGCTGGAGTTCTTGGCTGACGATCCGCAGCTCAAGCAGCACTTGCCAGCGGTGGAAGCCTATCGCGCCCAGTTCGGCGTTTAACCGCAGAGCACTGTGGGAGCGAGCCTGCTCGCGAAGAGGCCTTCACATTCAACATTGATGTGATGCAGAGACCGCTTTCGCGAGCAGGCTCGTTCCCACAGCGAATGCGGTGAAAAAAAAGACCCCGCTCAGCCAGGCTGAGCGGGGTCTTTTTGTTTGCGCTAAAGCTTAAGGACGCTTGCGATTGCTGATCAGCGTGCCCACACCGGTGTCGGTGAAGATTTCCAGCAGGATCGCGTTCGGCACGCGACCGTCGATGATCAGCGAGCTGCCCACGCCGCCCTGAACCGCTTCCAGCGCGCAACGGATCTTCGGCAGCATGCCGCCGTAGATGGTGCCGTCGGCGATCAGATCATCGACCTGCTGCGTGCTGAGACCGGTCAACACCGTGCCCGACTTGTCCATCAGGCCGGCGATGTTGGTCAGCAGCATCAGCTTCTCGGCTTTCAGCGCCTCGGCGACTTTACCGGCCACCAGATCGGCGTTGATGTTGTACGACTCGCCGTTCTCACCCACACCAATCGGCGCGATGACCGGGATGAAGTTGCCTTTGACCAGCAGGTTAAGCAGCTCGGTGTTGATCCCGACGACTTCGCCGACGTGACCGATGTCGATGATTTCCGGCTGGGTCATCTCCGGGGTCTGGCGGGTCACGGTGAGCTTCTTCGCACGAATCAGCCCGGCGTCTTTACCGGTCAGGCCGATGGCGCTGCCGCCGTGGCGGTTGATCAGGTTGACGATGCTTTTGTTGACCTGACCGCCCAAGACCATTTCCACGACGTCCATGGTCGCCGCGTCGGTGACGCGCATGCCATCGACGAAGTGGCTTTCGATCGACAGGCGCTTGAGCAGGTCACCGATCTGCGGGCCGCCGCCGTGCACGACCACCGGGTTGATGCCCACAGCTTTCATCAGCACGATGTCGCGGGCGAAGCCGGTTTTCAGCTCCTCGCTTTCCATCGCGTTGCCGCCGTATTTGATCACCAGGGTCTTGCCGACATAGCGTCGGATGTAAGGCAGCGCTTCGGACAGGACCTTGGCAGTGTTGGCGGCGGCATCGCGTTCGAGGGTCATTCAGGGCTCCGGGTGGATCAGAACGGTAGTTGGAGATCAGGTGCAACACGTTTCAATTGGGCGTGGAACACGTCTTTGATGCGCTGTAGTTCAGCCTCGTCATCGGCCTCGAAGCGCAGCACCAGCACCGGTGTGGTGTTGGACGCGCGCACCAGGCCCCAGCCTTTGGCGTAATCGACTCGCACGCCGTCGATGGTGGTCAGGTCAGCGCCTGCGCCCCACTGTGCGTCGTGCAGTGCATCAATGATGCTGAATTTGCTCTCTTCGGTCACATGGATATTGATTTCCGGCGTAGAAATATCGTTCGGGAAGGTCGCAAACAGCTCTTCCGCAGTGGATTTTTCCTTGCTGAGGATCTCCAGCAGCCGTGCGGCGCTGTAGATACCGTCGTCGAAACCGAACCAGCGCTCCTTGAAGAAGATGTGCCCGCTCATTTCACCGGCCAATAGCGCACCGGATTGTTTCATTTTCTTTTTGATCAACGAATGACCGGTCTTCCACATTAGCGGCCGACCACCGTATTCCTTGATCAGCGGCACCAGACGACGGGTGCATTTGACGTCGAAGATGATTTCCGCGTCCGGGTTGCGCGCCACGACGTCGCGAGCGAACAGCATCAGCAGGCGATCGGGGTAGACGATGCTGCCGGTGTTGGTCACCACGCCGACACGGTCGCCGTCGCCGTCGAAGGCCAGGCCGATGTCGGCGTTGGTTTCCTTGACCTTGGCGATCAGGTCGACGAGGTTCTCAGGCTTGCCCGGATCCGGGTGATGATTCGGGAAATTGCCGTCGACATCGCAGAACAGCGGGATGACTTCGCAGTTCAGCGCTTCGATCAATTGCGGGGCGATCACACCGGCCGCGCCGTTGCCGCAGTCGACCACGACCTTCATGCGCCGCGCCAGTTTGATGTCCTGGACGATTTCGGTGTTGTAGCGGTCGAGGATCTCGACCTGGGTGACGCTGCCCGCGCCGCTGCTCAGGTTGTTGGTCTTGAGGCGCTCGTGCAGGGCCTGGATCTGTTCGTTGGCGAGGGTGTCGCCGGCGATGACGATCTTGAAACCGTTGTAGTTCGACGGGTTGTGGCTGCCGGTGAGCATCACCCCGGACTTGCCGGCCAGGACGTTGGCGGCGTAATACAGCGCCGGCGTCGGCACCAGACCGACATCGCTGACATGGCAGCCGCTTTCGGCGATACCGCGAATCAGCTCGGCAACCAGCTCCGGGCCGGACAGGCGACCGTCGCGACCGACGGATACGTTCGGCTCACCTTGAGCCAGGCTCTGCGAACCGATGGCGCGGCCGATCCAGTAAGCGGTTTCGGCATTGAGGAATTCCGGCACGGTGCCGCGAATGTCATAGGCGCGGAAAATGCTGTCGGGCAGCTTCGGGGCGATCTTGGCTGGGGTGCTCATCTACGGAAATGCTCCATCTCGAAAGTGGCGGGACAGACCGACGAATCGTTCGACGGCAGGCTCAAACTGAAGGGTATGACGGCGTTTTTCACAGAGAGTTCGTGGTGTGAAAGGGCCATGACGCCTCGGCTGGCGTGGCCTTGGGCCGGCAAAACCTTGATTTACGGTGTTAAAACCTGTCGCTGAAACTGCACAAATTTCCCCTGTAGGAGCTGCCGAAGGCTGCGATCTTTTGACTTTGTTTTTTAAGATCAAAATCAAAAGATCGCAGCCTGCGGCAGCTCCTACAGGAGATGTACTCGGTTACTTGGTGCCGGTGTGGCCAAACCCGCCGGTGCCGCGTTCGGTTTCAACGAACTCTTCAACCATTTCGAAATGCGCCTGCACCACCGGTACCAGCACCAGTTGCGCCAGACGTTCGCCGACGGTCATGGTGAAATCGGTCTGGCCACGGTTCCAGCAGGACACCATCAGCGGGCCCTGGTAGTCGGAGTCGATCAGGCCAACGAGATTGCCCAGCACGATGCCGTGCTTATGGCCCATGCCCGAGCGCGGCAGGATCAGCGCGGCGAGGTTCGGGTCGCCGATGTAAACCGACAGGCCGGTCGGGATCAGCACGGTTTCACCCGGTTTGATCACGATGTCCTGATCCAGCATGGCGCGCAGGTCGAGGCCGGCGGAGCCCGGGGTGGCGTATTGCGGCAGCGGGAAATCGGTGCCGATGCGTGGGTCGAGGATCTTGGCTTGCAAAGCGTGCATGTAAATTAAACCTGGTTCAGACGTTCGGCGATAAAAGTGACCAGTTGGCGAGCGATCTTGCTCTTGCTGGTCTGGGCGAAAACCGTGGCGTGCAGCGCACGGTCAATCACGCTGCAGGCGTTTTCTTCGCTGTTGAAACCGATACTCGGGTTGGCGACGTCGTTGGCGACGATCAAATCGAGATTCTTGTCCTTCAGCTTGCGTGCAGCGTAGTCGAGCAGGTGTTCGGTCTCGGCGGCAAAGCCGACACTGAACGGACGGTCGGGACGGGTTGCGATGGTGGCCAGGATGTCTGGATTGCGCACCATTTGCAGGACGAAGCCGTCACCACTCGTAGGATCTTTCTTGAGTTTTTGCGGGGCAACGACTTCCGGGCGGTAGTCCGCGACCGCTGCAGAGGCGATGAACACGTCGCACGGGATCGCCGACTCACAGGCCGCGAGCATGTCGCGGGCACTGACCACATCGATACGGGTGACGCGATCCGGCGTCGGCAGGTGCACCGGGCCGCTGATCAAGGTTACGCGAGCGCCGGCTTCAACTGCGGCTTCGGCGAGGGCAAAGCCCATTTTCCCGGAGCTGTGGTTGGTGATGTAGCGCACCGGGTCGATGTTTTCCTGGGTCGGGCCGGCGGTAATCACCACGTGTTTACCGGTCAGCGCCTGCCGCTGGAAGCAGTCCGCCGCGCATTGTGCGAGGTCGGTGGCTTCCATCATGCGGCCCATGCCGACGTCGCCGCAGGCCTGACTGCCCGATGCCGGGCCGAAGGTCTTCAGGCCACGGCTTTCGAGGAGTTGCAGGTTGGCCTGAGTCGCCGGATCGCGCCACATCGCCTGATTCATGGCCGGAGCAACGGCGACGACAGCGTCGGTGGCCAACACCAAAGTGGTCAGCAAATCGTTGGCGATGCCTTGCGCCAGGCGGGCGAGCAGGTCGGCGGTAGCCGGGGCGATCAGCACCAGATCGGCCCATTTGGCCAGCTCGATGTGGCCCATCGCGGCTTCGGCGGCAGGGTCGAGCAAGTCGAGGTGCACCGGGTGGCCGGACAAGGCCTGCATGGTCAGCGGGGTAATGAACTCGGCGCCGCCATGGGTCATGACCACGCGCACTTCGGCGCCCTGGTCGATCAGGCGACGAACCAGATCAGCGCTCTTGTAGGCCGCGATGCCGCCGCCGACGCCCAGAACGATGCGTTTCCGATACAGCCGCTGCATAGGTCTGCCTTTCATTTCGTTGATGACTGCGATGCGATGCCCCTCCCCAGGGTTGAATCGACCGCAAAAAAGATGGGCTACGATATCACAGCGACCGCTACGGAACAGCGGCGCCCACAGACAGGGAATGTGTATGAGTATTCGCGATTGGCCTGCGGCGGAACGCCCGCGGGAAAGGTTGTTGGAACACGGGGCAGCGAGTCTTTCGGACGCTGAGTTACTGGCGATTTTTCTGCGCACCGGATTGCCCGGAATAAGCGCTGTGGACCTGGCGCGCAATCTGTTGACTCAATTCGGCAGCCTGCGTTTGCTGCTTGAGGCCGATCAGCACGCATTCAGCAAACAATTAGGGCTCGGGCCGGCGAAGTTTGCGCAACTGCAGGCGGCTCAGGAAATGAACAGGCGGCATCTGGCTGAGAAATCACGGCAGAAACCAGCCCTGGAAAACCCTCAGGTCGTTCGCGATTATCTGAAAGCGATGCTGCGTCACGAACCGCATGAGGTGTTTGGTTGCCTGTTTCTCGACTCCAAACATCAAGTACTGAATTTCGAGATACTTTTTCGTGGCTCGATCGACAACACCAGCGTGCATCCCCGCGAGGTTGTGAAGCGATGTCTGGCCAATAACGCGGCGGCGCTGATCCTGTGCCACAACCATCCATCGGGGAATACCGACCCCAGTCAGGCAGATCGATTGCTGACCAAGCGTCTGCAGAAGACGCTGGAGTTGATCGATGTGCGGGTGCTCGATCACTTCATCGTTGGCGATGGGGAGCCGCTGTCGATGGCGGAGTGTGGCTGGATGTAGTTCTCAGGGACAAACGCTATACCCCTGTAGGAGCGAGCCTGCTCGCGATAGCAATTTTCCAGTCACCGAATGGGTTGACTGAAATGACGCCATCGCGAGCAGGCTCACTCCTACAGGTTATGTGTAAGGCAGGTTATTTGAGGTTGACCTTGGAATAGTCCTGACGGCCAAACGGGCTCACGGAGTAACCCTGAACGTCTTTGCGTGTGAGCGCATAGGCTGTCGGGTGCGCCAGCGGCAACCACAGCGCCTGCTGCTGAATCTGCGTCTGCGCCTGCTCATACAGCTTGGTGCGCACGCCTTGCTCGCTGGTGGTCTTGCCGGCGCTGATCAGCTTGTCCAGATCGGCATTGCAGTAGCGTGCGAAGTTGGTACCCGACTTGACCGCCGCGCAGGAAAACTGCGGCGTGAGGAAGTTGTCCGGGTCGCCGTTATCGCCGGCCCAGCCCATGAACAGCAGATCATGCTCGCCGGCCTTGGCGCGACGAATCAACTCTCCCCACTCGATCACGCGGATTTCCGCCTGAATGCCGATTTCCGCCAGATCTGACTGCAACATCTGTGCGCCCAGGCTCGGGTTCGGATTCAGCAGGCTGCCGGAAGGACGCGTCCAGATGGTGGTCTGGAAACCGTCCTTCAACCCGGCCTTGGCCAGCAATGCCTTGGCTTTGGCGACATCGTGCGGGTAACCCGGCAGGTTCTTCGCGTAACTCCAGGTGTTCGGCGGGTAAGGGCCGTTGGCGGCTTCGGCGGTGTCTTCAAACACAGCCTTGATGTAGTTGGCCTTGTCGAAGGCGAGGTTGATTGCCTGACGCACTTCCGGCTTGTCCAGCGGCGGATGCTGGCTGTTAATGCCGACGAAAGCGGTCATGAACGCGTCAGTCTTTTCGACTTTCAGCGTCGGTTCTTTCAGCGCGGCTTGTACGTCGAGTGGCTTCGGTGACAGGGCGATCTGGCATTCATTGCGCCGCAGTTTTTGCAGGCGCACGTTAGCGTCCGGGGTAATGGCGAAAATCAACGGATCCACCGAAGGCTTACCGCCGAAGTAATCCGGGTTGGCCTTGTAACGAATCGCTGCGTCTTTCTGGAAACGGTTGAACACGAACGGGCCAGTGCCGATCGGCTGGCTGTTGAGCTTGTCGGTCGCGCCGGCTTTCATCAGTTTGTCGGCGTATTCGGCGGAGTAGATCGAGGCGAAGCCCATGCTCAGGGTCGCCAGGAATGTTGAATCCGGATGATCAAGAGTGAAGCGTACGGTCAGCGGATCGAGTGCGTCGATTTTCTTGATCAGCGCAGGCAGTTGCATCGACTGTGCGTGCGGGAAGCCGCTTTGAGCAACCTTGTGCCACGGGTTGGCCGGGTCGAGCATGCGGTCGAAGCTGAACTTGACGTCTTCGGCGGTCAGCTCGCGGCTCGGCTTGAAGTATTCGGTCGTGTGAAACTTCACCTGCGGGTGCAGCTTGAACACGTAAGTCAGGCCATCGGTGCTGACTTCCCAGCTGTCGGCCAGGCTCGGCACGACTTTGCCGCTGGCGGTATCGAAGTCCACCAGACGGTTCATCAGTACGTCCGCCGAGGCGTTGGTGGTGGTCAGCGAGTTGTATTGCACCACGTCGAACCCTTCCGGGCTGGCCTCGGTGCAGACGCTCAGCGCGGCGGCCTGGGCCAGGGGGCTCAGCAGGAGCGGGGCAAGCAACAGGGGTAGGGCAGCGAGGCGCATGGTCGGTTTCCTTTTACAGATCGAAGGCCCATCTGCAAGTGCAGTCTGGAAAAGGCCTACCCTAGAGGTCTGGATTACAAATGACTATCCCCTTTTTGCATTTTCGGGGCACAGTGATGGCCGTTTTTCAGGCTGCAGGGCGCGGCCAAAAGTCTGAAACACCCGCAAGGGTGGTTTTCTGCGACGAGTGGTAAAAATCGATGCCAGCCTTTATCCAAGGCGTTCGCAGGCTGAAAAAGCGCCTTTTTGTGGATTGTTTGCACACCGAATGTTGTTGCTCCGAAGTCTTTCTGGTATAAAGCAGCGCTCTTTTCTAGGGGCCCGGTTCCTTCACTGTAGGTGTAGCCGGTAAGACCTCTAAAGAAACGCGGCGCCTGGCGCCAAATGACTGAGAGATTAAGCGGCCAACCCATGCCGGGTTGGGCATGTGGTTTTAGAGGGCTGAGGCATGTCGAGAGTATGTCAAGTTACCGGTAAGGGTCCGGTGACTGGGAATAACATTTCCCACGCAAACAACAAAACCCGTCGTCGTTTCCTGCCGAACCTGCAGCATCACCGCTTCTGGGTTGAAGAAGAGAAACGTTTTGTGCGTCTGCGCGTATCTGCCAAAGGCATGCGTATCATCGACAAGCGTGGCATCACTGTCGTGCTCGCCGAACTTCGCCGCGATGGCAAGATTTAAGGGAGCTAATCATGCGTGAATTGATTCGTTTGATCTCGAGCGCCGGTACTGGTCACTTCTACACTACCGACAAGAACAAGCGTACTACCCCGGACAAAATCGAGATCAAGAAATATGATCCGGTTGTTCGCAAGCACGTGATCTACAAGGAAGGCAAAATCAAGTAATTGATTTTCCCCGACTTACGAAAAAGGCCCGTATCTCACGATACGGGCCTTTTTTGTTGCCTCGGATTTTGTGTTTCCTGTTCTGGCCCCTTCGCGAGCAGGCTCACTCCTACATTTGAATGCGGTCACCTGTAGGAGTGAGCCTGCTCGCGATAGGTCCGGATCAGCCAGCGAAAATCCTCAAGCCTTCTGTTCGAAAATCACATAAATCTTGCGGCAAGCCTCCAGCACTTCCCAGGTGCCACGAAACCCCGCCGGAATCACAAACCGGTCGCCCACACGCAAGGTCTTGGCATTGCCATCGCTGTCACGCAGCACCGAAACCCCCTGCAGGATTTCGCAATACTCATGCTCGGTGTAATTCACCGTCCACTGCCCGACCGCACCTTCCCACACGCCGACGCCCATCTGCCCGCAAGGGCTTTCGTACTGATGGAACACCGCTTGCTCAGGATCACCCTTGAGCACTTTCGCCGGGTCCGGACGATAGCGTTCGGCTTCGCTGCTGGTGAGGCTGATGTCGACGACGTTCTGGATGTTCATTGTTGTTATCCCCCGTGAATACGGCGCGATTGGCTGGAAAGGCCCAAAGTCTATGTTGATTAAAATCAACACCGCAAGGCCGTATGACCACCTTATGTCAAATATATTGAAACAACCCCGGCCGCTGGTTTAGGGTGGCGGGTGCCTCTGGCCGAAAAAACCGGCTGGCCGGGCAGAATTCCTGAGGACGCTGGCGAAGATCGCGCGGCGCTCGTATTCAACAAGCGGAGGACACTCGAAATGACCACCCTGACTCGTGCCGACTGGGAACAACGCGCCCGCGACCTGAAAATCGAAGGCCGCGCCTACCTCAATGGCGAATACACCGACGCCGTCTCCGGCGAGACCTTCGAGTGCATCAGCCCGGTCGATGGCCGTCTGCTCGGCAAGATTGCCAGCTGTGACGCCGCCGACGCCCAACGCGCTGTTGAGAACGCCCGCGCCACGTTCAATTCCGGCGTCTGGTCGCGCCTGGCGCCGACCAAACGCAAAGCCACCATGATCCGTTTTGCCGGCCTGCTCAAGCAGCACGCCGAAGAACTGGCCCTGCTTGAAACTCTCGACATGGGCAAGCCGATCAGCGATTCGCTGTACATCGACGTTCCGGGCGCGGCGCAAGCGCTGAGCTGGAGCGGTGAAGCGATCGACAAGATTTACGACGAAGTCGCGGCCACGCCGCACGATCAACTGGGTCTGGTGACCCGCGAGCCGGTGGGCGTTGTCGGTGCCATCGTGCCGTGGAACTTCCCGTTGATGATGGCCTGCTGGAAACTCGGCCCGGCGCTGTCGACCGGTAACTCGGTGATCCTCAAGCCGTCGGAAAAATCCCCGCTGACCGCCATCCGCATCGCCGCACTGGCGGTTGAAGCGGGTATTCCGAAAGGCGTGCTCAACGTGCTGCCGGGTTATGGTCATACCGTTGGCAAGGCGCTGGCCCTGCACAACGACGTCGACACACTGGTGTTCACCGGTTCGACCAAGATCGCCAAGCAACTGATGATCTACTCCGGCGAATCGAACATGAAGCGTGTCTGGCTGGAAGCCGGCGGCAAGAGTCCGAACATCGTCTTTGCCGATGCCCCGGATCTGCAAGCCGCTGCCGAATCCGCTGCCAGCGCCATCGCCTTCAACCAGGGCGAAGTCTGCACCGCCGGTTCGCGTCTGCTGGTCGAGCGTTCCATCAAAGACAAGTTCTTGCCGATGGTGATCGAGGCGTTGAAAGCCTGGAAGCCGGGCAATCCGCTGGATCCGGCGACCAACGTTGGTGCGCTGGTGGATACCCAACAGATGAACACCGTGCTGTCGTACATCGAGTCCGGCCACAGCGATGGCGCCAAACTGGTGGCTGGCGGTAAGCGCATCCTTCAGGAAACCGGCGGCACTTACGTTGAGCCGACTATTTTCGACGGTGTGAGCAACGCGATGAAGATCGCTCAGGAAGAGATCTTCGGCCCAGTGCTGTCGGTCATCGCTTTCGATACCGCTGAAGAAGCCATCCAGATCGCCAACGACACGCCTTACGGTTTGGCCGCTGCAGTCTGGACCCAGGACATCTCCAAGGCTCATCTGACCGCCAAGGCGCTGCGTGCCGGCAGCGTGTGGGTCAATCAGTACGACGGCGGCGACATGACTGCGCCGTTCGGCGGCTTCAAACAGTCGGGCAACGGCCGCGACAAGTCGCTGCACGCGTTCGACAAGTACACCGAGCTGAAGGCGACGTGGATCAAGCTGTAAGCCGTTAGGAGGGTCTGTTCGCAAGAGCAGATCCTCCAGACGAGGCAGATCCCTGTGGGAGCGAGCCTGCTCGCGAAAGCGGTGTATCAGTCAGCCCATGTGCTGAATGTGAAACCGCTTTCGCGAGCAGGCTCGCTCCCACATTTGCTTGATGTGGTCTCTAAAAATAATTATCCACAGGAGCGTGGAACATGCGTTGGGCGACGTATTTCGCCGTGTTGGCGTCTGTCTTGAGTGTCGGTCTGGCCCTGGGGGTCAGCATGCCGTTGGTGTCGTTGCGCTTGGAAGGCTGGGGTTACGGTTCCTTCGCCATCGGTGTAATGGCAGCGATGCCGGCGATTGGCGTGTTGTTGGGCGCGAAGATTTCCAGCCATTTGGCGGCGCGCTTTGGCACGGCGAACCTGATGCGCCTGTGCCTGTGGGCTGGGGCATTGTCGATCGGTTTGCTGGCGCTGTTGCCGAGCTATCCGATCTGGCTGGTGCTGCGCCTGATGATCGGCGTGATCCTGACTATCGTGTTCATCCTCGGCGAGAGCTGGATCAATCAGTTGGTGGTCGAGCACTGGCGTGGCCGGTTGGTGGCGCTGTATGGCAGCAGCTATGCGTTGAGCCAACTGTCGGGGCCGTTGTTGCTGGGCGCGTTGGGCACTGAACATGATTACGGTTTCTGGGTCGGTGTGGGTTTGCTGGTGGTTTCGCCGTTGCTGTTACTCGGTCGCAGCGGTGCGCCAAGCAGTGAAGCGAGCAGCGTGACGTTCCGCGACCTCTGGGGATTTGCGCGCGAGCTGCCAGCAATTGCCTGGGCGGTGTCGTTGTTTGCCGCGTTCGAAGCGATGATCCTGACGTTGCTGCCGGTGTATTGCCTGCAGCAGGGTTTCACGGCCGAGATCGCGCTGGCGATGGTCAGCACCGTGGTGGTGGGGGATGCGTTGCTGCAATTGCCGATTGGCGCGTTGGCCGATTACCTGTCGCGACGTACGTTGTTCGCGGGTTGTGCGGTGGTGTTGATGCTGTCGAGTCTGGCGATTCCAATGTTGCTCGACACGCTGCTGATCTGGCCATTGTGGGTATTGTTCGGGGCGAGTGCCGGTGGTTTGTTCACCCTGTCGCTGATTCTGATTGGCGAGCGTTATCGCGACGATGCGCTGGTGCGCGCCAATGCGCACATCGCGCAATTGTGGGGTGTCGGTTGTCTGGTCGGGCCGCTCGCGGCGGGGGCGGGCAGCCAGTGGATCAGCGGGCATGCGTTGCCGTTGCTGATGGCGATCGGGGCGTTCGGGTTGGTGATTCTGCTCTTGCGCCAAGGGGCGTTTGGCACAGCTCAGACGGCTTGAAGTCAAAAGATCGCAGCCTTCGGCAGCTCCTGCAGGAGGAATGCATTTCAACTGCAGGAGCTGCCGAAGGCTGCGATCTTTTGCTTTTTAAAGCATTCGCTCAAGGCCGACAGTGGTGCTGAACCACGCGTTGAATCGTCGCCACCAACTCCCCGGCTCCTTGGTCAGGGTGTGCATCTGGCCGTTGTCCTCAGTCACCCAGACGATCTGCCCGTTCTCAAGCTTCGCCTCATAGCTCAACGCTGGCGCCATGCCCTGCAAGGCCAGTTCGCGCACATGCCCGGCCAGTTCCGGGCTGTCGACCAACACCCCGACCTCGGTATTCCACAGCACCGAGCGCGGGTCGAAGTTGAATGAGCCGATAAACGATTTCTGCCGATCAAAGATCATTGCTTTGCTGTGCAGGCTTGAGTCCGAACCACGAAACGACTTGCTGTAAAACACATGCGGGCCGCTGCCATAGTTATCCCCAGGCTGGCGCCGCAGTTCATACAACTTCACGCCATGCTCCAGCAACGCCTTGCGATACGGTGCATAGCCGCCATGCACCGCCGGTACATCGGTGGCCTCCAGCGCGTTGGTCAGCAGGCTCACCGAGACGCCGGCATCGGCGCGACCGGTCAGGTAAACCAGACCTGGCTGGCCCGGCACGAAGTACGCCGAAATCATGATCAGCTCTTTGCTCACGCCTCTGAGCTCGGGTGCCAGTTGCGTGGTCAGCAGCAATTGCGGATCCGGCTCACCCTTGGCCAAGACCTTGCTCGGCGCGTCCCACAATGCCTGATTCCACGCCCAGATCAGCTCTTTGCGCCAGATGTCCATGCGCGGCGCAGTCTTGAAGGTCATCAATTGCTGATACAGCGCGTGATTCTGTTTGCGGGTTTCTTCCAGCGACTCTTCCAGGCGCGTGCGGGTGTTTTTCAGGTCTTTGGCGGTCGGCTGGCTGGAGAGGAATTCGTCGATCGGTTTGCTCAGGGCGCTGTTCCAGTACTGGTCGAAACTGTGGCCGAGCTGCTCGGCGACAGGCCCGACACTGAGCATGTCGATATCAGTGAAATTCAGATTCGGCTCGGCGTCGAAATACTCGTCACCCAGATTGCGTCCGCCGACGATGGCCGCGCTGTTGTCCGCCAGCCACAGCTTGTTGTGCATACGCCGATGTTGCAGCGATAGATTGAACAAGCGGCCTGCTGCCCGCGTGACGCCGGTACTGCGGCCAAGGTGGAGTGGATTGAACAGACGAATCTGAATCTGCGGATGCGCCGCGAGTGTGGCGATGATCTGGTCGAGGCCATCGCTGGTGGTGTCATCGAGCAGGATGCGCACGCGCACGCCACGGTCGGCAGCCTTGAGCAGTTCCTCCACCAGCATTCGCGTGCTGATGCCGTCGTGGACGATGTAGTACTGCAGATCGAGGCTGGTCTGGGCGTTGCGGATCAGTTCGGCGCGGGCGGTGAACGCCTCGCTGCTGTTGGACAGCAGGCGAAAACCCGAGCGGCCCTGATAGGGCGCCGCTTGCGCCTGGATCGAACGGCCGAAGCTGGAATCGGATGCCGGCAATGCCTGACTCGGCTCGCGCGGAACATCGAGACTGGCACAGCCACTCAGGAACGAGGCGAGTAACAGCAAAGCGAACAGGGGCTGTCTGAAGCTCACGTAGGGTCATTCCGAATGGCGGCTAGGGTCGGCATATGGACGCGGTTCTCTGGAAAAAGGTCAGTCGGCTTCGGCCAGCAATCTGACAGCGGTCTCGCCGACTTTGCGCACCGCCTCTTCGATCTGCGCTGTCGGTTTGGCAGCGTAGTTCATGCGCAGGCAATTGCGGTACTTGCCCGAAGCGGAAAAGATGCTGCCGACGGCAATCTGTACGCTTTGGTCGTGCAACTCACGATTCAGTTTCAGGGTGTCGAAACCTTCCGGCAATTCGACCCACAACATGAAGCTGCCTTGGGGCCGACTGGCGCGGGTACCTGCCGGGAAATAGCGGGTCACCCAATCGATCATCAGGTCGCGGCTGCGCTGATATTGCGTGCGCATGCGCCGCAAGTGCGGTTCGAAGTGGCCGGCCTTGAGGAATTCGGCGATGGCGATCTGTGGCTGCGGTGCGGTCGATCCGGTGCTGATGTATTTCATGTGCAGCACGCGCTCGAGGTATCGGCCCGGTGCGACCCAACCAATGCGCAGCCCCGGCGCCAAGGTCTTGGAAAACGAACTGCACAGCAGCACACGGCCGTCTTCGTCGAAGGATTTGATCGTGCGCGGACGCGGGTAGGTGTAGGCCAGTTCGCCATACACATCGTCCTCGATGATCGCCACATCAAAGCGTTGCGCGAGGTTGAGCAGGGCGCGTTTGCGCGACTCCGGCATGATGTAGCCGAGCGGGTTATTGCAGTTCGGGGTGAGCTGGATGACTTTGATCGGCCATTGTTCAAGCGCCAGTTCCAGCGCTTCGAGGCTGATGCCGGTAAGCGGGTCGGTGGGAATTTCCAGGGCTTTCATGCCCAGGCCTTTGAGCGTTTGCATGGCGCCGTGGAAGCTCGGCGAATCGACCGCGACGATGTCGCCCGGCTCGCAGATCGCGTGGATGCTGGTGGACAGCGCTTCGTGGCACCCGGTGGTGACGACCAGGTCGCTGGCGCTCAACTGGCAACCGGAATCGAGCATCAGCCGAGCGATCTGTTCGCGCAGTTCGAGAGTGCCGTGAATGTTGTCGTAATACAGACCGGGCATGTCCTGGCGGCGGCTGATCCGCGCCAGACCGCGCAGCAACGGTTTCATGGTTGGCGAGCTGATGTCGGGCATGCCGCGACCCAGTTGCACGACGTCCTTGCGCGGCACCGCGCGAATCAATTCCAGCACTTGATCCCATTGCGAAATCTCCACCGGCCGTTGCGCCGGACGACCGACGGCGGGCAGCTCCGGCAGCTCGCGACCGACCGGTACAAAGTAGCCGGACTTGGGTTTTGGTGTGGCCAGGCCACTGTCCTCGAGCATGCGATAGGCCTGTTGCACCGTGCTCAGGCTGACCCCGTGTTCGACGCTCAAGGCGCGCACCGACGGCAACCGATCGCCGGGTCGATAGAAACCGTTTTCGATGCGCGTGCCGAGCAATTCGGCGAGGTTTACGTAAAGGGTCATGGTTCTGCCTCGGTGCGGTGATTCGATATACCAGTACAGATGTGGCAAAAAACGACAATTCAGTCGGCAAAGCGGCAAATCTGTATGGAGTTAATACAGTCGCTTTGAATCTGTAACGGTTTTGCTCGCCCGCGCATCATGGAATCTCTGGCTACCCAAGTAAACAGGAGCATTGAAAATGAACGGCTTGAGCGATGTGCGGCTGACGTTACACAGTCAGGAACTGGCGGCAGGGCAGAAGGACAACGCACGCAATCTCATGCGTAACGCGCCATCCGGTCTTAGCCGCTGGAACCTGTTCTGGCATCGTCTGCACACGCGCAAGGCGTTGCTGGCGCTGACGGCGGACCAGCTCAAGGATATCGGGCTGACCCGTGAGCAGGCGCTGGAGGAGGGGTTGAAGCCGTTCTGGCGGATCTGAGATCTGTATTGTTCTTGCCGGCCCTTTCGCGAGCAAGCTCGCTCCCACAGGGGATCTATGGTGGATGGAAAACTTGTATCCACTGAAGATTAATGTGGGAGCGAGCTTGCTCGCGAAGGCGTTCGTAGGGTCGCTGAAAAGCTGTCAGACCAGCTCTTTGAGGCGATGCCACAACATCCCCAGCGCCAACAACGGCGAACGCAAATGCTTGCCGCCCGGGAAGGTGATGTGCGGCACCTTGGCAAACAGATCAAACCCGCCACCCTGTTGCCCGCTGATCGCCTCGGCCAGCAACTTGCCCGCCAGGTGCGTGGCATTCACCCCGTGTCCGGAATAGGCCTGTGCGTAATACACGTTCGGCTGGTCCGCGAGCCGGCCAATCTGCGGCAAACGATTAGCGCCGATGCCGATCATGCCGCCCCACTGATAATCGATCTTCACCCCAGCCAGTTGCGCAAATACCTCGAGCATCTTCGGCTGCATGTAGGCGCCGATATCCTTCGGATCGCGCCCGGAATAATGGCAGGCGCCGCCGAACAGCAAACGACGATCCGCCGAGAGCCGGTAGTAATCCAGCGCGACACGCTGGTCGCAGACTGCCATGTTCTGCGGCAGCAGGCTGTGCGCCTGTTCTTCGCTCAACGGTTCGGTCGCGATGATGTAGCTGCCTGCGGGCAGGACCTTGCCGCTGAGTTGCGGATTCAGATCATTGAGATAGGCATTGCAGCCGAGGACCAGCGTGTTCGCGCGTACCAAACCTTGGGCTGTATGGACTTTGACTTCAGGGCCGTAATCGATACGCGTCACTGCGGAGTGTTCAAACAGTTTGACGCCCAATTGCTGCGCCGCTTCGGCTTCACCCAGCGCGAGATTCAGCGGATGCAGATGTCCTGACCCCATGTCGATCAAACCGCCGACATAGCGCTTGGAGCCGACCACCGTGTGCATTTCGTTGGCTTGCAGCAGACGGGTTTCGTAGCGATAGCCTAGGCTGCGCAGTTCTTCGGCGTCTTCGGCAAAACCTTCGAGGTCGGCGGGCTTGTTGGCGAGATCGCAGTAGCCCCAGGTCAGATCGCAGGCAATCTGAAAGCGCTCGACCCGTTGGCGAACGATTTCCACCGCTTCCAGGCCCATGAGTTTCATCTCGCGCACGCCGTCGCTGCCGATGACATTGGCGAACTGATCGAGACCGTGACCGACGCCGCGAATCAACTGCCCGCCGTTGCGGCCGCTGGCGCCCCAGCCGATCTTGTGCGCCTCGAGCAACACCACGCTGAGGCCGCGTTCAGCCAGTTCCAGTGCCGTGTTCAACCCGGAAAAACCGCCACCAACCACGCAGACATCAGCCACCATTTCACCTTGCAGCGCAGGATGATCCGGCTGCGGCAGGCTGCTGGCGGCGTAGTAAGAGGCAACGTGGGGTTGGCTCGCGGAGGTGAAGGCGCGGGCAGTCATGGGCGTCATCCAACGGCTAAGTGTCGAGAAAATTTGACGGAGCATAAGCCGCACGCCTGAACGTGGGCAACACTGGTCGGCCTGCGGTGTCTGGATCACGGCTTTTGCGGCACAATTGCCGTCTATTCCACCTTGGTTACCGTTTCGATGAGCTGCAACAGCCAGACAGTCCGCACCTTGCGTCAGCAGATCCCCTCGTTCGAGTGCGTGCCCGGCTGCCACGACTGCTGCGGGCCGGTGACCACTTCGCCGGAAGAAATGTCCCGCCTGCCGCGCAAGACCCGCGCCGAACAAGATGCGGCGATGGAAGAGTTGAACTGTGTGCATCTGGGGCCGAATGGCTGCACGGTATATGAGGAGCGGCCGCTGATTTGCCGCTTGTTCGGCACGACCAAAACCTTGCCGTGCCCGAATGAGCGGCGGCCGGTGGAGCTGATTCATCCGCGAGTTGAAAAGCAGATTTTCGAGTACATGGCGGCGAATCGGCAGGTGTTGGTTTAAAAGATCGCAGCCTTCGGCAGCTCCTACAGAGATATGCATTCCCATGTAGGAGCTGCCGAAGGCTGCGATCTTTTGATCTTCAAAAACTCAATCCGGAATCGGCAGGCTCAGGCTCTCCTTAACCTCTTCCATCACGATATAGCTCTTCGACTCGCGCACATGCGGCAGCTTCAGCAGGATGTCGCCCAGCAGCTTGCGGTACGAGGCCATCTCGGAAATCCGCGCCTTCACCAGATAGTCGAAATCCCCCGACACCAAGTGACACTCCAGCACGTGCGGCAACTTCAGCACCGCGCGGCGGAACTCCTCGAACGTGTCGCCGGATTTGTAGTCGAGGCTGATCTCGACGAACACCAGCAAGCTACCCTTCAAGTGCTGCGGATTCAGCCGGGCGTTGTAGCCCATGATGATCCCTTCGCGCTCCAGACGCCGCACCCGCTCGGTGCATGGCGTGGTGGAGAGGCCGACCTTTTCCCCGAGTTCGGTAAAGGAAATCCGCCCGTCCGCCTGCAGGATCCGCAAGATGTTGCGGTCGATCTTGTCCAGCTCACGTTTGGTCTGAGTGTTGGTACGCATAGGGGATGCGCCTCCGTGAAAAGGGTTTTTGCCGAGAATTGTCGCCAAATATAGGCGCTTATATAGTGAAAAGCACTGGCATTTCTTTTTTACACTGCGCGCATCATTGCTCTAACAACAGACGTACGCGGCCCTGCCGCGATGAGGGATACAAAAATGCGCGTAATGGTCTTGGGTAGCGGCGTCATCGGTACCGCCAGTGCTTACTATCTGGCCCGTGCCGGGTTTGAAGTGGTGGTGGTCGACCGGCAGCCCGCTGCGGCCATGGAGACCAGTTTCGCCAACGCCGGCCAGGTGTCGCCGGGCTATGCCTCGCCGTGGGCCGCGCCGGGCGTGCCGCTGAAGGCGATCAAGTGGTTGCTGCAACGCCACGCCCCTCTCGCGATCAAGGCCACCGCCGACATCGACCAGTACCTGTGGATGGCGCAGATGCTGCGCAACTGCACCGCCAGCCGTTACGCGGTGAACAAGGAGCGCATGGTGCGCCTGTCCGAGTACAGCCGCGACTGCCTCGACGAACTGCGCGCTGAAACCGGCATTGCCTACGAAGGCCGCAGCCTCGGCACGACTCAGCTGTTCCGCACTCAGGCGCAGCTTGATGGCGCCGCCAAAGACATCGCCGTGCTGAAAGAGTCTGGTGTGCCGTTTGAAGTCCTCGACCGCGCCGGCATTGCCCGGGTTGAACCGGCGCTGGCGGGCGTGACTGACATCCTCGCCGGTGCCCTGCGCCTGCCGAACGACCAGACTGGCGACTGTCAGATGTTCACCACGCGCCTCGCCGAAATGGCCGTGAAGCTCGGTGTCGAATTCCGCTTCGGCCAGGACATCCAGAAACTCGACTACGCCGGTGATCGCATCAACGGCGTATGGATCGATGGCAAGCTGGAAACCGCCGACCGTTACGTGCTGGCCCTCGGCAGTTATTCGCCGCAACTGCTCAAGCCACTGGGCATTAAAGCCCCGGTGTATCCGCTCAAGGGTTACTCGCTGACTGTGCCGATCACCAATCCGGCCATGGCCCCAACCTCGACTATTCTCGACGAGACGTACAAGGTCGCGATCACCCGTTTCGACAACCGCATCCGCGTCGGTGGCATGGCCGAGATCGCCGGTTTTGACCTGTCGCTGAACCCGCGTCGCCGCGAAACCCTGGAGATGATCGTAAACGACCTTTATCCTCAGGGCGGCAATCTGGCCGAGGCGAGTTTCTGGACCGGCCTGCGGCCGACTACCCCGGACGGCACGCCGATCGTTGGCGCCACGCCGTTCAAGAACCTGTTCCTCAACACCGGTCACGGCACGCTCGGCTGGACCATGGCGTGCGGTTCCGGTCGTTTGCTGGCCGACCTGATGGCGAAGAAAAAGCCACAGATCAGCGCCGAAGGCCTCGATATTTCCCGTTACGGCAACAAAACCCAGGAGTCCGCAAAACATGTCAATCCAGCGCCAGCTCACCAATGAGCGCATGAGTCAGATCGTCAGCCACAACGGCACCGTGTATCTGGCCGGGCAGGTCGGCGACGACTTCGACGCCGGAATTGAACAGCAGACCCGCGACGTACTGGCCAATATCGAGCGTTTGCTTGATCTGGCCGGCACTGACAAACAACACCTGCTCTCGGCGACGATCTATCTGAACGACATCGAGGCGCATTTTGCCGGGATGAACTCGGTGTGGGATCAGTGGCTGCCAAAAGGTGCTGCTCCGGCCCGCGCCACCGTCGAGGCGAAGATGGCCAAGCCGAGCATTCTGGTGGAGATCTCCATCGTCGCCGCGCTGCCGTAACTGTTTTAAAGATCCCTCTCCCGGCGCTGTTGGCGGTTCACGTCGTCAGTCGGCGCCGGTTTTTCTTCCCATGACCGCCTAGAAGTCTGCCGCCATGCGTCCTGCCCGTGCCCTGATCGACCTAGAAGCCCTGCGCCACAACTACCGAATTGCCCGCGAAGTCACCAGCGCCAAGGCGCTTGCGGTGATCAAGGCCGATGCCTACGGCCATGGCGCGGTGCGTTGCGCGCAGGCGCTGGAAGCCGAGGCCGACGGGTTTGCCGTTGCCTGCATCGAGGAGGCATTGGAGCTGCGCGCTGCGGGTATCCGTGCGCCGGTGTTGTTGCTGGAAGGGATTTTTGAGGCCGATGAGCTGGCGTTGATCGTCGAGCATGATTTCTGGACCGTCGTGCATTCGCTGTGGCAGCTCGAAGCGATCGAACAGGCAGCCCTGAGCAAACCGATCACTGTTTGGCTGAAGCTCGATTCGGGCATGCACCGCGTCGGTCTGCATCCAAAGGACTACCCAGCGGCCTATCAGCGGCTGCTGGCCAGCGGTAAAGTGGGAAAAATCGTCCTGATGAGCCACTTCGCTCGCGCCGATGAATTGCACGCGCAGAGCAGCACCGAGCAAGTCGCGGTGTTTGAAGCAGCGCGTCAGGGGCTGGCCGCTGAAGTCAGCCTGCGCAACTCGCCGGCCGTGCTCGGTTGGCCCAGGATTCACAGTGACTGGGTGCGCCCGGGCATCATGCTTTACGGCGCGACCCCGTTCGAAGAGGCCAACGCCGTGGCTGATCGCCTGCAACCGGTAATGACCCTGGAGTCGAAAGTCATCAGCGTGCGTGAACTGCCGGCTGGCGAGCCCGTAGGCTACGGCGCCAAATTCATCACCGACAAGCCGATGCGCATCGGCGTGGTCGCCATGGGTTACGCCGATGGCTACCCGCGTCAGGCGCCGACCGGCACGCCGGTTTTGGTGGCTGGCAAGCGCAGCCGCATTCTCGGTCGCGTGTCGATGGACATGCTCTGCATCGATCTGACCGATGTGCCGGAAGCCGACCTCGGTTCGACCGTCGAATTGTGGGGCAAAAACATCCTCGCCAGCGAAGTGGCGCAGTGGGCCGACACCATTCCGTACCAGATCTTCTGCAACCTGCGTCGGGTGCCAAGGCTCTATTCCGAGGGTTGACGCCGCTGCGGGGGCCAAGTGTTGTAAATACTGAACGCTGTCGCCATGATAACGCTCAATATTCTTACAACATCAGGAGGCTCCCGCCTTGGACGTCGGTGAACGACTGCAATCGATCCGCAAGCTCAAAGGGCTTTCCCAGCGTGAACTCGCCAAACGCGCGGGCGTCACCAACAGCACCATTTCGATGATCGAAAAGAACAGCGTCAGTCCTTCGATCAGTTCGCTGAGGAAGGTACTGGGCGGCATCCCCATGTCCATGGTCGAGTTCTTTTCCGAAGAAATCCTGCAGGAAGTCCCGACCCAGATCGTCTACAAGGCCAACGAGCTGATCGACATTTCCGACGGCGCCGTGACCATGAAACTGGTCGGTCGCGCGCATCCCAGCCGCGCCATCGCCTTCCTCAATGAAATCTACCCGCCGGGCGCCGATACCGGCGAAGAAATGCTCACCCATGAAGGCGAGGAAACCGGGATTCTGGTGGAAGGTCGTCTGGAACTGGTGGTGGGTCTGGAAACTTTTATTCTCGAAGCCGGCGACAGCTACTACTTTGAAAGTACCAAGCCGCATCGTTTCCGTAATCCGTTCGACGCACCTGCGCGACTAATCAGCGCAGCCACGCCGGCGAATTTTTAACAAAGAGGTGCCAAGCCATGATGGCAAAGGCATCCGGACCGTTTTTCTACCGTGCGGTATAACCCCTTCGACTATGGGGTTGTTTCAGTGTGACGGGCTACCCGCTATACTTCCGCCCGCCTGCGAACCGTGGCCGCAGGCGTGAATAGCCACCATTGAGGGTGAACGCGTGAACCTAATTATGAAAATGCTGGCCGCACCAGCAACCGTACTGGCCCTCTGGGCTGTCAGCGCTCAAGCTGCGACGAATGACGACATTGCCAAACGCCTCGAGCCGGTCGGCCAGGTGTGTGTCCAAGGGCAGGAATGCAAGGGGATGGAAGTGGCTGCAACTGCCGGCGGCGGTGATGCCAAGACTCCAGACTCAATCATTGCCAAACATTGCAACGCTTGCCATGGCTCCGGCCTTTTAGGCGCGCCGAAAATCGGTGACACCGCAGCCTGGAAAGAACGAGCCGATCACCAGGGCGGCCTCGACGGCATCCTGGCCAAGGCCATCACCGGCATCAATGCCATGCCGCCTAAAGGCACCTGCGCTGACTGCTCCGACGCCGACCTGAAAGGCGCAATCGAGAAGATGTCCGGCCTGAAATAAGCCGCGCTTCTGACGAAAAAAACCGTCTTCGGACGGTTTTTTTGTGCCTGCGATTTAGTAGCCCTCACCTCACCTCACCTCACCCCAGCCCTCCCGAAACGTCGGACCGCCCGTAGGGAGAGGGGCCGACCGAGGTGTCTTTTGCTATGCATCGACCTGAAAGACCTTAGCGATTATGGATTCAGCACATCACTTTCACGTCGGCGTATCTTCACAGCAACCCCCAATCAGTCCCCTCTACCTCTGGGAGAGGGCTAGGGTGAGGGCAACAATTTCGAGTCGGAAAAACATTTCAAGAACAGCGCACACTTACTCTGAAGCTGTTCATTGCAGCAAACTCAAGGCAAGCTCGGTCTACCCCTATTCACGGAACGGGCAGGAGGCTTCAGATGGTGCAGTTGTGTTCGATCGAACAGGCAGTGGACGACGTGCTGGCGCGCTTGCCGGCGCATATCCACATGGGCATGCCGCTGGGCCTGGGCAAACCCAATCACTTCGTCAACGCGCTGTACCGGCGGATCAAAGGTCTGCCCGAGCGGCAGCTGACGATCTACACCGCGCTGTGCCTGGGCCGCCCGGCGTTGGGCGACGGCTTGCAAAAACGCTTCATCGAACCCTTCGTCGAGCGCGTCTTCGGTGACTATCCGGAATTCGATTTCCTCGCCGACCTGCACCGCGACAGCCTGCCCGCCAACATCCGCATCGAACAGTTCTTCATGCAGCCCGGCAGCCTGCTCAACAGCGCGCCGGCCCAGCAGGATTACGTCAGCAGCAATTACAGCCACGCCGCCCGTGACATCAACGCCGCCGGGCTCAATCTGGTGGCGCAATTACTGGCCAGCAGCAGCGAGCATCCCGATCGACTGAGCCTGAGTTGCAATCCCGACATCACCCTCGACCTGTTGCCGATGATCGCCAAACGTCGCGAAGCCGGGGAGACTATTTTGCTGGTCGGTCAGGTGCACACCGATTTGCCATATATGCCCGGCGATGCAGAAGTCGATATCGACACCTTCGACCTGCTCATCGACGCGAAGGACAGCAGCACGCTGTTCTCCACGCCGAACATGCCGGTGGGATTTCAGGATCATTTCATTGGCCTGCACGCGAGTACGCTGGTGCGCGACGGCGGTACGTTGCAGATCGGCATCGGTTCGATGGGCGACGCGTTGACCGCCGCATTGCTGGCGCGTCAGGCGGATAACACCGGTTATAGGGCGTTGCTCGACGACATCAACCTCAGCCAGTGGGCGCAATTGATCGAGCGCGAGGGCGGCACGGGGCCGTTCGCCAAAGGCCTGTACGGTTGCAGCGAAATGTTCGTCAACGGTCTGCTGGTGCTGGCGGATGCCGGGATCATCCGCCGCAAGGTCTACCCCGATGTGCCAACGCAGGAACAGGCCAACGCCGGCACCCTCAACGAGGCGGCGCAGACTGACGGCATCTCGGTGCACGGCGGTTTCTTCCTTGGCCCGCGCAGTTTCTACGAGCGCCTGCGTGAGTTACCGCAGAGCAAACGCCTCGAATTCAACATGACCCGCATCAGCTACATCAACGAGCTCTACGGACAGGAAGAACTCAAGCGCCTGCAGCGCCTTGATGCGCGGTTCATCAACACCGTGTTCACCATGACCCTGCTTGGCGCTGGCGTGGCGGATCAACTCGAAGACGGACGGGTACTCAGCGGTGTCGGCGGGCAGTACAACTTCGTCGCGCAGGGTCACGCGTTGCACGATGCCCGTTCGATTCTGATCCTGCGTAGCTGGCGCGAATCCGGTGGCGACGTCAGCTCCAACATCGTCTGGGAATACGGCCACTGCACGATCCCACGGCACCTGCGCGACATCGTCGTGACCGAATACGGCATCGCTGATTTGCGTGGCAAATCCGACGCGGTGGTGATTGAGTCATTGCTGAATATCAGTGACTCTCGCTTCCAGCAGGGTTTGATCGAGCAAGCGCAAAAAGTCGGCAAGCTGCCAAAGGATTTCCGTCTCGATCCACGCTTCACCGAGAACACGCCGCAGCGTTTGCAAGCGATTGCCGCACGGCACAAAAACCTGTTTCCGGAGTACCCGCTGGGCTGTGATTTCACTGCGATCGAACGCGATCTGCTGCGCGCGCTGAACTGGCTGAAGAGCAAATTCAAACTCACCGAAATCCTCGAACTCGGCAAAGCAGCCCTCGACGCCCCCGAAGCATCGCTCCACCCCGAACACCTTGAACGCATGCAACTCACCCACCCGGAAGGCCTGAAAGAAGACCTCTTCCAACGCCTGCTCCTCACCGGCCTGAAAGCCACCATCCAAACCCCGTAGAAGCTGCGGCACGCTGCGATCTTTTGATCCTGATCTTTGAGCAGATCAAAAGATCGCAACCTCGTTGCACTCGATAGCTCCTACACGGGGTATGCCCGAGATCTGAATGGATACGGAATGACTTCTGTAGTCCCGTTCTGAAAATCATCAATCAATGAGTATTTGGATTGTCGTCGGCGTTCGCCTATCGATAGGTTTGTTTGTGGGCGTTTTTTAAGAGGACTTCTAGCCAGCCGAAATCCAGAGGGCATACAGTGCACACATCAAAGAAATACCTGACAGATGTATCTGTCCACCAAGCCTTACTCCTAACTGACTTAACCGAAAAGAGCCACCCTGATCACGCTGTTCGACTATTACTGAATGAAGTCCTTCAGGGTCTCGAAGAAAAGGGCTGGCCCCGAGCGCAGTTGCAGGTTGGGCCAAGGATTGTGTCCGTCGAAGAAAACTACGGTTTGCTGGGTTACGACCCGACAGAAATTACCCTCGGCAGTGAGCACACACGTTGGGTCGATGAGCATTCGCTTTTGCGAACACAGACCACGAGCCAGATCCCTGCGGCGCTTCAGCAGGCCGCCGAGGTTCGTCAGCCGGGACAAACCATTTTGCTGGCAGCGCCAGGCATTACCTTCAGGCGTGATAGCCGAGATCGTTGGCATTGCGCCGAGCCGCATCAAATGGATATTTGGGTGTTGGGCGACCCGGAGTTGGCATCCCATGAGCATTTGCTGCGGCTTGTTGGCGATATTTTGCAGTTGGCCGTTCCTGAAAAATCCTGGGTTTATAGCGATAGTCCACATCACTACACCGAGGGCGGGATTGAAGTGAATGTGTTGAATGATGGCGTGCCGGTTGAGGTTCTAGAGTGCGGGCGTATCGCGAAGTCGCTATTGCAGCGTTTGCAGATTGATCCTCTGCGCCATGGCGGGCTCGCTCTTGGGATGGGGCTGGATCGCCTGACGATGTTGCGCAAAGGCATTCCTGATATTCGTTTGTTGCGTGATCAGAATGTGCGCGTGCAGGCGCAGATGCATGATCTGGATTCTTGGACTGCGGTATCTCGTTTGCCGTCGATTGCCCGCGATATCTCGTTGGCGGTAACGCCGGGATTGAGTGAAGAGGTATTGACCGAGAGGATGTTGCAAGCGGCGGGTGATTGTTCTGGGTGGATCGAGGAGATGCGAATCAAGGGGCGTTGGCAGCGTACGGATTTACCGGCGCAAGCCATTGAGCGACTCGGAATGCTGCCGGGTCAGGAGAACGTGCTTTTGCATGTCGTGCTACGGGATTGTTCGCGCTCGATTACTACCGGCGAGGCGAATGCCTTGTATGCGGATATTCAAGCTGCGATGCATGAGGGAGTGCCGGGGGCGGGGTACAGAATGGATTTGTCGAAGGCTTGAGACTTACCTGTGGGAGCGAGCTTGCTCGCGAGCGCGTAGTGTCAGTCAACCAAGGTGTCGACTGACACTCCGCTATCGCGAGCAGGCTCACTCCTACAGGGGGACTGCGGTGCTGCTGGCTTATTCGATGAAGGTGACGACGCCATCCTTCAGCGATTTCACGCGAGCCAGCGATTCAACGCGGTAGCCCTGCGAATCCAGTTCGGCGCGGCCGCCCTGGAACGACTTCTCGATGACGATACCCAGACCGGCAACGGTCGCGCCGGCCTGTTTGATGATCGAGATCAGCGCTTGCGACGCCTTACCGTTGGCCAGAAAGTCGTCGATGATCAGCACGCGGTCGCTGCTGGTCAGGTGACGCGGGGAGATGGCCACGGTGCTTTCGGTCTTTTTGGTGAACGAGTAAACGGTCGCCGACAGCAGGTTTTCCGTCAGGGTCAGGGACTGTTGCTTGCGGGCGAAGATCACCGGCACGCCGAGGTTCAGACCGGTCATGATCGCCGGGGCGATGCCCGAGGCTTCGATGGTGACGATCTTGGTGATGCCCGAGTCCTTGAACAGCGAGGCGAATTCGTCGCCGATCAGCTTCATCAGGGCCGGGTCGATCTGGTGGTTCAGGAAGGCGTCGACCTTCAGGACCTGGTCGGAAAGCACAATGCCTTGTTCGCGGATTTTCTGGTGCAATGCTTCCATGAAGCTGTCCTCATTTGGCGCTTTGTGCGCCGAAGGTCTAGTAAAAAGTGGTCAATTCTAGCGCTTTAACATCGCGCGTATATCAGCCAATGCGCTATTGCCACGCACGACTTTGACTTCGGTCGGTGTGTCGTCGTTTCCTTCCCAGGCCAGATCGTCCGGCGGCAGCTCATCGAGGAAGCGACTCGGCGCGCAGTCGATGATCTCGCCGTACTGCTTGCGCTTGGCGGCGAAGGTGAAGGCCAGGGTCTGGCGCGCGCGGGTGATGCCCACGTAGGCCAGGCGGCGTTCTTCTTCGATGGTGTCGGCTTCGATGCTGGAACGGTGCGGGAGGATTTCCTCTTCCATGCCCATGATGAACACGTAGGGGAATTCCAGACCTTTGGAGGCGTGCAAGGTCATCATCTGCACGCCTTCGGCGCCGTCTTCCTCTTCCTGCTGACGCTCGAGCATGTCGCGCAGGACCAGTTTGCCGATGGCGTCCTCGACGGTCATTTCGCCTTCTTCGTCCTTCTCGAGGGTGTTTTTCAACGCCTCGATCAGGAACCAGACGTTGCTCATCCGGTAGTCGGCAGCTTTGTCGCTGGAGCTGTTGGTGCGCAGCCAGTTCTCGTAGTCGATGTCCATGACCATGCTGCGTAGCGCCGAGATCGGGTCTTCGCCGGCGCACTGCTCGCGGACCTTGTCCATGAAGCGCTTGAAGCGCGACAGGCGATCGGTGAAGCGGCTGTCCAGATGTTCGCCCAGACCGATTTCGTCGGTGGCGGCGTACATCGAGATCTTGCGCTCGGTGGCGTAGTTGCCGAGTTTTTCCAGGGTGGTCGAGCCGATTTCACGGCGCGGCACGTTGATCACGCGCAGGAAGGCGTTGTCATCATCCGGGTTCACGATCAGGCGGAAGTAGGCCATCAGGTCTTTCACTTCCTGACGGCCGAAGAAGCTGTTGCCGCCGCTCAGGCGGTACGGCACCTGATGGTGCTGCAGCTTCAGTTCGATCAGCTTGGCCTGATAGTTACCGCGATAAAGGATGGCGAAATCGCTGTACGGGCGGTCGGTGCGCAAGTGCAGGCTGAGGATTTCCATCGCCACGCGCTCGGCTTCGGCGTCTTCGTTGCGGCAGCGGATCACGCGGATCTCGTCGCCGTGGCCCATCTCACTCCACAGCTGCTTTTCGAATTCGTGCGGGTTGTTCGAAATCAGCACGTTGGCGCAGCGCAGGATGCGACTCGTCGAGCGGTAGTTCTGCTCGAGCATCACCACTTTCAGCGATGGATAGTCGTCCTTGAGCAGCATCAGGTTTTCCGGCCGCGCGCCGCGCCAGGCATAGATCGACTGGTCGTCGTCGCCTACCACGGTGAACTGGTTGCGCGTGCCGATGAGCATTTTCACCAGCAGGTACTGGCTCGCGTTGGTGTCCTGGTATTCGTCGACCAGCAGGTAACGGACCTTGTTCTGCCACTTTTCGAGAATGTCGGCGTGTTCTTCGAAGAGTTTTACCGGCAGCAGGATCAGGTCATCGAAGTCCACCGCGTTGAACGCTTTCAGCGTGCGCTGATAGTGGGTGTAGACGATAGCGGCGGTCTGTTCCTTGGGATTGCGCGCGTTCTCCAGCGCCTGAGGCGGCAGGATCAGGTCGTTTTTCCAGGCGCCGATCATGTTCTTGATCTCGTCGACGCCGTCGTCGCCCGCGTATTCCTTCTGCATGATGTCGGTCATCAGCGCTTTTACATCGGTCTCGTCGAAGATCGAAAAACCGGGTTTGTAGCCCAACCGCACGTGTTCCTTGCGGATGATGTTCAGACCGAGGTTGTGGAAGGTGCAGACGGTCAGGCCGCGCCCTTCGCCGGCCCGCAGCAGGGTGCCGACCCGCTCTTTCATCTCGCGCGCGGCCTTGTTGGTAAAGGTCATGGCGACGATGTACTGGGCGCGGATGCCGCAGTTCTGGATCAGGTGCGCGATTTTGCGCGTGATCACGCTGGTCTTGCCGGAGCCAGCACCGGCGAGCACCAATAGAGGGCCGCCGACGTAGTTCACGGCTTCTTGCTGCCGGGGATTGAGTCGGGACATACGAAAATTCGGGAGTCGTTGACGAAATGGGCCGGCATTTTAACAGGCTCAGAGAATTGTGCTGCTCTCTCCGACTTGTGACGTATCACGCGATTCAAATTTGCCGGTTTTGTTACTTTCGCGGAGGATGCGCGGTGATTTTGCGGCTAATGTACTCATTCGTGACACAAAATAACGTTTTGATAACCGTTGTCATTTGGTCATTGAACATCGCAACGGCATAATGCCCCGCCCACATCTTTGCAGAGTCTAGGGAGCTAGCTTGTCTACGCCTGTCGAACCCTTGCGTTTGCTGCTACTGGCCGAAGAGCCAGCGTGGACAGCGTTATTGCGTGAGTGTCTGGCTCCGATGGGGAGCGCGGCGGTGCTGATCAGCGCGCCGAGCTGGGAGTCGGTCAGCAGTTTGTTCGAAGACAACCGCCATGCGGTGTTGTTGACCATACCTGCATTGCAACCGGCACCCGGCCGTTGCAGCCTGCCGACGGTATTGCTGCTGGAGCACGAACCGGACACCGCGCCGGTTGGCGTCAGTGACTGGCTGGTGTTCGATGCCCTCGACGCCGATATGCTGCGCCGTTGCCTGCGCCATGTGCGCGAACGCGGCGTTCTCGAAAACACCCTGCAACGCCTCGCTGAACAGGACCCGCTGACCGGCATCGCCAATCGCCAGGGTTTCCAGACCTTGCTCGCCGCGCGCCTCGCGGAAAACGACGGTCGTGGCCTGGCCCTCGGGCATCTAGATCTCGACAACTTCCGCCATGCCAACGATGCGCTTGGCCATCAGGCTGGCGATCGCTTGATCCTGCAGGTTGTCGCGCGGCTGAAAAGTCAGCTGGAGGCCGGTGATCAACTGGCGCGGCTGGGCAGCGACGAATTCGCTTTGCTGATCGACACCCGCCGGGCGCCGCAGCGCGCCGAATGGATGGCCGAACGCATCACCGAAGCGCTCGCCGAACCGTATTGGGTTGATGGCGAAAGCCTGCTGATCGGCTCCAGCCTCGGCATCGCCCACGCCCGTGCGCAGGGCGGCGCCGACCCGCTGATGTGGCACGCACATATCGCTATGCAGCAGGCCAAAAGCACCCAAGGCTGCACTTTTCATATCTTCAACGAACGTATCAACCGCAACGCGCGGAGCATGGCTGATCTGGAAAGCGAACTGCGCCGGGCGTTGCGTCGCGATGAGCTGGAGCTGCATTACCAGCCACGCTTGAATCTTCAGGATGGCCAGATTGTTGGCCTCGAGGCCTTGGTGCGGTGGCGCCATGGCGAACGCGGTTTGCTGCCGCCCAGTGAATTTGTCCCTTTGGCCGAGCAGAGCGGTTTGATCGTGCCGCTGGGTTACTGGGTGATTTCCCGAGCCCTGCGTGACATGCAGGCGTTGCGCGAGCGCGGGTTGCCGGCGCTGCACATGGCGATCAACTTGTCGTTCCGCCAGTTTCAGGACAGTCAGTTGTTGCCGACGCTTAGTCGCTTGATTGCTGAGCGCGGTGTTGAAGCGCAGTGGCTGGAGTTTGAACTGACCGAAACCGCAGTGATGCGCCGCAGCGATCTGGTCAAGCAGACCATGGACGCCCTCGGCCGCCTCGGCGTGCGTTTCTCGCTGGATGACTTCGGCACCGGGTTCTCGTCGTTCGTGCACCTCAACAGCCTGCCGATCACTTTGCTGAAGATCGACAAGAGCTTCGTCGGCGGCATGGAGCAGCGCGAAGAGAACCGCAAACTGGTGCACGCGATGATCAATCTTGCGCACAACCTGCATCTGGAAGTGGTCGCCGAAGGGGTCGAGACGCCGGAACAACTGGAGCTGCTGCGCGGATTTGGTTGCGATCAGGTGCAGGGCTATCTGATCAGCCGGCCGTTGCCGTTGGCGGAGTTGGTGGAATATCTGACGTTTGGATCGAGTCAGCAGCCAGCCCTCGAAATCGTGAACTGAGCACATAACCAATGTAGGAGTGAGCCTGCTCGCGATAGCGGTGTGTCAAAAATGATGAGTTGTCTGACACACCGCTATCGCGAGCAGGCTCACTCCTACAAGGGATCTCAGTCGGTCTGCGGGACAGTGAACTGACTTGATGACGCAGGCTCCAGCCGAATCATCCGCTTCATCTTCCATTCGAACGCCAGGGTCAAACTCACCGCTGCACACGCCAACCCCAACGCCAATCCCCACCAGACCCCCGTCGGCCCCCAATTGAGGTGGAACGCCATCCACCAGGCCGCCGGCGCGCCGATCAGCCAATAGCAGCCGAGCCCGACCAGAAACGTGGTCTTCGCATCCTTGAGCCCACGTATGCAGCCCATGGCAATCGTCTGCGTACCGTCGAACAACTCAAACCACGCCGCCACCGCCAGCAGGCTCACCGCGAGGCGAATCACCTCGGCAAACGCTGGATCGTTGTGATCGAGGAACAACCCGACCAACTCATTTGGCAGCAGCCAGAACACCATGGCGAAACCCAGCATGACCACGGCGCCAAAGACGATCCCTACCCGGCCGGACATCCGTGCATCGCTCAATTGACCGGCGCCGTAATGCTGGCCGACGCGCATGGTGATTGCGTACGACATCCCCGCCGGCACCATGAATGCCACCGAAACAATCTGCAGGGCGATCTGGTGTGCGCCCAACTGCGTGCTGCCCATGGTGCCCATGCACAGCGCCGCGAAGGCGAACAAGCCCACTTCCACAGCGTAGGTGCCGCCAATCGGCAGACCGAGGCGCCACAGTTCTTTCAGGTATTGCCGGTTCGGTCGCGACAGGCCCGCACGCAAAGGGTAAGCGTCATAAGCCGGATGCCGACGGATGTGCCAGGCCAATGCCAACGCCATGCAGTTGGCGACAATCGCCGTGACCAGGCCGATCCCGGTCAGACCCATTTTCGGCAGGCCGAACATGCCGGTGATCAGCGCGTAATTGAGCAGGAAGTTGGCCACCGTGCCGGCCAGGCTGATAATCATCACCGGCGTCGCCCGGCCAATCGCGCTGGTAAAACCGCGCAGGGCCATGAAGCTCAAGTAGCCGGGCAGGGCGAAGGGCAGGGCGATGAGGAATTGCCCGGCGGCGTTGACGTTGGTTTCGGTCTGGCCGAACAACAGCAACACCGGTTTCAGATTCCACAGCAACAACCCGGCGCCCAACGCCATCAGCCACGCCAGCCACAGCCCGGCCTGAGTCAGCCGTGCGGCGCCAATGATGTCGCCGGCGCCTTTGCGAATCGCCACCAGCGTGCCGACTGCCGCAATCACGCCGATGCAGAAAATCGATACGAACGAGTAAGTCGCTGCACCGAGACCGCCGCCCGCGAGCGCTTCGGGACTCAGGCGGGCCATCATTAAAGTGTCAGTCAGCACCATCAACATGTGCGCCAACTGTGAAGCAATCAACGGCCCTGCCAGCCGCAGAATGGCCCAGAGTTCGGTACGCACAGGATGCTGCATGGTCATCACCACTCGATTTTCAGAGGGAACAGAAGACCGTCGATTCTCGGCGCTTGGCAGGTTTTGCACAAAGGGATAAAAAGGATGGGTGGCATGATTAAAACTCATCTTGAGCAGTTTTCGTCAGACTGGCTGCATCCCGCTATAGGAGCTTTCTGCATGTCTCGTCGTCTTCCTCCCTTGTATGCCCTGCGCGCATTTGAAGCAGCGGCACGGCACAGTTCGTTCACCCGTGCGGCGGAAGAGTTGTCGATCACCCAGAGCGCAGTCAGTCGGCATATTCGAACGCTGGAAGATCATTTCGCTTGCCGGCTATTCCATCGCAGTGGTCGCAACCTGCAACTGACCGAGGCCGCTCGCCTGCTGTTGCCCGGCATCCGCGAAGGCTTCACGGCGCTGGAGCGGGCCTGCAATACCTTGCGCGCCGAAGACGACATTCTGCGTATGAAGGCGCCGTCGACCCTGACCATGCGCTGGCTGCTGGCACGGCTCAGTCGCTTCCGCCACTTGCAGCCGGGCAACGAAGTGCAACTGACCAGCGCCTGGATGGATGTGGATTCGGTGGACTTCAACGATGAGCCGTTTGATTGCGCGGTGTTGCTGAGTGACGGGCATTTTCCACCGGACTGGGAGGCGAGCCTGTTATTTCCCGAAGAACTGATTCCGGTGGGTGCGCCAAACCTGCTGAATGATCAGCCATGGGATTTGGCCCGGCTGGCGTCCACCGAATTGCTCCATCCAACCCCGGATCGTCGTGACTGGCGCAGTTGGCTGGAGCACATGGGGCTGTCCGATCAGGTGTCGCTCAAGGGCGGACAGGTGTTCGATACGCTCGAGTTAGGGATGATCGCCGCGGCGCGCGGTTATGGTGTGTCGATGGGCGACCTGTTGATGGTCGCCGAAGATGTGGCGCAGGGACGACTGAGTCTGCCGTGGCCGACGGCCGTCGCCAGCGGACTGAATTATTACCTGGTGTGGCCAAAGACCCGTCCGGGAGGTGAACGTTTGCGCCGCCTCAGCGACTTCCTGCAAGGCGAAGTCCGCGCCATGGAACTGCCGGCGGTTGCGCGCTTGAGCTGAAACGTTCGAGCCGCCACAATGGCGGCCTTGTGCCATAACCCTGCTGCTCGCTCAAGTATTCGGCTTTACCGCCGAATACGTGCATGTGGAACCGTCGTGCCGGTATCCACGATTCACCCCCACTATTAAAAATTATCCGAGCTGCGATCAAGGAGGATCGGAAAGTTCGGCCAGGAGCTGTCATGTCTCAACCTCGCGCTCGGATCGCCTCACAGTTAGGCCTCGCCCTCGCCGTGATACTGGCGATAGTCATCAGTGGCAGTACGGTGTTCGCCCTGCGTTCGCTGGATTCCGCCAACCTCGCTACCCGTGAAGAGCATCTGGCCAGTGAGGCGCGGCTGCTGGCCGACCAACTGAGCACCTTTCACGGCACGCTGCGTGAAAGCACCCAGCGGCTCAGCGGGTTGTTCGAAAAGCGCTTCAGCGCGGGTCTGAGCATTCACCCGAGTGAACCGGTGACGGTGGCCGGCACCCAGACCCCGGGCCTGCACCTGGGCAGCGAAGTGTTGAACAACAACTTCAAGGAAGTCGACGAGTTCAAGCAGATGACCGCCGGCGTCGCCACACTGTTCGTGCGCAGCGGCGAAGACTTCGTACGGGTCAGCACCTCGCTGACCAAGCAGGACGGCACTCGCGCCATTGGCACCTTGCTTGACCACGCCCACCCGGCGTACGCGAAGTTGATGGCGGGGCAGAGCTATGTCGGCCGCGCGTTGCTGTTCGATCGTTCCTACATGACCCAATACACCCCGGTGCGCGATGGCAGCGGCAAGGTGATTGCGGTGCTGTTCGTCGGCTTCGATTACACCGATGCTCAAAACGCCCAGTTCGACAACCTCAAGCGCTTCCGCATTGGCCAGACCGGCTCGCTGGCGCTGCTCGATGAGCAGAGCAAATGGCTGGTTGCACCGGCAGGTGTGCAGGCGTTGGATCAAGCGATTCCAGTGATCAAGGATCTGGCGAAATCGCCGGGCAAAGGTCAGTTCTGGGGCGACAAGTCCGAAGATTTCTACAGCGTCGCGGTGCCGTTTGATGGTGGCCCGTGGTCGGTGGTAGCAAGCATGCCGAAAGCCGAAATCCGCGCAGTGACGTGGAGCGTCGGTACGCAACTGGCGATCGGCAGTCTGTTGGCGATGCTGCTGGCGGTCGGTTCCGTGGTCTGGTTGCTGCGTAGCAAACTGGCGCCACTGAGCGATCTCGTCCGTCAGGCGGAAGCCTTGGGCGCCGGCGATCTGAGCGTGCGCCTGAACGTGTCGAGCAACGACGAAATCGGTCAGTTGTCCCGCGCGTTCAACCAGATGAGCCAGGCGCTGTCGACCATGGTCGAGCACATCCGTCGCTCTTCGGAAGAGGTCAACAGCCGTGCCCAGGCCCTGTCCGGTTTGTCCGGCGGTGCCTATGAAGGCATGGAGCAACAGTCCGGCGAAATCACCAGTATGGCCGGCGCAGTGGAAGAGTTCAGCGCAACCTCGCTGAACATTGCCGACAACATGGGCGCGACCCAGCGTCTGGCGCAGGAAAACGCCCAGCAAACCCAGATTGGCCGCAGCTCGATGGAAGAAGCGTCGTCCTCGCTGGAGCAAATCGCTGGCGCCCTGAACAGCACCGCCACCGTGATCAACACCCTCGGTCAGCGTTCGCAGGAAATTGGCGGCATCGTCGGTGTGATCACCTCGATCGCCGAGCAGACCAACTTGCTGGCGCTGAACGCAGCGATCGAAGCGGCCCGCGCCGGCGAACAAGGTCGCGGCTTTGCCGTGGTAGCCGATGAAGTGCGCAGCCTGGCCTCGCGTACCCGCCAGGCCACCGATGAAATTTCCAGCATGATCCACAGCATCCAGCAGGAAACCGGCAACGCGATCAGCACCATGGAGCAGGGCAATGTGCTGATGCAGGAAGGCTTGTCGCGCAACGCCAACGTCGCTTCGGCGCTGGCGCGTATTGACGAGCAGAGCCGTTCGGCGGGGCAGCAGTTTGCCGCGATCACCACGGCGACTCAGGAGCAGAGCAGCACCGCGACGTTGTTGAGCAGCAATTTGCAGAGCATTGCGTTGGCCAACAGTGAGCAGCGTGAGGTTGTGTCGAACCTGGCTGTTACGGCTAAAGAGCTGGAGAAGCTGGCGGCGGATTTGCGTTCCGAGGTTGATCGCTTTCGTTGAGCTGTCTATTAGAGTTACAGGCCAAAATTAACAGAGTTAAATTTGGCCTGTAACGGTTATAGCGTGATATGGCCGATCGCTCTTTCAGATTCAAAAATTGAGCTCTCAAAATACTCGTTAAACTGAGTAATTGCATCTGTATGTTTTTTGAATGCAGTGTGATAGAAGTTCCGTAGTAAGAATGCTAGAAACGCGTATGGCGTAACGGGGGCATTCACAGGGATTCGGCAATTCTTGTACTGCCCTAAGGTTAAGTGAGATTTCGGGTGTTCAATCTCTCTATAAGTTCCCTCAGTTGAGTCGAAGTCGAACCTTATCGGGAAAACTACGATATTCCTCATCACTATATCTGCGTAGATTTCATCATCGTCATAAATTTCAGGATTGTTTTGATATTCGGTTAAGTCCGGGGACGGGAAGAATGCGAGCCTATGACGCGTAAGCGTTCCGTTCTCAAATTTGTACATGAGTTGCACTAAGGCTCCGTCGAGCATCCTAAGGTTATAAGCATTGGTTCGAAGCAACTCATCATAAATTTCTTGGTAGGGTTGGTTCTTTAGTACGATGCTCAAGTCACCACTGCCGCTGTAGCTTATTTCTTGCAAACCTCCATTAGTAACAAGGGACGGGAAGTTCTGACTATTGCACAGGCCCAAGCCTATGAAATCAGCCGTTAAGCGCTCTACCTGATTTCTTATTTTTTCTGGTGTTGGCATTGTTAGCTTCCTTTGTTTAACAATGCGCGTAGACGCTCAAGTTGATCCTCTGGAAGGTCATCAAGAAATACCTTTCCCTGCTCAATTTCGCTCAGCAGTGTCGCTACGTTGCCTTGGACTTGTTTGATTTTCCCTTTTATTTCAGACGACATGTCTCTGTTGACGATATTTAAGTTGGCCCTTTCTGCATCAGTAGGGTACTTAAATGCCAACTCAAATTTATTGTTTTTTACCTGCTCAAACTCTTCGATAAGGTTTTGCATTTGCGGTCCGATGCCCAAAACCCTAACCCAGGCTTTACTTCTCGTCATTGCCGTGAATAGCATGTTTCTCATTCTGGCGAGGCTGCCAAATGAATAATAGCAATCTTGCGCATTTATAATGTAGACCATTCCAGCCTCATTACCTTTTGCCCGGTATATTCCGGTGAAAACAACTGAATCTTCATCGCTTTCGAAAAATACATCTTGAGACGTATCGACGCCTGCGAGGTGGGAGTTAATACCTCTTTCAAATAATAACTTTCTCGCGGGTCCAACAGCGTCTCTGGTCTTGATCGGGTCGGGGTTTATTACAATTACATCGTCGAAGTTAAGTTCGTCTTTTGTAAGGTTCGACTGAATAGAGTCTGCGAGCCAAATGGCTTGCTCTTCCGCTGAGTTAAACTTTACGAACTGAACTATGTCATCGATATCAGAGTGATCCTCAAGGAAGGCAGGGCTGCTGAATTCGGTTCGAGCAAGTCTGACATGAGCGCCATCTTCTAATGCACCGTCCTTTACTTCATAGCCAACATCTTTCCATAATTGGCTTTGATCGAACATTTGTATCAGTCCAGTTCCAGTCTTACTATCTGCCTTTCTATATATACCGAAGCCAAGTGCGTGCGCAGTGGTCAGGACAGGGCGTGAGTTTCGATAACATTTCTCTAGAATTATATCTTGCTTAGGCTTACCAGGGACTGGGTCTTCAAATCTGACTCTAGACGAGCCATCAGGATTCTTTCCAAAAATTTCTTCCGGCGCAGGAAGCGATTTTTCACTAAGGCTTTGGAGTTCATCGTATGCGTACACTAAGCGCTTGTCAGGGGTTAAGTATTCATAGCATAGTCTTAGAAAAGCAGGAGAAAAATCTTGGGCTTCGTCAATCAAAATTACATCGTAAAGCGGTTTGATATCAGATACGTCTTTTAGGGCTTTCTCGCATGCCCCTTCAAAGTCTCTGTTTCTACCGTATTTATTTTTTGCAGTCTGGTAGTCTAAGAATTCAATGCCGTGTGTTTGGCAAAAACTATAATACATACCGTTTCTTTGAGCTCCACCAGGCCCCCCCCAAGCATTTATGATTTGAAGATTGTCCCAGTCTGGCTCTTCGTTTGTGTGTTCGATTACAAAGGTATTAATTAGTCTTTTGAATTGGCCTTTCAGTGATCTGGTGTTAAAAGTTACAGCGATTTTCCACTCTGGATGTTGGGCATGAAGGTAAGCTGCTTTCAGGGCTAAAACTATGGTTTTCCCTGACCCAGCCAAGCCGCGAATTCGTTGTACTCCTTGTACTGTTTCGATAACCGCGCTGCCTTGAAGGTTGTCGAGATTCGCAACCGAGTCTTCAAGGTTTTTTAGAATAGCCCCTCTGGATGTTGTTGAGGAAGTATCGCGTTTACGCTTACCTTTTCGAATTGTTGAGATGGATTGAATGACAGCGAGAACCGATTCAAAAATCTCTGGGTTGTCAAAGTCTGGGAGTTCATCAATGAAAGCATGCAGGCTTGTTGCGTTACAAATTGGGTATTCTTCTTCTAATGTGGCAGGGCGAATTGGGATCGCTGGCGCAAAGGTTATTACATTTGGAGGTATCTGGAGTTTTCGGCCACGCATTAATCCTTTATGATTTCTCAGTTTGGCTTCAAGGGTATTAAAACTATCATCTTGTGCCTGTTCGTAACCGGCTGAATTTCTTCCTTCAATAAGATTGAATAAAAGCAATCCATGTTCTTTGCTTAACCAAATTGCATCTACAGGATAAGGGCCTTCGGGTGTGCCTATAATTGGGTATCCAATGAACAGATGGCCGTCATACTGAGGGTTACTCTGAAAGAATTCTGCAAGCTGTTGGCTTGAAACCGGTTTTTTTGTAGAACCCCAAATTATGTTTACCATAATTTACCTGCTATAAATTCAAAAAAGTGTTTGACTATAAATCGATATTTCAAGGCTACTACAGGCTGAGACAAGGGGCTACTCCAATGGCTCCAGATTCTTCTAGGCGGACAAGGAAGCTTTCGTCACTCATTCAAAACGTCTCCTACTGATTTTTGTGGGAATGATTTTCAACTGTTGCTCGAGGGCCGATACTGCAACGCCTCAGCCAAATGCTCACGGCTGATGTCTTTGCACTGTTCAAGATCCGCCAACGTCCTTGCCACCTTCAATAACCGATGCGCCGAGCGCAGCGACAACGTCAGCCGTTCACAGGCTGACTCCAGCCATTTCTCATCGGTTGTGGATAACTTGCAGTGCCGCTTCAAACCCGGCAGATCGAGAAATGCATTGGCGCAGCCTTGACGCTTCAGCTGCCGCTCACGCGCCTCGGCCACCAACGCCGCGGCGCTGGCGCTGTCCTCTCCCGGTTTCACTTGCGGGTTCAACGCCGTCGCTTCCCGCGCCACCGTAAGGTGCAAATCGATCCGGTCCAGTAACGGCCCCGAGAGCTTGTTGCGATAGCGCTGCACCATGTCAGGCGTGCACGAGCATTTGCCACTCGGCTCACCAAGATATCCACAGGGACACGGGTTCATCGCCGCCACCAACTGAAACCGCGCCGGGAAACGCACGCGATCCTTCGCCCGGGCAATCACGATATGCCCGGACTCCAGCGGCTCGCGCAGCACCTCCAGCACCTTGCGATCAAACTCCGGCAACTCGTCTAGAAAAAGCACGCCGTGGTGGGCGAGGGTGATCTCGCCGGGTTGTGGTTTCGAACTGCCGCCGACCAGTGCAGGGCCTGACGCCGAGTGATGCGGCTGGCGAAAGGGGCGCTGGGGCCAATGGGTCAGTGGCACGCCACTGGCGACGGATTGAATCGCCGCCACCTCCAGCGCTTCGCATTCGGACAAAGGTGGCAGTAGCCCCGGCAGTCGACTGGCCAGCAGCGTCTTGCCTGTCCCCGGCGGCCCGCTGAACAGCAGGTTATGCGCACCCGCTGCGGCAATCAGCAACGCTCGTTTGGCGGCCATCTGCCCTTGTACTTCATTGAGGTCGGGATAGGGTCTGGCGGCATGGATCAAACCGTCCGATACGTAGGGCTCCACCGGTGTATGCCCATTGAAATGCGCCACCGCCTCCAGCAAATGATCCACCGCAAACACCTTCAACCCCGAAGCCAGGCACGCCTCCTCGGCATTCGCCCGCGGCACCACCAGCGCACGACCCGCCTTGCGCGCGGCCAACGCTGCCGGCAACACCCCGCGCACCGCCCTTACTGCGCCGGACAACGCCAACTCACCCAGACATTCCACATCGTCCAGCGTCAGACACGGCACCTGCACACTCGCCGACAGAATCCCCAAGGCAATCGCCAGATCAAACCGCCCGCCATCCTTGGGCAGATCCGCCGGCGCCAGATTCAAGGTGATCCGCCGCGCCGGAAACTGCAGCCCGGAATTGATGATGGCGCTGCGCACCCGATCCTTGCTCTCCTTCACCGCCGCCTCGGGCAGGCCGACCATGGTCAGCGACGGCAGGCCGTTGGCCAGATGGACTTCGACGGTGACAGCGGGGGCTTCCACGCCTATCTGGGCGCGGCTGTGGACGATGGAGAGGGACATGGTCGTTCCTTGAGCTGAATCGGGGAGCCGCTTCCTGCGGGTTTTTGAAGGGTAGTTGGGAGAGCGAATCCAGGCGACACGGATCCGAGGGCAAACCTTCACTGGATGTTGCCAAGGTGCCCTTCCACGTTCAGTAGAGGCGCCACATTAGTTTTCTTCTTCGAGATTTCTTACTTGGCTTCCTCCCCCGGCCAGCCAACCATCCGGTTCGAGTTCTTTACCGTACTTGGCCGCTACCTCAATAAAATGACGCTGATTGGCTGAAATACCTCCGGCTAACCGAAGTGCTTCAGCGTGATATCCAACAATCTCTTCTAGCTTTGCCCTTCTCTTTTTGTCTTTCATTGAGGCCTCGTTTTTTGGGTGACAGATGCTTTGTTGGCCACCGTAGTACAAGGAGGAAAAGTCGCGTAATCAGGCGCAGACGCTGATGTTTGTAGGGCCATGCCCTAATAGGTGTAGGACGCCGGCGAAAGGGGGGTGAAGGTCTTGTATCCGGGAGTCGGATGCTCCAGTTTGGCCACTCAACGCAGCCTCTGGAGGCGAAAAATGGACCGCAATGGTATGCGCCCGATTCATCCGGGCGAGGTTCTGAGTAAGTAATTCATGGAGCCGTTGGGCATGACTGTCATGGATCTGGCCATGCCCACGAACTGGCCCGAAAATGAGATCGAAAAGCTTGTGAAATGCCACCTCAGGATCTGCGCCGATCTGGCAATCAGCCTTGCCACTCATCTCAACACTACGCCTGAGTTCTGGATGAATCTTCAGTCGACTTACGATTTGCGCAGGGCCCAGCTCCGGCATGCGGGTTTATAGCGATTGCAGCATCCGCGAAGCCCTTTTCCACCATGGCCCCGTTATTGGGCGCTTGGTCTGTTCCCGTTCCACCACCATCAGCGGCACATCCTGCAACCGTATCCACGGCTGGTTATTCCAGTGCAACAAACTCAACGACATATCCGGCCAACTGAGCAGGCTCAGGTGTGGGCGTTCGCTTGTGCTGGGATGTTGGGCGTCGCGCAGGGTAGGGATGACCTGGTGGGTGATCCATTCGCGCAGTGCCCGGTATTCGGGGCAGTAGTGGTAGACGAGGAGGGCGTAGATGCCGGATTCGCTGATCAGCAGGGTGTTTTCGATCTGCTTGTGGATCAGGGTTTTGCGGGTTTGGTATTGGTCGGGGTCGAGTTTTCGCAGCATGCGTTCGTTGAGGTAGATGTGCAGCAGGCGACTCAGGTCTCGGGCGCAGAACCAGGGTTGGTTCTGGATGAGGAGGGCGTGGAGGGGGAGTTTGTGGCGGGTGAAGATGTAGGGCTTTAAATAGGTTTCTTCCATGGTGCAGTTCTCGAATTCGAATGAAGAAAACTGCCTCTGATCGTCGCCAAACGATAGGGGTGGCAGCTATGCGCAGGTTGGCGAACCGGTGAATCCGGAACCGGCAGACCCTAAGGTCTCCCACGCACAGCCGCCATAATTCGAGATGGGAAAAGTCCCAGGGTCGAACATGGTCGCAATGCGTCGAACTCTATCCAGGTCGCCAAACCCGGTGCTGAACATTCAGCATCGGGTGAGCTTAGAAACCTGGGCTTTTCGGCGCAATCGGACGGCGGTGGTGCAGGTTGTAGGACGTTGCCGGGATGGTTGAAGGGCTGGAGATCAAAAGATCGCAGCCTTCGGCAGCTCCTACAGGGGGCGCGGATTATTCAGCGGGCGGTGTCAGCTTGGCTTCCATCTCGGCGACTTTGGCTTCGAGACTCTCAAGTCGAGCACGAGTACGCGCCAACACAACCATCTGGCTATCAAACTCTTCACGGCTGACCAGGTCGAGTTTGCTGAAGGCACTCTGCAGCAGCATCTTGAACTGGCTTTCGATTTCGGCTTTCGGCAGCGGGGTGTCGCCGCTGAACAGGCGGGAGGCGGTGCCGCTCAGGGCGTCGAGGAAGTCTTTGGGCGCGAGCATGGTGGATGTCCTGGAAACAATGGCCGGCAGTGTATCACGCAGTGTCTATAGTCAATCTTGTGGTCAGGGATGCACGCTTTTCGCGCAGGCGGATGGACGGCGACGCACCTTTGTTGTGCGTATCCGGATGGCGTTTTGGGTGCAATGGCTTGCAGCAGCGGCCAAGGGATTGAAATCAGGGGATTTTGGCGAGATGGCAAGGTTTCTGCTTAGTCACCTTCGACCCATGCACTGATGCAGTCGCTGTGACGAATGCAGTGCGGCAGACGGAGCGGGGAGTTTCGTCAGCAGCGGTTAGCTGGCGTCAGTCGGGCAGGTAAGGCCGACGATGCGTTACAAAGCCAGGCACTGCGCTTAGACTTGAGTCGGGTTTGTTTTCCTGGGGCAAGTCCACCAATTCGGGAGAGAGTTTTCATGAAGCTAGTCACTGCCATCATCAAGCCGTTCAAGTTGGACGACGTGCGCGAGTCGCTGTCCGAAATCGGCGTGCAGGGCATTACCGTTACTGAAGTCAAAGGCTTCGGCCGGCAGAAGGGTCACACCGAGCTGTATCGCGGCGCGGAATATGTGGTCGATTTTCTGCCCAAGGTGAAAATCGACGTGGCCATCGACGACAAGGATCTGGATCGGGTTATCGAGGCGATAACCAAGGCGGCCAACACCGGCAAGATCGGTGACGGCAAGATCTTCGTGGTCAATCTGGAACAGGCGATCCGCATCCGTACCGGCGAAACCGATACCGACGCGATTTAAACGCCGCCACAAACCCCAACGCCCCAGGAGAAAACAATATGACTCTGCGTAAATTCGCAGGGCTAGGAGCCCTGTTGTCCATCGTAATGCCAAGCCTTGCAATGGCGGCAGACGAAGTGGCGGCCCCAGTCCTCAATTCCGGCGACACTGCCTGGATGCTGACCTCGACAGCTCTCGTGCTGTTCATGACCATCCCGGGCCTGGCGCTGTTCTACGGCGGCATGGTTCGCTCGAAAAACATTCTTTCCGTGATGATGCAGTGCTTCGCCATTACCGGTCTGATCAGCATCCTGTGGGTCATTTATGGCTACAGCATTGCGTTCGACACCACCGGCATGGAGCAGGGCGTCGTCAACTTCAACTCGTTCTTCGGCGGCATGGGCAAGGCGTTCCTCGCCGGTGTCACGCCTTCGAGCCTGACCGGCCCAGCGGCTCTGTTCCCTGAGGCGGTGTTCATCACCTTCCAGATGACCTTCGCGATCATCACTCCGGCGCTGATCGTCGGTGCGTTCGCCGAGCGGATGAAGTTCTCCGCGATGCTGATCTTCATGGGCATCTGGTTCACCCTGGTTTACGCACCGATCGCGCACATGGTCTGGTCCGGCAACGGCGGCCTGATGTGGGACTGGGGCGTACTCGACTTCGCGGGCGGCACCGTGGTGCACATCAACGCCGGTGTCGCCGGTCTGATTGCCTGCCTGGTATTGGGCAAGCGCAAAGGCTTCCCGACCACCCCGATGGCCCCGCACAACCTCGGTTATACCCTGATGGGTGCGGCGATGCTGTGGGTCGGCTGGTTCGGCTTCAACGCCGGCTCCGCTGCAGCGGCCAACGGCACCGCCGGCATGGCGATGCTGGTCACTCAGATCGCTACCGCTGCCGCCGCACTGGGCTGGATGTTTGCCGAGTGGGTCACCCACGGCAAGCCAAGCGCGCTGGGCATCGCTTCGGGTGTGGTTGCCGGTCTGGTAGCGATCACTCCGGCAGCCGGCACCGTGGGCCCGATGGGCGCACTGGTGATTGGTCTGGCGGCGGGCGTGGTGTGCTTCTTCTGCGCCACCACCCTGAAACGCAAACTCGGTTATGACGATTCCCTGGACGCGTTCGGCGTGCACGGTATCGGCGGTATCCTCGGCGCGATCCTCACCGGCGTCTTCGCTGCGCCGGCGCTGGGTGGCTTCGGCACCGTGACCGATATCGGTGCGCAAGTGTGGATTCAGGTCAAAGGCGTGGGCTTCACGGTGATCTACACCGCGATCGTCACCTTCATCATCCTCAAGGTACTCGACGCTGTGATGGGTCTGCGTGTGACCGAAGAAGAAGAGTCGGTCGGCCTCGATCTGGCACAACACAACGAACGCGGCTACAACCTGTAAGTACGCGCATTAAAAAATTTGCCCGGTTCGCCGGGCATTTTTTTGTCCGGAATTTGTCATTCAGAGAGCAGCTGAAAGGATTTTTCGTACTGCTTTGGTCGTGTTTACGACGGGCGTTTTTCTGCGGCCAATGGCTTACATGATTGCAGGAATATTAGGGCCTTTGTTTTTTCCCAGAGCGCGCTAGAATGCGCCCCGAACGTGCGGAGAACTGTATGTGGCAACAGACTCTGATAACCCTGCGGGCACGGCCCCGGGGCTTTCATCTGGTAACGGACGAGTTACTCGCGGGGCTGCCTGAACTCAGGGAGTGCCGGGTCGGTCTGTTGCATTTGTGGCTGCAGCATACCTCGGCGTCGTTGACCATCAACGAGAACGCCGATCCGGCGGTACGTCGCGACTTCGAACGATTTTTCAATCGTCTGATCCCACAAGGAACAGACGGCTATGAGCATAACGACGAAGGCCTGGACGACCTCCCGGCGCACTTCAAGGCCAGCGTGCTTGGCTGCCAGATCAGTCTGCCGGTTTCGGCAGGTCGCCTGGCACTGGGGGCCTGGCAAGGCGTTTATCTGGGCGAGCACCGTGATCATGGCGGTGCCCGAAAAGTCCTCGCCACCTTGCACGGTGAAGGGGCATAAACCGTTGGTCACCAATGGTTACTGATTTTTTAACGGCGACTTTCGACAGTTGCCAAAGCTGGTCTATAACTAATCTGCTTTTCGCAAGTCATGAGGTAGAACATGAGCGACGATGATCTGGAAAACGACGACCTCGAAGTAGGCGACGAAGACGAGGCCGAGGAAGGTCTGGAAGCAGCAGCGGAAGACGTTGCTGACGACGATGGTGGCGACGATACGCCGGCCCCGGCTGCCAAAGGCAAAGCCAAGGCTGCGGTGTCGGTAGACGAGTTGCCGAGCATTGAAGCCAAGAACAAGGAACGCGACGCCCTGGCCAAGGCCATGGAAGAGTTTCTGTCGCGCGGCGGAAAGGTTCAGGAAGTGGAGGCCAACGTGGTCGCCGATCCACCGAAGAAGCCAGACAACAAGTACGGTAGCCGCCCTATCTGAGGCGTGCCGCTGGCTTGCTGAAAAAGCCCGCCGTCGCTGCGGGCTTTTTCATGGGTGAAATAAAGCAATCGAAGTGAACGCAATTCCCCTGTGGGAGCGAGCCTGCTCGCGAAAGCGGTGGGTCAGTCAACATCAGTATTGAATGACAGAATGCCTTCGCGAGCAGGCTCGCTCCCACAGGGGGGTAGTAGATCAGTTCGAGGGGGCATTCCAGCGTGCGAGTACTGCTGGCAGGTCGCTCAAGCTACGGATTTCGGCATCCGGTAGGCGATCCGCCTCCCAGACCTTACCCGCCGGGTTAAACCAGATCGCCCGCAATCCGGCCTGCTGTGCCCCGGCAATGTCATCGCCCGGATGATCACCTATGTGCACGGCGGTTTCGGCCGTGGCGCCACCGCGCTGCAACGCTTCGTGGAACAACCGCGCATCCGGTTTGGCGATGCCGATATCTTCCGCGCACAACGCAAACTTGAAGTAATCCGCCAACCCCAACCGCCGCACATCGGCATTGCCATTGGTGACCACGCCAAGCGCATAGTGATTGGCGAGAACCTCCAGCACTGGCTCGACTTCAGGGAACACTTCGATCTGATGCCGAGCATGCAGAAACACTTCAAAGCCCTTGTCTGCCAGATCGGATGCCTCGCCATGGGCGTACCCGGCGTCTTCCATCGCATGAAACAACACCCGCCGCCGAAGCGCACTGATGCGATGTTTCAACCCCGGCTCATTGGTCAACACCCGCTCACGAATCGCCCACAAATGTTCGACCGGCACGGCGCCCAGATTCGGCGCATGTTCGCTCAGCCATTCGCGCAATACCGCTTCGGCACTGACAATCACCGGGGCGGTGTCCCACAGGGTGTCGTCGAGGTCGAAGGTGATCAACTGGATGCTCATGAATCATCGCCTTTCATGCGTTTGGCCCGTGGGTGGGCGCTGTCGTAGACCGCCGCCAGGTGCTGGAAGTCCAGGTGGGTGTAGATCTGCGTGGTCTTGATATCTGAGTGGCCGAGCAGTTCCTGCACCGCGCGCAGGTCCTGCGAGGATTCGAGCAGGTGGCTGGCGAATGAGTGGCGCAGCATGTGCGGGTGCAGGTTTTGCCCCAGCTCGCGTTCGCCGGCCAGTTTGACCCGCACCTGAATTGCGCGCGGGCCGAGGCGCCGGCCTTGCTGGCTGACGAACACGGCATCGTCCGCCGGGTTGGTCATGGCCCGCAACGGCAGCCATTGTTCGATCGCTTCACGGGCCTTTTTGCCCACCGGCAACAGACGGGTTTTGCTGCCCTTGCCGAGCACCTGAACCATGCCATCGGCCAGATCCAGCTGATCAAGATTAAGCCCGGTCAGCTCTGACAAGCGCAGGCCGGAGGAGTAGAACAATTCAAGAATCGCCTGATCCCGACGTGCGAGAAAATCGTCCTCGACCGCACCTTCAAGCAGTTGCAGTGCACGGTCGGTATCGAGGGTTTTCGGCAGTCGGCGCTCGCCTTTCGGCGGTGCCAGACCCGTGGCCGGATCATGGTTGCAAAGACCTTCGCGATTCAGATAGTGATAGAGCCCGCGTACTGCCGAGAGCAATCGAGCGAGGCTGCGCGAGGATTGGCCCTGCGCATGCAGGCGGGCGATCAGGCTGCGCAGGCGCTGAATATCCAGTGCCGCCCAGCTGCCGATGTTCTGTTTGACGCACCAGCCAAGGACTTTGTCGAGGTCGCGGCGGTAGGCCGACAGCGTGTGCGGCGACACCTGTCGCTCACTGCGCAGGTGTTCGCAGTAAGCGTCCAGTTGCCGTTCCATGCTCAGCGTACCGAGCGCAGGGAGCTGTTGACCCGTGGCAGCACGCGGCCCATGACTTCGGCGATGTAGCTGAGGAACAGCGTACCGACCGAACTCTTGTAGTGCTGCGGATCACGGCTGGCGATCGCCAGAATCCCATGGATGCCTTGATGGCTGACCGCGACCACAGCGGTGGAGCCGATCTGCTTGCGCTGTTCTTCGCCGAAGAGGAAGTCCAGTTCATGCTCGCGCAGGCTACCGCTGACGCTTTTGCCTTCGGTGAGCAGGCCGCCGATGGCGACTTGGGCGTCAGCGTGGCTGACCCAACGGCCGACCGGCGCCGGGTTGTCACCGAGCAGGATCAGACTGACAAAAGGCACCTGAAAGTCCTGGCGCAGACTGTCTTCGACGCTGATCACCACGTCTTCAAGACTGGAGGCGTCCATCAGGGCGAGGATCAGGCGACGAGTCTTGTCGAACAGGCGATCGTTGTCGCGGGCGACGTCCATCAACTGCGAGAGGCGGTGGCGCATCTCGATGTTGCGGTCGCGCAGAATGGTCATCTGCCGCTCGACCAGCGAAACGGTATCACCACGCTGGTGAGGAATGCGCATCGCGGGCAGCAGTTCTTCGTGTTCGACGAAGAAATCCGGATGCGCCTCGAGGTATGCGGCAACCGCTGCCGCCTCCAGGCTCTCGGACGCTGATTCGTCGGACTGTCGGGCGGGTACCTGAGGCTTATCGGTCATGATTTCTGCTCACTCAAAGACGTACTTGTCCTTCGTATACACGCACTGCCGGACCGGTCATCAGTACCGGTTGGCCAGGGCCTGCCCATTCAATGGACAGACGCCCGCCGGGCAGGTCGATCAATAGCGGCGAATCCATCCACCCCTGGCTGATCGCAGCGACAGCCGCTGCACACGCGCCGGTACCGCAGGCCTGGGTTTCCCCGGCACCGCGTTCCCACACGCGCAATTGCGCGCGGTTACGGTCGATGACCTGGAGAAAACCGACGTTCACTCGCGCGGGGAAGCGCGGGTGATGTTCGATTTTCGGCCCCAGTTCATGCACCGGTGCGCTGTTGATGTCTTGCACGCGTAATACCGCGTGCGGGTTGCCCATCGACACGGCGGCCAGTTCGACGGTGGTGCCGTCGACTTCCAGCTGATAGCTGATGGCCTGCGCCGGCGCTTCGAACGGAATGTCCGCCGGCACCAGACGCGGAGCGCCCATGTTCACACCGATCTGGCCGTCGTTACGCACGTCCAGTTCGATGATGCCGCCCTTGGTCTCGACGCGGATCTGCCGCTTGGCGGTCAGACGCTTGTCGAGCACGAAGCGCGCAAAGCAGCGCGCGCCGTTGCCGCATTGCTCGACTTCCGAGCCATCGGAATTGAAGATCCGGTAACGGAAATCCACGTCCGGGTTGCTCGGCGCCTCGACGATCAGCAACTGGTCGAAACCGATACCGGTGTGCCGATCGCCCCATTGCTTGGCGTGTTTTGGCTGAATGTGCGCGTGCTGGCTGACCAGGTCGAGAACCATGAAGTCATTGCCCAAGCCGTGCATTTTAGTAAAACGCAGCAGCATGGGTTACTCCGGCAGCAGGCTTTCGCCGGCAAACAGCTCGGCCACGGTTTCGCGGCGGCGCACTTCAAAAACCTGATCACCGTCTACCAACACTTCAGCGGCACGGCCACGGGTGTTGTAGTTGGAGCTCATCACAAAGCCGTAGGCACCGGCCGAATGCACGGCCAGCAGATCGCCTTCGGCCAGGGCCAATTCGCGGTCCTTGGCGAGGAAGTCACCGGTTTCGCAGATCGGGCCAACGATGTCGTATTTGCGCGCAGCGGTGTCACGCGGTTTGACCGCCGTAACGTCCATCCACGCCTGATACAGCGCCGGGCGGATCAGGTCGTTCATCGCCGCGTCGACGATGGCGAAGTCTTTGTGCTCGGTGTGCTTGAGGTACTCGACCTGAGTCAGCAGCACGCCGGCGTTGGCAACGATGAAACGGCCTGGCTCGAACACCAGCGCCAGATCACGACCGTTCAGACGCTCGCGCACGGCTTTGATGTAGTCGGCAGCCAATGGCGGCTCTTCATCGCGATAACGCACGCCCAAACCACCACCGAGATCGATGTGGCGCAGGTGAATGCCGCAGTCGCCGAGGCGATCGACCAGATCCAGCAGGCGATCAAGTGCGTCGAGGAATGGCGGCAGCGTGGTCAGTTGCGAACCGATGTGGCAGTCAACGCCCACTACTTCCAGGTTTGGCAGATGCGCGGCACGCACGTACACGTCTTCGGCGTCGGCAATGGCGATGCCGAACTTGTTCTCTTTGAGACCGGTGGAAATGTACGGGTGGGTGCCAGCATCGACGTCCGGGTTCACACGCAGCGACACCGGTGCGCGAACACCCAGTTCGGCGGCAACCACTTGCAGGCGCTCGAGCTCGTCGGTGGACTCGACGTTGAAGCAGTGCACGCCGACTTCCAGCGCGCGACGCATGTCGTCACGGGTCTTGCCGACACCGGAGAAGACGATCTTGTCAGCGCTGCCGCCAGCGGCCAGTACGCGTTCCAGCTCGCCACGGGAAACGATGTCGAATCCGGCGCCCAGACGTGCCAGGACATTCAGCACGCCGAGGTTGGAGTTGGCTTTGACCGCAAAGCAGACCAGATGCGGCATGCCGGCCAGTGCATCGGCGTAAGCCAGATACTGGGCTTCGATGTGCGCGCGCGAGTAGACATAGGTGGGCGTGCCGAAGCGGTCGGCGATGGCGGACAGCGCCACACCTTCCGCGAACAACTCCCCGCCACGGTAGTTAAAAGCGTCCATGGCGATCCCTTATTGGTAAACGTCGTGCTTGTGTGCTTTGGACGGCTGCTTCTGCGAAGACTGGGCTTGTTCGGCCGGGTCCTGATCGTCATCCGGCAGGTACAGCGGGCCTTTTTGACCACAGGCCGAAACGAGGCAGGCGACCGCGACGAGCGCAGCAAGGGAAGAGATCAGGCGCTTCATGGCGAAATCCTTGAAAATGCGTTAATTGCGCCGGAGTATACCGGCCACCCGGCGGCTTGCCTATGCGAGGGGGTTCCCGTCCGGCGGGGCTTGCCTAAAGCTGCCCGAACCGCCGCAATCTCCTGTAGGAGTGAGCCTGCTCGTGATAGCGGAGTGTCAGATGCCTATATGCTGACTGACACACCGCTATCGCGAGCAGGCTCACTCCTACAAGGGTTTGGTGTCAGGAGTGGGGCAGGGTGCTTGGTCGTTAATCTTTGCAATCGGCCGGCAGCGTCCGTATCTTTCGGCGCTTGAGCCTGATCAGAACATTTTTTGAGGTTGCCGCAATGAGTTTGTCCGAAGCCCGTTTCCACGATCTGGTCGATGAAACCCAGGAAAAACTGGAAGACATCTTTGACGAGAGCGACCTGGATATCGATCTGGAAAGTTCGGCCGGTGTGCTGACCGTCAAGTTCGAAAACGGCTCGCAGCTGATCTTCAGCCGTCAGGAGCCGCTGCGTCAGCTGTGGCTGGCGGCGGTGTCCGGTGGTTTCCACTTCGACTACGACGAAGAAAGCGAGCGCTGGATGTGCGACAAGAGCGAAGAGCAACTGGGCGAAATGCTCGAGCGCATCGTCAAGCAACAGGCTGGCGCTGAATTCGACTTCGAAGGTCTGTGATTCCGTGACTGACACCGCTCCTGTTCGTCCGCCGAAGCCGCTTTACAGCAACATCAGCCCGGCAGTGCCTTCGCCGTGCAGCGGTGTATGCCGGCTGGATGAGCAAAAGGTCTGCCTCGGCTGCTTCCGCCATGTCGAAGACATTCGCGAGTGGCGTTCGGCGGACGATCAACGCCGTCGGGTCATCTGCGCCCAAGCCGCAGACCGCCGCAACTCCTCAATGTAGGAGCTGCCGGGTGGGTGACTTGTATATTTTTTGAGCTGTGATAGTGTCCGAACACGCCTCAACCCATCGAGGCTTGGTGAAAACCCCGTCTTTTTTGGCGGGGTTTTGCTTTTTTTGTGTGCAGAAGAAAGGAGTCTGCCCGGATCATGACCGCACCTTCCATCACCCTTACCCGTCTGGACGTGCAACGTCTGGAGCGCCTGATCGATAGCCTGAACGATAAAGACCAGGCTGCGCCGGGCGTGATTGCGCTGCAAACCGAGCTGGACCGCGCCGATACCGTGGTCGGCCACGATGAAGTGCCCGCCGATGTCGTGACGATGAATTCCCGTGTGCATTGCCGCGAAGAAGGCAGTGGCAAGGACTATCACCTGACGCTGGTCTATCCGAAGGATGCCAACGCCGATGAAGGCAAGATCTCGATCCTGGCTCCGGTCGGCAGCGCGTTGCTGGGCCTGAAAGTCGGTCAGCACATCGACTGGCCGGCACCCGGTGGCAAGACCCTCAAACTGACTTTGCTGGAAGTCGAATCGCAACCAGCCAACGGTGGCGCGTTTCCCGAGTAATCCGCCTCAGACCTGTTCGAGCGCCTCGTTCAGGGCGCGCTCCAGGTCAGCCTTGTAGCGCAGATACAGATTGCTTGAACTTTGCCCGTCACCGAGCAGGCCTGAAAGGTCGAGGTCGGTGATGTAGCAGCGATAGCGTTCGCTGTCGCGGCGCTGCTCGACGATCTCCCGGGCGACCACGCTGAATAGCTGGTCGCCATGTTCCAGCTCGCTGAATTCCCGTTGATTGCAATACAGGGTGACCTGCACTTCGCCCGGTGCGGCTTTGCCGACGATCGCCTGCACGTCGTAGAACGGCTTGTTCACGGGTGTCTGCGGTGCCGGCCGCGCTTCGACCCGGCGCGCGCGTTGCGGGCCCGATGGCAATAACTGGTAATACAAAGTTTCGAGGCGGACATCCGGGCCGGCGTCCATCGGTAGCACGGCTTCACGGCGGAACAGGATCGATTGCAGGAAGCGCTGCAACGGCACCAGCAGGCTCTGCTCGTCGTGGTAAGGCAAATGTTGTTGCCACAGCGCATTGAACTCATCCAGCACGTACAGCTCGGCCTGTTGCTCGGTGATCCGATAGAACACCTGAATACATTCCGGCTGGCCCATCGGCAGGATCAGTGCGAGGTCGTGATCCTCCAGCGCCATCGGATCCAGATGCAGCGGGCTGTAGCGCGGCTGCTCTTCACCGAGGTAGTCGAGCAGGGCCGGAAGGGTGGCGAGGGCGACGTGGTTGACCTGGCCCGGCACCAATTCCAGCACGTGATAGTGCTGCTGCACCTGGATCAGGTAGCGGTGATTCAAATCGCTGAGCAGCAGATTCTGCGCAGTGTCGATGATTTCCTCGACGCGGCGGGCGATGAATTGCGCGCGGTTGTGGCAGAAACAGCGCACCTTTAGCGTCGGCTGCAATGGTCCGCGCGGCAGATTATTAAGGTAATCGCGCAGGCAATCGAGCAAGGCATGCGGCCCGTCAAAGCGGTTGACCAGCACTTCGTTCCAACTGTTGAGCGTGACCTGATCCAGCGTCAGCACGAGGTTCTCGCGCACGCCGGCGTAACTCAGCGAGTCGGTGCGTTCGGTGGTCATCAGGATGTTCAGGTCGCGGTGATGTTTGAGCGGATCAATACCGACGTTGACCAGAATCAGCACTTCGCTTGGCACAGCGGCACGTAGCAGCGGCTCCTCGGCGACTGTAGGCAAGGGCAGGGCGATGCACTGTTGCAGGCTGCCGAGCAGGTTGAACAACTCGAACTCGCTCAGGTCGCTGGTGCCTGGATGCAAAGCCAGGCGGGTGCTGCTGTCGATCACGCCGTTGCGGTGGCACCATGTCAGCAATTCAAGCAATTCGCGGCTGCGCTTGATCGGCGCGAAGTGTTCCCACTCCAGCGCCGTGAGGCTGCCGTTATACAGGCCCCACTGGGTTTGCCCGGGCTCCTTTTTATTGCGCGACTGCACCAGCGTCAGGGTGTCTTCGGCCAGATCCGGGGCGATGCCGGGGTTGATGAACTCGACCTTGTCGGCCTTGCGCTCGAAGGCTGCGTAGAGCCGGCGGCCGAGCACATTGAGATCACGCTTGTTGATCAGGCTGACGGTCTGCTCGGTGCGGGCGAACTGGGTCAGGAAGCGATAGCTGTAGTTCAGCTCATTGACCAGCGCGCGGCGTTCGGCGCTGACCTGGCGGACTTTCCACTGGCTGCGGCTGTCGAGCAGTGTCAGTTGCCGCTGATCCCAATGCCATTCGCTGGCCAGCCGTTCCAGCAGCGAGCGCTGCCAGCTCTGGGTGCGGCTGTTGCCGGTGAGCTTGCGGTTGACCTTCAGGTACAGCGCGCGGCGCACCAGTTCCAGACGTTCCGGTTCGTTGCGCGCAGTGAGGTACTCCTCGATGCGCCGGTACACGACCATGTACGGATCCAGCTCATCGAGATCGAGCTGATTGGCGAACACGGCTTTCTTGAAACGCAGGCTCAAGCACTGCACCTGTGGGTGTTCGCTGGCGTAAACCTCGGTCAGCAGCAGTTTGAGTACCGATTTGTACGGTGACTCGATGCCCTTGAACAGTTGCCACAATCCGGCGCCGATGAACTCTCCCGGTGGAATCGTCGCCAGATGGCCGAGATCCAGGGTTTCGTCAGCGCGGATAAAGCGCTTCGACAGCAGGGTATGGGTGTAAAGGTCGTAGGCGGTTTCTTCGTAAACCGGCACCAGCCACCAGATCGGTGTACGTCCGGCCAGCCAGATCGCGGTGCGATAAAACTCGTCGAGCAGCAGATAGTGCTGAGTGCTGCCGCAGTTTTCCGAGCTGAGTTGAGTGTCGCGTTCGCCTTTGACGAAACGCTCCGGGTCGATCAGGAAAAAATGCGCTTCGGCGCCCTGACTCGCCGCCCAGGCTTCCAGCAGCTGACATTTCTTGCTCAGTTCGGCGAGCTCACTTTCGCTCAGATCCGGCGCGTGGCAGACCCACACGTCCATGTCGCTCTGATCGGCCTGGGCCAGCGTGCCGAGACTGCCCATCAGAAACAGGCCATGAATCGGTCGCGGTGGATTGCTGCCGTGGCGCGGTTTGTAGGAGAACGAGCGGGTCAGGCGTTGGGCTTCAGCGAGTGTATCGGCGTCCGGTTCGTAATTGGCTACCCCGGCCGGCGTACTGCTCGAGACATAACCCGGCAGCAGCGGGTGATTGACGTGGAAAAACAGCGGAAGCAGTGTCAGTACGCCTTGTTGGCGTGTCGACAAGCCTTCCAGTGCGCGACCTAAGCGCCCTTCATTGAGTTTGAGAAAGCGCGCACGCAGCTGGCTGAGTACCTTGCGGTCGATGCCTTCGTCCAGGTCGGGGCGGATTTCGTGGGTGCGCGTCATGTCAGCTCAAACCGGCTCGCAAGCTCGGACGAAGAGGGTCTCGGAATGGGAGGCAGTTTAGCCTTTGCGCAGCGGGACTTTTAAGCTGAATTTGTTTTTTGACGTCAGATTTCTATCGCGGACGACCGGGCAGGCCCGCGGAAATCCCGTGGCAGGAGTTCCCGTGGGCGAAGTCGGGGAGAATCAGGCGGTTTCTTGCTCTCTCAGAATGGTCAGCACGGTTTGCACATTTTGTGCGGCATCGCGACCGAGGCTGGTCAGATAACCGCCATCAGGCTGATCCGTCAGGTCTTTTTCAAAGAGGCGTTTGGCGGCAGAAATATGTTTCGGGGCAGCGGTCTGATGAATTTTCAAACCTTCCTGGGAACTGTCCAGGGGAAAGAGTGCGAGGACTTCCAGTTCGGCAACCAACTCAGGGGTAAGCGACATAAGGACTCCAGACTTTCTAGGAATTGGACGACAGCGTCCCTAAGGTGAACCCGCTTTTGCGGCATGTCCAGTGCTCAGATCAGGGATTTTGTCTTGAGGCGAATTCCAGTGTAGTCGGGGCCGGGGAGTTGGCTGGATGGATACGTTACAAACATTGTAGGAGTGAGCCTGCTCGCGATAGCGGAGTGCCTGTCAGCATATTCTTCACTGACAGAACGCTATCGCGAGCAGGCTCACTCCTACAGGATCGGGGTTACTGCTTTTCCGGTGGCAGCTCTGGCAATGCACGCAGCGCCGCTTCGTACCATTCGGTATCAAATGCGCGGTCTTCATCGAGCATCGCGTCAATCTCGTAGGCCAGTACGTGCGCCATCAGGTTGAGGATCTCTTCACGCTCAGTTCCGACCAGTGTCAGCTTGTTGAAGGTTGCCTTGGCCGCTGGCGGGTTGTCGCTTTCGATCTGGTTCTCGATGGCTTCGATCAACGTAGCCTCGGTGAACTCTTCTTCGTCGTTGTCGATGTCTGTCGGCTCGCTCATGGCAGGCTCCTCATGGAAAGGCGCCAGTTTACCCGCATTCAGCGGGGTGATGCTGCTGGCGCGATTCGCCTGCACGATCTATAAACAGGCCCTGCCCACCCCGCACGGCCTGGAGGCTATGTGATGTTCAAGCTCTACGGATTCTCAGTCAGCAACTACTACAACATGGTCAAACTGGCGCTGCTGGAAAAAGGCCTGCCGTTCGAAGAGGTCACGTTCTATCCGGCGCAGACACCGGAATCTCTGGCCATCAGCCCGCGCGGCAAGGTCCCGGTGCTCGGCGTAGACGCCGGTTTCATCAACGAAACCGCGATCATCCTCGAATACCTCGAGCAAACCCAGAAAGGCACGCCGCTGCTGCCGAGCGATCCGTTCGAGCGCGCGCAGGTGTTGGCGATTGCCAAGGAAATCGAGCTGTACATCGAACTGCCGGGACGCGCCTGCTATGGCGAAGCGTTCTTCGGCATGACCCTGCCGGAGGCAATCAAGGAAAAAACCAAAACCGAATTGCTGCTGGGTTTTGCGGCGCTGGGCCGGCATGGCAAATTCGCCCCGTACGTGGCGGGCGACAGTTTGAGTATTGCCGATTTGTACTTCCTTTACAGCGTGCCGCTGGCCTGTGCGGTCGGGCAGAAGCTGTTCGGGATCGATTTACTGGCGGAGATGCCGCAGGCGAAGGCGTTGCTGGAGCGGCTTGAGCAGAATCCGCATGTGCAGAGGATAGCGGCGGACAAAGAAGCGGCGATGCCGGCGTTTTTAGCGATGATTGCTGCGAAGAAGTGATTTTTCTGCTGTTCTGAAGATCGCATTCGCGAGCAGGCTCGCTCCCACAGGGGATTTTTGTCGGCCACAAATTCTGTGTTCAACAAAAATCCAACTGTGGGAGCGAGCCTGCTCGCGAAGCTTTTGCTTTAGCGGCTGGCGATCAGGGCCTGACCGCGCACCACAGCTGCCTTGACCTGTGCCGGCGCAGTCCCGCCGATATGGTCACGGGCATTCACCGAGCCTTCCAGGGTCAGCACGGCAAACACATCCTGCTCGATCTGATCGCTGAACTGGCGCAGTTCTTCCAGGCTCATCTCGGCCAGATCCTTGCCAGTGTCCACACCGTATTTCACCGCGTGGCCAACGATTTCGTGGCAATCACGGAACGGCAGACCACGGCGCACCAGATAATCCGCCAGGTCGGTCGCGGTGGAGAAACCGCGCAGCGCCGCTTCACGCATGATCGCGTGCTTCGGTTTGATCGCCGGGATCATGTCGGCAAAGGCGCGCAGCGAGTCGCGCAGGGTGTCGGCGGCGTCGAACAGCGGCTCTTTGTCTTCCTGGTTGTCCTTGTTGTAGGCCAGCGGTTGGCCTTTCATCAAGGTCAGCAGGCCCATCAGTGCGCCGAATACACGGCCGGTCTTGCCACGCACCAGCTCTGGCACGTCAGGGTTTTTCTTTTGCGGCATGATCGAGCTGCCGGTGCAGAAACGATCCGGCAGATCGATGAACTGGAATTGCGCGCTGGTCCACAGCACCAGCTCTTCGGAGAAGCGCGACAAGTGCATCATCGCGATGCTCGCGGCCGAGCAGAATTCGATGGCGAAGTCACGATCGGACACGTTATCCAGCGAGTTGCCGCCGACGGCGTCGAAACCCAGCAGTTGCGCGGTGTATTCACGGTCGATCGGGTAGGTGGTGCCGGCCAGCGCGGCGCTGCCCAGTGGCATGCGGTTGGTGCGCTTGCGGCAGTCGACCAGACGCTCGTAGTCGCGGCTGAGCATTTCGAACCAGGCCAGCATGTGATGACCGAAAGTCACTGGCTGCGCGGTTTGCAGGTGGGTGAAGCCCGGCATGATGCTCGCGGCTTCGCGCTCGGCTTGTTCCAGCAGGCCTTTTTGCAGGCGGGTGATTTCAGCGAGGATCAGGTCGATCTCGTCACGCAGCCACAGGCGGATGTCGGTGGCGACCTGGTCGTTGCGGCTGCGCCCGGTGTGCAGCTTTTTGCCGGTGACGCCAATGCGATCGGTCAGGCGTGCTTCGATGTTCATGTGCACGTCTTCGAGGTCGATGCGCCAGTCGAACTGGCCGGCCTCGATTTCGCCCTGAATGGTCTTCAGGCCATCGATGATGCTGTCGCGCTCGGCATCGGTCAGCACGCCGACCTTGGCCAGCATGGTGGCGTGGGCGATCGAGCCCATGATGTCGTGGCGATACAGGCGCTGGTCGAAAGTGACGGAGGCGGTGAAGCGGGCGACGAAGGCGTCGACGGGTTCACTGAAGCGGCCGCCCCAGGACTGATTGGTCTTGTCAGTGCTCATGAATTCGCTCGTATCGGCTTGAAGAAAAAAGGCGTGAAACGCTGGCGCGGATAATAACAGGGTTGCCCAGACTGTCGCTGACACCGGTCGATACGTTTTTTTCTCATCGGCTCAGTCATAGTCGGCGCTGGCCCTGGCGGATTTGCGCAAGGATATTTTTCGATTGAGCAATATCGGCCCGACGAGCGTCTACAGTAGGACATAAGGGTCGGCGCGGCTGCGGATCGCACAAAGGTCTGACCGCCGACTATAAGAAGAGGGGGGTGGGTGTAATTGTCCTTCGGCAATCCCCGTGAGAAACGCAGGAAACAGCGGGCTTCGAGCAGTACGACCCGGACACTGGCAAATATTGCTGGCCGACGTACGGCACTTTTTGGCGCTCGGGCTAGTCTTAGCGTGGATCGCGGTGACGGACGTCACTTCACCTGTCTACGCTATCCTTGTGCGAGACTCACGCAGGAATCCAGCGCAATATGAATGTCCTGATCGTTGATGACGAACCACTGGCTCGCGAGCGCCTCAGCCGAATGGTGAGCGAGCTCGAGGGTTATACAGTTCTGGAGCCCAGCGCCACCAATGGCGAAGAGGCGTTGGTACTGATCGACAGCCACAAGCCGGATATCGTACTGCTCGATATCCGCATGCCGGGCCTCGATGGCCTGCAAGTCGCTGCCCGTCTGTGCGAACGCGAAACGCCGCCGGCCGTGGTGTTTTGCACCAGCCCCGATGAATTTGCCGTGGAAGCCCTGCAGGCCAGCGCCGTGGGCTATGTGGTGAAACCCGTGCGAACCGAACATCTGCATGACGCCCTGAAACGGGCTGAACGTCCCAATCGGGCGCAACTCTCGGCCCTGACCCGTCCTGCTGCCGAAAGCGGCACCGGCCCGCGCAGCCACATCAGCGCCCGCACCCGCAAAGGCATCGAACTGATCCCGCTGGATCAGGTGGTCTACTTCATCGCTGACCACAAATACGTGACCCTGCGTCACGAAGCCGGCGAGGTGCTGCTGGACGAACCGCTCAAAGCCCTTGAAGACGAATTCGGCGAGCGCTTCGTGCGTATCCACCGCAACGCGCTGGTCGCCCGTGACCGCATCGAACGACTGCAACGCACACCACTGGGACATTTTCAGCTGTTCCTCAAAGGTCTCAATGGTGATGCGCTGATTGTCAGCCGTCGGCATGTGGCCGGTGTGCGCAAGATGATGCAGGGGCTGTAGCCCGGTCATTTCGGGCGGCCTCTCTTTCCTTTACCAGGCATTGCCGGCCAGGGAGGCCGCGCCGTTTCTGATTCAAGTCAAAGTGGATTTGGCTGAGCTGTTATTATCCGCCGTATCTATTCAGTACGGATTGATCCATGTCCTCTCGCGAAATCCGCATCGCCACCCGTAAAAGTGCGCTGGCCCTCTGGCAGGCCGAATACGTCAAAGCCCGTCTGGAAGCGGCCCACCCGGGCCTGCTGGTGACGCTGGTGCCCATGGTCAGTCGCGGCGACAAGCTGCTCGATTCGCCACTGTCGAAAATCGGTGGCAAGGGCCTGTTCGTCAAGGAACTGGAAACTGCGCTGCTGGAAAACGAAGCCGACATTGCCGTCCACTCGATGAAAGACGTGCCGATGGACTTCCCGGAAGGCCTCGGCCTGTTCTGCATTTGCGAGCGTGAAGATCCGCGCGATGCCTTCGTTTCCAATACCTATGCCAGCCTGGAGGCGTTGCCTGCCGGCAGCATTGTCGGCACGTCGAGCCTGCGTCGTCAGGCACAGTTGCTGACCCGTCGTCCGGACCTGCAAATCCGCTTCCTGCGCGGCAACGTCAATACACGTCTGGCCAAGCTCGATGCTGGCGAGTACGACGCGATCATCCTCGCTGCGGCCGGTCTGATCCGCCTCGGTTTCGAAGATCGCATCACTTCGGCGATCAGCGTCGATGACAGTCTGCCAGCCGGTGGCCAAGGCGCAGTCGGCATCGAATGCCGCAGTGCCGACACTGAAATCCACGCCTTGCTCGCACCGTTGCATCATGCCGATACCACGTCGCGGGTGACCGCCGAACGTGCCCTCAACAAACATCTGAATGGCGGCTGCCAAGTGCCGATCGCCTGCTACGCCGTACTTGAAGGCGAGCAGTTGTGGTTGCGTGGTCTGGTCGGTGAGCCGAGTGGCGGCAAGCTGCTCAGCGCCGAAGCCCGGGCGCCGCGTGCCGATGCCGAAGCGTTGGGCGTGAAGGTCGCCGAAGACCTGCTCAGCCAGGGCGCCGACGATATTCTCAAAGCGGTTTACGGCGAGGCAGGTAACGAGTGACTGGCTGGCGCCTGCTGCTGACGCGCCCTGCGGAAGACTGTGTGGCGCTGGCCGAGACGTTGGCCGGGCAGGGGATTTTCAGTAGCTGTTTGCCGCTTCTGGACATTGTTCCGCTGCCGGTCTCTGCCAAAATCCGTCAGGCGATTGCGCAGTTGCCGAGTTGCAACGCGGTAATCGTGGTCAGCAAACCGGCGGCACGCATTGCGCTGGATCTGCTCGATGGCTCGCCCTCGTTGACGATGCCTTGGTTCAGCGTCGGCGCGGCGACTGCACAGATTCTTCGCGATTATGGTCTGGACGTCAGCTTCCCGGCGGACGGCGATGACAGCGAAGCCTTGCTGCAATTGCCGCGTCTGCGTGCAGCGGTGAGCCAGCCCGGGGCGCAGGTCTTGATCCTGCGCGGAGAGGGCGGCCGTGAGCTACTCGCCGAGCGCCTGCGTGAGCTTGGTGCTAGTGTCGAGTATCTGGAATTGTATCGACGTGACTTGCCGGCCTATCCCCCGAACGAACTGTCGCGGCGGATCGAAGCGGAACGCTTGAACGGGCTGGTGGTCAGCAGTGGACAGGGTTTCGAGCACCTGCGCCAGATGGCCGGTGATGCCTGGCCGACAATCGCGCAGTTGCCGTTGTTTGTTCCAAGCCCTAGGGTCGTCGAGCTGGCAGGTGCCGCCGGGGCTCAAACAGTTGTGGATTGCCGCGGCGCGAGTGCCGCGGCTTTGCTGACGGCGTTGCGGGAGCATCCCGAACCCGTTTACTAATGCAAAGGATGGATACGTGAGCGAAACAGCCTTGCCTAAAGATGATGTGCAACCTGTGATTGAAACCCAGGTTGAAACTCCACCGCCGGCCACAGAGCCGCGCCGAGGCAATGGATTGGCCATCGTCGCCTTGTTGCTCGGCGCCGCCGGCGTCGCGATCGGTGGCTGGGGTGTCTGGCAGGTCCGTCACCTGCAGACCAATACTCAGCAGCAGTCCGGTGAAGTGCAGGCATTGAACGATCAGGCGCAGAGCCTGAAGCTCAATGAGCAGCGCCTGACCGAGCGCCTCGCGCAACTGCCGGGGGCCGACGAACTTGCCGAGCGCCAGCGTCTGGTGACGCAACTTCAGGGCGATCAACAGCGCCTTAATCAACGCCTGGAGACGGTTCTCGGTGCCAGCCGCAAGGACTGGCGTCTGGCCGAGGCCGAGCACCTGCTGCGCCTGGCCAGCCTGCGGCTGTCGGCGTTGCAGGACATCAGCAGCGCTCAGGCGCTGGTGCAGGGCGCTGACGAAATCCTCCGTGAGCAAAACGATCCCGGTTCCTTCGCCGCTCGCGAGCAAGTGGCGAAAACCCTCGTAGCGCTGCGCAGCACTGCACAACCGGATCGCACCGGTCTGTTCCTGCGTCTCGGCGCATTGCGTGATCAGGTCATCGACCTCACCGAGCTGGCGCCGGAGTACAAGGATCGCGGCGAGTCGCTGCTGGGCCTGACCGCCGACGGTGACGGCGCCAGTCGTTGGGCGCAGTGGTGGGATCAGGTCTCGCGCTACATCCGCATCGATTTCAACGCTGACAAAAACGTGCGGCCGCTGCTGGCCGGGCAGAGCCTGAGTCAAGTGCGTCTGGCCCTCAGCCTAGCACTGGAGCAGGCGCAGTGGGCTGCGCTCAACGGGCAGGCGCCGGTCTATACCCAGGCGCTGGCTGAGGCGCGTGATGTGCTCAAGGGCAATTTCAACCCGGACAATCCGCAAAGCAAAGTGATGCTCGAACAGGTCGCCGAGCTGAGCAAGGAACCGGTTACGGTCACGACGCCGGACCTGGCTGGCACGCTGAGTGCGGTGCAAGCCTACCTTGAGCGGCGCAACGTTAACGCTGAAGAGTCGGTGAAACCTTTCGCCAAACCTGCCGTCAACACCGCGCAGGAGGCCACGCCATGAAGCGCTTGTATGTGATCGTGTTTCTGGTGATCGCGGCGACGGCGGCGCTGGGTCTGGCGATTGCCGAGCATTCCGGTTACGTGCTGGTGGCCTACAAAAGCTTCCGCTACGAGTCGAGCCTGTGGGCGACACTGGCGGTAATCGCTGTGCTGTGGTTGCTGATCTGGGGCATCAAGGCGCTGGTCGAGCTGGTCATGACGTCGAGCGGTGTGGTCAATCCATGGTCGCGACGCAACCGCAGCCGGCGTGTGCAGGTGGCCATCGAGCATGGCCAACTGGATCTGGCCGAAGGTCGCTGGGCCAGTGCTCAGCGTCATCTTTATCGAGCGGCTGAAGCCGAGCGTCAGCCATTGCTGTACTACCTCGGTGCTGCCCGCGCAGCCAATGAGCAAGGCAATTACGAAGAGTGCGATCGATTGCTGGAGCGTGCACTGGAGCGTCAGCCGCAGGCGGAACTGGCGATCGCTCTGAGTCATGCGCAGTTGCAGACCGACCGTGGCGATACCGACGGTGCCTTGGTGACTCTGCAAGCGATGCATGATCGTCATCCGCACAATGCGCAGACGCTGCGTCAGTTGCAGCGCTTGTATCAGCAGCGCGGCGAATGGTCGGCGGTGATTCGTTTGTTGCCGGAATTGCGCAAGGACAAAGTCCTGCCGCCCGCCGAACTGGCAGAGCTTGAGCGCCGCGCCTGGGGGGAAAACCTGTCGCTGGCAGCGCAGCGCGAAGAGGACGGGAGTGTTGGCTTGCAGTCGCTTACACGTGCCTGGCAGCAGCTCACTTCGGCGCAGCGTCAGGAGCCGCCGCTGGTGCTGGCATACGCCGAACAGCTGCGTCAGCTGGGTGCTCAGGTCGAAGCGGAAGAAGTGCTGCGCACGGCCCTCAAGCGCAAGTACGACAGCCATCTGGCCCGTCTCTACGGTCTGGTGCGCGGTAGCGATCCGGCCCGTCAGTTGCAAACTGCCGAAGGCTGGCTGAAGGATCACCCGAACGATCCGAGCTTGCTGCTGACCCTTGGCCGCCTGTGTCTGCAAACCAGCCTGTGGGGCAAGGCGCGGGACTATCTGGAAAGCAGCCTGCGTGTGCAGCGCAATCCTGAAGCCTGTGCGGAACTGGCACGGCTGCTCGCACAGCTGGGCGATACCGAGCGCAGCAATCAGTTGTTCCAGGAGGGTCTGGGGCTGCTGGATGAGCGCCTGCTGGCCGCGCCATTGCCGGTTCCGGCGCACGTCTGAAGTGGCGGGGGAGGCAGCTCCCTCGCTTACCTTTTGTGGTTGAAATTTCAACTTCAGCGAGCGCCCGAGGCGAATTCCTACAACTGACTACACCGATTCCTCTCGAACCTGTCGGGTTTTCCCTACACCTCTGGTGAACTGTCGGCAGGGCCTCGCCTTGAAAGGCTGACACGCTTTCCTCTACCGTAACCGTCTGTCTCTACTGTTACGGAAAAGCCATGTCGTTGGCCTGCTCACGCTCCTTGTTCTTCATGGCTTTCACTGCGGGGGCCTTTGCTCTGGGAGCTTCCTATTATCTTGAATATGCTGTTGGTCTGACGCCGTGCAGCCTGTGCCTGGTGCAGCGCCTGTTCCTCACGTTGCTGTGTGTATCCAGTGGCCTGGCGGCGGTGCACGGCCCCAAGCGTGTCGGTTTGTGGCTCTACTGGCTGTTGACGCTGGGCGCGAGTCTGGGAGGTACCACGGCTGCCTGGCGGCAGGTGCTGATCCAGAGCGATCCGCTGCTGCAACTGCTCAATTGCGCGCCTGCCCCGGAGCTGTTGTTCACTGGTCTGCCCTGGATCTGTGCGTTGCAGCGGATGTTTAGCGGCGGTGCCGATTGTGCGGAAATTTCCTGGACGTTGTTCGATCTGAGCATCCCGGAATGGAGCCTGCTGTTCTTTGTCGCGGTATCGATTCTGGCGGTTTATCAATTGTTGCGGCTGGTCTGGAGTGCTCTGCAACGACCGCTCAGCGGCGAAGCGTCGCACCCGGTGCTGCTGCGGGATTAAACACTTGTATGAACTTTATCTCCTGCGTACCTTGAAGCCATAGGCGTGCGGGCATAATCTGGCCCGCACGTGTCATTGGATTTATGTTGCTCGATGACGCTCTGCCCGGCCGACCCCCTAGCCAAAATCAAAAGAGGGGCGCGGGTGTAGAGCAGCATGACCCACAAGGGAAGAGAGATCGCCATGCTCGAAAGTTGTCAGAATGCTCAGGAACGCTGGGGTGGAGTTCATCTGCTGATCGACCGCTGGTTGCAGGAGCGTGAAGATCTGATCGGTGCCTACGACAAGCTCGGCGCAGAGCCTGATTCGCTGTCCGAGAGCCGCAAGCCCTTGCAGGAGTTCTGCGGTGTACTGGTCGATTATGTGTCGGCCGGGCACTTCGAAATCTACGAACAGCTGACTGGCGAAGCCAAGGCGTTCAACGACAAGCGCGGCCTCGAACTCGCCGAGACGATCTATCCGCGCATCGATGTCATCACCGAGAAGCTGCTCGCGTTCAACGACCTGTGCGATGAAGGCAAATGCGTAGCGGAGAAGTTCAAAGAGCTCGGAGGCCTGCTGCACGAGCGCTTCGAACTTGAAGACTGCCTGATTGAAGTACTGCATACAGCACACAAGGAAGAAGATCCGGTTCAGGCCTGATCTTTTTCCCTGATCGAAAAAAAACGGTGCGCCCGAAAGCGCACCGTTTTTTATTGCCTGCTCAACTCGTCGCGCCACGTAATTCCACTTCAAACACCAGCGGTGTGAACGGTGCGATCAAGTCGCCGGCACCGTCGGCGCCATAGGCCTGATCGGAGGGAATCACCAGTCGCCATTTCGCACCCACTGGCATGTTCTGTAACGCGGTGCGCCAACCGGCAATCACGCTGTCGAGATTGAACCATTGCGGCTGAGTGTTCTGGTCGAACACTGTGCCGTCGGGTAGTCGCCCGACATACAGCACCTGCACTTTTCCATCGGGACCGGCCTTGGTCCCCGTGCCAGGTGTCAGCTCGGTGAGCAGGATGCCATCGGCCAGTTCCTTCACGCCCGGTTTGGCTTTTTCAGCGGTGAGAAAACGTTGCTCGTTTTCCATCGCCGCATCGCTGGATGGCTGTGCAGAGTGTTCGGCATTTTGCGCTTCATGATCGGCCAGAATCTGTTCGATACGTGCTTCGCTCAGCGCCAGCGGCTTGCCTTGATAGGCTTGTTGCAAACCATCGACCAGTGCCTGAATCTGCAGTTGCGGGACTTCCTGACGCAGCCGTTCACCGAGGCTGGCACCGAGGCTGTAGGCCAGATCGTGAGCATCGTTCGCGGTGGTTTTTTCGTCAGCGTGAGCGGCCGAAACAAGCATGCAGAGGGATAAAAAAAAGTAGCGCGACATGGGCACACTCCGTCCTGAGATGCGGTGGATTATGCCAGCGCGAACGTCTGCAACGGTGAACTGCTTTTGCCTTCACGCAGAACATTTTCGATTCGGTGCAACGCAACGCAATCGATACTGTCAAGATGCCCTAGCGGCGGTAACTGCAGAGGTCTAGTATGAGCCGCACTCACGTCAGCCAGGAGGTAAACCATGTCGGCCACCAAGAAGCCTGTAAATACTCCGTTGCACTTACTCCAACAACTCTCGGGCAGCTTGCTCGAGCATCTGGAAAACGCTTGCTCGCAAGCCTTGGCTGATGCTGAAAAACTGCTCGCCAAACTGGAAAAGCAACGCGGCAAGGCGCAAGAAAAACTGCACAAGTCCCGCACCAAATTGCAGGACGCAGCTGCCGCCGGCAAAGCCAAGGCACAGACCAAAGCCAAAGGCGCCGTGAAAGAACTGGAAGACCTGCTCGATGCCTTGAAGGATCGTCAGTCGGACACTCGCAGCTACATTCTGCAACTCAAGCGCGATGCTCAGGAAAGCCTGAAGCTGGCCCAGGGCGTGGGCCGCGTTCAAGAAGCCGTGGGTAAAGTGTTGTCCACCCGCGCCGCCAAACCGGCAGCGGCACCGGCGAAGAAAGCAGCTGCCAAACCTGCTGCTGCAAAAGCTCCAGCGAAAACCGCAGCGGCCAAGCCTGCTGCAAAAGCTGCTGCTAAAACCGCTGCCAAGCCAGCTGCAAAAACACCGGTGAAAGCCGCTGCAAAACCAGCTGCCAAAGCGGCCGCAAAACCTGCAGCGAAGAAACCTGCTGCGGCGAGCGCTGCAAAACCAGCGGCTAAAACCACGGCGGCAAAACCTGCTGCGCGTACTGCCGCTGCCAAGCCGGCTACCCGTGCCGCCGCTGCTAAACCAGCCGCCAAACCAGCTGCAGCAAAAGCTGCTCCAGCGAAAACCGCCGCTGCCAAACCGGCCGCTAAACCTGCTGCCAAAGCTGCCGCAAAACCTGTTGCTAAAACTGCTGCTGCAAAACCAGCTGCCAAGACTGCCGCTAAACCAGCTGCCGCCAAACCTGCTGCAAAAGCACCAGCTAAAGCTGCTGCCAAACCAGCCGTGAATGCCGCTGCCAAGCCAGCAGCCAAGCCTGCCGCAAAACCAGCCGCTAAACCGGCCGCTGCTGCCAAACCAGCGACTGCTGCTAAGCCTGTTGCTGCAAAACCCGCCGCCAAGCCAGCTGCAAAACCAGCCGTTAAAAAGCCAGCCGCTGCCAAACCAGCCGCTGCCAAACCGGCCACCGCACCCGCCGCAAAACCTGCCGCACCGACAACTTCGGCTGCGCCAGCTGCACCGGCACCTGCCGCTACTACCTCGACCCCTTCGACTGCGCCAACGCCAGCCGCTGTGTCGAGCGTCAGCAACAACCCAACCAGCGCTTCCTAAGTGCCGGTAGCCGCGACGCGCAGCACTTGCAGCGCGTCGCGGTTCGGGTTGGCCGCTGTGCCGGCCAAACCTTCAAGCCAGGTCATTGAACCTGCGTCGTTTCGCGCCCACTCCTGTGCCACACCTTCAAGCCGTGACAGCAGCGCTCGCTCAGCTTCCAGCTCGAGTGATTTGATCTGCTCGCGCATGCCGTTCAACACCGCATCATCCAGCGCACGCGCTTTCCATTGCATGCGCAGTGTTCGCAGGGGCTGCACCACTTCGATATCCCACGGCTCGGTCAATGCCTGAAGCACGCCAATGCGTTGTTCATCGCAGGTCACCCCGCGTTGTTCCAGCCATAAACCGCAGAGCAGCAGGCACACGTTGGCGCCCGCCGTTTGCAGTTGCAGGCAGGCATCTTCCACACCCGCTCGGGCGTAGGTGGCAAGGGAAAAGCTCCACAGGTCAGAGGACATCGTGCTACTCGCGCCAGTTGTGAGCGAAGCTGGTAGACTCCGCCGCCATTATGATCCGACTTCAGAACCTGACTTTACAGCGTGGCCCGCAACGTCTGCTAGAAGACGCCGAGCTGACCCTGCACGCCGGCCACAAAGCCGGCCTCATCGGTGCCAACGGCGCCGGCAAATCCAGCCTGTTCGCCTTGATTCGGGGTGAGCTGCACCCGGATTCGGGTGACTGCTACTTGCCAGCCGACTGGCGCATCGCTCACATGCGCCAGGAGATCGAGACGCTCGAGCGGCTTGCCGTCGACTATGTGCTCGATGGCGACCTGCGTCTACGCGAGGTGCAACGTGACCTCGCCGCCGCCGAAGCGGCGCATGACGGTGCCGCTCAGGCTCGTCTGCACGCCGAACTCGACAGCGCCGACGGCTACACCGCCGATGCGCGAGCGCGCAAGCTGCTGGCCGGTCTGGGTTTCACCAACGAGCAGATGGATCGTCAGGTAGGCGATTTCTCCGGTGGCTGGCGGATGCGTCTGAATCTGGCGCAGGCATTGATGTGCCCATCGGACTTGTTGCTGCTCGACGAGCCGACCAACCACTTGGACCTCGACGCCATCATCTGGCTCGAAGAGTGGCTGAAAAGCTACCCGGGCACCTTGCTGCTGATTTCTCACGACCGCGATTTCCTCGATGAAGTGGTCGATCACGTCGCGCATGTCGATCAGCGCAAGATCACTTTGTATCGCGGCGGCTACACCGCATTCGAACGCGCCCGTGCCGAGCGTCTGGCCCAGCAGCAACAGGCCTACGAGAAGCAGCAGGCGCAACGTGCGCACATGGAAAGCTACATCGCCCGCTTCAAGGCGCAAGCGACCAAGGCCCGTCAGGCGCAGAGCCGGATCAAGGCACTGGAGCGGATGGAAGAGCTGTCGGCGGCCCACGTTGATTCGCCGTTCGATTTCGTCTTCCGCGAGTCGACCAAGATTTCCAGCCCGCTGATCGACCTGTCCGATGCGCGTTTGGGCTACGGCGACAAAACCATCCTGGAGAAGGTCAAGCTGCAACTGACCCCGGGTGCGCGGATCGGCCTGCTGGGTCCGAACGGCGCGGGTAAGTCGACGCTGATCAAGAACCTCGCCGGCGAGCTGTCACCGCTCGGCGGGCGCCTGACCCGTGGCGAGAACACCGTGGTCGGCTACTTCGCTCAGCATCAGCTCGATTCGCTGGATTCCAAGGCCAGCCCATTGCTGCACTTGCAGCGTCTGGCGCCGACCGAGCGTGAGCAGACCCTGCGCGATTTCCTCGGCGGTTTCGACTTCCGTGGTGCGCGCATCGATGAGCCGGTGCTGAATTTCTCCGGTGGTGAAAAGGCGCGTCTGGCCTTGGCGCTGATCGCCTGGGAGCGCCCAAACCTGTTGCTGCTCGACGAACCGACCAACCACCTCGATCTGGAAATGCGCCTGGCGCTGACCATGGCGCTGCAGGAATTCAGCGGCGCGGTGCTGGTGGTGTCTCACGATCGACACTTGCTCAAGAGCACCACCGACAACTTCTACCTGGTCGCTGACGGCAAGGTCGAAGAGTTCGATGGCGACCTCGAAGACTACGCGCGCTGGCTGGTGGAATACCGTCAGCGCAATGCCCCGGTCAGCAACACCCCGGTGAACCCGGACAAGACCGACAAGAAGGCCCAGCGTCAGGCGGCGGCTGCGTTGCGTCAGCAACTGGCCCCGCACAAGCGTGAAGCCGACAAGCTCGAAGCCGAACTGGGCAAGCTTCACGAGAAGCTCGCCAAGGTCGACGCCAGCCTTGGTGACAGCGACATCTACGAGCCGGCGCGCAAGAACGAATTGCGTGATCTGCTCGCCGAGCAGGCCAAGCTGAAGGTTCGTGAAGGCGAGCTGGAAGAGGCGTGGATGGAAGCCCTCGAGGTGCTGGAAAGCATGCAGGCGGAGCTGGAGGCGCTGTCCTGATGGAAGCGTTCAAGCTGCCGCTACCGGCGGTGTGGGTCGAGCCGGTCTGGTTCACGGTGCAGATTCTGCTGATCCTGCTGGCCGGTTACCTCACCCAGCGCTTCGTTGCCAAAGGCCTGACGCGGTTGGGTGAGCGCTATCCGTTTCCGCCGCAATTGCTTATGCCGCTGCGGGGCGTGTTGCGCTGGCTGATCATGGGCAGTGCGCTGATCTTCGTATTGGAACGCCTCGGTGTTTCGGCCACGGTGTTGTGGACGGCGCTGTCGGGGTTCGTCGCGGTGGCGGCGGTGGCGTTCTTCGCGATGTGGAGCGTGCTGTCGAACCTGCTCTGCGCGATTCTGATCTTCACGGTCGGGCCGTTTCGGTTGGGGGATATCGTCGAGCTGGTCGATACCACCGACAAGCCAGGCGTCAAAGGCCGGGTGGTGGCGATCAATCTGCTCTACACCACGTTGATCGAGGCTGAGGAATTGGGCACTGGCAGCGCGATGGTGCAGGTGCCGAACAGCTTGTTTTTCCAGCGCTCGGTGCGGCGTTGGCGCGGGACGGATGTGTTTCCGTCGAGCGGTTTCGAGAAGTAGATTCTGCGGCGTCTGTTCTGACGCCTTCGCGAGCACCTGCAACATTCAGCAAAAAATCGGTAGTCATCCATTCAAACCCGCATTAGCTTAGGCATTTGTCACGAGCATGAGTCGAGGTGTGCGATGGAGCTTCAAACATGGCTGGCGTTTTTTGCCGCCTGCTGGGTGATCAGTCTGTCCCCGGGTGCTGGCGCCATTGCGTCGATGTCCAGCGGTCTGCAATACGGTTTCTGGCGCGGTTACTGGAACGCCCTCGGCCTGCAGATTGGCCTGGCGGTACAAATCGCGATTGTCGGCGCCGGTGTCGGCGCGATCCTGACCGCTTCGGCCACGGCCTTCCACGCGATCAAGTGGTTCGGTGTGGCTTATCTTGTTTATCTGGCCATCAAGCAATGGCGCGCGCTGCCCATGGACATGAGCGATGACGCGGCGGTGCGGCCGATCGGCAAGCCGCTGGCGCTGGTGTTCCGCGGCTTTCTGGTGAACATCAGCAACCCCAAGGCTCTGGTCTTCATGCTGGCGGTGCTGCCGCAGTTCATCAATCCGCACGCGCCGCTGCTGATTCAGTACGTGGTGATCGGTGTGACGATGATCTTCGTCGACCTGATCGTAATGGCGGGCTACACCGGTCTGGCGTCGAAGGTCCTGCGTCTGTTGCGCACACCGCAGCAGCAAAAGCGCATGAACCGCACGTTTGCCGGGTTGTTCATCGGCGCGGCGGCGTTTATGGCAACGTTGCGCAAAGCGGCGGCATAAACATCGCGGGCACAAAAAAGGCGACCTTTGCCGGTCGCCTTTTTTGTGGCTGGGACGCAGAGCGTCCCGGGATGCATTCCCACGCGGAGCATGGGAATGATCAGGAGCCAGTCATCAGCGCAAGATCACCGGCGCGGTATCACGCGGCAGATTGTTGCGCTGCGGTGCTTCGCGCGGCTGCTCGTAACCGCCGCCACCGAGCTGCATGCTCAGTTGCCCGGCTACGTCCTCACCCAGCGCCTTCGACACGTCACGCACCACCCGTGGGCGGTTCAGCGAGATCTTGATGTCGCGATGGTTCACCAGTTTGGTGTCCTGCGCTTCACCCATCGCCGTGAAGGCCGAGGTGATTTCGAAGGTCTTGGTGTTGATCAGGCTGAAGTCCGCCACCAACGTCAGGCCCAGCACCGCCGAATAGCTGTCGGTGTTCGCCAGCTCGTTGACGTCCTGAGTGAAGTCGATGTCCGACACCGTACCAAACAGCACATAGTCGGCGCCTTTGAAGTTGCCGGCCTTGATGCGTTTGATCACGTCATAGACGTCACCCTTGGACGACGCGGTGTACGGCGTGCCCTGCACCAGCTGGAACATGCCGGTGCGCAGGATTTCACCCTTGATGTCGCCGGTGAATTTGCGCAACTCGCCTTGCTCGATGTAGCTGGTGCTCGCTTCGATCTCATTGTAGCTCGAGGAGCCGCTGGAGCTGTAGTAACCCTCGCGGTGATTGCTCTGGGCCGAAACGATGTGGATGTATTGCTCCACACGTTCCTGATAGGCCAGATCCGTCACCGCGACTTTCGGGGCCGCTTGCACGCTGAACGCGCAAGCCAGGGCCATCATGCCAATCCATGCGCGCATCAATTAACGCTCCGTGGTTTTGCGGATCTCTTTTTCGTCCATCCACTCGGCCAGACCGCTTTCAACGTCGATCAGTTGCAGGCTGAATTTGTAGAAGACGTCCTTGTAGTCGCTGCTGCGCTTGACGATCGAGCTGATCGAGCCTTCGATGCGGTACTTGGCGGCAACCATGTTGCCGGTCTTGGCCACGGTGCTCTTCTTGTACAGGCCGCTCTGGTTTTGCAGCTTGAGCTGATCAACCTGGCTTTGCATGGCGTTATTGTCGCTGGCGAAACGCGCAACACCGGTCTTCATCAGCTGAGTCTTGATGCTGGTGGTGATTTCGCGGGTGTCGATGTACTCGCTGGTCTTGTTCTTCACGTCGTAGACCTGAACCACCGGACGACCCTGCAGAATGCCGGACTGGGCCAGCGAGCGGGTCATCGATTCGGCGATCATTTGCAGGTCGGTCGAACCGAATTCGTTGGTTACGGTTTCAACCGCTTTGGTGTCGCCGTAGCTGATGTTCTTGCTGCCCAGGGTCGGCGAAGTGTTGGCGCAACCGGAGGCCAGCAGGGCGATAACGGCGATGCAGGAAAAGCGTGCAAACATGGGAGTGCTCTCTAAAACAGGAATTGGGTGACAGGCTTACGGCGTCTTGATTTCCAGACGGAAGTCCATGGCTTTCGGGGTCGGGGCAATTCCCTGAATGAAGCTGGTCTGGGCGCCGTACATCATTTGGCTTTTCCACACTTCTTCTTCGGCAATCGGGAAACCTTCCGCGCCGAGCCAGGCGAAGCGGTAGTAGAAAATCTTGTTGCTGTTGAGGGTGTTGCTCAACTGCACATTGACCGTCATGAACCCGTTTTCGCGGGCGACGCGCATGGCGCCGACGACGATGTGTTTCTGCGGACCCATGGCCACGACTTTGCTCGCGGCGCTGCCCGGCTCTGGCGGTGGCGGGGTGGCGCAGCCGCTCGCCAGCAAGGCGAGGGCGGCGACGGCGATGAGTTTGAAGCGCATGCAAAGACTCCGTTCTTAAGGTTGTTTGAGGCTGGCGACGTTGGTCGCGCTGGCGCTCGGGATGACGTGTGCGGCGAGGCCACCGGCGAACACCTGGTTGCCCACGGCGCGCAGGGTGATCACCTGATAACGCTGATCGACGGTGACCTTGACCAGCGAACCGCCGACGGCGCTCGGCAGACTGACCTGGTGCTCACCCTTTTTCAGACGCAGACGTACCACTTGGGTGTTGTCCGGCAGGGTGCGCCATGTACGGGTATCGGCACCTTCGAGCACAGCTGAAGAGATACCCACGGCGAGACCGGCCAGCGGGTTGGTTTCATTGATCTGCTTTTGCGCCACGCCTTTGGTGATCGCCCGCACGGTGGTGCGCAGAATGATCCCCGGCATGTCGTCACGCAGGGCGCGGCGGGACATGGCAGTGGTGCTGTTGAGCGCGGTCAGATCGACTTGCTGACCATCAACGCCGATCTGCGCGAACGTCGCGGTGGAAGTGTCAGGCTTGATGATCGGGAACGACAGCGGCGTGATCACCACGTTGTTGGAGATCGGCAATGGCAACGGTACGCGGATCGAATCGCGGGCCGGCGCCAGACCGCTTTGCACCACGATCAGGATGTCGCTGTCGTCGGACTTGCTCGGCTTGTCGAGATTAACCAGCGCCTGCTCCAGCAGCGGCGTGTTCGGGCGCAGCTCGGCGGCCTTGCGATAGCCCGGTGCAGCCAGGCCTTTTTCGCCCAAAGCTTCGTAGACGAAACCGGACAGGTAATGGCTGAACGCACTCTGGTAGCTGTTCTTCAGACCAACCACTTCCGGCGCGTCGAGGCTGGCGACCGGATAACCCTGCAAGTCTTTGTACTGAGTCTTGATGCCTTCTTTCTCGGCCTCTTCCTCGCTCTTGAGGTATTCCTTGTCGCGCAGTTCGGCGATCACTGCCTCACGTTCGTGAGTCTTTTTGATCGCGGTGCGCGCGCCGTCGAAATCGTTGATCGCCAGCAGGTTCAGGGCCATCTGCGTGGTCAGCATGACTTTTTCGTAGTCGTAGCCTTCGTAGCGACGCACTTTGTCGTTGACCAGGAAACTGCCGAATTGAGCCAGGTACTTGTCGGTGTCGAGTTTGACCGAGTCTTCCCACTTGCCCACCACTTGATCGGCGCTGGTCCAGGCATTCTGGCTGCCGGACAGGTCGCCCTTGGCGCGCAGCAACTCACCTTTCTCGAAGTAATAAAGCAGGTCTTTGTCCGGGCCGGTGTTGTTCTTTTCCAGCAGGGTCAGCGCGGCGTCGACGTTGCCGGAGGCCAGTTGCTGATTGGTCTGGGCCAGTTCGGAGTCGTAGTTGCGAAACGCCGAACAGCCGGACAGCAGAGTGACGGCGCTGAGCGCGATCAGAGTGGGGGCGCGGAATGCCATGGGGGTACTTCTTCCCTGGAGTAAATACAGCCGCGAATGCTGGTCGGGCTGGTGTGACCCATCGACAGTGGCGTTGGCCTCCTGCCAATTCCTCATAACCAGAGGAGCTTTAATGCCGTTTCGCGATAGCGAGGGCGCGGCATTATAAGCGGGTGGTGATGGCTATGTAATAGCTTTTTAATCGCACTTGTTAGTTTGGTGCCATTACTTATTTCAGGTTGGATACCACGCTCTTTGCCGGCGCCACATCCGACTGGAATGCGCTGCCATTGGCAAACACCCGATCACCCAAGGCACGCAGGCCGATGACCTGGCGTTTCTGGTCGATGCGGATCTTCAGTGGCGCAACCCCGGGCGTGTTGGGCAGGCTGATCAGGTGGTCACCTTTTTTCAAACGCAGGCGCACAACCTGAGTGAGGTTAGGCAGGGTGCGCCAGGTGCGGGTGTCGGCCTGCTCGAAACCGTCCCAGTGAGTGACGTAGGAGGCTTTGCTCGGATCGCGTCGATTGTCCGTGGCCTGAACATCGGCCGCCAGAAATGCCCGATAGGTTGTGCGCTGGATAATGCCCGGCATGTCGTCACGCAGGGTGCGCAAAGACATGTCGGTAATGCTGTTGACCGCGATCAGCTTTTTCTGTCGACCATCAATACCCACTTGATTGAACGCCGGGGTTGAGGTGTCAGGGATCATCACGGGAAACGAAACATTGGCAACGATGACTTGCCCGTCCGCGAGCTTCACCGGGTAGGGCACGCGCACGGAACTGCGGGCCGGCGCCAGGCCGCTCTGCACGATGATCAGCACATCGCTTTCGTCTGCCTTCAGTCCAGGGCTGTCGAGGTCGCGCAAGGCCTGTTGGAAAAACGCCATGTCCGGGCGCAGCTCGATCGCCTGACGATAGCCGGGCGCTGCCAGGTCTTTCTCGCCGAGTGCTTCGTAGGTGAACCCGGCGAGATAGTGGCTGAACGCGCTTTGGTAGCCGTTTTTCAAGGCAATGACGGCGGGTGATTCCAGCATGACCACCGGGTAGCCTTGCAGATCCTTGTAATGGACGCGGGCGCCGCTGGCCTTGGCCGCTTCTTCGACACGCTCGTATTCCATTTCCCGTTGCCGGGCGATCAGCGCTTCGCGCTCGTGGGTTTTCCTGATGTCGGCGCGAGCACCGTCAAAATCATTCATGGCCAGTTGGTTGAGGGCCATTTGTGTGGTCAGCATGACTTTTTCGTAGTCGTAACCATCGTAGCGGCGCAGCTTGTCATTGATGATGCTGCCCCAGTGATTGCCCATGGCGGCGAGCAATTTGTCGCCCGTGGTTTCAATGGTGTCCTGGCGCTGTATGACCATTTGCTCGGCGCTGCGCCAGGCAACCTGGCTCTGCGGGAACTCACCGCCAGCGCTCAGCACCGCACCCTTCTCGAAGTAATAGAGCAAATCCTTCTCTTCATCCGGGTTGTGCGCCTCGATCAAGGCCAGTGAGGCGTCGATATTGCCGGCCTTGAGCTGTTGCGTGGTTTGTTGCAGTTCCATGTCGTAATCACGGTAAGCGGCGCAACCACTGAGTTGCACAAGGGTGGCGATCAGCAGGGACGGCAACAAACAGTGGCGCATTAGCGGGTTCTTCCTTGAACGGAGAGGGCGAAATGATGGCGCATTATACGGGCGCTTTGCAGCTGCCGGGGTGCCATGGATGACGCTTCAAAGCCGATCAATCAGCTCGCTGCACGCAGCGGCGTTGCGCTGAATGCCGACAAAGCTTGAGGGAAATGCGTTCGAAGTGAACAATATGTAACTTCGCATTTCCATTTGAGAATTCTTCATGACTGCCTCGTCCCGTTTCCTGGCCTGGCTGGTGTTCCCGTTGTTTGCCCTGAGCAGCTTCAATCTGCTGGCCGATACCGTGGAAGGCGCGCCGCAAGCGCTGCACCTGCTCGATTACATCAGCGCGGATTACCCGCCGACGGTAGCGGCGGGCAAGGTTGTCGATGACGCCGAATACCGCGAGCAACTGGAGTTCACGCGGGCGCTGCAAGGCTTGATCGCCGGTATGCCGGCCAAGCCTGAAAAAGCTGCGTTGGAGCAAGGTGTCAGCGCATTGAAGGCAGCGATCACCGCGAAGCAGGACGGCGCCGAAGTGGCCCGTCAGGCGCGGCAGTTGGGCGCGCAACTGGCGGTGGCGTATGAAGTCAGTCAGGCACCGATCATCACCCCGGACCCAAGCCGTGGTGCGCCGCTCTATGCGCAGAATTGCTCGGTGTGCCACGGTGACAGCGGCGCCGGCGACGGCCCGGCGGGGCTCGGCATGAGCCCGGCGCCAGCCAATCTGCGTGATGCGGCGCGGATGGATCACCTGAGTCTGTATGCGATCTACAACACCCTCGGCCAAGGCGTCGAAGGCACCGACATGCCGGCGTTTGCCGATCAGCTTGACGATCGTCAGCGCTGGGATCTGGCGACTTACATCGCTGGCTTCAGCGCCGATCCGGCGGCGGCCAAGTCTGAGAAGACCTACAACATCGCCGATCTGGCTCGCCAGACCCCGGCCGAAGTACAGGCTGCCGAAGGCTCCCAAGCGGCGACGACGTTCCGTGCACAACGCGCGCAGCCGCCGCAGGTCAAGCGTGGCCCGGCGCAGTTGCTCGACTACACCGCCGCAACGCTGGACAAGAGTCTTGCCGCGTACCGCGCCGGTGAACACGATCAGGCTTACGACCTGTCGGTCGCGGCCTATCTGGAAGGCTTCGAACTGGTCGAGAGTTCGCTGGATAACGTCGACGCCAACGTGCGCAAGGACACTGAAAAATCGCTGATGGCGTATCGGCAATCGTTGCAGGACGGCTTGCCGGTCGAGCAGGCCGAGCAGCGTCTGGAGGCGGCCAAGGCCAAGTTGAAAGAGTCTGCCGGCCTGCTTGGCAGCGATGGCCTGAGCTGGTCCCTGAGCTACATCTCCGGTTTACTGATTCTGCTGCGCGAAGGTCTGGAAGCGATTCTGGTGCTGGCGGCGATCCTCGCGTTCCTGCGCAACACCGGCCAGCAATCGGCGGTGCGCAGCGTCAACGTCGGTTGGGGCCTGGCGCTGCTGGCCGGCCTCGGCACCTGGGCGCTGGCGGCGTATGTGATCGATGTCAGCGGTTCTCAGCGTGAGTTGCTTGAGGGCGCGACGGCGCTGTTCGCCAGTGTCATGGTCTTGTGGCTCGGCGTGTGGATGCATGACCGTCGCCACGCAGCGGCCTGGCAGGATTACATCAAGAGCAGTCTGGTCGGTGGCGGCGGACGTTTCGGTTTCGCGATCCTCGCGTTCTTCTCGGTGTACCGCGAGTTGTTCGAAGTGATCCTGTTCTACGAAACCCTGTGGCTGCAGGCCGGCCCGGCCGGGCATGACGCGGTGCTCGCGGGTGGTGCAACCGCACTGGTGCTGTTGGTGGGTCTGGCGTGGGTGATCCTGCGCGGTTCGGCGAAACTGCCGCTGACGCTGTTCTTCAGCATCAACGCGGCGCTGCTGTGTGCGCTGTCGGTGGTGTTTGCCGGGCATGGCGTGAAGGCGTTGCAGGAAGCCGGGATCTTCGGCACGCGGCCGGTGGCGTTCTTTGAATTCGATTGGCTGGGGATTCATGCCGATGCCTATTCGTTGACGGCGCAGGCGGTGGCGATTCTGGCGATTGTGGTGTTGTACGGGCGCAGTTGGATGGCGGAGAAGCGGCGGGTTTCGGCTGCTTGATTGAGTGCTCCCTTAAAAGATCGCAGCCTTCGGCAGCTCCTACAGGGGCGTAGCATGTCGCAATATTGCGGCGCGACGCGCACTCTGTAGGAGTTGCCGAAGGCTACGATCTTTTGCTTTTAGAGGTAAAGAAAATGCGTGTGTGGATCGATGCCGATGCCTGCCCACGGGCGGCGAAGGATCTGGTGGTGAAGTTCGCCCTCAAGCGTCAGTTTGAAGTGGTGCTGGTGGCCGGGCAGCCGCAGATCAAGCCGGGGCTGGCCATCGTCAAACTGATCGTGGTGCCGAGCGGCCCGGATGCGGCGGACGATTATCTGGTCGAGCACGCGGTACCGGGTGAGCTGGTGATTTGCAGCGATATTCCATTGGCCGATCGTTTGGTGAAGAAGGGCGTCGCGGCGCTGGATCCGCGCGGCAAGGAGTTCGATGCGCAGAACATGGGCGAGCGGCTGGCCGTGCGCAACCTGTTCACCGATCTGCGCGAGCAAGGCCAGATGAGCGGCGGGCCCGCACCGTTCGGCGATCGCGAGAAACAGGCGTTTGCCAATGCGCTGGACCGGATCCTCACACGCCTGACCCGCAAACCCTGAGTCTTATGATGATCGTTCCAACGCTCCGCGTGGGAATGCGTCTTGGGACGCTCTGCGTTCCGGTCTTACCGCAAATGTAACGCCAAAGTGAGCAGGCGCGGAGCGCCAATGGCGGCATTCCCACGCAGAGCGTGGGAACGATCATACGGGGGGATCAGGCATCGTTTTCGTGGGTCAGTTCGAGCACGCGATCGACCAGTTTGTTGATCCCCGACGCCGCTTCACTGATGTTCTGCGCCAGCATGTAAGCAGGGGTCGTCACCAGTTTGCGCGCCTTGTCTTCGATGATTTCCGTCACCGCACAGTCTTCGTGGGTGGCGCCCATCTTGTTCATCGCCGTGGCCGTGTCGGCGTCATTGCCGATGGTGCAGGTCACGCCCGGGCCATAGATCTTCGCCGCCAATGCCGGGGAAATGCACATCAGGCCCACCGGTTTGCCTGCTTCGGCAAACGCCTCGGCCAGCGCCAGCACTTCCGGCTGCACGCTGCAGCCTGCGCCTTCAACGGCAAAGTTCGAAAGGTTCTTCGCCGCACCAAACCCACCCGGCACGATCAGCGCATCGAAGTCGTCGACGTCGGCCTCGCGGATGTCCTTGATGTTGCCACGTGCAATGCGCGCCGATTCCACCAGCACATTGCGCGACTCGGGCATTTCTTCGCCGGTCAGGTGATTGATCACATGCAATTGCGCGATGTTCGGGGCGAAGCACTGGACCTGGGCGCCGCGTTGGTCGAGGCGCAGCAGGGTGATGACACTTTCATGGATCTCGGCGCCGTCGTACACGCCACTGCCGGACAGGATCACTGCAACTTTTTTGCTCATGGGTTTCTCTCCAGATTCATGGCGCTAAATGTCCACTAAATTGTCGCGCGTTGCCATAGGCTGAAGTGGTGGCTGCACCTGCATGGAACGCTTTCTACATGGATCGCAACAACGGCGGGGTGTTCATTAATTGCGGTTGCCTGCTGCGTAACAAGCGGGAGATTTCCGGCGTGAGAACGCCGCTGGCGAACTTGAATGCGCCAGAGCAGCGAGGATAAAAGTGACGTATCTGACTGAAAGCGTCGGCCAGCCCGCTCAGTGCCGGCGGGCTGTAGCCAGTCGCCAGCGAGTTACTCGGCTGGCGTCTTCGGTTCGGCAGGTTTGGACGCTTCGGCTTGATTCAGCAGTGCCGCTTTCGCGGCTTGCTCGTCGGCGTAAACCTGCTTGGCCAATCGCGCATTCTTGAAGCGGCGGCGCAGCCACAGACCAACGCCGAGCACCAGCAACGCGCCCAATACCCATAGCTCGTACTTCTTGATGCTGCCGAGCATGCCTTCCAGCACCGCACCGAAGTGGTAAGCCGCAGCGGCCAGCGCCGTCGCCCAGATCGCAGCGCCAATGCCGTTAAGCAGCAGATAACGTCCCGGCGGATAACCCGACAGGCCGATCGCCACCGGCATCACCGTGCGCAAGCCATAAACGAAACGGAAGCTCAGCACCCAGATGTCCGGATGCTTGCGAATATGCTCCAGCGCGCGATCTCCCATCATCTGCCAGCGCGGTTTGCGCGCGAGTAACTTGCGCCCGTGCTTGCGGCCGAGGAAGTACCACAGCTGATCGCCGGCATAGCTGCCGAAGAACGCCACGACCACCACCATATTGATGTCCATGTATCCACGGAACGCGAGGAAGCCCGCGAGCACCAGAATGGTTTCGCCTTCGAAAAACGTGCCGAGGAACAAGGCAAAGTAGCCAAAGTCATGCAGAAATTGTTGGAGCATTGTCTGGGTGCTGGCGAAATGAACGCGCAGCCTAACCCTTCGGACACATTCATGAAAGTGTCCAAATGTGTCTCGACGTGAACAATTCCTACACTGAGAATGGAATGCGGCTACATGTCACGGGCCTCACACAACTGTCATCTGTTCGTCATAATGGCCGTCTATAACTGTCACGCTCGCCCGTTTGCGCGGGCTCAGGAGTCCGCCGTGAGCTTTACCCCAGCCAACCGTCTGTTCCCTGCCACGCGCCTGCGCCGCAATCGTCGTGATGATTTTTCGCGTCGGCTGGTGCGGGAAAATGTGCTGACGGTCGATGACCTGATCCTGCCGGTGTTCGTTCTCGACGGTGAAAATCGCCGCGAAGCCGTGGCCTCGATGCCCGGGGTAGAGCGGCTGACGATCGATCTGCTGCTCGAAGAAGCGGGCAAATGGGTCGAGCTGGGGATTCCGGCGCTGGCGCTGTTCCCGGTTACACCTCCTGAACTGAAATCCCTCGACGCCGCTGAAGCCTGGAACCCCGAAGGCATCGCCCAGCGCGCCACCCGCGCGCTGCGTGAGCGTTTCCCGGAACTGGGTGTCATTACCGACGTCGCGCTTGACCCGTTCACCACCCACGGCCAGGACGGCATACTCGATGAAGCGGGCTACGTGCAGAACGACATCACTGTCGACGCACTGGTCCGTCAGGCCTTGTCCCATGCCGAAGCTGGCGCTCAGGTTGTCGCGCCGTCGGACATGATGGACGGTCGCATTCAGGCGATTCGCGAAGCGCTGGAAATCGCCGGTCACGTCAACGTGCGGATCATGGCCTACTCGGCCAAGTACGCCAGCGCCTATTACGGCCCGTTCCGTGATGCGGTCGGTTCGGCGTCGAACCTCGGCAAGGCCAACAAAGCCTCTTATCAGATGGATCCGGCCAACAGCGACGAAGCGCTGCACGAAGTGGGTGCGGACTTGTCTGAAGGCGCGGACATGGTCATGGTCAAACCGGGCATGCCCTACCTGGACATTCTTTTCCGGGTAAAAGATGCCTTCAAAGTGCCGACCTTCGTCTACCAGGTTAGCGGCGAATACGCCATGCACATGGCGGCGATCCAGAATGGCTGGTTGAGCGAGGCGGTGATTCTCGAATCACTGACCGCCTTTAAACGTGCCGGCGCTGATGGCATCCTGACTTACTTTGCTGTCCGCGCCGCTCAATTGTTACGAGAGCAGAAATAGCCCTCCCAGGAACATTCAATGAATACCGAAGGACTCACGGAAGTTGCAGTAAAAGAAGCTCAACCGGTGGTCGAGCAAATCACCGAGACCCCGCCGGAACTGGAGCCTGCGCCACCCGCGCCGGTGGCCGAGCCTGCGGCGGCGGTGCCGGCGATTACCATTCCGGGCCTGGATGACAGCAGCCTGTACATCCACCGCGAGCTCTCGCAACTGCAATTCAATATCCGCGTGCTGGAACAGGCGCTGGACGAGTCCTATCCGTTGCTGGAACGCTTGAAGTTCCTGCTGATCTTCTCCAGCAACCTCGATGAATTCTTTGAAATCCGCGTCGCCGGCCTGAAGAAACAGATCACCTTCGCCCGTGAACAGGCCGGTGCCGATGGTCTGCAGCCGCATCAAGCGCTGGCACGGATCAGCGAGCTGGTCCACGGTCATGTTGACCGTCAGTACGCGATCCTCAATGACATTCTGTTGCCGGAGCTGGAAAAGCATCAGGTGCGCTTCATCCGTCGCCGCAACTGGACGGTCAAACTCAAAACCTGGGTGCGCCGCTATTTCCGCGACGAGATCGCACCGATCATCACTCCGATCGGCCTCGACCCGACGCACCCGTTCCCGTTGCTGGTGAACAAGAGCCTGAACTTCATCGTCGAGCTCGAAGGTATCGACGCCTTCGGTCGCGACTCCGGTCTGGCGATCATCCCGGCGCCGCGCTTGCTGCCACGGATCATCAAGGTGCCGGAAGAAGTCGGCGGCCCCGGCGACAACTATGTATTCCTCTCGTCGATGATCCACGCCCACGCCGATGACCTGTTCCAGGGCATGAAGGTAAAAGGCTGCTACCAGTTCCGTCTGACCCGAAACGCCGACCTGGCGCTCGACTCCGAAGATGTAGAAGACCTGGCCCGCGCCCTGCGTGGCGAGTTGTTCTCGCGTCGTTACGGTGATGCGGTGCGTCTGGAAGTCGCTGACACTTGCCCGAAACACCTCTCGGATTACCTGCTCAAGCAGTTCAACCTGAGCGAGAGCGAGCTGTATCAGGTCAACGGCCCGGTCAACCTGACGCGGCTGTTCAGCATCACCGGGCTCGACAGCCATCCGGAGCTGCAATACACGCCGTTCACCCCGCAGATCCCGAAACTGCTGCAGAACAGTGAAAACATCTTCAGCGTGGTCAGCAAGCAGGACATCCTCTTGCTGCACCCATTCGAGTCGTTCACCCCGGTGGTCGACCTGCTGCGTCAGGCGGCGAAAGACCCGCACGTTCTCGCTGTGCGCCAGACCCTGTACCGTTCCGGCGCCAACTCCGAAATCGTCGATGCGCTGGTGGATGCCGCGCGTAACGGCAAGGAAGTGACGGCGGTCATCGAGCTGCGTGCGCGGTTCGACGAAGAATCCAACCTGCAACTGGCCAGCCGTCTGCAAGCGGCCGGTGCGGTGGTGATCTACGGTGTGGTTGGCTTCAAGACCCACGCCAAGATGATGCTGATCCTGCGTCGCGAGGCCGGCGAAATCGTCCGTTACGCGCACCTCGGCACCGGTAACTACCACGCCGGCAACGCCAAGCTGTACACCGACTACAGCCTGCTGACCTCCGACGACGCCTTGTGCGAAGACGTCGGCAAACTGTTCAGCCAGCTGATCGGCATGGGTAAAACCCTGCGCATGAAGAAGCTGCTGCATGCGCCGTTCACCCTGAAAAAGGGCATGCTCGACATGATTGCCCGCGAAACCCAGTTCGCCGTCGAAGGCAAGCCGGCGCACATCATCGCCAAGTTCAACTCGCTGACCGATCCGAAGATCATTCGCGCGCTGTACAAGGCCAGCCAGTCCGGTGTACGTATCGACCTGGTGGTGCGCGGCATGTGCTGTCTGCGTCCGGGCATCACCGGGGTTTCGCACAACATCCATGTGCGCTCGATCATTGGCCGCTTCCTTGAGCACACCCGCGTGTTCTACTTCCTCAATGGCGGCGACGAGCAGATGTTCCTCTCCAGCGCCGACTGGATGGAGCGCAACCTCGACAAGCGCGTCGAGACCTGCTTCCCGGTCGAAGGCAAAAAACTGCTGACCCGCGTGAAGAAAGAGCTGGAGCTGTACCTGACCGACAATACCCACAGCTGGAGCTTGCAGTCGGATGGTCGTTACATCCGCAACACGCCGACCGGCAACCAGAACCCGCGCAGTGCGCAGGCGACGTTGCTGGAGCGGTTGGGCAGCCCGATCTTGCCGGTGAGCAGCTAAAGCCTTGAAGGTCAAAAGCCCCTCACCCTAGCCCTCTCCCGGAGGGAGAGGGGACTGACCGAGGTGTCTTACGCTATGCTCCGACCTGAGAAATCGAGTCGAACTCAGGATTTGAAAAGCCCCCAAATCGGCTCCCTCTCCCTCGGGAGAGGGCTGGGGTGAGGGGAAGGTTCACCTCCGCTCTCAAGTCGAACCCTATAAAAAAGGCGATCCAGAAGGATCGCCTTTTTTGCACCGGAGATTCAACTCAGTGAACGGTGAGGACGATGCCCACCCGCGTCAGCCAATCCGCCTCAAGCCCGAAATCTGCCTGAGTCAGCTGATTCTCATCCAGCCAGTTCTCCGGGAATTCCACATCCAGGGTGTTGCCCTTGGCGTGCAGCACCACCTGCGGCATCGCTTGGGTTCCACGAATATGGTGGAACAGGATCGCAAAGCGCAGCAATACGCACAGGCGAATCAGCTTGTCGCCGTCGTCGCCGAAATCGGCAAACTTGTCCTTGGGAATGTTGCGGCGGTGGCCGCGCACCAATAGCGCGAGCATCTGTTGGTCTTCGCGGGAGAACCCGGCAAGGTCCGAGTGCTCGATCAGGTAGGCGCCGTGCTTGTGGTAGTGATAGTGCGCGATATCGAGGCCGACTTCGTGCACTTTCGCTGCCCAACCGAGGAGTTCGCGCCAGATGCCGTCATCCAGTTCCCAGTCCACCGCCACCTGATCAAACGCGTGCAAAGCTTTGCGTTCCACACGCGCCGCCTGCTCCAGATCGACGTGATAGCGCTCCATCAGCGAAGTTAACGTACGTTCGCGCACGTCTTCGTGATGATGGCGGCCGAGCAGGTCGTAGAGCACGCCTTCACGCAGCGCGCCGTCGCAGTGATCCATGCGTTGCAGTTCGAGGGCGTCGAAAATCGCTTCGAGAATCGCCAGACCCGCCGGGAAAATGGTCCGGCGATCAGGCTTGATGCCTTCGAAATCGATCTTGTCGACGTCGCCGAGCTTGAACAGCCGACGCTTCAACCAGGCCAGACCTTCGGCATTCACTTCGCCAGTGCCATGGCCGCCGGCCTTCAGCGCCAGGCCGATGGCGCGGATGGTGCCTGAGGAGCCGATGGCTTCATCCCAGGTCAGGCGGTGCAGGGCGTGTTCGATGCTCATGATCTCCAGCCGCGCCGCGGTGTAAGCCTGGGCGTAGCGGGCCGGGGTGATCTTGCCGTCCTTGAAGTAGCGCTGGGTAAAGCTGACGCAGCCCATCTGCAGGCTTTCGCGCAGCAGCGGCTCGAAGCGCTGGCCGATGATGAACTCGGTGCTGCCGCCGCCGATGTCGGCAACCAGGCGTTTGCCCGGGGTGTCGGCGAGGGTGTGCGACACGCCCAGATATATCAGGCGCGCTTCTTCACGACCGGAGATGACTTCCACCGGGTGGCCGAGGATTTCTTCGGCGCGGTGGATGAATTCGAGGCGGTTGCGCGCTTCACGCAAAGCGTTGGTGCCAACGATACGCACAGCGCCGAGCGGCATACCGTTGATCAGTTGGGCAAAACGCTTGAGACAATCGAGGCCGCGTTGCATCGATTCTTCGTTGAGCTTGCGCTCATCGTCGATGCCGGCAGCCAGCTGAACCTTCTCGCCAAGGCGCTCGAGAATGCGGATTTCGCCGTTCTGGGCCTTGGCCACGACCATGTGAAAGCTGTTCGAGCCCAGGTCGATTGCGGCGATCAGGGACAGATTCTTGGCTTGGGATTGCGGCATGGTCAGGGGGTCTCGGTCGATAACCTCGACATCGTGCCACGATCAAACGCTGGCGCCAACGCGCACGGTTCAAACCGCCGGAGTGCGCACCCCGAACCTGATCGTTCCCACGCTCTGCGTGGGAATGCCTCACCGGACGCTCTGCGTCCGCTTTTGGGACGCGGAGCGTCCCTGGCTGTATTCCCACGCGGAGCGTGGGAACGATCAGGATAAGGCAGATTCAGGCTGTTGCTTCAACTGTGCCAATAAAGTTCGCCAGCTCCGCCGTCTGCGGATTGGCAAACAACACCTTCGGATCCCCCACCTCATGCACCTTGCCGTGGTGCATGAACACCAGTTTGTCGCCGACCTCGCGGGCAAAACGCATTTCGTGGGTGACCATGATCAGTGTCATGCCTTCCTTGGCCAGTTGCCGCACGACGCTGAGCACTTCATTGACCAGTTCCGGGTCGAGCGCCGAGGTGATCTCGTCGCAGAGCAGCACTTTCGGCGACATCGCCAGTGCCCGGGCAATCGCTACGCGCTGCTGCTGGCCGCCGGAAAGTCGATCCGGGAAGGCATCGAATTTTTCCCCGAGGCCAACCCGTTCCAGCATCTCTCGCGCCAGTTCCGCTGCCTTGGCTTTCGGCACTTTCTGCACCACCTGCGGCGCGAGCATGACGTTTTCGCCCACGGTCAGGTGCGGGAACAGGTTGAACTGCTGAAACACCATGCCGACCTTCTGTCGCAGGCTGCGCAGGTCGGCGCGCGCGGCGTCGAGATACTCGCCGTCGACTTCGATCACGCCGTCGTTGATCGATTCCAGACCATTAAGCGTGCGCAGCAGGGTGGATTTGCCCGAGCCGCTGCGGCCGATGATTGCCACGACCTGGCCTTCCTCGACGCTGAGGTCGATGCCTTTGAGCACGTGGTGATCGCCGTAGTATTTATGCAGGGCGGAAATTCTAAGCAGAGGCATGCAGTCTCCTTTCCAGGTAGCGCGCACTGAGGGACAAGGGGTAGCAGAGCAGGAAGTAGCCGAGGGCGACGAGGCCGTAGACCATGAACGGTTCAAACGTGGCGTTGGCGAGCATGCCGCCGGTCTTGGTCAGCTCGGTGAAACCGATGATCGAGGTGACGGCGGTGCCTTTGACCACTTGCACCGAGAAACCCACGGTCGGCGCCACGGCGATGCGCAGCGCTTGCGGCAGGATCACGTAGCGCAGTTGCTCCAGCGGATTGAGCGCCAGACTTGCCGAGGCTTCCCACTGGCCGTTGGAAATCGATTCGACGCAACCGCGCCAGATCTCCGCCAGATAGGCGCTGGTAAACAAGGTCAGGGCAATCGCCGCGGCCATCCACGGCGAGATTTCGATCCCGGCCAGGGCCACGCCGAAGAACACCAGAAACAGCTGCATCAGCAGCGGCGTGCCCTGGAACAGTTCGATCCAGGTACGGGCGATGTTGCTCGACAGAGGATTTTTCGAGATGCGCATGATCAGGATCAGCAACCCGACGAGGCCGCCGCCAATAAACGCCACCAGCGACAACGCCAGCGTCCATTGCAGGCCGACGAGCAGGTTGCGCAGGATGTCCCAGAAGGTGAAATCGCTCATGCGCGGCTCCTGCTGATGTAGCGCCGACCGATCCAATTGAGTAGCTGGCGAATCAGCAACGCCATGCAAAGGTAGATCAGCGTGGTCAGCGCGTAGGTTTCAAAAGCGCGGAAGTTGCGCGACTGAATGAAGTTGGCAGCGAAGCTCAATTCTTCGGTAGCGATCTGCGAACACACCGCCGAGCCGAGCATGACAATGATGATCTGGCTGCTCAGCGCCGGCCAGACCTTGCCCAGTGCCGGCAGCAGCACCACATGGCGGAACGCCTCGAAGCGCGTCATCGCCAATGCCGCTGCGGCTTCCAGTTGCCCGCGCGGAATCGCCTGAATGCCGGCGCGGATGATCTCGGTCGAATAGGCACCGAGGTTGATCACCATCGCCAGCACCGCCGCCTGCCACTCGGAAATCTGCACGCCCAGCGACGGCAGGCCGAAGAAGATGAAGAACAACTGCACCAGAAACGGCGTATTGCGGATCAACTCGACGTAGACGCCGAAGATCGCCGAGAACGGGCGGATGTTCCACGCCCGCACCAACGCCCCGACAATCCCGACGCCGACCCCGAGCAACGCACCGATGGCTGTCAGCTCAAGGGTGAACAGCGCCCCGCGCAGCAGCAGGTCGGTGTTTTCCACCACCGGCATGAAATCGAACTGATAAGCCATGAAGGTCTCCCGCGCAGTCGATCAGAGATCGGCCGGCAGCGGCTCTTTCAGCCAGGTCTGCGAATTCTTTTCCAGTGCGCCGTCAGCCTTGGCGGTGGTCAGGATGTCGTTGACCTTGGCCAGCAGCGCCGCTTCGTTCTTGTTCACGCCGACGTAAACCGGCGAGTCCTTGAGCTTCACTTTCAGCGCCGGCACGCGCTTCGGGTTCTTTTCGCTGATCGCGACCATCACTACGTTGCCGCTGGCGATCAGGTCGACCTGGCCGGCGAGGTAAGCGGCGATGGTCGAGTTGTTGTCTTCGAAGCGCTTGATGGTCACGCCTTCGGGGGCGACTTTGGTTAATTCGATGTCTTCGATGGCGCCACGGGTGACGCTGATGGTCTTGCCCTTGAGGTCGTCGAGGCTGGCGATGGCGGCGTCTGGCGGGCCGAACACGGCGAGGTAGAACGGTGCGTAGGCGCGGGAGAAGTCGATGACTTTCTCGCGCTCAGGATTTTTGCCGAGGCTGGAAATCACCAGATCGACCTTGCCGGTGGTCAGGAAAGGGATGCGGTTGGTGCTGTTGACCGGGGTCAGTTCGAGTTTGACCTTGAGCTGGTCGGCCAGCAGTTTTGCCGTGTCGATGTCCAGGCCGCGCGGCTTCATGTCCGGGCCGACCGAGCCGAACGGCGGGAAATCCTGGGGCACGGCGACTTTCAGCGTGCCGCGTTTGACCACGTCGTCGAGACCGTCGGCGTGAGCAGGGGCCTGGCTGAGCAGCAGACTGGAAAACAGGGCGGCGAGGAGGGCGCTGTAACGCTTGGTCATGAACAATCTCCGGATCGGCGGGAAGTGATTTCTGCGATCGGACAGAGCATGGGCCGTGCCAAGACGTGCCTTTTATCCCGGCAGGCCGCAGTTTCAGCGGCTTTGTTCGGTCTTACTGGTCTGAACAGTCAGGTTGTTTTTCGCACTGCCATGGCGCATCTGCCAGGTTCGCCGAACCCTGCTGGGGCACGACTTGCCGGACTCGCCGAATAGCTTTACAACTAGCCGCACATTGGCCTGGCGCGTCTGAAAACCATGAACTCGATTTCCCGTGCGGTACCCGAAGTGGCGCTGCAAGCGATCCGCAAACTGATCACCGAGCAGGGTTTCGGTGCGGGCGATGCTTTGCCGTCGCAGCGGGATCTGGCGCTGCAACTGGGTGTCAGTCGGGCGTCGTTGCGTGAGGCGCTGTCATCGTTGAGTGCGTTGGGCGTGGTCAGTATTCAGCCGGGCAAAGGCGTGTTCGTGCAGTCGCCAGTGGAGTTGTCGCGCGGCGAAAACGCACCGGGCTGGTCGTTCGCGGCGCAGGCGTCGCCATTGGATATCTTTCAGTTGCGCTATGCACTGGAAGGTTTTGCGGCGGGGCTGGCGGCGGTGACCTTGAGCACGTTCGATCTGGATGCTCTGGAAGACAATGTCGCGGCCATGCGCGATCAGTTGAAGGCCGGCGACTTTGACGCCGCCGCGAAACTGGACTTCGAATTTCACCGACGGATCCTCCTGGCCAGCGGCAATCAGGCGATGCTGAGCATCCTTACGGCCAGCGCTGAAATGTTCCTGGAAAGCCAGAAACTACCGTTCATCCGTGCCGAGCGCGCCATGGAAACCTGGCAGGAACACCGCAAGATCCTCCGCGCCCTCGCGCGCCGGGCGTCGGGTGCGGCGCAAAAAGCCATGCAGGAACACGTGCGCAACGCCGCCCTGCGTACCGGAATTTCCTTCATTGCCCCCGCCACGGCGTGACTTGAGCTATACCCAAACTCATCGAGTGCCATAGCAAGACTCAATCAACTGCGGCTTCCTGAACAGGGGAAGGGCGGCTATGATGGGCCACGTTTTTTTGCTTACAACCTGGAGAATTCCATGAGCAGCGATCTTATCAAACACGTTAGCGACGCTAGCTTCGAAGCCGACGTACTCAAGGCCGAAGGCGCTGTCCTGGTCGATTACTGGGCTGAATGGTGCGGTCCTTGCAAAATGATCGCTCCGGTTCTGGACGAGATTGCCGAGACTTACAAAGGCAAGCTGACCGTTGCCAAACTGAACATCGACGAGAACCAGGAAACCCCGGCCAAGCACGGCGTGCGTGGTATCCCGACGCTGATGCTGTTCAAGAACGGCAACGTTGAAGCGACCAAAGTCGGCGCGCTGTCGAAGTCGCAACTGGCGGCTTTCCTCGACGCCAACATCTAAGCGTCGCAGTAAAGTGCCTGAAAAAAAGCCCCGCAATTAGCGGGGCTTTTTGCATATTCAGGGCTAGACGCTCCGAAACTCAGGTGGTACATTCGGCCCCGCACTGGTTTCTCCATTGCCCCCTGCTAGCCGTCGCCGACGCACTCCTTTTCGAATTAGTTCGCGATCCTGTCGCCTTCTCCGCGGCGCGGCCTCATTAAGCCAAAAGCTTAATTTCCCCCCCTCCATAAATGATTACGTCATTCCTATATGAATCTGACTGAACTCAAGCAAAAGCCGATTACCGAACTGCTCGAATTGGCCGAACAGATGGGCATAGAAAATATGGCCCGTTCGCGCAAGCAGGACGTGATTTTCTCCCTGCTGAAAAAGCACGCGAAAAGCGGCGAGGAAATCTCCGGTGATGGCGTGCTGGAGATTCTCCAGGACGGCTTCGGCTTCCTGCGCTCCGCTGACGCTTCCTACCTGGCCGGCCCGGACGATATCTACGTCTCGCCAAGCCAGATCCGCCGCTTCAACTTGCGCACCGGTGACACCATCGTTGGCAAGATCCGCCCTCCGAAGGAAGGCGAGCGGTATTTCGCCCTGCTCAAGGTCGACACGATCAACTTCGATCGTCCCGAGAACGCGAAAAACAAGATTCTCTTCGAGAACCTGACCCCGCTGTTCCCGACCGTGCGCATGAAGATGGAAGCCGGTAACGGTTCCACCGAAGACTTGACCGGTCGTGTAATCGACCTGTGCGCCCCGATCGGCAAAGGCCAGCGCGGTCTGATCGTTGCACCGCCGAAAGCCGGTAAAACGATCATGCTGCAGAACATCGCAGCGAACATCGCCCGTAACAACCCTGAAGTTCACCTGATCGTGCTGCTGATCGACGAACGTCCGGAAGAAGTGACCGAAATGCAGCGCACCGTGCGCGGTGAAGTGGTTGCCTCGACCTTCGACGAGCCGCCGACCCGTCACGTACAGGTTGCCGAAATGGTGATCGAGAAGGCCAAGCGCCTTGTTGAACACAAGAAAGACGTGGTGATCCTGCTTGACTCCATCACCCGTCTGGCCCGTGCCTACAACACCGTGATCCCGAGCTCCGGCAAGGTATTGACCGGTGGTGTCGATGCCCACGCCCTCGAGAAGCCAAAGCGTTTCTTCGGTGCTGCGCGTAACATCGAAGAAGGCGGCTCGCTGACCATTATCGCCACCGCGCTGGTTGAAACCGGCTCGAAGATGGACGAAGTGATCTACGAAGAGTTCAAGGGTACCGGCAACATGGAACTGCCTCTGGATCGCAAGATCGCCGAGAAGCGTGTGTTCCCGGCGATCAACATCAACCGCTCCGGCACCCGCCGCGAAGAGTTGCTGACTGCCGACGACGAACTGCAGCGTATGTGGATCCTGCGCAAGCTGCTGCACCCGATGGATGAAGTGGCTGCCATCGAGTTCCTGGTCGACAAGCTGAAGACGACCAAGACCAACGACGAGTTCTTCTTGTCGATGAAGCGCAAGTAATACACGCGCTGTAAAAAAGAACGCTCCCGAAAGGGGGCGTTTTTTTTGTGTCCGTAACAAATAACTTTCGTAACGCGCTACTGTCCTTGTCTGGAGCGGTTTGTACCTACAAGGATAAGAAAGGTTATGCACACGTTTGGCAATCGCCGTGATATCGACGGATTACGGGCACTGGCGGTTATTCCCGTCGTACTGTTTCATTTCGGATTCAATACATTCAGCGGCGGTTTTGTCGGCGTTGATGTGTTCTTCGTCATTTCCGGCTTTCTGATCACCTCAATCCTGTTCCGTGAAATCAGCGCCCAGCGCTTCAGTTTCCTCGACTTTTGGGGGCGTCGCGCCCGGCGCATCCTGCCGGCATTGACCGTGGTTGTGGTAGTGACGCTGGCATTGGGCTGGCTGTTGCTGACGGCCAAAGATCTGGCTGAGCTGGGACGGACGATTCGTTACCAGTCGCTGTTCATTTCCAACATCCTGTTCATGCGCGAAGACGGTTACTTCGAGCCCGCCTCGGAGCTCAAGCCGTTGCTGCATACCTGGTCGCTGGCGGTGGAGGAGCAGTACTACATCTTCTTCCCGCTGATGATGGTGCTGATGATGCGCTACGTCCGTCATTGGCGCTGGATGTTGTTCGCTGTGCTGCTGGTGTCGTTCGGTTTGAACATTGTCTACATCGAACGCCGGCCGGAATTTGCCTTTTTTGCGTTGCCGACCCGCGCGTGGGAACTGCTCTGCGGGGCCATGCTGGCGGTCATACCCGTGCCCAAACATGTCGCGCGGCCGTGGCTGCGTGAGTCCGTTGGCCTGGCAGGGTTGGCGGCGGTGCTGTTTGCCGTGTTTACCTACGACAAAACCACCGTGTTCCCGGGCTGGGCGGCGCTGTTGCCGGTATTGGGTACGACGGCGTTGATCTGGTCAGGCGCACAGGGCCCAACGTGGGCCGGCCGGTTGTTGAGTATCCCGGTTCTGGTGTGGATCGGCCTGCTGTCCTATTCGCTGTACCTGTGGCATTGGCCGGTTTACGTGTATGCCAACGCGATTTCCATCGATGGCATCCAGCCGTTGGAGGCAATTGGCTGGATGGCCCTGGCGTTGGCGCTGGCCTGGCTGAGCCTGCGATACATCGAGCTGCCGTTTCGTGAGAAGCGTGTGTTTGCCAGCCGTAATTCGGTATTGGTCGGCGGTCTGGTGTCGATCACGGTTCTGGCGATCACCGGCTCGGCGATTCGCTCGGCAGACGGTGTTCCGCAGCGTCTGACCGGCAAGGCGCTGGAATATGCGCAATCGCGTGAGTGGAACGCCGGGCAGTCGAATTGCATGCACTTGAGCACCGATAAGGCGTTGACCAAATCCTGCCTTGTGGGCGGTGATCAACATATTACGGCGACAAAAATGTTCTGGGGCGACAGTCACGCCGCTGCATTGTTGCCGGCCATCGAAGGCAATGCCGGGCGCAACGTGCAGCCGGTGTGGTTGTACAGCTTGACCGGGTGCCCGCCGATCATCGATGACCACTTGCGCCTTCAGTGCAAAGACTTCAACCAGCGCAACATGGACCGCGTCACGAGTCTGGGGATCAAGGACGTGGTGTTGGCGGCAAACTGGAGCCTGTACGTTTATGGTCGTGAAGACGGCGATGGCGATCTACAGTTCCTGCTTGATCGCAAGGACAACCCACGTCAGGCAGAGCAGCGCATGGCCGTCGCCCTCAAGGCGCAAGTGGCCGAGCTGCGTGAAGCGGGCGTGCAAGTCTGGCTGTTCAAGGAAGTGCCACTGCAACACAAGAGCTTCATCGACCGTCTGACCAGTCTGGCGCGCATCGGCCGTTCGGCAGACGGTCTCGGTCGCCCGCTCAACGAGCACTTGGCTCGCCAGCAGTTTTTCACTTCGTTGTTCGGTTCGATGAGCGCCGCTGATTCCGGCATTCATGTCATCGATCCGACGCCGCTGATGTGCAAGGACGGCTTGTGCGCCATCGATGTCGACGGCCACTCGCAGTACAAGGATGCCGATCATCTTTCGGACGTTGGCAGCGCCAGACTGAGCCCGTTGTTTGCGCCATTGATGCTGGGCACCAGCGACAATTGATTGATGCCAGGCTCTGACGGGCTGCTGTTTGCCCGTCAGAGCAGGTAGGATGTACGCCTATTTTGAGGGTGCCATCGTCAATGAAATTCAAGGATCTTCGGGATTTCGTGCAGCAGCTTGAGCAGCGCGGAGAGTTGAAACGCATCCAGATTCCCGTCTCGCCGGTGCTGGAAATGACCGAGGTGTGCGACCGCACGCTGCGGGCCAAGGGCCCGGCGCTGCTGTTCGAAAAGCCGACGGGCTACGACATCCCGGTGCTCGGCAACCTGTTCGGAACCCCCGAGCGGGTGGCCATGGGCATGGGCGCCGAGTCGGTCAGCGAGCTGCGCGAAATCGGCAAGCTGTTGGCGTTCCTCAAGGAACCCGAGCCGCCGAAGGGCTTGAAAGACGCGTGGTCGAAGCTGCCGATCTTCCGCAAGATCATTTCGATGGCGCCGAAAGTCGTCAAAGACGCGGTGTGCCAGGAAGTGGTCATCGAGGGCGACGACGTCGACCTCGCGATGCTGCCCGTGCAGACCTGCTGGCCCGGCGACGTCGGCCCGCTGATCACCTGGGGCCTGACCGTCACCAAAGGCCCGAACAAGGAACGCCAGAACCTCGGCATCTACCGTCAGCAAGTCATCGGCCGCAACAAGGTGATCATGCGTTGGCTCAGTCACCGTGGCGGTGCCCTCGACTTCCGCGAGTGGTGCGAGAAGCATCCGGGCCAGCCGTTCCCGGTGTCGGTGGCCCTTGGCGCGGATCCGGCGACCATCCTCGGCGCTGTGACGCCAGTGCCGGACAGTCTCTCCGAATACGCTTTCGCGGGCCTCTTGCGCGGCAACCGCACCGAACTGGTCAAGTGCCGCGGCAATGACCTGCAAGTGCCGGCCACCGCCGAAATCATCCTTGAAGGCGTGATCCACCCCGGCGAAATGGCCGATGAAGGCCCGTACGGCGATCACACCGGTTACTACAATGAAGTCGACAGCTTCCCGGTGTTCACCGTAGAGCGCATAACCCACCGGATCAAACCGATCTATCACAGCACCTACACTGGCCGTCCGCCGGATGAGCCGGCGATTCTCGGCGTGGCGCTGAACGAAGTGTTCGTGCCGATCCTGCAGAAGCAGTTCCCGGAAATCACCGACTTCTACCTGCCGCCTGAAGGCTGTTCGTACCGCATGGCCATCGTGACCATGAAGAAGTCGTATCCAGGGCATGCCAAGCGCGTGATGCTCGGTGTCTGGTCGTTTTTGCGACAGTTCATGTACACCAAGTTCGTTATCGTCACCGACGACGATATCAACGCCCGCGACTGGAACGACGTGATCTGGGCCATCACCACGCGCATGGACCCCAAGCGCGACACGGTGATGATCGATAACACGCCGATCGACTACCTCGACTTCGCCTCGCCGATCTCTGGCCTGGGCTCGAAAATGGGCCTCGATGCCACCCACAAGTGGCCGGGCGAAACCACTCGCGAGTGGGGCCGCGTGATCGTCAAGGACGACGCCGTCACCCAACGGATCGATGCCATCTGGAATCAGTTAGGAATAGATTGATGCGTGTAACCCTGCAGCCCTCCGGAGCAGTGCTTGAGATACAGCCCGGTGAGCGGATTCTCGACGGCGCGCGGCGCTTGGGCTACGAATGCCCGCAAAGCTGCCGCAACGGCAATTGTCATGTGTGTGCGGCGCTGCTGGTTGAAGGTAGTGTCGCGCAGGACGGCAAGGTGCACGACCACGGCGAGTTCTACACTTGCATAGCCGAGCCGCTGGAAGACTGCATCCTGCTGTGGGATGGCGTGCTCGCGCTGGGAGAACTGCCGGTGCGCAGCCTGTCGTGTCAGGTCATCGAATGCCGCGATGTGGGTGGCGACACCTGGCGCGTGCGCCTGCGCGCTCCGGCCGGCAAGCCACCGCGCTATCACGCCGGGCAGTACTTGATGATCGAGCGCGAGAACGGTGAGAAGTCAGCGTTTTCCATGGCCTCTGCGCCGCACGGCGGGCGTGATCTGGAAATCCATGTGCTGGCGCGCGAAGCCAGTGCACTGAGCCTGATCGAACAGCTGCAACGCAACGCGATGGTGCGGGTCGAGCTGCCATTCGGTGATACGCATCTGGCCGAGCTGCCCGACGGGCCGCTGGTGTTGGTTGCCGCTGGTACCGGCATGGGCCAGATTCACGCCTTGATCGAGCACTGCCGCGCCAACGGCTTCAAACATCCCGTGCATCTGTACTGGGGCGTGCGCCGTCCGGAAGACTTCTATGAGATCGAACACTGGGACGAGTGGCTGAAATTACCCAATCTGTTCCTGCACAAAGTCGTCAGTGATCAATGCGGTTGGGAAGGGCGCTGCGGCATGCTGCACGAGGCAGTCTGTGAAGACTTCCCTGACCTGAAACCGCTGCACGTCTATGCCAGCGGCTCGCCGGCCATGGTCTACGGCACGCTGGACGCATTGGTCGAAGCCGGGATGGACGCCCATCAAATGCGTGCGGACGTGTTCGCTTACGCTCCCCGCTCCTGAATCCGTTATAACTCTCTATATAGCCGATCGGTATTTATGTAATTGCATAAATACCGCTAGGTTATATATCAATCAGGCAATCAATTAAGAACTGTGCCATGGCACTCAAATTGCCTTAAAACATATGTGCCTTATTGTTACAGCGGTGCGTTCTATTATGTAATTCTTCACCCGCGGGGAGCTGAACGCTATTCGCCATGAGCGCCATTGAAAACGCTTTTCTGAATTTGAATTACCCTCCGCGGCTCGATCTTGGGCCGCAGCTGACGCACGAACAACTTCTCGCTTCCATGCAATCGACCATGGCGCGCCACAAGGGCGGGCCGGTGTGGCTGTTCGCGTATGGTTCGCTGATCTGGCGGCCGGAGTGTTCGGCAGTGGAGCGGGTGCGCGGACGCGTGCATGGCTACCATCGCGGCTTGTACCTGTGGTCGCACGAGCACCGCGGGACGCCGGAAATGCCCGGTCTGGTATTTGGTCTGGATCGCGGCGGTTCGTGCAGCGGCTTCGCCTATCGCTTGCCGGAAGACAATCTCGATGCGGCGCTGTACGCCTTGTGGAAACGCGAGATGCCGGTGCCATCCTATCGGCCACACTGGCTCAACTGCCGGCTCGAAGACGGCACTCAGGTGCAAGCGTTGGGATTCGTTCTGGAGCGACACCTGCCCAGCTATGCCGGCAACTTGCCGGATCATGTGCTGAGCCAGGTGTTCGAGAGCGCCAGCGGGCGTTACGGCACTACTCGCGATTATGTCGAGCAGACCGCGCACGCCCTGCGCAGCCACGCCATGCCAGACCGCAATCTGGAGGCGCGGCTCAAGCGCTGTAAATCACAGTCGGATCAAGCGACTGCTTCACGGCTCTGACTGGCGACTTGCTTGTGCCACAGCGTCGGGGCCAGGAAGGCCATCGCCAGCAGGCAAGCGCCCACCAGTAGCACGAAACCGCCATCCCAGCCGAAATGGTCCACGGTGTAGCCCATCGCGGCACTGGCCGCGACCGAACCACCGAGATAACCGAACAGACCGGTGAAGCCTGCGGCAGTGCCGGCGGCTTTCTTCGGTGCCAGCTCTAGCGCTTGCAGGCCGATCAGCATCACCGGGCCGTAGATCAGGAAGCCGATCGAGAACAGCGCGATCATGTCGACGGTCGGGTTGCCGGCCGGATTCAGCCAGTAAACCAGCGTTGCCACGGTCACCAGTGCCATGAACACCATGCCGGTCAGGCCACGGTTGCCACGGAAGATCTTGTCCGACATCCAGCCGCACAGCAGCGTGCCCGGAATCCCCGCCCACTCATAGAAGAAATAGGCCCACGAGGTCTTGTCGACGGTGAAACCCTTGGCTTCTTTCAGGTAGGTCGGTGCCCAGTCCAGCACGCCGTAACGCAGCAGATAGACGAAGACGTTGGCCATGGCGATGTACCAGAGCATTTTGTTGCGCAGCACGTATTTGACGAAGATCTCTTTCGCGCTGAATTCGTCTTCGTGGCTGGCGTCGTAGCCTTCCGGGTAATCGTTCTTGTACTTCTCGATCGGCGGCAGGCCAACCGATTGCGGGGTGTCGCGCATGGTGATGAACGCGAACACGGCCACGCCCAGCGCCACGGCTGCCGGTACGTAGAACGCTGCGTGCCAGTCGTTGAACAGGCCCATGCCGAGCAGGAACAGCGGGCCGATCAGGCCGCCACCGACGTTATGCGCCACGTTCCACACGGACACCACGCCGCCGCGTTCCTTTTGCGACCACCAGTGCACCATGGTCCGGCCACTTGGCGGCCAACCCATGCCCTGGGCCCAGCCGTTTATGAACAGCAGGATGAACATCATGGTCACGCTGGACGTTGCCCACGGCGCGAAACCGAAAATGAACATCACCCCGGCCGAGACCAGCAGGCCGAACGGCAGGAAGTAGCGCGGGTTGGAACGGTCGGACACCAGGCCCATGAGGAATTTCGATAAGCCATAGGCGATGGCGATCGCGGACATCGCCAGACCCAGATCACCGCGGCTGTAGCCTTCGTCGATCAGGTACGGCATGGCCAGGGAGAAGTTTTTGCGCAGCAGGTAATAACCCGCGTAGCCAAAGAAAATACCGGCGAAAATCTGCCAGCGCAGGCGTCGGTAAGTGCTGTCTATTTTTTCTTCAGGCAATGGAGCCTGATGTGCGGCAGGACGAAAGAAAGCAAACATTCAAGAGCTCCAGATTTCTTGTTTTGACTGCGGATGCGAATGTTACAGTTTCGTTACCGAAAATAGCACCGGTTCGCATCGAGCAAATAGCGGAAAATGTTGGAAGTCGCGTGTTCCTTTACGAACCTGTCGCTCAGCTGTAAGAACAGGGCGTTTTTGTCGCGCTCGGGACGTTGTGTCTTAGACTCGCGATCTACAGATCGCCTGATTTCTCGAGATAAACGATGACGCCGAAAGTTCGCAGGCTATTGCCCAGACTGTTGATGGTTGTTGCGGTGGCTGCTGCAGTGCTGGTGTTGAACTTCGCACAGGGTTCTTCAGCGCCAGGCCTGCGCAATGTCACCGTATTGATCGTCCGCCATGCGGAAAAGCCTGATGTCGGCCGAGAACTCAATGCCCAGGGCGAACAGCGCGCGGCAGCTTATGCGGACTATTTCACCTCTTTGCAGCTGGACGACCAGACACTCACGCCCCAACGTCTGATCGCTACCGCCGACAGCCCGGAAAGCATCCGCCCGCGTCAGACGCTGATTCCACTGTCCCAGCGCCTGCAACTACCGATCGAGCAGCCCTACGCCAATAACGACGTCGACAAACTGGTCAGCTCGCTGCGCAAGAAGAATCAGGCGAAAACCGTGCTGATCGCTTGGCATCACGGCCACATCAATAAACTGATTGCCGCTTTCGGCGGCGATGGCCCGGCGCTGATCGGACAGCCGAAATGGCCGGTGAATGTTTATGACTGGCTGATTGTTTTGCGCTTCGATGACAAGGGGCAGTTGGTTGAGTCGCGTAGCGAAAAGGTTCAGGAGCATCTGATGCCGGGCGACATTGCGGCGTCGCCCGGTGGTTGAAGCGCTTTCATTGTTAATTAGCGCACTTGCACCACCACCTTGCCCACAGCCTTGCGCTGGCCAAGATCATTGATCGCCTGCGCCGCATTGCTCAGTGGATACACCTGCGATACCAGCGGTTTCAACTTGCCCTCGGCGAACCAGCCGAACAATTGCTGGAAGTTCGCCGCATTGTCTTGCGGCTGGCGCTGGGCGAAGGAGCCCCAGAACACGCCAAGTACAGCCGCGCCTTTGAGTAGAGCGAGGTTGACCGGCAGTTCGGGGATGCGTCCGCTGGCGAAGCCGACCACCAGCAGGCGACCATTCCAGGCGATGGCGCGGATGGCTTGGTCGAAGAGATCGCCGCCGACCGGGTCGTAAATCACATCGGCACCCTGGCCGTCGGTGAGGCGTTTGATTTCGTCCTTGAGGCTGGTTTCGCTGTAATTGATCAACTCATCGGCGCCGGCAGCTTTGGCCACCGCCAGTTTCTCCGCGCTGCTGGCGGCAGCGATGACGCGGGCGCCCATGGCTTTGCCGATTTCCACCGCCGCCAGGCCGACGCCACCGGATGCGCCAAGCACCAGCAGGGTTTCGCCTGCTTGCAGATTGGCGCGTTGTTTGAGCGCGTGCATCGAGGTGCCGTAGGTCATGCTGAAGGCGGCGGCGGTGTTGAAGTCCATCGACGGCGGAATCGGCAGCACGTTATAGCCTGGCACCGCTACCTGTTCGGCGAAACTGCCCCAACCGGTCAGGGCCATGACGCGGTCACCAACCTTGAGGTGGCTGACCTTTTCCCCGACTTCACGCACCACACCGGCCGCTTCACCTCCGGGCGAGAACGGGAAGGGCGGCTTGAATTGATACTTGCCCTCGATGATCAGCGTGTCCGGGAAGTTGACCCCGGCGGCGTGCACGTCCAGCAGGATTTCATTCTTCTTTGCGACAGGACTGGCGACGTCTTCCAGCACCAGCGATTCGGCAGGGCCGAAGGCTTTGCACAGCACGGCTTTCATCAGGGCTATTCCTTTGGGAGTGATGGCCGATAAGTGTAGGTGTGTCAGTCAACGGGTCAACGAGCATGCCCGGCCCTGATAGTCAGCCATAAGCTTGTGCTTGCGCGGCGGGTCGTTATGCTAGGCCGCAAACCGGATAAGGAGCGAATTGTGAAAGCGTGGATCATGTTGTTGCTGGCCCTGTCTCTGCCTGTGGCAGCGCTGGCCGAAGAAGCCAAAGAAGGCGAGGCGCCGAAGGTAAGCTACATCACCCTGAGCCCGCCGTTTGTGGGTAACTACGGGCTGGACGGCACACCGAAGCTCAAGGTCTACAAGGCCGATGTGGCGCTGCGTGTGAGTGGCGAAGAGGCGAGCAAACTGGTCAAGGCCAACGAACCGTTGATCCGCAATCAGCTGGTAGCGCTGTTCACTCAGCAGACCACCGAGGCGATGGGCAGCATCGAAGGTAAAGAGAAGCTGCGTCAGGAAGCGTTGAAGCAGACCCAGCAAGTGATGAATGACGAGACCGGCAAGCCGGTGGTTGAAGATCTGTTGTTCAACAACCTGATCATTCAATAAGCCATTCGTTGTCCGGGCTGGCCCCATCGCGAGCAGGCTCACTCCTACAGTTGGAATGCGTTCCCCTGTAGGAGTGAGCCTGCTCGCGATGGCGATGTTTCAGGCAACATATTCTTCAAGGCTTGAGCGCAATCACCGCAGCCCACTGCTCTGGCGTCACCGGCATCACCGACAACCGCGACCCCTTCTGCACCAACGGCATCTCCGCCAGCGCCGTCTGCTGCTTCAGATAATCCAGCTTCAACACCCGGGTAAACGTCTCGACGTGCTCGACATCGATCGCACTCCAGGCATTTTTCTCCGGCGTCGCCTTCGGGTCGAAGTAATGACTTTCCGGCTCCAGTGCGGTGGGATCCGGGTACGCCGCTTCGATTATTTTGCCAATTCCGGCAATTCCCGGCTCCGGGCAGCTGGAGTGATAGAAAAAGAACTCATCGCCCACTGCCATCGAGCGCAGAAAATTGCGCGCCTGATAATTGCGAACCCCGTCCCAGCGCGCTTTGCCGAGTTTTTCCAGACCTTTGATCGAGAGTTCGTCGGGCTCGGACTTCATCAGCCAATAGGCCATGGTTTTTTGCTCCTGAAACGGTCATTGGGCAGGTTGTCGGGCAATTTTATGACAAACCGACAGTCGGTTGACGTCAGCGTTTGCGCGCAGGTTCACGTTGTCGCAAAATGCCGGCCTTTAAAGCTTGACGCTGCTGCACGGCCTACGAACGGAAACCGCTGCTGTCATCGTGATGATGTGCCTTGAGGGGGGCAATCGATGAAACGCAAACCGGATTTGCTATGGACTTTGGTCATTTTGTTTGGTCTGGGCGTTGTAACCACCGGTTACGCGCAGAGCCTTTGGTCGAACAAGGCAGACGCGCCGATTGAAGTCGCGCAACAAGTACAACAGTCGACAGCCTTCAAGCGCTGACACTGGTTTTTCGACGCCGCTGATCTGCGCGGCGTCCTATCCTGCGAAATACCACGCCTTGTCGCTGACCGTGCCTTGTAACGGTACATCCCAACTCGCCTGCGCCAAGCGTTCGACCTTCTGACACTCATGAGCCAGTCCCAACAGCGTCGGCTTGCGCCAGCTTTTACGCCGCGCCAGATACGCCAGGCTGCGATCGTAGAAGCCGCCGCCCATCCCCAGTCGCCCACCGACATCGTCAAAACCCACCAGTGGCAACAACACCAGATCCAGCGCCCAGACCTTGCGCTGCTGCGCCAGATTGGCGCGCGGCTCGAGAATGCGGAAGCGATTGGGTTTGAGTTTCTCGCCGGGACGAATTCGCTGAAAGACCATTTTGGTTCGTGGCCAGGCACTCAGCACCGGCAGGTACGTTGCCTTGCCCCGACGCTGTGCTTCACGCAGCAGCAGGCGCGGATCGATTTCACCGTCGGTGGGCAGGTACAGAGAGATATGTTTGGCCCGGCGAAAATGCGGGTCTTGCGCCAATTGCCGGTACAGGCCTTTGGCGGCCTGGCGTTGCTCGCTTTTGCTCAGTGAGCGGCGTGCCTTGCGCAGCAGGCGGCGGAGTTGCGGGCGGGGCAGCAGCGTGGCTTCGGTCATGGTTCGGCTTCGGCAGGATGGATGCAAAAACGTACGCATAAAAAATCCGATGGCGGTTTTCACCGACATCGGATTCGAATCAGGCTCCCCGGAAGAACCGCTGTCAACTTAGCCCTTGAACCCGAAAGTTCAAGGTGGAAGATGCAGTAGACTTTAAGGCTTTCCGTCTAGCGGACATGCACACCAGCCCAACGTGCAACTTCCAGGGTAGTGCGAATCGGCTCAGGGACATCGTCAACTGGCAAGCACCCCAGGGAGTGCCGCGAGTATACCGCAAGCGGCCAGTTGAATCAGCCCTTGGTGGTGTTCTGATCGTCGGCGAGGACCAGATCGACACGATCGAGCAAGTCGCGCACCTGTTCACGGGTCGAACCGCTGGCCTGGATATCCGGGCGCTCTTCTTTGTGCAAGAGGTCATGGGTGATGTTCAGCGCGGCCATCACAGCAATGCGATCGGCGCCGATGACTTTACCGCTGCTGCGAATTTCGCGCATTTTGCCATCGAGGTAGCGGGCGGCACTGACCAGATTGCTGCGTTCTTCCTGCGGGCAGATGATCGAATATTCTTTGTCGAGGATCTGCACGGTGACGCTATTGCTTGAACTCATGAGTCTTGCTCCAGGGCCTTGAGGCGCGAAATCATCGATTCGACCTTACGCCGGGCGATTTCGTTTTTTTCAATGAGGTGAGCGCGTTCCTCGCGCCAGGTTTTTTCCTGAGCTAGTAAGAGTGCGTTTTGACTCTTTAGTTGCTCGACTCGGCCAATCAGCAGTTCGAGTCTGGCCATCAGCGCTTGCAGGTCGGTGTCTTCCATTGTGTCCACTGGGTCGGAGTCTGTCTGATGGGATAGCTGGCGGACAGCCTTTAATAGTCTTGGCGAGTCTGTCGATGTAGGATACAAGGCCTTCATTCTAGACATAGCGCCGTCTGGCGCCTAGCTGCCCATGACCATTGCGAATTCCCCGTACCAAGCCTTTGCCACCCTGCTGACCTCCAGCGGCCACAACGTCTCGCCTGCCGAACTGCACGGCGTGCTGCTCGGGCGCAGCTGCGCCGGTGCCGGCTTCGATAACGAAGGCTGGTTGATCGACGCCGCCGAACTGCTCGAAGGCGACATCCAGGACAACGTCCGCAACGCCCTGATCGGTCTGCAAGAGATGGTCAAAGGCGAGCTGACCGGCGACGACGTCACCGTCGTTCTGCTGCTGCCGACCGATGACGCACCGCTGGCCGACCGCGCCGCTGCACTGGGCGAGTGGTGCCAGGGCTTCCTCAGCGGTTTCGGCCTGAACTGCCGCGACAGCAGCATGCTCAGCACTGAAGCCACCGAAGTGCTGCAGGATCTGGCTGCCATTTCCCAAGTGCAGGACGCCCTCGAAGAATCCGAAGACGGCGAGACCGACTACATGGAAGTCATGGAGTACCTGCGCGTTGCGCCGCTGCTGCTGTTCTCGGAAACCAAGAAAGCCGACGTGCCGCCAGCCGCCAAGCCGTCGCTGCATTAATCGCGTGCCAGGGAAAGCCATCTGCCCATGACCCATATCCCGAAAGCGGAATACAGCCGTCGCCGCAAGGCCCTGATGGCGCAGATGGAACCCAACAGCATCGCGATCCTGCCCGCCGCCGCAGTCGCTATTCGCAACCGCGACGTCGAGCACGTCTACCGTCAGGACAGTGATTTCCAGTACCTCAGCGGCTTTCCCGAGCCGCAAGCCGTCATCGTCCTGATGCCCGGCCGCGAACATGGCGAGTACGTGCTCTTCTGCCGTGAGCGCAATGCCGAACGCGAATTGTGGGACGGTTTGCGTGCAGGCCAGGAAGGCGCGATCCGCGACTTCGGCGCCGACGACGCCTTCCCGATCACCGACATCGACGACATCCTCCCGGGCCTGATCGAAGGCCGTGACCGGGTGTATTCGGCGATGGGCAGCAACCCCGAATTTGATCGTCACCTGATGGACTGGATCAACGTGATCCGCTCTAAAGCGCACCTTGGCGCCCAGCCGCCGAACGAATTCGTTGCCCTGGATCATCTGCTGCACGACATGCGCCTGTATAAATCGGCGGCAGAACTGAAGGTGATGCGCGAAGCCGCACGGATCTCGGCGCAAGCCCACATCCGCGCGATGCAGGCCAGTCGGGCCGGGCTCCACGAGTACAGCCTCGAAGCCGAGCTCGATTACGAATTCCGCAAGGGCGGGGCGAAGATGCCGGCCTACGGGTCGATCGTTGCCGCCGGGCGCAACAGCTGCATTCTGCATTACCAGCAGAATGACGCGGTGCTCAAGGACGGTGACCTGGTATTGATAGACGCCGGTTGCGAGATCGACTGCTACGCCAGCGACATCACCCGCACCTGGCCGGTCAACGGCACGTTTTCACCCGAGCAGAAAGCGATCTACGAGTTGGTGCTGGCCTCGCAGGAAGCCGCATTCGCCGAAATCGCCCCGAACAAACACTGGAATCAGGCGCACGAAGCCACGGTTCGCGTTATCACCACGGGGTTGGTGAAACTCGGTTTGCTGCAGGGTGAGGTCGACGAATTGATCGCCAGCGAAGCCTATAAAGCCTTTTACATGCACCGCGCCGGTCACTGGCTGGGCATGGATGTGCATGACGTTGGCGAGTACAAGGTCGGCGGCGAATGGCGCGTGCTGGAAGTCGGCATGGCGCTGACCGTGGAGCCGGGCATCTACATCGCCCCGGACAATCAGACCGTCGCGAAGAAATGGCGCGGCATCGGCGTGCGCATCGAGGACGACGTGGTGGTGACCAAAACGGGTTGTGAAATCCTCACCAGCGGCGTGCCGAAAACCGTCGCTGAAATCGAAGCGCTGATGGCACAAGCAAGGACACACGCGGCATGAGTCGAGTCAATCTGGCAATCATCGGTGGCGGTCTGGTCGGCGCCAGTCTGGCGTTGGCCTTGCAGGCCGGGGCCAAGGCCCGTGGCTGGAAGATCGTGCTGATCGAGCCGTTCGCCCCCGGCGACAGCTGGCAGCCGAGCTACGACGCACGTTCCTCGGCGCTGTCCTTCGGTTCGCGACAGATTTATCAACGCTTGGGCGTGTGGCAGGAAATCTCCCGCCGCGCCGAGCCGATCAAACAGATTCACGTTTCCGACCGTGGCCGCTTCTCCACCGCGCGTTTGTCGGCGATGGAAGAGGGCGTGCCGGCACTCGGTTACGTGGTGGAAAACGCCTGGCTCGGCCAGTGCCTGTGGCAACACATCGACAAAGACGTGATCAGTTGGCGCTGCCCGGCAGAAGTCACGCGCATGGAACCGTTGCCCGACGGTTATCGCCTGACCCTCAACGATGAAACCACGCTGGAATGCGACCTCGCAGTGCTCGCCGATGGCGGTCGCTCCGGGCTGCGCGAACAGTTGGGCATCAACGTGCGCAAGCGTCCGTACAACCAGAGCGCGCTGATCGCCAACATCACCCCGAGCGAAGCGCACAATGGCATGGCCTTCGAACGCTTCACCGACGAAGGGCCGATGGCCTTGCTGCCGCTGCCGGAAAACCGCTGCGCTTTGGTCTGGACCCGTCTGGGCATGGACGCGCAGCGTCTGGCCGATTTGAGCGAGCGCGATTTCCTCAGCGAATTGCAGGGCGTGTTTGGATATCGCCTCGGCACGTTGAAACAGGTTGGCGCGCGGCATCTTTATCCGCTGACGCTGGTCGAGGCCGAAGAGCAGGTGCGCTCGCATCTGGCCGTGCTCGGCAACGCGGCGCACAGCCTGCACCCGATTGCCGGTCAGGGTTTCAACTTGTCACTGCGTGATGCCGATGCACTGGCCGCTGCCTTGCTCGGCAGCGATAAGCCACTGGGCGATTTCGCCACGTTGCAGGCGTATCGCGAGCGTCAGCGTCTCGATCAGGATCTCACCGTCGGTTTCTCCGATCAGGTCACGCGCCTGTTCGGCAGCACGCAGCCGCTGGTTTCGCTGGGCCGTAATATCGGCCTGCTCGGCCTCGATCTGCTGCCGCCGGCCAAGCGCTGGTTTGCGCGTCAGGCCATGGGCTTGGGAACGCGTCCGGATGCTTAAGTGGCTGACCGCTAAATTCGGCAAGGCGCGGTTGATGCGCTGGGTGATGACGTTCTACCCGCCTTATCTTGGCGCCGGTGTACGAGTTAGGCACATCAGCGATGACTTTCGCGATGTGCAGGTGTCGATGGGCCTCGGCTGGTACAACCGCAACTACGTCGGCACCCAGTTTGGCGGCAGCCTGTATTCGATGGTCGATCCGTTCTTCATGCTGATGCTTATGGAAAACCTCGGCTCGCGTTACATCGTCTGGGACAAGGCTGCCGACATCGATTTCATCGCGCCGGGCAAAGGCCCGGTGTTCGCCCGTTTCAATATCGACGAGACCTTGCTCGCCGAGATTCGCCGGCAGACCGCCAATGGCGAGAAATACCTGCCGCAGTTGCAGGTCGACATTCATGACGGCGCCGGCAATCTGGTGGCGCGGGTCGGTAAAACCCTTTACGTGCGGCTCAAGCCGCAAGCGAGACAGGCTTAAAGCATGGAAATGCGCGCAGATCTGCTGATTGTCGGAGCCGGAATGGTCGGCAGCGCCCTGGCGTTGGCGTTGCAGGACAGCGGGCTGGAAGTCCTGCTGCTCGACGGCAGCCCGCTGAGCGTCAAACCCTTCGACGCCGAAGCCGCGTTTGAACCGCGAGTGAGTGCCTTGTCGGCAGCCAGCCAGCGCATTCTTGAACGTCTCGGCGTCTGGGAAGGCATCGCCAAGCGCCGCAGCAGCCCGTACACCGACATGCATGTCTGGGACGGCAGCGGCACCGGGCAGATCCATTTCTCGGCGAGCAGTGTGCACGCCGAGGTGCTTGGCCATATCGTCGAAAACCGTGTGGTGCAGGATGCCTTGCTCGATCGCTTGCACGATTGTGATCTGGGCATGCTGGCCAACGCGCGGCTGGAACAGATGCGCCGCTCGGGCGATGACTGGCTGCTGACGCTGGCTGACGGTCGTCAGTTACGTGCGCCGTTGGTGATTGCCGCTGACGGTGCCAACTCGGCAGTGCGACGTCTGACCGGTGTGGCGACGCGTGAGTGGGATTACTTGCATCACGCCATCGTTACCAGCGTGCGCAGCAGCAAGCCGCATCAGATGACTGCGTGGCAGCGTTTTACCGATCACGGGCCGTTGGCGTTTTTGCCGCTGGAGCGTGACGGGCAGCAGGATTGGTGTTCGATCGTCTGGTCGACCACGCCGAGTGAGGCCGAGCGCTTGATGGCGCTGGACGAAGCGGATTTCTGCCGGGAGCTGGAACGCGCTTTTGAAGGTCGTCTGGGCGAAGTCATCAGTGCCGACCCGCGCCTGTGCGTGCCACTGCGTCAGCGTCATGCCAAGCGTTACGTGGCTGAAGGCCTGGCGCTGATCGGCGATGCGGCGCACACCATTCACCCGTTGGCGGGGCAGGGGGTGAACCTGGGTTTCCTCGATGCGGCGGTGCTGGCCGAAGTGCTGTTGCAGGCGACCGAGCGCGGTGAGCGTTTGGCGGATGTGAAAGTGCTGAGCCGTTACGAGCGTCGGCGCATGCCACACAACCTCGCGCTGATGGCGGCGATGGAAGGGTTTGAGCGGTTGTTTCAGGCCGATCCGTTGCCGGTGCGTTGGTTAAGGAATGCCGGGTTGAAGCTGGTGGAGCAGATGCCGGAAGCGAAGGCGCTGTTTGTGCGTGAAGCCCTTGGGTTGACCGGGGATCTTCCGGCGCTGGCCAAGCCCTGATCTTTTCGTTGCTGCTAATGGCCTCATCGCGAGCAGGCTCACTCCTACAGGGGATCGCATTTCAAATGTAGGAGTGAGCCTGCTCGCGATGGCGCCCGTCCAGGCGCCACAATTTTCAAACTGTGCAACATCTGGTAACTCCTTCAAAAAGAGTTCGATTGAGGTGGTAAATGTGAGTCCTTATCATTTGGCCCACATTTCCCGACCGAGAGACCACTCCCATGTTGGCACCCAAGCGTCTTCTGACCGCACTGGCCCTGACCCTGATCGGTAGCACCACGGCCCAGGCCGCTGATGAGGTGGTGGTTTACTCGTCGCGCATCGATGAACTGATCAAACCGGTCTTCGATGCCTACACCGCCAAGACCGGGGTGAAGATCAAGTTCATCACCGACAAGGAAGCGCCGCTGATGCAGCGCATCAAGGCCGAGGGTGAAAATGCTACCGCCGACCTGCTGCTCACCGTTGACGCCGGCAACCTCTGGCAGGCCGAGCAGATGGGCATCCTGCAGCCGTTCACTTCGAAGACCATCGACGCCAACATTCCGCTGCAGTATCGCTCGTCCAGCCATGCCTGGACCGGTCTGAGCCTACGCGCGCGGACCATCGCCTACTCCACCGAACGGGTGAAACCGGGCGAACTGACCACCTACGAAGCACTGGCTGACAAGAATTGGGAAGGGCGTTTGTGCCTGCGCACGGCGAAGAAGGTCTACAACCAGTCGCTGACCGCGACCATGATCGAAGTCCATGGCGCCGAGAAAACCGAAAAAATCCTCAAGGGCTGGGTCAACAACCTGTCCACCGACGTGTTCTCCGATGACGTTGCGGTGCTCGAAGCGATCAATGCCGGGCAGTGCGACGTTGGCATCGTCAACACGTACTACTACGGTCGCCTGCACAAGCAGAAGCCGGAGTTGCCGGTAAAACTGTTCTGGCCGAATCAGGCCGATCGCGGTGTGCACGTGAACCTGTCGGGCATTGGCCTGACCAAACATGCGCCGCACCCGGAAGCGGCCAAGGCTTTGGTTGAGTGGATGACCACGCCTGAGGCGCAGAAGATTTTCGCTGACGTGAACCAGGAATTCCCGGCCAACCCGGCGGTGGCACCTTCGGAAGAAGTGGCGGCGTGGGGCAAATTCATTGCTGATACCTTGCCGGTGGAAGTGGCGGGCAAGCGTCAGGCCGAGGCGATCCGGATGATGGATCGGGCGGGTTGGAATTGAGGCTTTTCCGATAACACTGTTCACTTTAGATCGCTGCCCTCACCCCAGCCCTCTCCCGGAGGGAGAGGGAGCCGATCTGTGTTGTTTTCGAAACTTGAGTTCGACTCGATATCTCAGGTCGGCGTAATTCTCATAAACTACGCGGTCAGTCCCCTCTCCCTCCGGGAGAGGGCTAGGGTGAGGGCAGCAATCCCAACCTGAAATACTCAATCCAAGAACACCCAATCCCCCAGAGACCCAAAAGTGGCCCACCCCGCCCAACGCCGCTGGTACCCCATCGTCTTCGCCATCGCCGCGCTGGTGCTGTTGCCCCTGAGCGTTCTACTGCTCTCTTGGCAAACCATCGATCAGCAAATCTGGTCGCACCTGTGGGAAACCCAGATGCCACGCCTGCTGGGCAACACCCTGACGCTGGTCGTTGGCGTGGGTGTCGGTGTGACGCTGCTCGGTGTCAGCCTCGCCTGGCTCACCAGCCTCTGCGAATTCCCCGGGCGGCGCTGGCTCGACTGGGCGCTGATGCTGCCGTTCGCCATCCCCGCGTATGTGCTGGCCTTCGTTTTCGTCGGCCTGCTCGACTTCGCCGGCCCGGTGCAGACACTGCTCAGGGAATGGTTCGGCACCGGTCTGCGCCTGCCACGGGTGCGCTCCACCGGCGGGGTGATTATCGTGCTGGTGCTGGTCTTCTATCCCTACGTTTACCTGCTGGCGCGCACGGCGTTCCTCGCCCAAGGCAAAGGCCTGATGGAAGCGGCGCGGGTGCTCGGGCAATCGCCGTGGCAAGCCTTCTGGCGCGTGGCGTTGCCCATGGCGCGTCCGGCCATCGGTGCGGGCGTGGCGCTGGCGCTGATGGAAACCCTGGCAGATTTCGGTGCCGTGTCGGTGTTCAACTTCGACACCTTCACCACGGCGATCTACAAAACCTGGTACGGCTTCTTCAGCCTGTCGAGCGCGGCGCAACTGGCCAGCCTGTTGCTGCTGGTGGTGATGCTGGTGCTGTACGGCGAACGTCGCGCGCGTGGCGCCAACCGGGCAAGTAACGAGCGACCTCGGGTGAAAGCTCTGTATCACTTGCGTGGACTCAAGGCTTTCGCGGCGATGAGCTGGTGCGGCCTGGTGTTCGCCTGCGCCTTCGTCATTCCGGTGCTGCAACTGGTTGTCTGGTTCTGGCAGCGCGGGCGTTTCGATCTCGATGAGCGCTACGCCGGGCTGATCCTGCACACCCTGTATCTGGGCGGCATGGCCGCGTTGATTACTGTCAGCGTTGCTTTGTTGCTGGCGTTTGCCCGGCGCTTGGCACCCACGCAGGCGATCAACTCCGGCGTTGGTCTGGCCAATCTTGGCTACGCCTTGCCGGGTTCGGTGCTGGCGGTGTCGATCATGCTGGCGTTCAGTTATCTGGATCGCGAACTGGTGATCCCGCTTTCAGGCTGGCTCGGCGGTGCGGGCAAACCGTTGCTGCTCGGCAGTCTGGCAGCGTTGTTGATGGCCTATCTGGTGCGCTTCATCGCAGTTGCTTACGGACCCTTGGAAAGCAGTCTGGCGCGTATACGGCCATCTTTGCCTGAAGCGGCACGTAGCCTGGGTGTCAGTGGGCCGCGACTGTTTTTCAAAGTGTATCTGCCGCTGTTACTGCCCGGCACATTGAGCGCGGCGTTGCTGGTGTTCGTCGATGTGCTCAAGGAAATGCCCGCGACCCTGCTGATGCGCCCGTTTGGCTGGGACACGCTGGCCGTACGCATCTTTGAAATGACCAGCGAAGGCGAATGGGCGCGTGCATCATTGCCAGCGCTGACCCTGGTTCTGGTTGGATTGTTACCGGTCATCGGCCTGATTCGCCGCTCCGCCCATCGAAACACTTAGTAGTGAGTCATGAATCATGCGGCTACAATGCGCGGCATTCGGTGCGGTTCGTCTGACAGATCTTTTCGCTGAAATTGGCTGAAAGCCTTCTATTACAAGGCTTTCACGCTGTGCAGCGACTGTCCGCACCTTCGCCACGCCCGGAAGGAGAAACCCATGGGACAGCGTACGCCTCTGTATGACCTGCATCTCGCCCTCGGCGCGAAGATGGTCGATTTTGGCGGTTGGGACATGCCTCTGCATTACGGCTCGCAGGTCGAGGAGCACCACGAAGTGCGCCGCGATTGCGGGGTGTTCGATGTATCCCACATGACCGTGATCGATGTCACCGGCCCCCAGGCCAAGGCCTGGCTGCAGCATTTGCTGGCCAATGATGTCGACCGCCTGCACCGCCCCGGCCGTGCGTTGTACAGCACCATGCTTAATGAGCGCGGCGGCATCGTCGACGACATGATTGTCTATCGTCTCGATGACTGTTATCGCCTGGTGTTCAACGCCTCTACCCGCGATCAGGATCTGGCCTGGATGAACGCGCAGCTCGGCAAGTACGACGTGCAACTGCACGAGCGCTCCGAACTGGCGATGCTCGCCATTCAAGGCCCGCAGGCCCGGCACAAGATTGCCGAACTGGTCACCCAGTCCCGCGCCACGCTGATCCAGCACCTCAAACCCTTTGAAGGCTACACCGACGGTGACTGGTTCATCGCCCGTACCGGTTATACCGGTGAGGATGGCCTGGAAATCTGCCTGCCGGCCAGTCAGGCGCCGGGTTTTTTCAACGATCTGGTGGGTGCCGGCATTTCCCCGATCGGCCTCGGTGCCCGTGACACCCTGCGTGTCGAAGCCGGTATGAACCTGTACGGCCAGGACATTCATCAGGACGTTTCGCCATTGGCTTCGAACATGGCCTGGAGCATCGCCTGGGAGCCGGCCACGCGCCAGTTCATCGGTCGCGCTGCTTTGGAGGCGGAAAAAGCCGCTGGTGTTGCGCACAAACTGGTCGGTCTGGTGCTGGAAGAGCGCGGTGTTTTGCGCGCTCATCAAGTGGTTCGTATCGCCGATGTTGGCGAAGGGGAGATCACCAGTGGTAGTTTCTCTCCTACGCTAAGCAAATCGATTGCCCTGGCGCGTGTTCCGATGGCAACCGCCGACCGCGCCGAAGTGGAAATCCGTGGCAAGTGGTACCCGGTACGGGTGGTCAAACCGACGTTCGTACGCCATGGCAAAACCTTGATCTAACCTTTTTCCGGCGGGCAGACCGCTGACAATTTCTTGAGGACACCGAAGATGAGCGATATCCCTGCCGAACTGCGTTTTGCCGAAAGTCACGAATGGGCACGTCTGGAAGCCGATGGCACCGTCACCGTGGGCATCAGCGATCACGCGCAGGAAGCGCTGGGCGATGTGGTGTTCGTCGAGCTGACCGAAGTGGGCAAGGTGTTCGCTGCCGGTGATCAATCCGGTGTGGTCGAGTCGGTGAAAGCTGCTTCCGACATCTATTCGCCGGTCAGCGGTGAAGTCATCGCGATCAACGAAGAGCTGGGCGGCTCGCCTGAGCTACTGAACTCCGACCCGTATGGCGCGTGGATCTTCAAGCTCAAGCCAAGCGACAAGGCTGAGCTGGACAAGCTGCTGGATGCTGCGGCGTACAAGGCTGCCATTGGCGAGTAAGCGTTAAGCAACACCCCAAAGCCCCGACTCGTCGGGGCTTTTTCATGCACGATGCAATCCCCTGTAGGAGTGAGCCTGCTCGCGATAGCGGTGGGTCAGTCAGCCTTAAGGCGTCTGAAGGAACGCTATCGCGAGCAGGCTCACTCCTACAGGGGTATGCGGTGCACTGAAAATGGGTTGCCACATCGGCTGCTATGCTGGTTTGACCGTGTTGCATTGACGCCGAGCGCCAGCCAAGAGAGAGCCCGTCATGTCCCAGTTGCCGTCCCTGAGCCAGTTACGCGATCCCGACGCTTTTCTGCGCCGCCACCTCGGTCCCGACATCGCCGAACAGCAGGCGATGCTCGACAGCCTTGGCCTCGGCAGCCGGGTCGAACTGATTGAGCAAACGGTGCCGCCGGGCATTCGCTTCAATCGCGCGCTCGACCTGCCACCCGCGCTGGATGAACAAGCCGCGCTGGCCAGACTGCGCAGTTACGCCGAGCAGAATCAGGTCTGGACCAGCCTGATCGGTATGGGCTACCACGGCACCCTGACGCCAACCGTCATCCTGCGCAATGTGCTGGAAAATCCCGGCTGGTACACCGCGTACACGCCGTATCAACCCGAGATCGCGCAGGGCCGACTCGAAGCGCTGCTGAGTTTTCAGCAACTGACCATCGACCTCACCGGTCTGGAGTTGGCCAACGCCTCGCTGCTCGATGAAGCCACGGCAGCGGCGGAAGCCATGGCGCTGGCCAAGCGCGTCGCGAAGTCCAAGAGCAATCTGTTTTTTGTCGATGAGAACTGTCATCCCCAGACCATTTCCGTGGTGCAGACCCGCGCGGAAGGTTTCGGCTTCGAGCTGATCATCGACGCTGTGGATAACTTGAAACAGCATCAGGTGTTCGGTGCGTTGTTGCAGTATCCCGACACCCACGGCGAGATTCACGATCTGCGGCCCTTGATCGATCATCTGCATGCGCAGCAGGCGCTGGCCTGCGTCGCGACGGATTTGTTGAGTCTGTTGTTGCTGACGCCGCCGGGCGAATTGGGCGCGGATGTGGTGTTCGGTTCGTCTCAACGATTCGGCGTGCCCATGGGTTACGGCGGCCCGCATGCGGCGTTCTTTGCCAGCCGTGAGGAATACAAACGGGCGATTCCGGGGCGGATCATCGGTGTGTCGAAGGACGCCCGGGGCAATGTGGCGCTGCGCATGGCCCTGCAAACCCGCGAGCAACATATCCGCCGCGAGAAGGCCAATTCGAACATCTGCACGGCGCAGGTACTGCTGGCCAACATTGCCAGTTTCTACGCGGTCTATCACGGGCCTGAAGGGTTGAAACGGATCGCCCAGCGCGTGCATCGGCTGACCTGCATTCTGGCGGTGGGACTTGAGCGAAAAGGCATCAACCGGGTCAATGCGCAGTTTTTCGACACGCTGACGCTGGACGTCGGCGGTGCGCAAACGGCGATCATCGAAAGCGCTCAAGCTGCGCAGATCAACCTGCGAATTCTTGGCCGCGGCCGTGTGGGGCTGAGTCTTGATGAGACAACCGATGAAAGCACGGTGGCCAAGCTGTTCGATGTATTGCTGGGTGCCGATCATGGGTTGAACGTCGATGAACTTGACGCTGAAGCCCTGAGCTCTGGCATCCCCGACAACCTTCAGCGCAAATCCCCGTACCTGCGCCACCCGGTGTTCAACGCCCATCACAGCGAAACCGAGATGCTGCGCTACCTCAAACAACTGGAGAGCAAGGATCTGGCGCTCAACCAGTCGATGATCCCGCTGGGTTCCTGCACCATGAAACTCAACGCCACCAGCGAAATGATCCCGATCACCTGGCCGCAATTCGCCAACTTGCATCCGTTTGTGCCGAGAGAGCAGGCGGTCGGTTACACGCTGATGATCGAAGAGCTGGAGCGCTGGCTGTGCGCAATCACCGGGTTCGATGCGATCTGCATGCAGCCCAACTCGGGCGCGCAGGGTGAATACGCCGGGCTGCTGGCGATTCGCAAATATCATGAGAGCCGCCAGCAGGGCGGGCGTGATGTGTGCCTGATTCCGTCCTCGGCTCACGGCACCAACCCGGCCTCGGCGCAGATGGTCGGGTTACGGGTGGTGATCGTTGAGTGCGACGAGGCCGGTAACGTTGATCTCGATGACTTGAAAGCCAAGGCCGCCGAGGCCGGGGCGAAACTGTCCTGTCTGATGGCGACCTATCCGTCGACCCACGGCGTGTACGAAGAGGGCATCAGTGAAATCTGCGAAGTTATCCACCAGCACGGCGGCCAGGTGTACATGGATGGCGCCAACCTCAATGCGCAGGTCGGTTTGGCACGCCCGGCAGATATCGGCGCCGATGTTTCGCACATGAATCTGCACAAGACTTTTTGCATTCCCCATGGCGGCGGTGGACCGGGTATGGGACCGATTGGCGTGCGCGCGCATCTGGCGCCGTTCGTGGCCAATCACCCGGTGGTGCCGATTGACGGGCCGCAACCGCAGAACACAGCGGTCAGTGCGGCACCGTGGGGCAGTGCGAGCATTCTGCCGATCAGCTGGATGTACATCGCCATGATGGGCCCGCAACTGGCGGATGCCAGCGAGGTGGCGATTCTGGCAGCGAATTACCTGGCGCAACATTTATCCGGTGCGTTTCCGGTTTTGTACACCGGGCGCAACGGGCGCGTGGCACATGAATGCATTCTGGATTTGCGGCCATTGAAGGCGCAGACCGGAATCAGTGAAGAAGACGTCGCCAAGCGCCTGATGGATTACGGCTTCCATGCGCCGACCATGTCCTTCCCGGTGCCGGGGACCTTGATGGTCGAGCCGACCGAGAGTGAATCCAAAGCGGAGCTGGATCGGTTTATCGGCGCCATGCTGAGTATTCGCGCAGAAATCACTGAAGTGCAGAACGGCAACTGGCCGGCCGAGGACAACCCACTGAAACGAGCGCCGCATACCCTGGCGGATGTCACCGGGGTGTGGGAGCGGCCGTACAGCATCGAACAAGGCGTTACCCCGGATGCGCACACCAAGGCGCACAAGTATTGGCCAGCGGTAAATCGGGTGGATAACGTTTACGGCGACCGCAACCTGTTCTGCGCGTGCGTCCCGGTGGACGATTACCGCTGATTTCCCGGCAAGCACACCTTCCCCTGTGGGAGCGAGCCTGCTCGCGAAAGCGGTGATTCAGTCACCGAAAATGTTGAGTGAAAGATTGCTTTCGCGAGCAGGCTCGCTCCCACAGGGTTATGGGGTGAATCTGAAGTCCGGGCAAAAAAATGCCGCTCGATCGAGCGGCATTTCTGTTGGCGAAAGACTTACTCGGAAGCCACGGCATTCTTCGCCAGAATCGCATTCGCCAGTTCCATGTCCGAAGCCTGCAGGCCCGGATTGTCGGCGCGGACTTTCTGCATCGCTGCTTCCAGATACGGCCCACGAATGCCGCCGTCACTGGCAACGAAACTGCCGGCATCGTCCTGTGCGGCGATGATCAGCTTGTGATCCTTGAAGGTCAGGTAGGTCGAACCGGTGGTGGCACCGGACGAAATGACGTTACGCCAAAAGCTGTCCGCCATGGCCGAACCAACGGGAAGGGACAGCAAGGCCAGTGTGGCGACAGCAAGTTTGAGACGCATGATGAGATGACTCCTGGGGGTTAACTGTGGCGTTGGATTGCCAATCCCCCGATCCAGTTCCGTGCCGGGTTATTTCTGCTCACTCTGCGGCGTCACCCGCAGCACTTCCTCAACCGTGGTCAGCCCCGCCGCGACTTTCTGCGCGCCGGACAAACGCAAGCTGCGCATGCCTTCCTTGAATGCCTGGCGGCGTATCGCCGTCAGATCGGTATCCGGGGTGATGAACGCTTTGAGGTTGTCGCTCAGTTGCATGATTTCGTAGACCCCGGCGCGGCCGTGATAACCGGTGTCGCGGCATTCGATGCAGCCGATGGCCCGTTGTGCATTGCCCGGCAGCGGCGCCTGCCACGGACGGGTCAGGGTTTGCCAGTCTTCCTCTGCCAGCGTCAGCGGTGCCTTGCAATGCGGGCACAAGGTGCGCACCAGTCGTTGCGCCATGACCCCGAGCACGGTGGCTTTGATCAGGTAGTGCGGCACGCCGAGTTCGAGCAGACGACTGATCGCGCTGGGGGCGTCGTTGGTGTGCAATGTCGACAGCACCAAGTGTCCGGTGAGCGCCGCCTGAATCGCCATTTCAGCGGTTTCCAGATCACGGATCTCGCCGATCATGATGATGTCCGGGTCTTGCCGCATCAGTGCGCGCACGCCGGCGGCGAAGCTCAGGTCGATGTTGTGCTGCACCTGCATCTGGTTGAACGCCGGCTCGACCATTTCGATCGGGTCTTCGATGGTGCAGAGGTTGACCTCCGGCGTCGCCAGTTTTTTCAGCGTGGTGTACAGCGTGGTGGTCTTGCCCGAACCGGTCGGCCCGGTGACCAGAATGATGCCGTTGGGCTGGCGGGTCATGTCTTGCCAGCGGCGCAAGTCGTCGGCGCTGAAACCCAGTTGATCGAAGTCCTTGAGCAGCACTTCCGGGTCGAAAATCCGCATGACCATTTTTTCGCCGAACGCTGTGGGTAGCGTTGAAAGCCTCAGCTCGACTTCGCCGCCGTCCGGGGTCTTGGTCTTGACCCGGCCGTCCTGGGGTTTGCGCTTTTCAGCGACGTTCATCCGCCCGAGGCTTTTCAGGCGACTGACAATCGCCATGGTCACCTGCGGGGGAAATTGATAGACGTTATGCAGCACGCCATCGATGCGGAAGCGCACGGTGCCTTGCTCGCGCCGGGGTTCGATGTGGATATCACTGGCGCGCTGCTGGAAAGCGTACTGGAACAACCAGTCGACGATGTTGACGATGTGCGCGTCATTGGCGTCCGGCTCCTGATCGCTGGCGCCAAGATTGAGCAGTTGCTCGAAATTGCCGAGGTTGCCGCTCTGGGCGTCGGCATTGCTTGCGCCGCTCACCGATTTGGCCAGACGAAAGAACTCGACGCTGAAGCGCTGGATGTCCACCGGGTTGGCCACCACCCGTTTGATCGGCAGCTTCAGCACATGGGTCAGATCGGCTTCCCAGCCGGTAACGTAGGGTTGAGCGCTGGCCACGGTCACCGAATCACGGTCGACCGCCACCGCTAGAATCCTGTGCCGTTGCGCGAAGGCGTAGGACATCAACGGTGTGATGGCGGCGACATTGATCTTCAGCGGGTCAATGCGCAAATACGGCTGGCCGGCTTGCTGCGCCAGCCACAGGGTGAGGCTTTCCAGGTCGAGGTGTTTGCCCGGACGACTGAGGTCATCCAGTTGCTGAGTGGCGATGAATTCCAGCGGGTGCATCTGGCCATGGGCGGCGTGGCGACGGCGCGCATTCAGCGCTTGTTCCGCCGAGTCCTGGCAGATGAAGCCCTGTGCGACCAGCTCACGCAACACCTCGTTGAGTTCCAGCCAGCGGTCCTGAGTGGCGAGTTGAACGGACATGCGGGCTTCCTTTTGAGCGACAGTGCGCAAAAGGATAGTCGTGGCCCCGCAGACCGTTGGGCCACTACCCGACGAAGCCGTTGCCGGATTTGTCAGCCAGCGGCTTGCGCGGGTGCATCCCAGAAGCTGTCGGCGTTTTGCAGGTTCACCGAGCAAACGCTGATCAAGTTACGAAGTTTTTCCGCGATCACTTGCGCGCGATGCCAACTGAAACCGCCCATGACAATGTCGATCGACATCAAGTCATCCATGCGCTGCACGTTGACTTGTTCCGGTGTGAGGAATTGCAGTGCGAACAGGTTGAGCACCCGCACCAGCAAGTCCGGCTCAGCCTCGGCGAGAATCTGATACTGCGCCAGGCAATGGGCGTTACTGACGTTCCAGACATCGGCGCGGGTTGGCGCGGTGGTTACGGCTTCGAGGTGCGGCATGACGAGTCTCCAAAATCTCTGGAGGAATTTTTACATTCGGTGCGGGGTATTTCTTGGCTATGATCGGCGTTATTGATGATTGATCGATTGGATCAATTCGTAGAGTGCGTTATTTGAGGTTTTTTTATGCACAGCGAACTGGACAGCTACGACCGCAAGATTCTCGCCCTGCTGCAAGAGGACGCATCGCTCTCGAGTGCGCAGATCGCCGAGCAGGTCGGCCTGTCGCAATCGCCGTGCTGGCGGCGGATTCAGCGGATGAAGGAGGAGGGGATCATTCGTGGCCAGGTGACTTTGCTCGATCGCAAGAAGATTGGCCTGAATACGCAGATCTTTGCCGAGATCAAACTCAACGCGCACGGGCGTTCGAACTTCACCGAGTTCACCGAAGCGATTCGCGGCTTTCCGGAAGTGCTGGAGTGTTATGTGCTGATGGGCGCGGTGGATTTTTTACTGCGCATTGTTGCGGCGGACATTGAGGCGTATGAGCGGTTCTTCTTCGAGAAGCTGTCGCTGGTGCCGGGGATTCAGGAGGTGAATTCGATTGTGGCGCTGTCGGAGATCAAGTCCACCACCAGTTTGCCTGTCTTGCGATAAAGCAAAAGATCGCAGCCTGCGGCAGCTCTTACATGGGGCGGGTGTACACCCTGTAGGAGCTGCCGAAGGCTGCGATCTTTTAGCGGTATTACATGCGCAGCAGCATTTTCCAGGCGCGATTCTGGTAAACCGCAATCGCCTGCTGCTTGCGTGCGTCGAGCAGTTCGTCAGTGATCGTCGGTTCGTTGGCCAGTTGCGCCAGTTTGTTCAGCTCGCCGTACAAGCGATCCATTTCCGGGATTTCCAGCACATTGCGTGCGTGGTGCAGCCAGACCTGAATGCGCTCGATACGCGGCAGTTGTTCAGCCAGATCTTCCGGCTGCTGCTGATAACGCTGCAACTGCAGGGCCGTGGCTTCTTCGCCCAATGTGCGCGGCAACCAGCTGTGCAACTGCGCGCCACCCTGACGGTTGCCACGCACGTTGCGCTCGGCGGTCCAGGTGCGGGCCAGCAACCAACGCGAAGTGTTCAGCGAGAACAAGCCCCAGCGCGGGTCTTCGAGTTCTTCGATGAACTGCTCTGGCGCGGCTTTGCGCACGTCTTCGTCTTCGATACCGGCCTGCACCAGCGGGCGCCAGTCTTCCAGCAACGCATCCAGAGCAACGCGCAAGTCGTGGGTCGACTGACGCGGCGCGGCCTGGCCGAGGCTGCTGAGCAGGGCGCGCATTTCCGCGAGGTTCTCGACCCAGTCGAGCAACAGGCGCCAGTGACCGTTGAAACGGTACTGTTCGGCCAGACGCTGGCTGCTGCCGAGCAAGTGCCAGCTCAACGCAGCGAAGGCGTCGTCGAGTTGGGTTTCCGCAGTCAGCTCCGGCGCCGGCAGGCTCAGCGAGTAACTGTTGGCGTCGTACAGACGATAGCCACGTTCAGCCTTGCTGATGTCGCACGGCATCAGCGCCAGGGTTTCCGCCAGTTCAGCGGCCAGTTCCAGCAGCGCGGCAGGCTCGCCTTCGCGCAATTCCAGTTCCAGTTCGCAGATTTCTTCTTTCTGCTTGCCGACGACAACGTGACCAAGATCCAGCGCGGCTTCGATGACCACTTTGCTCTTGCCACGGCCCCAGGCGATTTCGGCGCGCTCACGGACGAAATCGGTGGTGAAGATTGGCTTGAGGGTTTTCTTGTCCAGTTCGGCCAGCGACTCGGGCCAGCATTCGCCGTCGAGTTTCTTCACGTCGAGCTTGGCTTTCGGCAATTTCCAGTCGTATTCATTACGCTCGGACAGACCGGCGACGCTCTGGCCACGGGTCTTGAGGGTCTGAATCACTTCGTCACCGTCCTTGCGCAGGCGCAGGGCGACTTTGGCCTGAGCCAGATCGCGCTCGGGGGTGTCGAAGTACTGGTTCATCAACTCACGGCGTTCCCAGCCACTTTTGTTGCGTTTTTTCAGTAACGGGTGCTCGCGCAGAGCGGCGAGGGTTTCGCGGCTGACGCGGAGTTTGATTTCGGTTTCTTTCTGCATGGCCGGAAAATCCAGGATCGGGAGCGCAGCCGGGGAATATGTGGCTGCCAAGGCCGTGCAGTGTACAGGACTGATTCGTCCTACGCCCTGCGGCGGTTTATTCCTGACGCCGGATGGTTCTATGATGGACTTCAATTCGGGAGTTGGAGTCAGCGATGCCTTTGCCGTCCATGCAAGACCAGTTCGCTGCGCTGATCGCCGCGCCATCGGTCAGCTGTACCCAACCGAACCTCGATCAATCCAACCGCGCGGTGATCGATTTGCTCGCCGGCTGGCTGGGTGACCTCGGTTTCAGCTGCGACATCCAGCAAGTCAGCCCCGGCAAATTCAACCTGCTCGCCAGTTTCGGCAGCGGCCCTGGCGGGCTGGTGCTGGCCGGACACAGCGACACGGTGCCGTACGACGATGCGTTGTGGCAGACCGATCCGCTGAAGCTCACCGAGGTCGATGGCCGTTGGGTCGGGCTGGGCAGTTGCGATATGAAAGGCTTCTTCGCGCTGATCATCGAAGCCGTGCGGCCGCTGCTCGATCAGCCGTTCAAGCAACCGCTGCTGATCCTCGCCACCTGCGATGAAGAAAGCTCGATGTCCGGCGCCCGCGCGCTGGCCGAGGCCGGGCGTCCGCTGGGCCGCGCAGCGGTGATCGGCGAGCCGACCGGGCTCAAGCCGATCCGCATGCACAAAGGCATCATGATGGAGCGCATCGATATCCTCGGGCAGAGCGGCCATTCGTCGGATCCGCGCCTGGGCCACAGCGCCCTCGAAGCGATGCACGATGCGATCGGCGAACTGCGCGGTCTGCGCCTGTTGTGGCAACGTGAATTCAACAATCCGCAATTCAGCGTGCCGCAGCCGACGATGAACTTCGGTTGCATTCATGGCGGCGACAACCCCAACCGCATCTGCGGCCAGTGCTCGCTGGAGTTTGATCTGCGACCGCTGCCCGGCATGGACCCGAAAGTCCTGCGCGCGGAGATTCTGCGCAAGCTCAATCCGGTGGCTGAGCGGCATCAGGTGAAGATCGACTACAAGCCATTGTTCCCGGAAGTGCCGTCGTTCGAGCAGGCCGAAGACGCCGAACTGGTGCGCATCGCCGAAAAGCTCACCGGTCATAGCGCCGAAGCAGTAGCGTTTGGCACCGAAGCGCCTTATCTTCAGCGCCTTGGCTGCGAAACCATCGTGCTCGGCCCCGGCGACATTGCCTGTGCGCATCAGCCCGGCGAGTACCTTGAAATGTCACGTCTGCAGCCTACCGTGCATCTATTACGGCAACTGATTGAACATTACTGCCTGAAGAATTGAACGCATCCCTTGTAGGAGCTGCCGAAGGCTGCGATCTTTTGCTTTTGTTTCAGAAGATCAAAAGATCGCAGCCTGCGGCAGCTCCTACAGGGGCAAGTCGTTAAATTAGTGGGAATCCAACCCGTATTCATGAGGAGAGCGCGCGTGTCGCCAAGCCTGTTCCGACGATAACCATCAGCCCGCTGTGCGTTTTCCGTTTCGCCCCTTTTTCGGCTGCTATTTATTACAGGCCCAGGTTCATGCCCGAATACGTCAATTGGCTTCGCCACGCGTCTCCTTACATCAATGCCCACCGCGACTGCACCTTCGTCGTCATGCTGCCCGGCGACGGCGTTGAGCATCCGAATTTCGGCAACATCGTTCACGACATCGTCCTGCTGCACAGCCTCGGCGTGCGCCTGGTGCTGGTGCACGGCTCGCGCCCGCAAATCGAAACCCGCCTCGCTGCCCGCGGCCTGACCCCGCATTACCACCACGGCATGCGCATCACCGATGCCGCGACCCTGGAATGTGTAATCGATGCGGTCGGCCAATTGCGCATCGCCATCGAAGCGCGTTTGTCGATGGACATGGCTTCGTCGCCGATGCAGGGTTCGCGTTTGCGCGTGGCCAGCGGCAACCTCGTCACGGCGCGGCCGATCGGCGTGCTCGAGGGCGTCGACTATCACCACACCGGCGAAGTGCGCCGTGTCGACCGCAAGGGCATCAACCGTCTGCTCGATGAGCGCTCGATCGTTCTGCTGTCGCCGCTGGGCTACTCGCCAACCGGTGAAATCTTCAACCTGGCGTGCGAAGACGTTGCCACCCGCGCCGCCATCGACCTGGGTGCCGACAAGCTTTTGCTGTTCGGCGCCGACCTCGGCCTGATCGACGAGAACGGCAAACTGGTTCGCGAACTGCGTCCGCAACAAGTGCCGGCACATTTGCAGCGTCTGGGCAGCAACTATCAGGCGGAACTGCTCGATGCCGCCGCCGAAGCTTGCCGTGGCGGTGTGGCGCGCAGCCATATCGTCAGTTACGCCGAAGACGGCGCGCTGCTGACCGAGCTGTTTACCCGTGACGGTGGCGGTACGCTGGTGGCGCAGGAGCAATTCGAACTGGTGCGCGAGGCGGCGATTGAAGACGTCGGCGGTTTGCTCGACCTGATCAGTCCGCTGGAAGAGCAGGGGATTCTGGTGCGTCGTTCGCGCGAAGTGCTGGAACGCGAGATCGAACAGTTCAGCGTGGTTGAGCGTGAAGGCATGATCATCGCCTGTGCGGCGCTGTATCAGATTGCCGATTCCGATGCCGGTGAGCTGGCGTGCCTGGCGGTGAACCCGGAGTACCGCCATGGCGGTCGCGGTGATGAACTGTTGGAGCGCATCGAGACCCGAGCGCGGGCGCAGGGTTTGAAGACCTTGTTCGTCCTCACCACGCGCACCGCGCACTGGTTCCGCGAGCGTGGGTTCGAGCCGAGCAGCGTCGAGCGTCTGCCGGCGGCGCGGGCGTCGCTGTACAACTATCAGCGTAATTCGAAGATCTTCGAAAAGACTCTGTAACCGAGGCGTTCCATTCGCGAGCAGGCTCGCTCCCACATTTGTTCAATGAACCCATGTGGGAGCGAGCCTGCTCGCGAAGCTTTTTACTGGGTGATGAATTTCGCGCTGACATACGGCGAATAATCCGGCAGCACCGTTTCAACCTTGCCTTGCTCCTTCAAAAACTTCGCCGTCTCGCCAATCGCCTTCGCCGTGCCGCCCTCCAGCAGCGCCGTGGTTTGCTGCGCCTTGGCATCCGGGAACGCTGAACCCGCGAGCAATTCCGGCACGTCGACGGCGTTGGCACCGGTCAGTTTGGCGATTTTCTGTACCGGCACCGAGTCGGCCGTCCAGCTGTCTTTATGCGCCGCGTAATCGGCGAATGAGTCCAGCGTAACCTTGGCGAACTTCGCGACAACCTCTGGATGCTTCTCGGCAAAATCTTTGCGCGCCACCCAGACTTCAAAGGTCGGCGCGCCCCACTGACCGACCTGTGCTGCATCGGTCAGGGTCTTGCCGGTCTTGCGGATTTCCCCCAGCGCCGGCGACCAGACAAACGCGCCATCGATATCGCCACGCTTCCACGCCGCTGCGATCTCTGCCGGTTGCAGGTTCACCACTTTGACTTTCGAGCTATCCAGCCCCCAGTGCTTGAGTGCGCCGAGCAGGCTGTAGTGAGAGGTGGACACAAAAGGAGTGGCGATGGTTTTGCCGACCAGATCCTGCGGAGTATTGATTCCGCTGCCATTACGCACCACCAGTGCTTCGGCGGCATTGATCTGCGCTGAAACGATGAACGCCACAATCGGCAGATTGCGTGAAGCGGCGGCGGCCAACGGGCTGGAACCGAGGTTGCCGATCTGCACGTCGCCCGAAGCAATGGCTGTCACAACTTCCGGGCCGCTGTTGAAACGGCGCCAGTCGATTTTTTCGCCGATGGTCTTCTCGTAGACGCCGTCAGCCTGGGGGACTTTGCTCGGGTCGATACCGGTTTGATAACCCACGGTGAGGTTGGCGGCATGGGCCGAAAAAGAAATCAGTGCTGACACACAAACTGTAACAAATTGACTAGATAGTGCGCGTTTGGCCATCATGGCGTCGCCTTTTCGATAGGGTTTGACGATTTGGGGTTACGCCAAAGCTAATCGATATAAAAAAAGGCTAACAAATACCATTTAGGAATGAGCTTAGTCGCCGATACGCTGTTTCCCGGCGGAGGTGGCAAGATACTGGCCATATTCCGAAATGATATGAAAAAGAATGAATAAATTCTTTTTGGGTTTATCAGGAAATCTTTACTCTGCACGGACCAAATCACTGCGATTAGACCTTGGTCGTAGACATACAAGGTTACGATTGACTTGTCAGTCACGGTCTGGCGCTAATCGCGCATCTTAGGACCCGGGGCATCAGACCCAGGGCCAGGAACACAAGAATTAGAAACGAGAGGAGCTTTACATGAACAAGTCCACCTTGGCCCTGGCTGTGGCCGTAGGGGTTATGGCGCAGCAGGCAGGCGCCGCCGGTTTCATCGAAGACAGCAAAGCTACTTTGGGGCTGCGTAACTTCTACATCAACACTGACAACCGTAGCGGCACAAACGAACCAAGCCGCAACGAAGAGTGGGGCCAAGGCTTCGATCTGCGTTTCATTTCCGGCTATACCCAAGGCACCGTTGGTTTTGGTATCGACGCCATCGGCCTGCTGGGCGTACGTCTGGATTCGGGCGGCGGCACCAACGGTAACGTTACCGCTGCTGGCAAACCTGGTCCTGCTTACGGCGGCACTGTTTTCCCAAGCGAATCCAATGGCCAAGCGGTCGATAACTTCTCAAGCCTGGGCCTGACTGCCAAAGCCAAGATCTCCCAGACTGAGCTGAAGCTGGGTACTCTGCAGCCGAAGAACCCGGTTATCGTGACCAACGACGGTCGTCTGCTGCCACAGACCTGGCAGGGTGGCCAGATCACTTCCGGCGAGATCAAGGACCTGACCCTGGTCGGTGGTCAGATCGAGCACGCCAAAGGCCGTAACTCCAGCAACAATGAACAGCTGTCTATCAACGGCGCGGCACCGCGTACCGTTAACAGCAACAAGTTCATCTACGCTGGTGGTGACTACAAAATCACCAAAGACCTGACTGCGCAGTACTACTACGGCAACCTGGAAGATTTCTACAAGCAACACTTCCTGGGTCTGGTTCACAACTGGGCAATTGGCCCGGGCGTGCTGAAGTCTGACTTCCGTTACTTCAACAGCTCCGACGACGGTGCCAACGGCAACACCCCTGCTTACTTCAGCAGCGGTAACTATTCCGGTGTTGCCAGCGGTCGCGGTAAAGTCGACAACAACCTGTACAGTGGCCTGTTCCTGTACACCGTTGCTGGTCACACCTTCGGTGGCGGCTACCAGGTTTCCAACGGCAGCAGCGACTTCCCTTGGCTGAACCAGGGTGACGGCTCGTCGAACTACACCATCACCGACATGCAGATTCAGAAGTTCGGCCGTGCCGGCGAACGTACCTGGCAAGCTCGCTACTCGTATGACTTCGCCAAAGTCGGCGTACCAGGCCTGACCGCTGGTATGGTTTACCTGCGTGGCGACAACATCGACACCGTTACTTCCGGCGGTCGTGAAAACGGTAATGGCGACTCCGAGTGGGAACGTGACCTGACTATCGGTTACGTGGTACCGGAAGGCCCGCTGAAAAACGTTGGCTTCATGTGGAAAAACGCTACCTGGCGTACCAACATCGCTGGCGTTCGCGACCAGGACGAAAACCGCCTGATCCTCAGCTACTCGATCCCGCTGCTGTAATAGCGCGTTTCGATTCGTTGATGTAAAAAAAGCCCCGTCCGGCATCGCGCCGGACGGGGCTTTTGCGTTTTCGAGTCAGGCCCACCCCCGTAAGCCCTCCCCGAATTTCCCTCTTTACAGCAACTCAAGGCCTTCTCGAACCTTGCGACCGATATTCGTCGGGATGCCGTCGAGCGTCCAGTGAACAGATGTTTAATATTCACTAATGATCTAGATATCTCATTATTTATTCTTTTTCACGATGGCAAAACCCGGGCTACAGTTGAGGTCTCGAACAACTCATCAGGAGCAGCACCATGAGCCTCAGACTCGGCGACATCGCCCCCGATTTCGAACAGGATTCCAGCGCCGGCAAGATTCGTTTCCACGAATGGCTGGGCGATAGCTGGGGCGTGCTGTTCTCCCACCCGGCGGACTTTACTCCGGTGTGCACCACTGAGCTGGGCTTCACCGCCAAACTCAAGGATGAGTTCAGCAAACGCGGGGTCAAAGCCATCGCGCTGTCGGTCGACCCGGTGGACTCGCACCACAAGTGGATCGAAGACATCAACGAGACCCAGAACACTGTCGTCAACTTCCCGATCCTGGCTGATGCTGATCGCAAGGTCTCCGATCTCTATGATCTGATCCACCCGAACGCCAACGACACGCTGACCGTGCGTTCGCTGTTCGTGATCGATCCGAACAAGAAGATTCGTCTGACCATCACGTATCCGGCGAGCACCGGGCGTAATTTCCACGAGATTCTGCGTGTGATCGATTCGCTGCAGCTCACCGACAACTACAAGGTGGCTACACCGGCCAACTGGCAGGACGGTGAAGAGGTGGTGATCGTACCGTCGCTCAAGGATGAAGACGAAATCAAAAAGCGCTTTCCGAAGGGCTATCGCGCGGTGAAACCGTACCTGCGCCTGACGCCACAGCCGAATAAGTGAGATTTGCGGTGTAGTCACCACCCTTTCGCGAGCAGGCTCGCTCCCACATTTGAAACGCGATTCCCTGTGGGAGCGAGCCTGCTCGCGAAGGCGTCAGTCCGGGCAGCACAGAATTCAGAACCACTAAGCAGGGGATTTCAGGCCGTTTCGACGGCCTTTTTTTTCGCCCGCAGTTTGTTGAAATGTATATCTCCAAAATGCATAACCAAATGAATAAATATGATTTATGGATATATAAATCAGCTGTTAAGGTCTCCTCATCGAAGCGAGATCGCAACCCGCGAATCGCCTGTAACGCTTAAGGAATTGTCTCGATGCTGGTCGTCTCACTCGGTGGCAGTCCCAGCCTGCGCTCCCGTTCCGGGGTGCTGCTGGAACGCTCGCAACGCTGGTTGCAGGCGCAAGGGGTGGAAGTGGTGAGTTATCAGGTGCGGGACTTCCTGGCCGAGGATTTGCTTCACGCCCGCTTCGACAGCCCGAAGGTGCTCGACCTGCTGCAACAGATCGAAAACGCCGACGGCCTGCTGATCGCCACGCCGGTGTACAAGGCCTCATTCTCCGGCGCCCTGAAAACCCTGCTGGATCTGCTGCCCGAGCGCGCCCTGAATCACAAGATTGTCTTGCCGATGGCCACTGGCGGCAGCATCGCCCACATGCTGGTGGTCGATTACGCCCTCAAGCCCGTGTTGTCAGCATTGAAAGCCCAGGAAATGCTCCAGGGGATTTTCGCCGAGGACAGCCAGATCGCTTACGGCGAAGGCAGTGCCGCCGCGCAACTGGCACCGGCGCTGGAGCAGCGACTGCACGAAGCGCTGGATCAGTTTGTCGGCGCCATGGCCCGTCGGCCGAAACCGCTGGAACCGGGCCTGTTGAACGAACGTTTGTTGAGTGCTCGCTGGAGCATTTAAGCCACACCCGCATTTGATGTAACTCACCTTACTTCGCCGCTAACGGCCAAGCAGGTGCAGCCAAAACCCAACAGCAAAAAGGAGAGCGCTATGCGCACTGTATTTTTGCGTCGTGGTCTGGTCGCTCTGTTTGCTGCGGCTGTCACCTTCGGCGCCATCACTCAAGCTCAAGCCGAGACCCTTCGGATCGGTTATCAGAAATACGGCACGCTGGTGCTGCTCAAAGCCAAGGGCACTTTGGAAAAACGTCTGGCCGCTCAAGGCGTCGACGTGCAATGGACTGAGTTCCCCGGTGGCCCGCAACTGTTGGAAGGCCTGAACGTCGGCTCGATCGACTTCGGTGTCACCGGCGAAACTCCGCCAGTTTTTGCTCAGGCTGCCGGCGCCGATTTGCTTTATGTCGCTTATGAACCGCCAGCGCCGAACAGCGAAGCGATCCTCGTGCCGAAAGACTCGCCGATCAAATCGGTGGCCGATCTGAAGGGCAAGAAAGTCGCCCTGAACAAAGGCTCCAACGTTCACTACCTGCTGGTGCGTGCGCTGGAAGACGCCGGCCTCAAATACAGCGACATTCAAACCGTATTCCTGCCGCCGGCCGATGCTCGCGCTGCGTTCGAACGTGGCAGCGTCGACGCCTGGGTCATCTGGGATCCGTACCAGGCTGCCGCCGAGAAACAGCTGCAAGCGCACACCCTGCGCGACGGCAAAGGCATCGTCGACAACCACCAGTTCTATCTCGCGACCAAGCCTTACGCACAGAAAAATCCCGAGGTGATCAAGACGCTCGTGGAAGAAGTGCGCGCCGTTGGCGAGTGGTCGAAAGCCAACCCTGAAGACGTGACCCAACAGGTTGCACCACTGCTCGGCCTGCCGGCGGACATCACCCTGACCTCGGTCAAGCGCCAGGGCTACGGCGCGCTGTTCCTGACCCCGGAAGTGGTCGCCGCGCAGCAGAAAATCGCGGACACGTTCTTCCAGCTCAAGCTGATTCCCAAGCCGCTGAGCATCAAGGATGTGATCTGGACACCTCCGGCCGCTGTGGCTAAAGCGCAGTAATTCGAATCCCCAAGGAGACCACTCCATGAGCCTCAATATCTTCTGGTTCCTGCCTACCCACGGCGACGGCCATTACCTTGGCACCGCCGAAGGCGCTCGCGCCGTTGACCACGGTTATCTGCAACAGGTCGCGCAAGCGGCGGATCGTCTGGGTTTCGGCGGCGTGTTGATTCCTACCGGCCGCTCTTGCGAAGACTCGTGGCTGGTGGCGGCGTCGCTGATCCCGGTGACCCAGCGGCTGAAATTCCTCGTCGCCCTGCGCCCCGGGATCATTTCCCCGACGGTGGCGGCGCGGCAGGCGGCCACGCTTGATCGTCTGTCCGGCGGCCGTGCGTTGTTCAATCTGGTGACCGGTGGCGACCCGGAAGAATTGGCTGGCGACGGTCTGTTCCTCAGCCACGAAGAACGCTATCAAGCCTCGGTGGAGTTCACCCGCATCTGGCGTCGTGTGCTGGAAGGCGAAACCGTTGATTACGACGGTCAGCACATCAGCGTGAAGGGCGCGAAGTTGCTCTATCCGCCGATCCAGCAACCGCGTCCGCCGCTGTACTTCGGTGGTTCCTCGGAAGCGGCGCAAGATCTGGCTGCCGAACAAGTGGAAATGGTCCTGACCTGGGGCGAGCCGCCCGCAGCAGTCGCCGAGAAGATTGCACAAGTCCGCGCCAAAGCCGCCAAGCTCGGCCGCACCGTGCGCTTCGGCATTCGTCTGCACGTGATCGTCCGCGAAACCAACGCTGAAGCGTGGCAAGCGGCGGATCGTTTGATCTCGCACCTGGACGACGACACCATCGCTCGCGCCCAGGCTTCGCTGGCGCGTTTCGATTCGGTCGGTCAACAACGCATGGCTGCGCTGCATGGCGGTAGCCGCGACAACCTCGAAGTCAGCCCGAACCTCTGGGCCGGTGTCGGTCTGGTGCGCGGCGGTGCCGGTACGGCGCTGGTCGGTGATGGGCCGACCGTCGCGGCACGGGTGAAGGAATACGCGGATCTGGGCATCGACACCTTTATCTTCTCCGGTTATCCACACCTCGAAGAGTCGTATCGCGTCGCCGAATTGCTGTTCCCGCACCTCGATATCGAGCGCCCGGAACTGCCGAAAAGCGCCGGTTACGTCAGCCCGTTCGGCGAGATGGTCGCCAACGACATTCTTCCCAAAGCCGCGTCGCAGAGCTGAGGCGCGCCATGAAGAAAATCATCCACAGCCTCGCGCCCTGGGCGTTGCCGGTGTTGTTGCTGGCGGTGTGGCAGCTGTCGGTGTCGGCCGGTTGGTTGTCGACACGGATTCTGCCGGCACCGGTGGCGGTGATCGAAGCCGGCGTGAGCCTGGTGCGCAGCGGCGAAATCTGGACGCACCTGGCCATCAGCGGCTGGCGCGCGGCGCTCGGTTTCACCATCGGCGGCAGCATCGGGCTGGTCTTGGGTTTCATCACCGGCCTGTCGAAGTGGGGCGAACGCCTGCTCGACAGCTCGGTGCAGATGATCCGCAACGTGCCGCATCTGGCGCTGATTCCGCTGGTGATCCTGTGGTTCGGCATCGACGAATCGGCGAAGATCTTTCTGGTGGCGCTGGGTACGTTGTTCCCGATCTACCTCAATACCTATCACGGCATCCGCAACGTCGACCCGGCGCTGGTGGAGATGGCGCGCAGTTATGGCCTCTCCGGTTTCAGCTTGTTCTGGCAGGTGATTCTGCCGGGTGCACTGCCTTCGATTCTGGTCGGTGTGCGCTTCGCCCTGGGCTTTATGTGGCTGACGCTGATCGTCGCCGAAACCATTTCCGCCAGCTCAGGCATCGGCTATCTGGCGATGAACGCCCGGGAGTTTTTGCAGACCGACGTGGTGGTGCTGGCGATCCTGCTTTACGCGGTGCTCGGCAAACTCGCCGACCTCGCCGCCCGTGGACTTGAACGTGTGTGGCTGCGCTGGCATCCGGCGTATCAGGTTGCCAAAGGAGGTGCGGCATGACCGCTCAACAACCTCCACGCCTGCTGCGCGGGATTCCGCTGGCGGTGCGCAACCTGCAGAAAACCTTCGGCGCGCGGCAGGTGCTGCGTGACATCGATCTGCACATTCCGGCGGGGCAGTTTGTCGCCGTGGTCGGGCGCAGTGGTTGCGGCAAAAGTACCTTGCTGCGTTTGCTCGCCGGCCTCGATCAACCGACTGGCGGCGACTTGCTGGCCGGTTCTGCGCCGCTCAGCGATGCGCGGGAAGACACCCGACTGATGTTCCAGGAAGCACGTCTGCTGCCGTGGAAAAAGATCATCGACAACGTCGGCCTCGGCCTTAAAGGCAACTGGCGCCCGAAGGCTCTCGAAGCACTGGACGCGGTGGGTCTGGCGGATCGTGCCAATGAATGGCCGGCAGCGTTGTCGGGCGGACAAAAGCAGCGCGTTGCGCTGGCCCGTGCGCTGATCCATCAACCGCGCCTGCTGTTGCTCGACGAACCACTCGGTGCGCTGGACGCGCTGACCCGCATTGAAATGCAGCAACTGATCGAACGTCTCTGGCAGCAACACGGTTTCACTGTGCTGCTGGTGACCCACGACGTCAGTGAAGCGGTGGCGATTGCCGACCGGGTGATTCTTATCGAGGACGGCGAAGTCGGCCTCGACCTGCATGTCGAACTGCCGCGGCCGCGAGTGCGTGGTTCGCACCGACTGGCGGCGCTGGAAACCGAAGTGCTTAACCGTGTTCTCTCCCTGCCCGGCGAACCGCCGGCGCCGGAACCTGTTTCACCACTGCCTACGCAACTGCGTTGGGCGCAATGAAGCAGCTGCGAGCTTCAAGCTGCAAGCTACAAGTAGAAGCGCTGTGCTTTTGCTTGCCGCTTGAAGCTTGCCACTTGCCGCTTATTTCGACCTCAGGAGAAATATCATGACTATCAAAGCCATCAACGTCCGTAACCAGTTCAAAGGCTCGATCAAGGAAATCGTCCTCGGTGACGTGCTGTCGGAAATCGACGTGCAGACCGCTTCCGGCATCGTTACTTCGGTGATCACCACCCGCTCGGTCAAAGAGCTGGAACTGGTGGTCGGTAGCGAAGTGATCGCCTTTGTGAAATCCACCGAGGTGTCGATCGCCAAGTTGTAAGCCGGTGAGCAAAAAACAACCCCGGAGGGCGTGAGCCCTGCGGGGTTTTTTGTGCCTGATCTGAAAACTGCGGTGCGGCCTTCGCGAGCAGGCTCGCTCCCACAGGGGATCGCATTCCAGATGTGGGAGCGAGCCTGCTCGCGAATAGGTCAGTCAGATCACCAGAGATCTTTTGGGTAGATACGGCGGCAGATACAACCCAATGTAGGCATCAAACACGCGCATCCCTTCCTCGGCCATGCGCGGCGTGATCTGCCCGTGCTGCTGCACCGAACGCGCATAAACACGGTCACCCAACTCCATCGCCAAGGCAAATACATCGACATCTTCCGGCAGCCTCGGCAATTCGAAGTGATGATCGAACAGCTTGTGCATCAGATCGCCCAGTTCTATGTCGTGCTGACGGTCAGCCTGAGTCACTTCGGTCAAACCGTGTTGCGCGAGGATCAACTGCCGCGCCGCCGCGTCTTCGTCGTAGATCTCCAGCATCCGTTGTTCGACCAGTCGCGACAGATCACGCCAGTCACGCAAAGCTTCGTGATCGATCGGCGCTTGCAGGCAAGCGCGAAACGCGGCGTGGACATCCGCCGTCAGCGCTTCGAGCAATGCCGGGACGCTGGCGAAAAAGTGGTACACGGAAGAGGGCGGGATCTGCGCGCGTTCGGCGACGCTATAAATCGACAGACTCGCCACACCCTCGGCCGCCAGCAATGTGCGCGCGGCGTCGAGTATCGAATCGATGCGCGCCTGACTGCGGGCACGGGGTTTGCGGACGGGGGCGGGTCGCGTCATGGAAGTCTCCTGCGGGGCAGCGGGCATTGTACGAGCCGGCTTGTGTGTTGTCTTGTCGACCGCTTCGCGAGCAGGCTCGCTCCCACATTTGATCTCCAGTGAACTTGAGCATTTGTACACACAGCCCCCTGTAGGAGCGAGCCTGCTCGCGAACCGCCGCAGGCGGCCATAAAAAAACGCCGTTGGCTGAATCAGCCAACGGCGTTTTTCCTGAAGCTGCAATCCGCTTAAACGGTATGCAGATACCAGTTGTACTCAAGGTCGGAGATGGAGTGCTCGAACTCCTCCAGCTCGCTTTCCTTGCAGGCGACGAAGATATCGATGTACTTCGGATCGATGTACTTGGCCATCACCTCGCTGTCGTCCAGCTCACGCAGGGCATCGCGCAAGTTGTTCGGCAGGCTTTGCTCGTTCTGCTCGTAGCTGTTGCCTTCGACTGGCGCGCCCGGCTCGATCTTGTTGGTCAGACCGTGGTGCACGCCGGCCAGTACCGAAGCCATCAGCAGGTACGGGTTGGCGTCGGCACCGGCGACGCGGTGTTCGATACGCACGGCATCGGACGAGCCGGTCGGTACGCGAATCGCTACGGTGCGGTTGTCCAGGCCCCAGCACGGCGAGTTCGGCACGTAGAACTGTGCGCCGAAACGACGGTAGGAGTTGACGTTCGGGCAGAGGAAAGCCATCTGCGCGGGCAGGGTCTCGAGCACACCGCCGATCGCGTGACGCAGCGCGGCGTTCTGCTCGGGATCCTCGCTGGCAAAAATGTTTTTGCCTTCTTTATCCAGAATCGAGATGTGTACGTGCAGACCATTACCTGCCTGGCCCGGGTACGGCTTGGCCATGAAGGTGGTGTCCATCTCATGGTCGTAGGCGATGTTCTTGATCAGACGCTTGAGCAGTACCGCGTAGTCGCAGGCCTTGATCGGGTCGGCGACGTGGTGCAGGTTCACTTCGAACTGCGCCGGGGCACTCTCCTTGACGATGGCGTCGGCCGGGATGCCTTGCTCTTTGGCACCTTCCAGAATGTCCTGGAGGCAGTCGACGTATTCGTCGAGGTCGTCGATCAGGTAGACCTGCGTCGAGTGCGGACGTTTGCCGGAGATCGGCGAGCGTGGCGGCTGTGGACGGCCGTTCACGTTTTCCTGGTCGATCAGGTAGAACTCGAGTTCGAATGCGGCGCAGATGGTCAGGCCCAGCTCGTCAAACTTTGCAACAACTTGACGGAGCACTTCGCGCGGATCGGCGAAGAAAGGGTCGCCTTCGAGTTCGTGCATGGTCATCAACAGTTGCGCGGTCGGGCGCTTCTGCCATGGCTCGTTGCACAGGGTGTCGGGGATTGGATAGCAGATACGATCGGCGTCGCCGATGTCCAGGCCCAGGCCGGTGCTTTCCACCGTCGAACCATTGATATCCAGAGCAAATAGAGAGGCCGGCAGGTTGATGCCTTTCTCGTAAACCTTGTGGAGGCTGGTGCGTTCAATGCGCTTGCCGCGCACCACACCATTCATATCCGCAATCAGAAGGTCAACGTACAGAACCTCAGGATGTTCCTTAAGGAACGCGTTCGCTTCGTTAAGCTGAACGGCACGCGGGGGTACCGACATGATGCAACACCTTTGTTGTTAAAAATATCAATCATTGATCTTTTCTGGTTTCAGTCAACCCGAACGGCCTGCCGAAGTCAAGCGAGGCCTTTTTTGCCCTAAAAAAGCGCTGTGAGGGCATTTATGGGGCACTTTCGGGCGTTTTTTTGCCCTTGGGAGACTGTGCACCCGCAGGCTTGAGCAGGCCGTGTTGTATTTTTTACGGGGGTGTTGTGTAAAAAAATGAACAAGGCTAAGCTCCGATCAAACCCATAACAGCAATAATACCGGGGTGCTTCATGTCTCGCCTGCCGTTAATCGGCATCACCGACTGCTCGCAACAGTCCGGTCTGCATGCTCATCACATCAGTGGCGACCAATCCGTCCGTAGCGCAGCCAGCATGGCTCGCCCGTTAGCGACGATGTTCCCGTCCATGGCCGTTCAAGCGCCAGCGTCCGATATTCTGGACGTACGGGAAAGCATCCTGTTTATGGCGTCTCCTTCCACTATAGATCGCTTTCATTTCCAAAGCCTGTGCCGCTACCCCAGCCGTGCTCATGATTCTGCACGCCTTGAGTGTGCACAGGAAATGCAACGCCAGCGTAAAGGGCAGGTAAGCTCTTCTTTCATTGTCTATGCGCGGTGCCAAGCGTAAGCCGGCACTGCGCGAGCAAGCCCCCCTTTAACGCGACGCCCATAGCGTCAAACTTTGCCTGACATCATGTCAGGAGACTCAGCCCAGAGGCATTTATGAGTACCAACCTCGACCAGCTCACCGATTGGTTGAAAGACCACAAGATCACAGAAGTCGAATGTATGATCGCCGACTTGACCGGTATCACCCGGGGCAAGATTTCGCCGACCAACAAGTTCATTGCCGAAAAAGGCATGCGTCTGCCAGAAAGCGTGCTGTTGCAGACCGTGACCGGCGACTACGTCGAAGACGACATCTATTACGAACTGCTCGACCCGGCCGACATCGACATGATCTGCCGCCCTGACCAGAACGCCGTGTACATGGTGCCGTGGGCCATCGAGCCGACCGCACAGGTGATCCACGACACCTACGACAAGCAAGGCAACCCGATCGAGCTGTCGCCGCGCAACGTCCTCAAAAAGGTCCTCAAACTCTATGCCGACAAAGGCTGGCAGCCGATCGTGGCGCCGGAAATGGAGTTCTACCTGACCAAGCGCAGCGACGACCCGGACTATCCGTTGCAGCCGCCGATTGGTCGCTCGGGCCGTCCGGAAATCGGTCGTCAGTCGTTCTCCATTGAAGCGGCGAACGAATTCGACCCGCTGTTCGAAGACGTCTACGACTGGTGCGAACTGCAGGAACTGGACCTCGACACGCTGATCCACGAAGACGGCACGGCGCAGATGGAAATCAACTTCCGTCACGGCGACGCACTGTCGCTGGCCGACCAGATTCTGGTGTTCAAGCGCACCATGCGCGAAGCCGCACTCAAGCACGACGTGGCCGCGACCTTTATGGCCAAGCCGATGACCGGTGAGCCGGGCAGTGCGATGCACTTGCACCAGAGCATCATCGACATCGAGACCGGCAAAAACGTCTTCTCTAATGAAGACGGGACCATGAGCCAGTTGTTCCTGCACCACATCGGTGGTTTGCAGAAGCTGATTCCTGAGCTGTTGCCGTTGTTCGCGCCGAACGTCAACTCGTTCCGCCGCTTCCTGCCGGACACCTCGGCACCGGTCAACGTCGAGTGGGGCGAAGAAAACCGCACCGTCGGCCTGCGCGTACCGGATGCCGGCCCGCAGAACCGTCGCGTCGAGAACCGCCTGCCGGGCGCCGACGCCAACCCGTATCTGGCGATCGCCGCGAGCCTGCTCTGCGGTTACATCGGCATGGTCGAAGGCCTCAACCCGAGCGCGCCGGTGGTGGGCCGTGGTTATGAGCGCCGCAACCTGCGCCTGCCGCTGACCATCGAAGACGCGCTGGAACGTATGGAAAACAGCGCGACCATCGAGAAGTACCTGGGCAAAACCTTCATCACTGGCTACGTCGCGGTAAAACGGGCCGAGCATGAAAACTTCAAGCGCGTGATCAGTTCCTGGGAGCGTGAGTACCTGCTCTTCGCCGTCTGATACGCCGGGCGCGGCCCTCACCGGCCGCGTCTTCACCGATAACAAGGAGAATTGGCATGACCAGCAACAACCCGCAAACCCGCGAGTGGCAAGCACTCAGCAATGATCACCACCTGGCCCCGTTCAGCGACTTCAAGCAGCTGAAAGAGAAAGGCCCGCGGATCATCACCAACGCCAAGGGCGTTTACCTGTGGGACAGCGAAGGCAACAAGATCCTCGACGGCATGGCCGGTCTGTGGTGCGTGGCCATCGGTTATGGTCGCGATGAGCTGGCCGACGCAGCCGCCAAACAGATGCGCGAACTGCCGTACTACAACCTGTTCTTCCAGACCGCGCACCCGCCGGCGCTGGAACTGGCCAAGTCGATTGCCGACGTGGCGCCGGAAGGTATGAACCACGTGTTCTTCACCGGTTCCGGCTCCGAAGGCAACGACACCATGCTGCGCATGGTCCGCCACTACTGGGCGATCAAAGGCCAGCCAAACAAGAAAGTCATCATCAGCCGCAAGAACGGTTATCACGGTTCGACCGTGGCCGGCGCGAGCCTCGGTGGTATGACTTACATGCACGAACAAGGCGACTTGCCGATCCCGGGCATCGTCCACATCGCGCAACCCTACTGGTTCGCCGAAGGCGGCGATATGTCCCCGGTAGAGTTCGGCATCTGGGCGGCCAATCAGTTGGAAGAAAAGATTCTCGAAGTTGGCGTCGACAATGTCGGTGCCTTTATTGCCGAGCCGATTCAGGGTGCCGGTGGCGTGATCATTCCGCCAGACAGCTACTGGCCGCGCATCAAGGAAATCCTCGCCAAGTACGACATCCTGTTCGTGGCGGACGAAGTGATTTGCGGTTTCGGCCGTACCGGTGAGTGGTTCGGCAGTGATTTCTACGATCTCAAGCCGGACATGATGACCATCGCCAAAGGCCTGACGTCCGGCTACATCCCGATGGGCGGCCTGATCGTCCGTGACTCCGTTGTTGCGGTGCTCAACGAAGGTGGCGATTTCAACCACGGCTTCACCTACTCCGGTCACCCGGTGGCAGCAGCAGTGGGCCTGGAAAACATCCGCATCCTGCGCGACGAAAAAATTATCGAGAACGCGCACAACGAAACGGCACCGTATTTGCAGAAACGTCTGCGGGAACTGAACGATCACCCGTTGGTGGGTGAAGTTCGCGGAGTCGGTCTGTTGGGCGCGATCGAGCTGGTGCAGGACAAGGCCACGCGCAAGCGTTACGAAGGCAAGGGCGTCGGCATGATCTGCCGCCAGTTCTGCTTCGACAACGGCCTGATCATGCGCGCTGTGGGCGACACCATGATCATCGCGCCGCCGCTGGTGATCAGCAAAGCCGAGATCGATGAGCTGGTGACCAAGGCACGCAAGTGTCTGGACCTGACCCTCAGTGCGTTGCAGGGCTAAGTGCTAGGCTTTGAGCGGGGGAGCCGTGGCGCTCGCGCTCAAAGCTGTCAGAAAGGCTGGTCTTTTCTTGAAAGACCGCCTCGGATCTTGCCAGACTAGCCGCGGTTCCAGTTGTCCGGGTTCGGCCGCTGAACAAAGTGGTTCAAAAAAGAAAAATTTGGAGCATTAACGCATGAAGGCATTAGGCAAAAAGCTCGCTGGCAAGACTCTGCTCGCCATGTCCCTGATGGGAGTCATGGCGGCTGCGGCTCAGGCGGACGACAAGGTGTTGCACGTCTACAACTGGTCCGACTACATCGCCCCGGACACCGTGGCCAACTTCGAAAAAGCCACCGGGATCAAAGTCGTCTATGACGTCTTCGACAGCAACGAAACCCTGGAAGCCAAGCTGCTGGCCGGCAAGTCCGGTTACGACATTGTGGTGCCTTCCAATAACTTCCTCGCCAAGCAGATCAAGGCCGGTGTTTACCAGGAGCTGGACAAGTCCAAGCTGCCAAACTGGAAGAACCTCGACGAAGACCTGCTCAAGGCGGTTGGCGATGCCAGCGACCAAGGCAACAAGCACGCGTTCCCGTACATGTGGGGCTCGATCGGCATCGGCTACAACCCGGCCAAGGTCAAGGCTGCGCTGGGCATCGACAAGATCGATTCCTGGGACGTGGTGTTCAAGCCTGAAAACATCGAGAAGCTCAAAAGCTGCGGCGTAAGCTTCCTCGACGCACCGACCGAAATGATTCCGGCGGCGTTGCACTATCTGGGCAAGCCGACCAACAGCAAGGACAAGGCTGACCTGAAAGCCGCCGAAGACCTGTTCCTGAAAATTCGTCCTTCGGTTGCCTACTTCCATTCCTCCAAGTACATCTCCGACCTGGCCAACGGCAACATCTGCGTCGCCGTCGGTTACTCGGGTGACCTGGAACAATCCAAGACCCGCGCCCAGGAAGCCGGTGACAAGGTCAAGCTGGCCTACACCATTCCAAAAGAAGGTGCTGGCACGTTCTACGACATGGTCGCCATTCCCAAGGATGCCGAAAACGTCGAAGCCGCCTACAAGTTCATGAACTACCTGCTTGAGCCGCAAGTGATGGCCGGCATCACCAACGCCGTGCGTTTCCCGAACGGCAACAAGGCTGCCACGCCACTGGTGGACAAGGACATCACCAGCGATCCGAGCATCTACCCGTCGGCTGAAGTGAAGAAGCAGCTCTACGCGATCAGCGATCTGGACGCAGCGACCCTGCGCCTGATCACTCGCAGCTGGACCAAGATCAAATCCGGTAAATAAGCCGGTTTGACGCAACAACCGCTGGCCGTCATGCCCCGCGCGGGCGGCCAGCGGATCAATTAAATGACAGGAAGTTTTGCAGGAACGGTTTTTCGAGGGTAAGTTGCGCGCCGGTTTTGTTGCCGGGCAGCCACGGCTGTCATGCAGCGCGGGGCAACTTGGGCCCAACTAATTTAGAGGACCTCCACTTGCCTATTTTTTCTTCTTTGCGCAAAGCCCTGCTGGCCGCTGCCGGCCTGACGATTGCTGTCGGAGCCCAGGCCGCCGGTACGGTGCATATTTATAACTGGTCGGATTACATCGGTGAGTCGACGCTGGCCGACTTCCAAAAGGCAACCGGGATCAAACCGGTCTACGACGTGTTCGACTCCAACGAAACCCTGGAAGGCAAGTTGCTGGCCGGGCGTACCGGTTACGACGTGGTCGTGCCGTCGAACCACTTCCTTGGCAAGCAGATCAAGGCGGGCGCGTTCCAGAAGCTCGACCGCTCGCAGCTGCCGAATTATTCCAATCTCGACCCGGCGCTGCTCAAGCGTCTGGAGCAGAACGATCCGGGCAACCTGTACGCCGTGCCGTACCTGTGGGGCACCAACGGCATCGGTTACAACGTCGATAAAGTGAAGGCCGTGCTGGGTGTCGACAAGATCGATTCGTGGGGCGTTTTGTTCGAGCCTGAGAACATCAAGAAGCTGCAAAGCTGCGGCGTGGCATTCCTCGATTCGGCGGATGAAATGATGCCGACCGTGCTCAACTATCTGGGCCTGAATGCCAACAGCACCAATCCGAAGGACTACGAAAAAGCCACCGACAAATTGCTCGCGGTGCGTCCTTACGTGACCTACTTCCACTCCTCGAAATACATCGGTGATCTGGCCAACGGCGACATCTGTGTGGCCATCGGTTTCTCCGGCGATATCTTCCAGGCGAAGAACCGTGCAGCCGAAGCCAAGAAGGGCGTGAACATCGCCTACACGGTGCCGAAAGAGGGTGGCGCATTGTGGTTCGACATGCTGGCAATCCCCAAGGATTCGTCGAACGTGAAGGAGGCCCATGCCTTCATCAACTATCTGCTGAAACCTGAGGTGATCGCTCAGGTCAGTGATTACGTCGGTTACGCCAACCCGAACCCGGGTTCGGACAAGCTGATGGAGCAGTCCATCCGCACCGATGCGTCGGTGTATCCACCGCAGGCCGTTATCGACAAGGCCTACGTATCGACCGAGTTGCCACCGAACATTCAGCGCCTGATGACCCGCAGCTGGACCAAGGTCAAGTCGGGGATGTAAGGCACACACTATCCTGGGTTCGCCTTGCGGGGCGAACTGCATTGTTTTTTTCTGGGAGTTTCGTAAATGGCAGTTGCCTCCGGCGCCTATAAGAAAGCCCTCGAGGGCGACCAGACACCGAAACAGGTGCTGGTCAAAATCGACCGGGTCACGAAGAAGTTCGACGAGACGATTGCCGTGGACGATGTGTCCCTGGAAATCAAGAAGGGCGAGATCTTCGCCTTGCTCGGCGGTTCGGGATCGGGCAAATCCACTCTGCTGCGGATGCTGGCAGGGTTCGAACGGCCCACGGAGGGGCGCATTTTCCTCGACGGCGTCGACATCACCGACATGCCGCCGTACGAACGTCCGATCAACATGATGTTCCAGTCGTACGCCTTGTTCCCGCACATGACCGTGGCGCAGAACATCGCCTTCGGCCTCAAGCAGGACAAGATCCCGGCGGCTGAAGTCGATGCCCGCGTAGCCGAGATGCTCAAGCTGGTGCAGATGAGCCAGTACGCCAAACGCAAGCCGCATCAACTGTCGGGCGGTCAGCGTCAGCGCGTGGCGCTGGCTCGTTCGCTGGCCAAGCGGCCGAAGCTGCTGCTGCTCGATGAGCCGATGGGCGCACTGGACAAGAAACTGCGTTCGCAGATGCAGCTGGAACTGGTGGAAATCATCGAGCGCGTCGGCGTGACCTGCGTAATGGTGACCCACGACCAGGAAGAGGCCATGACCATGGCCGAGCGCATCGCGATCATGCACCTGGGCTGGATCGCCCAGATCGGCAGCCCGATCGACATCTACGAAACCCCGACCAGCCGTCTGGTCTGCGAATTCATCGGCAACGTCAACATCTTCGAAGGCGAAGTGATCGATGACGCTGAAGGCCACGCGACCATCACCTGCAAGGACCTCGACCGGCAGATCTATGTCGGCCACGGCATCAGCACTTCGGTGCAGGACAAGTCCGTAACCTACGCAATCCGTCCGGAGAAGCTGCTGGTCACCGCCGACCAACCGACCTGCGAATACAACTGGTCGAGCGGCAAGGTCCACGACATCGCCTACCTCGGCGGGCACTCGGTGTTCTACGTTGAGTTGCCGAGCGGGAAACTGGTGCAGTCGTTCGTCGCCAACGCCGAACGTCGCGGCGCGCGTCCGACCTGGGGCGATCAGGTTTACGTGTGGTGGGAAGATGACAGCGGCGTGGTACTCCGCTCATGAACATGCGCAAATTCAAACGCCGCATCAACCGAATAATCCCCAATGGCCGGCAGTTGGTCATCGGGGTCCCGTTCATCTGGCTGTTTCTGTTTTTCATGTTGCCGTTCTTCATCGTCCTGAAGATCAGCTTCGCCGAAGCCGACGTGGCGATCCCGCCGTATACCGAGATCTACACGTACGCCGAGCAGAAGCTGCAACTGCTGCTGAACTTGGGCAACTACGCGATGCTGGCGGGCGACGAGTTGTACATCGCCGCTTACCTCGGCTCGCTGAAGATGGCGCTGATCAGCACCATCCTCTGTCTGGTGATCGGCTACCCGATGGCCTACGCCATCGCCACCGCCCGTAAAGAGCTGCAAACGGTGCTGGTGCTGCTGATCATGATGCCGACCTGGACGGCGATCCTGATCCGCGTTTACGCGTGGATGGGCATTCTCAGCAACAACGGTTTGCTCAACGGGTTCCTGATGAGCATGGGCTTTATCGACGAGCCTTTGCAGATCCTCAACACCAACCTGGCGGTGTACATCGGCGTCGTTTACTCGTATCTGCCGTTCATGATCCTGCCGTTGTACGCCAATCTGGTGAAGCACGATCACAGTCTGCTGGAGGCAGCATCCGACCTCGGTTCGAGCACCTTCAACAGCTTCTGGAAAATCACCATTCCGCTGTCCAAGAACGGCATCATTGCCGGCTGCATGCTGGTATTCATCCCGGTGGTCGGCGAGTTCGTGATCCCGGAACTGCTTGGCGGTCCGGAAACCCTGATGATCGGTAAAGTGCTCTGGCAAGAGTTCTTCAACAACCGTGACTGGCCGGTGGCATCCGCGCTGGCAGTGGTGATGCTGGCGATCCTGATTGTGCCGATCATTCTGTTCAACCGCAGTCAGGCCAAAGAAATGGAGGGCAAAGAATGAAGCGCATCCGTTTCTCCAGCCTGATGCTGGTCATCGGTCTGTTGTTCATCTACCTGCCGATGCTGATCCTGGTGATCTACTCGTTCAACGCCTCGAAACTGGTGACGGTGTGGGGCGGCTGGTCGATCAAGTGGTACGTCGGCCTGCTCGACAACACCCAATTGATGGGCTCGGTGCTGCGCTCGCTGGAAATCGCCTGCTACACCGCAGTTGCCGCGGTGGCGCTGGGGACGCTGGCGGCGTTCGTGCTGACCCGCATCACCCGCTTCAAGGGCCGTACGCTGTTCGGCGGTCTGGTGACGGCGCCGTTGGTGATGCCGGAAGTGATCACCGGTCTGTCGCTGTTGCTGCTGTTCGTGGCCATGGCGCAGATGATCGGCTGGCCGCAGGAACGTGGCATCGTCACCATCTGGATCGCTCACACCACGTTCTGTGCGGCGTATGTGGCGGTGGTGGTGTCGGCGCGCCTGCGTGAGCTGGACCTGTCGATCGAAGAAGCGGCGATGGACCTCGGTGCACGGCCGTGGAAGGTGTTCTTCCTGATCACCATTCCGATGATCGCGCCATCGCTGGCGGCGGGCGGCATGATGTCGTTCGCGCTGTCGCTGGATGACCTGGTACTGGCGAGCTTTGTCTCGGGTCCTGGTTCGACGACCTTGCCGATGGAAGTGTTCTCGGCAGTGCGTCTGGGTGTGAAGCCTGAGATCAACGCCGTGGCGAGCCTGATTCTGCTGGCCGTGTCGATCGTGACCTTCATGGTCTGGTTCTTCAGCCGCCGTGCCGAAGAAGCGCGCAAGAAAGCCATCCAGCAAGCCATCGAAGAAAGCGCAGCCGATTCGTGGAAGCAGCCGGACGTGCGCCGGGCGCCAAGCCCGGAAGCCGCGTAAGCGCTAATGGGTTGGCCTCATTCTCGAGGCCAACCCAATTCAAACTGTAGGAGTGAGCCTGCTCGCGATAGCGGAGTGTCAGTCAGGAAATTTCCAACTGACAGGACGCCATCGCGAGCAGGCTCACTCCTACATGGGTTTTATGCAGTCCAGGGTGATTGGCGGATGACTTCAACAAAGTTCATCGGCTTGAACCCCGGCTCCTGATCCTTCAGCACATCGGTCTTCACATTGCCGAACGTGGTCTGCGGACGATGCCGCAAGCCATCGGCGAACGCGCAGATGATGCATTCCTTGAAACCCTCTCCACGCGGGTGCGCATGCACCACTGCCTCGCGCTGCACCGTGCTGAACGTCGCGTAATCCATGCCCAGCACATCCATTTCCACACCAGCCGTTACCAGCGCCACCGTTGGGCGCAGATGCTTGGGCACGCCCGGTGTGGTGTGCAAGGCAATCGACAGCCACACCTGTTCGATATCGTCATCGCTCAACCCGTATGGTTTGAGAAACGCTGCCGCCGCATTCGCGCCATCCACTTCGAAACGTTCATCTGCGCTGCGATGACCTTCGACCAGGCCGAGGTCATGGAACATCGCGCCGACGTAGAGCAACTCCGGATCGTAGGCCAGTTGCTGACGCTCACCGCTCAAGGCGCCGAACAAAAAGACCCGGCGCGAGTGGTGGTAGAGCAGATCGGACTCGATGTCGCGGATGTACTCGGTGGTGGCTCGGGCGAGGGTGCTGTCGGGGATTTTGATGCCGGCAATGGTGGTGCTCATAACGATTTCCTCGTCGAAAACGCCGTCGTGGCGCTGATGGGAAAAGTCTGTGCCCGAGGCAGAAAACGGACAATCGATCCATGGCTGCGATCCTTGCCAATCCACCTGCAAATCGTGCCAAGCTAAAAGATCGCCGCCTGCGGCAGCTCCTACAGAAGCCCGCATTCCCCTGTAGGAGCTGCCGCAGGCTGCGATCTTTTGCTCTTAAAGGGGGAATCCACAGCCATGAACAAAACCGTCGCCATCGTCGTGTTTCCCGGCGTGCAATCGCTGGACGTCAGCGGCCCGATGGATGTGTTCGCCGAGGCCAATCGCTTCCTGCCGCCCGAGGATCACTATCGGCTCGAAGTGATCGGCGTCGAACACGGCCCGATGGCCTGTTCCAATGGTTTGAACCTGAATGCCCATCGGTATTTCAGCGAAGCGCTGGATGCCTACGATCTGCTGCTGGTCGCCGGTGGGCCGCAACTGCCGTTCATGGATTTTGGCGCGACGTTCGACGAGTGGCTGCGCGAGGCGTGTGCTCGGGCGCAGCGCTTCGGTTCGATCTGCAATGGCGCGTTCATGCTGGCGCGGGCCGGACTTCTGGAAGGGCGCACCGTCACCACGCACTGGAACGATGCCGAGGCGTTGGCCCGGTTGTGCCCGACCACACAGGTCGAGGCGGATCGTCTGTACGCCGAGGACGGCACGCTCTACACCTCGGCTGGGGTGACGGCGGGGATTGATCTGTCGTTGTACCTGCTGGCGCGTGATCACGGTGCAGAAGTGGCGCTGAGCGTGGCCAAGCGTCTGGTGGTGTTCACCCAGCGTTCCGGTGGGCAGTCACAGTTCAGTCCGTTCCTCACGCCGCATGCGGAACCTACGTCGGCGGTGGCGATGGTGCAGTTGTATGTGCTGGCCAATCTGACTGGTGATCTGACGATTGCCGATCTGGCCAATGCGGCGAACATGAGTGCGCGCAATTTCTCTCGGGTGTTTGCCCGGGAAGCCAAGGTCACGCCAGCGGAGTTCGTCGAGCGGGCTCGGGTGGATGCGGCGCGGGTGATGCTGGAGAGCACGGCGGCGCCGTTGAAGACGGTGGCGTATCAGTGCGGGTTTCGTGACGCGCAACATATGCGCGGGGTGTTTAACCGGCGGTTGGGGGTGACACCGCAGCAGTTTCGGCTGAATTTTGCGGTGTTGCTTTAACCCTCACCCCAGCCCTCTCCCAGAGGGAGAGGGGGCCGATTGGGGGATATTAGCGAGATACGCCGACGTGATGTTGCTGTACCGAATCCATAATCGACTCGATCTCTCTGGTCGGTGGATAGCGAAAGACACCTCGGTCAGTCCCCTCTCCCCCCGGGAGAGGGCTAGGGTGAGGGGCTTTTTAAGGTGCCCGCGCTGGCAACAACTTCAAGGTACTGCGCGTATTCGCCGTCACCTCTTCGTCGTTGAAATGCGCCTGCACATACATCCCGTCGACATACGCCTCAGCCTGATCGTCATAGTGACTGTCAAACGGCACACCACTCTGCCCGACCGGGTTGATCGTCAAGCCATGCGCCGGATCGGAAAAATCCACCAGCCGACGCGTCGACGGCCCGTAAGTTACCGGCCATGGCGCCGGGCCGATCTTCGCCGACAGATTGTTCGGCACTTCATGACTGCCCGGCGCCGCAAACGGCCCGACATTGAAAATCCGATCCAGCGGCTTCTGCTGTCCCAACGGATGGCCGTGAGTCAGCGTGTGCGCCCCGCCCCATTTCCACTCGGCAGAGTTATCGCCCAGGGTCAGCTTCAAGTGCTGCATGCTCGCCTGCCACGCCGCGCGCACGACATCGGCGCGGGTCTCCTTGTTCGGCGTGCTGCGGTTGTCCCACCACGGCGAATCGGCATTCGCCGCCAGTTTCGGCAACGCCGCATCGATCACTCGCGTCGACAGCAATGTCTCGAAGAAATCATTGCCCAACTCATCACGCATCGCCGCATCGGCCAAGTCATACAAGAACTGGTTGAACACCGTTGCACTGACTGAATCCAGCGGATAGTCGCCCGGCCATTGCGCCAGTTGCTCGACCAGTTTCAGCTGTGCCGGATCGCTCACTACCTCACGCAGCACCGGCAGCAACGGCGCGAGCAAGCGCGGGCCATAACCGGTCGCTGTGCCCAATTGCAGTTTCTGATTGGCCTCGTTGGTCCACTTCACGCTCTTGTCGCTGAGCTGGCGATTGAGCTGCTGCCCACGGTCGGCAAGGTTGTAGTAACCGGGAATCTCCATGCCGGTCGGCGACAGCGGCTGGAAGTTGGCCGAGACAATGTAGCCGCGCGCCGGGTTCTCTTCCTGCGGGTTGGCGCTGAACGGGTAGAAACCCTCCTTGTCGGCCTGATTGCTGCTGCCGTCGAGAATGAATTCCGGCCGCACCCCGGCCGGGCGCTTGGGCAGCAATGCCGAGGCCCACCAGGCGATATCACCCTTGGCGTTGGCGTAAACCAGGTTCAGCCCCGGCGCCTGCACTTTCGCGGCAGCGGCGCGGGCCTTGGCCAACGTGTCGGCGCGGTTGAGCTGGTAAAAGCCTTCGAGGATCGGGTTCGGCGTTTCAAGGAACGCCCACCACATGGCGATCGGCGTCTTGCCGGCAGCGGTGCCGAGCGCATCGTTGACGATCGGGCCGTGGGGCGATTGGCGCAGGGTCAGGGTGACGGGCGACTGGCCCTTCACGTTGATCTGCTGTTGGGTGACAACCATGTCGGTCCACTGGCCGCGATACCAGACCTGATTGGGGTTATCCGGGTTGACCTTCTCGGCGATCAGGTCCAGATCGTCGTTCTGGAACATGGTCAGGCTCCAGCCGAAATCGAGGTTGTGGCCGAGGAAGGCGAAAGGCACTAGCGCCTGATGATGGCCGTACAACTCGAAGCCCGGCGCCGACAATTGCGCTTCGTACCACACCGACGGCACCGAGAAGCGAATATGCGGGTCACCGGCCAGCAGCGGTTTGCCGCTCTGGCTGCGGCTGCCGGCAATCACCCAGGCGTTGCTGCCTTCGAACTGCGGCAGGCCATTATCGATCAGCGCCTGTTCGCTGAGGCGGGCGAGGGCGTTGAGGTCTTTCCAGTCGCCAGCGGCAAGTGCCGGCGCTTGCTTGGCGTGACCGTTGACCAGCACCCCTTTGGGCTGCCAGTCGAGGTCGAAAACCTTGAGATAATCGGCGCCGAGCTGATCGCGCACGTAGGTCAGCAGCGGTTCGGTGCGAAACGCCGCCGCAAAGCTATAGGCCATGTAGCCGGCGACGCTGATGCTGTCTTCTGCTGTGAACGGCCGTTTGGGGATGCCCAGCACGTCAAACTCGATCGGTGCAGCGTGGCTGTCCTGATATTGGTTGATGCCATCCAGGTAGGCTTGCAGGCCTTTCCACGCCGGCGACTGTTTATCGAGACTGGCGACGTAACTGGCGGCGCGCTCACGGATGCGCAGGCTGCGAAACAGTTTGTCGGTGTCGAGCAGTTTCGGCCCGAGCACTTCGGCCAGTTCGCCACGGGCGAGGCGGCGCATGGCTTCCATCTGGAACAGGCGATCCTGGGCATGCACATAGCCAAGGGCACGGTAGAGGTCGGTTTCGTTCTCGGCGCGAATGTGCGGTACACCGCGTTCGTCGTAGCGCACGGTCACCGAACCTTGCAGGTTGCGCAGTTCGACCTGGCCCTGGCGCGTCGGTTGTTTGCTGTAGACATACCCGCCGACGCCGGCGAGCAGAACAACGATGAGCAAGCCAAGTACGGTGAACACGCGCTTCATGGTGACTCCTTGTGCATACGGGATTGCCGCCCGTCGGGCTGCAAACAATTAGCACAGACCTTCTGTGCCGTGCAGCGCTGTCCTTGAAAAGTCCGGAATGCCTTACTGCTTCTCCACAGACCACGGGCAGTAACAACCGACCGCCAGCGTGTGCGTGGCATTGACCGGGCGATCTTCTGTCAGGGCATTCAAAATCGGTTCGATAAAACTGTTGCTGGAGTTGCAGGTCAGGCCTTCGCTGTACGGTCCGAAATACGCCAGTTTGCCGCTGCGGTCCCAGATCGCCACGGCCGGGCTGGCGGGCACCTGTTCGGAACCGGGCAATATCGTGATGGTTTTCAGGCTGCTGAGGGTCGCGGGCAGTTGACCGTGGCTGCCGGTTTTTTGCACGGCGAAGAACTCCACGCCTTTGGCGCCGAACTGTTCGACCATCTCGGTCAGGTGTTGCTGGTTGCCGACGTTGCACGGACAGGCCGGGTCCCAGAAATGCACCAAGCGGATCTTGCCGGGGCCGGCGAGATTGTCCGGCAGACGCAGCGGATCACCGGAAAACACCGCCGTGTGTTCGCTGAAAGCACGCAGATAACGCCCCTGAAACCAGTCGTACGCCGCCCACAGCACCCCGGCGCAAATCAGCGCGAGCAGGCTGGCAAACAGTGCGGTGCGGTAGGGCGAACGCATGGTTTTCGATCCTCGAAAGGTCGGCTAGCTTGCCATGTCTGTCACTACAGATGAATATCGCAGGCCGATAAAGTCTGTTTACCGCTTTGGAATTCCCGCATGCCTGCCACTTTCGACCCCGATCAAATCCGCGCCAGCCTCAAGCCTTTGGCCGAGTGGCAGCCGTTGTCGGACGAGGCCAAGGCCTATCAGCGTTTCTACCAAACCGACTTTCCCGAGCGGGATGTCTGGCGTGGCATGGGCCGTTTCGAGGTCGATGGCTATGAAGTGGTCAGCCATTGCTGGTGGCCGGAGAAGGTCAAGGCGACGCTGTTTCTGCTGCACGGCTACTACGATCACACCGGGCTGTATCGGCATGTGATCGAGTGGGCGCTGGATCAGGATTTTGCGGTGATCGCCTGCGACTTGCCGGGCCATGGCTTGTCGAGCGGGCCGCGCGCGAGCATTCGCGATTTCTCCGAGTACCAGGATGTCCTGCAAGCGTTGTTCGCCGAGGCGCAGTCGATCGCGTTGCCGCAGCCGTGGCATTTGTGCGGGCAGAGCACCGGCGGGGCGATTGTGGTCGATCACCTGCTCAATCACGGCGAAAACAGCCCGGCGCAGGGCCAGGTGATTTTGATGGCGCCGCTGGTGCGGCCGCGGGCGTGGGGCTGGTCGCAGCTGAGCTATTACTTGCTCAGGCCTTTTGTCAGAGGGGTCACGCGGCGCTTCAGCGAGAATTCCAACGATCCGGATTTCCTGCCGTTTCTGCAGGCTGATCCGTTGCAGCCGCGACGTTTGCCGACGAAGTGGGTCGGGGCGTTGTCACGCTGGATCATTCGCGTCGAGCACGCGAAAAAAAGTCCGCGGCGGCCGCTGATCATTCAGGGGCAGGCGGACATGACGGTCGACTGGCAGCACAATCTGCAGGTGATGAAGTGGAAGTTCGACCGGCCGCAGATCTTGCTGCTGGCCGAGGCGCGGCATCATCTGGCGAATGAGACGGTGGAGATGCGTGAGGAGTATTTCGAATTCTTGAGCAAGCGGATCAGGGGCCGGAATCTGTAGCGTCTGGGAGGGCCTCTTCGCGAGCAGGCTCGCTCCCACATTGGATCTTCAGTGGACACAAAACTTCCGAACATCCCGAATCCCATGTGGGAGCGAGCCTGCTCGCGAAGGCGGCCGGTCAGGCGCTAAAGATCATTGCCCGACAGCCAACCCTGCGCGAATCGCCGCCAACGCCGCCTGGTAATACGCCTTGCCCTCAGCCGACTCGGCAAACGTCGCGAACTCTTCCAGCTCTTCATCCGACAGATCGCGATAGACATAGAGCAGCGTGTTGTTCATGTCCGCACCAATCTGATCCATCAAGCGCTGGCGCTGACCATTGAGCATGCCTTGCGCCTGACCGCCACCGAGCAGCCCCGGTATCATCGAACTCAGGCTGTCCGCCGCGACGCCGGCAATCGCCAGACTCACTTCGGCGCCGGCCTCACGCGCTGGCAGCGCCTGAGCGAGGTGGCCAATGATCAGCAGACGGCTGTCGCTGGCCTGCATCTTTGGCAAACCCTTGGCATTTTTCGCCAATTGATCGCGGCGCGTCGCGAGCAATTCGGCGGCGACGATTTTCTTGCCCAGCGGCGATTGAAAGAAGGTCAGCGCCGGTTTTGGATCAGCGAGCTTCTGCCGCAGTTGCGCTTCGGCACGTTGATCCACAGCCTGCGGGGCAAAGCGCTGATTGCTGTTGTTCACCAGCGCCTGAAATACGGCGGGCGGCAGGCTGTTCTGATAGCGCTGCTGTGCGGCCGTCAGGGCATCGTTGAAATGCGCACGTTGATCTGGCCAGCCGGCGACCTTGTACAACTGATCGTGGCCGTCCGCCCAGGCGGGCAACACGCAGAACATCAACAGTGAAAAAAGCAAACGGCGCATAGGGACTCCTGTCAGCAGCCGACTATTCTCCGTGCGGTGCCGGTACTTGTCGAGAATTCGTAGCAAGCCGCCGCGTGGCTCTGTCGGATTTCTTGCCGCCGACATACTATGCGCGCCATGCAAATATCCTCTGAACACCCACTGCTGTTACGCATTGTCGATGACCTGGCCGAACACGGCTGGTCGCAGCAGAACATATTCCTGCCCGCCGGTTTGACCCGCGAGCTGGCGGCCGAGTGCCGCAAACGTGAGGCTGAGGGTGAGCTGGCGCCAGCGGCGGTGGGGCGTGGGCCGTTTTCAGAGATACGCGAGGGGATTCGTGGCGACCACATCCAGTGGATCGATCCCGGTCAGGCCGAGGCCAGCGACCGTTATCTGAACCTGATGGAGAGCCTGCGTGAAGCGCTCAACCGTGGCTTGTTTCTCGGTCTTGAGGACTTTGAATGTCATTTCGCGCTGTATCCGCCGGGTGCGTTTTATCGCAAGCACGTCGACCGTTTTCGCGACGACGACAAGCGCATGGTGTCGGTGGTGGTCTATCTCAATGACGCGTGGCTGCCGGAGGATGGCGGTCAGTTGCGCATGTACCTGAACGATGAACGCGTGCATGACGTGCAGCCTACTGGCGGGTGTCTGGTGGTGTTTCTCTCCGGCGAAGTGCCTCATGAAGTGCTGCCGGCGCACCGCGAGCGCTTGTCGCTGACCGGTTGGTTCCGTCGCCGTGGCAACGAGCCGTTCTGAGATGGACAGGATTCTGGTCAGTCGCTGCCTGCTGGGGCATCGCGTACGTTATGACGGCGGTGCGAGCGGGCCGTTTGATCTGCTGGAGCAGTGGATTGCCGAAGGGCGGGTGGTGCCGTTGTGTCCGGAGGTCGCGGGAGGATTGCCGACGCCGCGGGCCGCGGCGGAGATTCCGGGCGGGCAGGGTGGTGAGGTGCTCGATGGTGTTGCGGCGGTGATCACCACTGAGGGTGAGGATGTCAGTGCGCAGTTTCTGGATGGCGCGCGGCAGGCGCTGGAACTGGTGCAGAAATATGGCATCCGCGTGGCGGTGCTTAAGGCCAACAGTCCTTCTTGCGGGAATCTGCTGACTTACGACGGGACATTCAGTGGCGTGAAGGTGAGTGGCGAAGGGGTGACGGCCGCGTTACTCAAGCGCCATGGTGTGCAGGTTTTCAGTGAACTGGAATTGCCGCAGGCCGCGCTGGCACTGGCTGCTTTGGACTGATCCTGAATCGTTACCCTCACCCCAGCCCTCCCGAAACGTCGGACCGCCCGTAGGGAGAGGGGGCCGACCGAAGTGTCTGGCGCTATTCATCGACCTGAAAGACCTTGTTGACTATGGATTCGAGACAGCCATGACTGATCGATTACGTCGACAAAGCCATGAACGATCGACTATGGATTCGACAAAGCCATTTTCAGTCGATTTCGGATTCGGTATACCCATTTCAGGTCGGCGTATTCCTTCAGCATCCCCCAATCAGTCCCCTCTCCCTCGGGGAGAGGGCTAGGGTGAGGGGCTTTTAAGGCTTCAACCACTTCTCGGTCAGCGCCGCCAAACGCCCATCCGCCTTGATCCGCTGCATCGCGCTCGCAAGACTGGCCTGAAACGCCGGATTACCCTTCTGAAATGGAATCGCCAGATCCACTGGCTCCGCCGCTTTCGGCTTCTCTTCAGTCAATGCCTGCACCAGCACCATCGGCCGTGGCTGCTCATCCTTCTTCGCCAGCAACTGCGAATCGACCTTGCCGTAAGGCTCGCTGAAGTCGAAACGATCCTTGAGTTCGGGTGTCAGTGCTATGTGGTTGAGCGCAACGTCGTACTTGCCGCTTTCAACGCCCTGGAGCAGGTCGGCCTCGTCGGTGACGATGAAATCGGCGCGTACATCCAGCTCCCGGGCGAGCAGTTGCCCAAGCTCGACCTCGAACCCCGTGAGTGTGTCGCCTTCCTTGAAATTGAAGGGCGGTGTATTAGCCTCAAGGGCAATGCGCAGCTCGCCACGGTCGTTGACGTCATCAATCAGTTCGGCATGAGCCAAAGGGCTCAAAAGGGGTAGCAGGCAGATCAGGCCAGGCAGAAAACGCATGGTCACTCCTTTGAAATCATTATCGCGACGCTCTGATTCAGGCTCGCTTTGCTATGGTTGTCGAGTGCCTTCGACAACGAATGGTCATGAAGTTGTCATGACCGTGCGGATTTTACGGAAAAACTGGAGAAGAAAATGAAAAGCTTTATGTCACGTGCAGCGTTCGCGGGTTTGCTGATGGGCGTTTCGGTGCTGGCCAGTGCGGCGACACCAGCCCCCAAAGGCGCTGAAGTGTTCATCGTTTCTCCCGAAGACGGAGCCACGGTTTCGCAGACCTTCACCGTCAAATTCGGGACCAAGGACGTCGCACTGGCGCCGGCCGGTGACGTCACCAAGAACACCGGTCACCATCACCTGCTGATCGACGCCAAGGAAATTGTTCCTGCCGGTTCGGTCGTCCCTACCGATGCCAACCATATGCACTTCGGCAAGGCGCAGACCCAGGCTGACATCAAGCTCGCCCCGGGCAAGCACACCTTGCAGCTGGAACTTGGCGACAGCGGTCACATGGCATTCGACCCGCCAATCGTCTCGAAGAAAATCACCATCAACGTGGAATAAAAAAGGGAGCCCTTTCGGGGCTCCCTTTTTTATCAGCGGCGAGTTGCAAGCTACGAGCTTCAAGCAAAAGCACAAGCGAACATCACTTGCCGCTTGTAGCTCGCGGCTTGTAGCTGTTCTTAGAAAAGAACCCGGCTACGGATAGTGCCGTTGACGTGCTGCAGCTTCTCTTGCGCCAGCTCCGAGTACTCGGCGTCGACGTCGATCACCACGTAGCCAACCTTCTCGTTGGTCTGCAGGAACTGACCGGAGATGTTGATGCCGTTTTCGGCGAAGACCTTGTTGATCTCGCTCATCACACCCGGGATGTTCTCGTGGATGTGCAGCAGACGGTGCTTGCCAGGGTGAGCCGGCAGGGCCACTTCCGGGAAGTTCACCGACGAAACGGACGTACCGTTGTCGCTGTACTTGACCAGTTTCTCTGCCACTTCCAGACCGATGTTGGCTTGCGCTTCGGCGGTCGAACCACCGATGTGCGGGGTCAGGATGACGTTGTCGAGGCCACGCAGCGGGCTTTCGAACTCTTCGTCGTTGGAGCGTGGCTCCACCGGGAATACATCGATGGCCGCGCCGATCAGGTGCTTGTCCTTGATCGCGTCCGCCAGAGCGTCCAGTTCAACCACGGTGCCACGAGCAGCGTTGATCAGGATGCCGCCCTTCTTGATGGCGCGGATTTCCTTCTCGCCGATCATCCACTGGGTCGCAGCGGTTTCCGGTACGTGCAGGGTGACGATGTCGGACATGCCCAGCAGCTCGGTCAGGCTACCGATCTGAGTCGCGTTGCCCAGCGGCAGTTTGGTTACGGTGTCGTAGAAGTACACCTGCATGCCCAGGCCTTCAGCCAGAACCGACAGCTGCGTACCGATCGAGCCGTAGCCGACGATGCCGAGTTTCTTGCCACGGATCTCGAAGGAGTTGGCTGCGGACTTGATCCAGCCGCCACGGTGGCAGGAAGCGTTTTTCTCCGGGATGCCGCGCAGCAGCAGGATCGCTTCGGCCAGCACCAGCTCGGCAACGGAGCGGGTGTTGGAGTACGGCGCGTTGAACACGGCAATACCGCGCTCACGGGCAGCACTCAGGTCAACCTGGTTGGTGCCGATGCAGAAACAGCCGACCGCAACCAGCTTCTTCGCGTGATCGAAGATCTCTTCGGTCAGTTGGGTGCGCGAACGAATGCCGATGAAGTGAGCGTCAGCGATCTTTTCCTTGAGCTGGGCTTCCGGCAAGGAACCTGTCAGGTATTCGATGCTGGTGTAGCCCGCCGCCTTGAGGACGTCGACAGCCGATTGGTGGACGCCTTCGAGAAGAAGGAACTTGATCTTGCTCTTATCGAGAGAAGTCTTGCTCATCTGCGTAAACCTGTATCCCGGAGAAAAATGGCAGGAAATGGTCAACAGACGCTGACCCGGACGACAAGAAAGTCGTCTCCGCGGATCTGGCCTTGGGCACTGTCCTGCGGGGTCGATATGCTAGCATAGCCTCCCCGCTAAACACTCATTCCTGCGACGTGAAGCGTTCTCAGGATGACCATGAATTGTTCGAGAGTTCTGTCGATGACCAATCCTGCCCTGATTGAAGAACTGAAGACCCTGGTCGAGCCTGGCAAGGTCCTGACCGACGCCGACTCCCTGAATGCGTATGGTAAGGATTGGACCAAGCACTTCGCCCCGGCGCCAAGCGCTATCGTGTTTCCCAAGACCATCGAGCAGGTGCAGGCCGTGGTTCGTTGGGCCAACGCGCACAAGGTCGCGCTGGTGCCATCGGGCGGACGCACCGGGCTTTCCGCCGCCGCGGTGGCCGCGAATGGCGAAGTGGTCGTCTCGTTCGACTACATGAATCAGATTCTCGACGTGAACCTCACCGACCGCACCGCCGTTTGTCAGCCGGGCGTGGTCACCGAGCATTTGCAGAACGTCGCTGAAGAAAAGGGCCTGTACTACCCGGTCGACTTCGCTTCGGCAGGTTCCAGTCAGATTGGCGGGAATATCGGCACCAATGCCGGCGGGATCAAAGTGATTCGCTACGGCATGACCCGCAACTGGGTCGCAGGCATGAAAGTCGTCACCGGCAAGGGCGACGTGCTCGAACTGAACAAAGACCTGATCAAGAACGCCACCGGTTACGACTTGCGCCAGTTGTTCATCGGCGCTGAAGGCACCCTCGGTTTCGTCGTCGAAGCGACGATGCGCCTTGATCGCGCGCCGAAAAACCTCACCGCGATGGTGCTTGGCACCGCCGATTTCGACTCGATCATGCCGGTGCTGCACGCCTTCCAGGGCAAACTCGATCTGACTGCGTTCGAATTCTTCTCCGACAAAGCCTTGGCCAAAGTCATGGGTCGTGGCGACGTTCCGGCGCCATTCGAAACCGACTGCCCGTTCTACGCATTGCTGGAATTCGAAGCGACCACTGAGGAAGTGGCCAACAGCGCCCTGGAAACCTTCGAGCATTGCGTCGAACAGGGCTGGGTGCTGGACGGCGTGATGAGCCAGAGCGAAACCCAGCTGCAGAATCTGTGGAAGCTGCGCGAATACATCTCCGAAACCATCTCGCACTGGACACCGTACAAGAACGACATCTCGGTCACCGTGTCGAAAGTGCCGGCATTTCTAAAGGAAATCGACGCGATCGTCGGTGAACACTACCCGGATTTCGAAATCGTCTGGTTCGGCCACATCGGCGACGGCAACCTGCACTTGAACATCCTCAAGCCGGATAACCTGAGCAAGGACGAGTTCTTCGCCAAGTGCGCGACCGTCAACAAGTGGGTGTTTGAAACCGTCGAGAAGTACAACGGTTCGATCTCCGCCGAGCACGGCGTGGGCATGACCAAACGCGATTACTTGACCTACAGCCGCTCCCCGGTCGAGATCGAGTACATGAAAGCGGTGAAAGCGGTGTTCGACCCGAACGGCATCATGAACCCGGGCAAGATTTTCGCGGTTTGATCGACAATCTTTGATGAATCAATGAAGGCAGGAGTCGGTAAATGAGCTATCAGCACCAGTACGTCGACGGCACGCGCATCCACTTCCCGATCGGGAAAGTCGTGTGCATTGGCCGTAATTACGCCGAACACGCCAAGGAACTGGACAACCCGGTGCCTACCGAGCCGTTGCTGTTCATCAAGCCGGGCAGTTGCGTGGTCGAGCTGGAAGGCGGTTTCGCCATTCCGACCGAGCGCGGTTCGGTACACTACGAAGCGGAAATCGCCGTGTTGATCGGCAAGCCGTTGTCGACCAAACCGAGCCGTGAAGAAGTGCTCGACGCGATCTCCGGGTTCGCCCCGGCGCTGGACCTGACCCTGCGCGACAAGCAGGCGGAGCTGAAAGCCAAGGGCCTGCCGTGGGAAATCGCCAAGTCGTTCGACGGCGCGGCGGTGATCGCCCCGTTCGTTGTTGGCAGCACCTTTGCTGACCTGACTGACATCGGCATTCGCCTGACCATCAACGGCGAAGTGCGTCAGGACGGCAACAGCAGCGCGATGCTCAACCCGATCGTGCCGATGATCCAGCACATGGCCGGCTGCTTCTCGCTGCAGGCCGGTGACGTGATCCTTACCGGTACGCCAGTCGGCGTCGGCCCGCTGAACGTGGGCGATGACATCGTCCTCGAACTGGTTGGCGCGAGCAGCTTCACCAGCAGCGTGCGCTAACCGCCACACTGCAAATCCCCTGTGGGAGCGAGCCTGCTCGCGAAGGCGCCAGGTCAGTCGACATCATCGTTGCCTGACACTCCGTCTTCGCGAGCAGGCTCGCTCCCACATTGTTTTGGGGTGCCCTGCAGATCGCTGGCAGCACAGGGCAATCCCGCCATTTGCCGTTTTTTTCACATCCTGTACGGATAATTCCTCTCATTCTGGCGTCTGAGCCGGCCTCTTTGTGCTATTACCCATAGCCTGAATTTTCGGAACGCGTCCCTCGATGTCATCTCAAACTCAGCTCAAACCCACCCGCCGTTCACGTTTCGCCCTGCGTTGGTATGTCTGGCTCTTGCTGGTGATTGCCGCCGCTTATGCCGTGGCGTTTGCCATGCATTGGGATGATCGCGGTGTGCTTTGGCTGCAGGAACGCTTCGAAAGCCAGACCGAGCAGAAGGAAAGTATCTGGCTGCCGGACTACCGGGTGGTGATCGATGCCAAGCCGTTGACCGGTATGGAGAAGGACGAGGCCTCGGATCTGTCGTACAACCCGCAGACCAAAACGCTGTTTTCGGTGATGGGGAAAAACCCGTTTCTCGCCGAGCTGACTTTACAGGGTGAGGTGCTGCGCAAGATGCCGCTGGTGGGCTGGAGCAATCCGGAAGGCCTGACCGTCATGGAAAACGGCCTGATGGCCATCGTCGATGAGCGTCAGCACATGCTGTCGATCGTCAAGGTCGACGCCGACACCCGCGAATTGCACATCGCTGACTTCCCGAAATACGATCTCGGCCCGTCGAAAGACCAGAACAAAGCCTTCGAAGCCATTACCTGGGATTCCCATAATCAGCAATTGCTGCTCGGTGAGGAGCGGCCACCGGCGCTGTTCACCTGGAAAAGCGATGGCAGCCAGACCCTCAAGGGCGACAAGCAAAAACTCGCCAGTGATGAACTGGATATTCGCAACCTCTCGGCCTTGGCGATTGACCCGCGCACCCAGCACACACTGGTGCTGTCCGCCGACTCACATCTGCTGCTGGAGCTGGACGAGAAGGGCGAGCAGGTCAGCTTCATGACCCTGCTCGGCGGTTTCAATGGCCTGAAAAACACCATTCCCCGCGCCGAAGGCGTGACCATGGACGAAGCGGGTACGCTGTACATGGTCAGCGAGCCGAACCTGTTCTATCGCTTCGAAAAACAGTAATAACTGTCCTCGCGGCAATTTCAGACAAGTCTGATTGTCCTGACAGGCAAGTGGCCATTAAGCTTCAGTTCAGACGGGCGTGATATTTCATCCGCCTGTTTTGATCCCGAGCTCATCCGAATGCGTCGACTTGCCCGTCCCAAACCCCTGATTATCATGCTGTCGGTGATTGCCCTGATCGCGTTGATCGCGATCGGCCAATACATGCGCCTGTTCGAGCGCGCCTGGTTTAACTTGCACACCCTGTGGCAACCGCAGAGTAGCGAGTCGATTGCGCTGGATCAGTATCGCGTCGAGATTGAAGCGCGGGTGATTGACGGGCTGGACGACGATGTCTCGGCGCTGACCTTCGATCCGGTGCGCAAAAGCCTGTTCACCGTGACCAACAAGAACTCCGAACTGGTCGAACTGTCGCTCGAAGGCCAGATCCTGCGGCGCATCGCCCTGATTGGTTTCGGCGATCCGGAAGCCGTCGAGTTCATCAGCGCCGACACCTACGTGATCACTGATGAGCGTCAGCAGCGGTTGATCAAGATTCACCTGGAGGCAGACACCACCTTCCTCGACGCTGCTGATGCCGAGCAGATGACCCTTGGCGTGCATATGGCCAGCAACAAGGGTTTTGAAGGCCTGGCGTATGACTCGGTGGGCAAGCGCCTGTTTGTCGCGAAAGAACGCAACCCGATGCTGATCTACGAAGTGCACGGCTTTCCGCACTTCAATCCGGAGAAATCCTACGCGGTGCATGTGATCAACGACCCGAAGCGCGATGCCGGGATGTTTGTGCGCGATCTGTCGAGCTTGCAATACGACGAGCGCAGCGGGCATTTACTGGCGCTGTCGGATGAGTCGAGATTGATTCTCGAGCTGGATGTGGGCGGGCGTCCGTTGAGTACGATGTCCATCAGTGGCGGGCGTCAGGGTTTGAAGAAGACCGTGCCGCAGGCGGAAGGCATCGCGATGGATGATGACGGGACGTTGTATCTGGTGAGTGAGCCGAACCTGTTTTACGTCTTCAAAAAACCAACGCCGAACTAACCAACACCACAAAACCATTGTAGGAGTGAGCCTGCTCGCGATAGCGGTGTGTCAGTCGACAACAATATCAACTGATAGACCGCTATCGCGAGCAGGCTCACTCCTACAAGGGGATTTCGTTTGTCCACAAATATGTGGGTGACCGGGATTACTCAGCCTTGAGGGTTTTCACACCTTCGCTAGTACCCAGCAACAGCAAGTCCGCCGGACGCGCCGCGAACAAGCCGTTGGTGACCACGCCGACAATCGCATTGATTTGCGCTTCCAGCTCCACCGGGTTGGTGATCTGCAGGTTGAACACATCGAGAATGATGTTGCCGTTGTCGGTCAGCACGCCTTCGCGGTACACCGGGTCGCCGCCCAATTTCACCAACTGACGCGCAACGTGGCTGCGGGCCATCGGGATCACTTCGACCGGCAGCGGGAACTCGCCCAGCACCGGCACCAGTTTGCTGGCGTCGGCGATGCAGATGAAGGTCTTGGCCACGGCCGCAACGATCTTCTCGCGGGTCAGGGCAGCGCCGCCGCCCTTGATCAGGTTCAGGTGCGCGTCGCTTTCGTCGGCGCCGTCGACGTAGAACTCCAGGTCGCTGACGGTGTTCAGCTCATACACCGGAATCCCGTGGCCCTTGAGGCGCGCGGCGGTGGCTTCGGAACTGGCCACCGCGCCATCGAATGCGCCCTTGTGCTGGGCCAGGGCGTCGATGAAGCAGTTGGCGGTGGAGCCAGTGCCGACCCCGACGATGCTCTTGTCGTCGAGTTTCGGAAGGATGAAGTCGACGGCGGCCTGAGCCACTGCCTGTTTGAGTTGATCCTGGGTCATGCGGGCTCCGGAAGCGGGCAAGGAGAGAACGGAAAGGCCGGCATTATAGCCGCAAGCGCGGCTAAAACCTCTGGATTCGTGTGGTCGTGCGGGCAAAAGCCGGGTTAGACTCCTCGGTCCCGCTCAACCGCTCAGTGATGCTTTCCGATGCTCGAACAGTACGTCAAAAAGATCCTCACCTCGCGCGTTTATGACGTTGCCGTAGAAACCCCGCTGCAGAACGCTCGCCAGCTCTCCGAGCGGCTGGGCAATGACATTTGGCTCAAGCGTGAAGACTTGCAGCCGGTGTTCTCGTTCAAGATTCGTGGCGCCTACAACAAGCTGACGCAACTGAGCGATGAAGAGCGCGCCCGTGGCGTAGTCACCGCGTCGGCGGGCAACCACGCGCAGGGCTTGGCCCTGGCGGCGAAAGTGCTGGGCGTCAAAGCCACCATCGTCATGCCCAAGACCACCCCCGAAATCAAAGTCGAAGGCGTGCGTTCGCGCGGCGGCAAAGTGGTGCTGCACGGTGATTCGTTCCCGGAAGCCCTGGCCTATTCGCTGAAACTGGTTGATGAGAAAGGCTACGTCTACATCCACCCGTACGATGATCCGCACACCATTGCCGGGCAAGGCACCGTGGCGATGGAAATTCTGCGCCAGCACCCGCAGCCGCTGGACGCGATTTTTGTTCCGGTCGGCGGCGGCGGTCTGATCGCTGGCATCGCCGCGTACGTGAAATACCTGCGCCCGGACATCAAAGTCATCGGCGTTGAGCCGGACGATTCCAACTGCTTGCAAGCGGCGATGGCCGCCGGTGAACGCGTGGTGCTGCCGACCGTGGGCATCTTCGCCGACGGCGTGGCGGTGGCACAGATCGGTCAGCACACCTTCGACATCTGCAAAGACTATGTCGATGAAGTGATCACTGTCAGCACCGACGAGATCTGTGCAGCAATTAAAGATATCTACGACGATACCCGCTCGATCACCGAACCTGCCGGTGCTTTAGGCGTGGCCGGGATCAAGAAATACGTCGAGTTGCGCGGCGTCAGTGGCCAGACTTTCGTGGCCATCGACTCCGGTGCCAACGTCAACTTCGACCGCCTGCGTCATGTTGCCGAGCGCGCCGAACTGGGTGAGGGTCGTGAAGCGATCATCGCCGTGACCATCCCGGAGAAGGCCGGCAGCTTCAAGGCGTTCTGCGAGGCCGTCGGCAAGCGCCAGATCACTGAATTCAATTACCGATACAACACCGGCAGCGAAGCGCACATTTTCGTCGGCGTGCAGACCCACCCGGACAACGACCCGCGCAGCGCACTGCTGGCCAGCCTGACCGAGCAGGGTTTCCCGGTCGTCGACCTGACCGACAACGAACTGGCCAAACTGCACATCCGCCACATGGTCGGCGGGCACGCGGCGCACGTGATTGATGAAGTGGTGTTCCGCTTCGAGTTCCCGGAACGTCCGGGGGCGCTGTTCAACTTCCTTAATAAGCTCGGTGGGCGCTGGAACATTTCGATGTTCCATTACCGCAACCACGGCGCTGCCGATGGCCGTGTGGTCGCGGGCCTGCAAGTGCCGCACGACGAGCGTCATCTGGTGCCGGCGGCCCTTGAGGAAATCGGTTACCCGTACTGGGATGAAAGCGAGAACCCGGCCTATCAGCTGTTTCTTGGCTGAGCGGCTACGCTGATGGGCATGGCCCAAGGAAGAGAAATTCATGGAAACCCTGACCACCCTGAAAGTTCTTCACGTCGCGGCGACCGTGGTGATCCTCGCCAGCGGGTTGGGGCTCGCTGCTTTGACTTGGCGTAATCGCAGCGAAGGGCCGGCCAGCACGATGCAGCGCCCTTGGCTGTTTATCTGGTGTTTGATGCTGATTGGTATGCTGAGCATGCCTTTCACCGGTTGGTGGTTGGTACACCTGATCGGCTGGCCACTGGGGCAGTTGTGGATTTTGGGGTCCAGCGTGATCTATGCCGTGGCCACGTTGAGTGCAGTGTGGTTGCTGGTGCGGCTTAATCGGCTGTGGACTAGCGGGGTGGGTAACCGGAAATTCACGTTGGCGCTGGCGATTGTCAGCGGCATCGGATTTCTCGCCATTGCGGCGTTGATGGGTGCCAAGCCTGTTTAAGGCTTGAGACCTTATCGCCTCCATTCGCGAGCAGGCTCGCTCCCACAGGGGATTTGTGCACGACACAGATCCAATGTGGGAGCGAGCCTGCTCGCGAAGGCGTAATCAGCCGCGCAGCGAAATCACCGGCCAGCCACGCTTCTCGGCCTCGGCACGCAGATTCGGATCCGGATCCACAGCGACGGGATTCGCCACCTGCTCCAGCAACGGCAAGTCATTCATTGAGTCGCTGTAGAAATAGCTGTCTTCCAGCGAATGCCCGGTCTCTTCCAGCCAACGGTTCAGGCGCGTCACCTTGCCTTCGCGGAAGCAAGGAATATCAGTGCTGCGCCCGCTGTAACGGCCATCGACCATTTCACATTCAGTGGCAATCAGGGTTTCAACGCCCAGACGCACAGCAATCGGCGCGGTGACGAAGCGGTTGGTCGCGGTGATGATCACCAGTTTGTCGCCGGCGTCGCGGTGCTTTTTCAGCAGTTCCAGCGCCTGCGGCAACACGATCGGTTCGATGCAGTCGCGCATGTAATCGCTGTGCCATTGCTCGAGCACGGCCATGTCGGTGCGGCCGAGGATCTCCAGGCAGAAGTTCAGGTACGCGGCGTTATCCAGTTTGCCGGCCAGGTAATCCTGATAGAACTCGTCGTTGCGCGCTTTGTACGCAATCGGGTCGAGGAAGCCGCGTTCACACAGATAGTCGCCCCAGGCGTGATCGCTGTCGCCGCCCAGAAGGGTGTTGTCCAAATCGAAGAGTGCCAGGCGCATTGCAGTTACCCGCTGATAAGTCTGTAAAAAGGCGACAAGAATACGGTCTTTTCACAAGAGTGCACATAAGGTAGGAAGCTTCGTTGCCGCCTTATCAACCTTTGTGGAACAATGCGGCGACATGCGTTTGCGAGGTTGTTGCCGTGATCGACCCCGATGGTTTCCGCCCCAATGTCGGGATCATTCTGACGAATGACGCCGGCCAGGTGCTATGGGCTCGCCGTATCAATCAAGATGCCTGGCAGTTTCCGCAAGGGGGAATCAACCCTGAAGAGACGCCGGAAGACGCCTTGTACCGCGAGCTGAACGAAGAAGTTGGCCTGGAACGTGAAGATGTTGAAATACTGGCCTGTACTCGGGGCTGGTTGCGCTATCGTTTGCCGCAACGTCTGGTGCGTACGCACAGCCAACCGCTGTGCATCGGCCAGAAACAGAAATGGTTTCTCCTGCGCCTGATCTCCAACGAGCAGCGGGTGCGGATGGATTTGACCGGTAAACCGGAGTTCGATGGCTGGCGCTGGGTCAGCTATTGGTATCCGTTGGGCCAGGTGGTGACATTCAAGCGCGAGGTGTATCGCCGCGCCCTCAAAGAGCTTGCCCCGCGCCTTTTAGCGCGCGACTGACGACGGAGTTCGACCCCGAGCCATGCTCAATACGCTGCGCAAGATCGTCCAGGAAGTTAACTCCGCCAAGGATCTCAAGGCGGCGTTGGGGATTATTGTGTTGCGCGTCAAAGAGGCCATGGGCAGCCAGGTCTGCTCGGTCTACCTGCTTGATCCCGAGACCAACCGCTTCGTCCTGATGGCCACCGAGGGCTTGAACAAGCGCTCGATCGGCAAGGTCAGCATGGCACCCAACGAAGGTCTGGTCGGTCTGGTCGGCACGCGTGAAGAACCCCTGAACCTCGAAAACGCTTCGGTTCACCCGCGCTACCGCTACTTCGCCGAAACCGGTGAAGAGCGTTATGCCTCGTTCCTCGGCGCACCGATCATTCACCACCGCCGCGTCGTCGGCGTGTTGGTCATCCAGCAAAAAGAGCGCCGCCAGTTCGACGAAGGTGAAGAAGCTTTCCTTGTGACCATGAGCGCGCAGCTTGCCGGCGTTATCGCCCACGCCGAGGCCACAGGTTCCATCCGCGGTCTGGGCCGTCAGGGCAAAGGCATTCAGGAAGCCAAGTTCGTCGGCGTGCCGGGCTCGCCGGGTGCGGCGGTCGGTACCGCGGTGGTCATGCTGCCGCCGGCGGATCTGGACGTGGTGCCGGACAAGACCATCACCGACATCAACGCCGAGCTGGCACTGTTCAAAACCGCCATCGAAGGCGTGCGCGCCGACATGCGCGCGCTGTCCGCCAAGCTCGCGACCCAACTGCGCCCGGAAGAGCGCGCGCTGTTCGACGTTTACCTGATGATGCTCGACGATGCCTCGCTGGGCAGCGAAATCACCACCGTGATCAAGACCGGCCAGTGGGCCCAGGGCGCGCTGCGTCAGGTGGTCACGGAACACGTCAACCGTTTCGAACTGATGGACGACGCCTACCTGCGTGAGCGTGCCTCGGACGTCAAAGACCTCGGTCGCCGCCTGCTCGCCTATTTGCAGGAAGAGCGCCAGCAGAACCTGGTCTACCCGGAAAAGACCATTCTGGTCAGCGAAGAGCTGACGCCGGCGATGCTCGGCGAGGTGCCGGAAGGCACGCTGGTCGGTCTGGTTTCGGTACTCGGCTCGGGTAACTCCCACGTCGCGATTCTTGCCCGGGCCATGGGCATTCCGACGGTGATGGGTCTGGTCGACCTGCCGTACGCCAAGGTCGACGGCATCGAAATGATCGTCGACGGCACACGCGGCGAGGTCTACACCAACCCGAGCGAAGTGCTGCGCAAGCAGTTCGCCGAAGTCGTCGAAGAAGAGAAACAACTGGCGCTGGGCCTCGACACCCTGCGCGACCTGCCATGCGTGACCCTTGACGGCCACCGCATGCCGCTGTGGGTCAACACCGGTTTGCTCGCCGATGTGGCGCGGGCGCAGAAGCGTGGCGCCGAAGGTGTCGGCCTGTACCGCACCGAAGTGCCGTTCATGATCAACCAGCGCTTCCCGAGCGAGAAAGAACAACTGGCGATCTACCGCGAGCAGCTCGCCGCGTTCCACCCGCAACCGGTGACCATGCGCAGCCTCGACATCGGCGGTGACAAGTCGCTGTCGTACTTCCCGATCAAGGAAGACAACCCGTTCCTCGGCTGGCGCGGCATTCGCGTCACCCTCGATCACCCGGAAATCTTCCTGGTGCAGACCCGCGCAATGCTCAAGGCCAGCGAAGGCCTGAACAACCTGCGGATTCTGCTGCCGATGATCTCCGGCACCCACGAACTCGAAGAAGCTCTGCACCTGATCCACCGGGCCTGGGGCGAAGTGCGCGACGAAGGCACCGACGTGCCGATGCCGCCGATTGGCGTGATGATCGAGATTCCGGCGGCGGTTTATCAGACCAAGGAACTGGCGCGGATGGTCGATTTTCTGTCCGTCGGCTCCAACGACCTGACCCAGTATTTGCTGGCGGTCGACCGTAACAACCCGCGTGTGGCCGATCTTTACGACTACCTGCATCCAGCGGTGCTGCAAGCCCTGCAGACCGTGGTGCGCGATGCCCATGCGGAAGGCAAACCGGTAAGTATCTGCGGCGAGATGGCCGGTGATCCGGCGGCGGCGGTGCTGTTGATGGCGATGGGTTTCGACAGTTTGTCGATGAACGCCACCAACTTGCCGAAGGTGAAGTGGATGTTGCGTCAGGTCAATCTGAGCAAGGCCCAGGAGTTGTTGGCCGAGTTGATGACCATTGATAACCCGCAAGTGATCCACAGCTCGCTGCAATTGGCGCTGAAGAACCTTGGGTTGTCGAAGATGCATCCGCCGGCGGTTATCAAGGCCGTCTAAAGATCAAAAGCCCCTCACCCTAACCCTCTCCCAAAGGGAGAGGGGACTGATTGGGGGATGCTGCAAAACTCCGCCGACCTGAAAGTGCTGTGCTGAATCCATAATCGACTCGGTCTTTCAGGTCGATGTATGGCTCAAGACACCTCGGTCGGCCCCCTCTCCCTTTGGGAGAGGGCTGGGGTGAGGGTCGGCTTTTAAGCTTTTATCTCCACCTCGCCCAAATGCCCGCCATACGGCCCAAAACTCCGCTCGACCATCCGCCGCGACCCATCCGCCTGCACCACCAGCGCCGTACTCGCCCGCGTCCCGTAACTCTGACTGGCAATAAACACACTCGACAGCAATGTTTCAGTGGCCAGACCCACCCCGGTATCCGGCAATTCAGCTTCCGGCGCGGTCTGGGCATCGCTTAGCAAATCGAGCAAGTGCTGCGGTTGCGGATCATCCAGCACCGCACTCAACCCAGCCTTGGCCTTGAGCAACTTCGGCCACGGCGTATCCAGCCCGGCATTGGATAACCCATAGACGCCCGATTCCAGCATCACCGGTTCCGACAACCGCGCATTGAAGTGCCAAAGCTCATGACTGTTGCCGAGCAACAGATTAAACCCGGCATATTCCGCCGAACGCCCGACCACATCGCTCAAATAATCATCAATCGACGCATCGCCGGTCAGAAACCGCGCCACCAGTTCCCCTCGTGACTTGCGCGCTGGCGCCTGCTGCGGATCGCGAATATTGGTCAACGCAGCAAAGCGGCCGTTGGCGCCAATCCCCAGCCAGGTGCCGCCGGCCTCAAGATCACGCCCGGCATGTACGTGCGGCGCTTCCGGCCATTGCGCCAGCGGCAGGCTCGGCCGGGCGTAGAACTCGTCACGGTTGGCCGCGACGATCAGCGGCTGGGCATCGCCCGGGCGCCAGGCGAAAACAATCAGGCACATAAGGTGGTCCTTGTGTGTTTTTTGTCCACTGTACGCATCCGGCGTCCGTGCATCCATCGCCAGTGGAGCCAAAGGGTGTGCATCCGTTACCATGCCGCTCCGGTTTTGGGGATGCGGTCTGGGGAGACGGTCATGGAATTTCTGCTCTATCTGGCGCTGGGCGCCTGTGCGGGCGTGCTGGCCGGACTGTTTGGCGTCGGCGGCGGGATCATCATCGTCCCGGTGCTCGTGTTCAGTTTCACCTTGCAGGGCTTTGATCAGTCGATTCTCACCCATCTGGCGGTCGGCACGTCGCTGGCGACGATCATCTTCACCTCGGTCAACGCCGTGCGTGAGCATCATCGACGAGGCGCGGTGCGCTGGCCGATCTTCATGTGGATGGCCGTCGGCATTCTGCTCGGTGCAGGTTTCGGTGCGCTGACCGCTGAAGCGATTTCCGGCCCGCACTTGCAAAAGATCATCGGCGTGTTTGCCTTGATCATCTCGGTGCAACTGGCGCTGGACATCAAACCCAAGGCCAGCCGAACGGTGCCGGGTAAACTCGGTCTGACCGTGGCCGGCAGCATCATCGGTTGGGCCTCGGCGATTTTTGGTGTCGGTGGCGGCTCGTTGACCGTGCCGTTCCTGACCTGGCGCAGCGTGCCGATGCAGCAAGCGGTGGCAACGTCATCGGCCTGCGGTCTGCCGATTGCCTTGGTCAGTGCATTAAGTTTCATGATTCTGGGCTGGCACGATCCGTTGTTGCCGCCGCATAGTCTCGGTTTTGTGTATTTGCCGGCGTTGTTGGGCATTGCCCTGACCAGTATGGTTTTCGCCCGCATCGGCGCGCGTTTGGCGCATCGGTTGTCGCCGCGCTTGCTGAAACGGCTATTCGCCGCTTTGCTGTTCAGCGTCGGGTTAAGCTTTTTGCTTTAACCGCGTCGCAATCCTGGCTTAATCCTGAGGTGGCAGCGTCGCCCGGGAATTTTGGTTTCAACTCTAACGAGGAGTCGCAATGCTGCCTTACCCGCAGATCGACCCGGTGGCCCTGGCCATCGGTCCGCTGAAAATCCACTGGTACGGTCTGATGTACCTGATCGGCATCGGCGGTGCGTGGCTGCTGGCGTCGCGCCGGCTCAACCGTTTCGACCCGACCTGGACCAAGGAGAAACTCTCCGACATGGTCTTCTGGATGTCGATGGGCGTGATCGTCGGCGGGCGCCTGGGCTATGTGCTGTTCTACGATCTGAGCGCTTACCTGGCCAACCCGACGCTGATTTTCGAAGTGTGGAAGGGCGGCATGTCGTTCCACGGCGGTTTCATCGGCGTAATGCTGGCCGCGTTGTGGTTTGGCAAGCGCAACGGCAAGTCGTTCTTCCAGTTGATGGACTTCGTCGCACCAATGGTGCCGATCGGTCTGGGCGCCGGGCGCATCGGTAACTTCATCAACGCCGAATTGTGGGGCAAAGCCACCGACGTGCCATGGGCCATGGTCTTCCCGCCATTCAGCGATCCGGCGCAACTGCCGCGTCACCCGTCGCAGCTCTATCAGTTCGCGCTCGAAGGCGTGGCGCTGTTCCTGATTCTGTGGATTTTCTCGCGCAAACCGCGTCCGACCATGGCCGTATCGGGCATGTTCGCGCTGTTTTACGGCATCTTCCGTTTCATCGTCGAATTCGTCCGCGTACCGGATGCGCAGCTGGGCTATCTGGCCTGGAACTGGCTGACCATGGGCCAGGTACTCTGCGTGCCGATGATCGTCGGCGGGCTGTTCCTGATCTGGCTGGCCTATCGTCGCGCACCGGCAGCACCGCTCGCGCCGACGGCTTAAACTACGAACCCCGGCGCGCGACGCCGGGGCTCAAAGGACACAGGTAACTCATGAAGCAATATCTCGAACTGGTCTCGCACGTCATTCAGAACGGCAGCAAACAGGCCAACCGCACCGGCATCAACACCATCAGTTTCCCGGGCGCGATGCTGCGTTTCGATCTGCAGGAAGGTTTTCCGGCGATCACCACGCGCAAAATGGCCTTCAAATCGGCCATCGGCGAGATGTGCGGTTTTCTCCGTGGCGTGAACAACGCCGCTGAATTCCGTGCGCTGGGCTGCAAGGTCTGGGACCAGAACGCCAACGAAAACGCGCAGTGGCTGGCCAACCCGTTCCGTCAGGCCGACGACGACCTCGGCGAAATCTACGGCGTGCAATGGCGCAAATGGCCGGCGTACAAGCAGATCCCGCTGAGCAACACCGCCGCCATCGAACAAACCTTGAGCAACGGCTACAAGCAGATCGCTCAGGGCGAAGAAGACGGCCAGGCTTACGTGGTGCTGTACAAAGCCATCGACCAGGTGCGCCAGTGCGTCGACACGATCATCAACGATCCGGGTAGCCGCCGTATTCTGTTCCACGGCTGGAACGTTGCTCAGCTGGATGAAATGGCCCTGCCGCCATGCCATCTGCTGTACCAGTTCCACCCGAATGTCGAGACCAAGGAAATCTCCCTGACCCTCTACATCCGCTCCAACGATCTGGGTCTGGGCACACCGTTCAACCTCACCGAAGGCGCCGCACTGCTGAGCCTGATCGGTCGCCTGACCGGCTACACGCCGCGTTGGTTCACCTATTTCATCGGTGATGCGCACGTCTACGAGAACCATCTGGACATGCTCAACGAACAGCTGAAGCGCGAGCCGTTCGCCATGCCGAAACTCAAAATCTCCGACCGCGTGCCGGAGTTTGCCAAGACTGGCGTGTACCAGCCGGAATGGCTGGAACTGGTCGAGCCGAGCGATTTCTCGCTGGAAGGCTATGAGCATCACGCGCCAATGACCGCGCCAATGGCGGTCTAAGCCGTTGCATAAAACCCCTGTGGGAGCGAGCCTGCTCGCGAAGAGGGCGTGTCAGTCATAGAGATGTCGACTGATACACCGCTTTCGCGAGCAGGCTCGCTCCCACATTTGGTTTTGCGTGAGTCTTAATGGCCGTGGCTGCGGCCTACATGGGAGTGTTCTACTTCCGTCGCGACAACCCCGCCACTCACCTCCAGCCGCTGCAAAATCCCGCATTGATCGGCCATCGGCCCTTCGCCACAACGTTGGCGCAGGTCGAGCAGTTGTGTCTGCAACGCCAGCAACCCATCGATCCGCGCCTTCACATGCTGGATGTGCTCGTCGATCAGCGTATTCACGCTTTCACACTGATCCTGCGGGCTATCACGCATGGCCAGCAGGCTGCGAATCTCTTCAAGGGTCATGTCGAGGGTGCGGCAGTTGCGGATGAAGGTCAGGCGTTCGGCGTGCGCCTGGGTGTAGACGCGGTAGTTGCCGTCGCTGCGGGCCGGTTCCGGCAGGAGGTTTTCGCGCTCGTAGTAGCGGATGGTTTCCACGGCGCAGTCGGTCAACTTGGCCAGTTCTCCGATCTTCATGACGGCAATCTCCAAAAGGGTGCTTGACCCTATAGTGGCTACAGGGTCTTTACTTGGCAACAGGCACCTTCATGGACGCGACCAATGAGCGATTCCCAGCACACCCACAAGCCCGGCGACGGCCACGATCACAGTCATAAATTGCAGCCTGTGCATAAACATGCCCACGGCGGCGACTCTTGCTGCGGACCGAAAGTTGCAGCGCCGGCACCGGTTCATGCGCACGAAGATTCCTGCTGCTCATCGAAAGCCGCCGCGCCTGCGCTGGTGCAATTGAGCGAAAAAACCAGCGCCGACGCGCGGCTGAGCAGTTTCCGCATCGAAGCGATGGACTGCCCGACCGAGCAGACGCTGATCCAGAACAAGCTCGGCAAACTCGCCGGCGTGCAGCAGCTCGAATTCAATCTGATCAACCGCGTACTCGGCGTGACTCACAATCTGCCGGGCACTGCGCCGATCACCGAAGCGATCAAATCCCTCGGCATGCACGCCGAGCCGCTGGAGGCGGGCGTCGAAGCGCCGGCCCCGGCAGCGGTGAAAAAACACTGGTGGCCGCTGGCATTGTCCGGTGTCGGCGCGCTCGCCGCTGAAGTCATCCACTTCACCAATGCCGCTCCGACCTGGGTGGTGGCGATCATCGCGCTGGTGTCGATCCTCAGCGGTGGCCTGACCACCTATAAAAAGGGCTGGATCGCCCTGAAGAACCGCAACCTCAACATCAACGCGCTGATGAGCATCGCCGTCACCGGTGCCATCCTCATCGGCCAGTGGCCGGAAGCGGCGATGGTGATGTTCCTGTTCACCGTCGCCGAGCTGATCGAAGCGCGCTCGCTGGACCGTGCGCGCAATGCGATCAGCGGTTTGATGCAGATGACGCCGGAGCAAGCCACGGTGTTGCAGGCTGACGGCAGCTGGATTGAGCTGGATGTGAAAAGCGTCGAACTCGGCGCCCGCGTACGGGTGAAGCCGGGCGAGCGCATTGCGCTGGACGGCGAAGTGGTCAGCGGCAGTTCGACCATCGACCAGGCGCCGATCACTGGGGAAAGCCTGCCGGTAGAGAAAACCGTCGGTGACAAAGTCTTTGCTGGCACCATCAATCAGGCCGGTTCGCTGGAATACACGGTGACCGCAGCGGCGAACAATTCGACTCTGGCGCGCATCATCCACGCCGTCGAACAGGCCCAAGGTGCGCGGGCACCGACTCAGCGTTTCGTCGATCAGTTTTCGAAAATCTACACGCCCATGGTGTTCGTCTTTGCCTTGGCCGTGGCGATCATTCCGCCGCTGTTCATGGGCGCCGTGTGGTTCGACTGGATCTACCGCGCGCTGGTGTTGCTGGTGGTCGCGTGCCCATGTGCACTGGTGATTTCCACCCCGGTGACCATCGTCAGCGGCCTCGCGGCAGCGGCGCGCAAAGGCATTCTGGTCAAGGGCGGCGTGTACCTCGAGGGCGGTTTCAAGCTCGATTATCTGGCGCTGGATAAAACCGGCACGATCACTCACGGCAAACCGGTGCAGACCGATTACCTGTCGCTGGACCCAACCGCCGATGCCTCCGCGCCGGCTATCGCTGCTGCGTTGGCCGGACGCTCCGATCACCCGGTGTCGCTGGCCATCGCCAACGCCGCTGTGGATAAAAACTTCGCAGCGCTGATTGTGGATAACTTCGAAGCGTTGGGCGGGCGTGGCGTCAAAGGCGAGATCAACGGCCAGACCTACCACTTGGGCAACCATCGCTTGGTCGAAGAGTTGGGCCTGTGCTCGCCGGCACTGGAAGAGAAACTCTTCGCGCTGGAGAAACAGGGCAAATCCGTGGTGCTGCTGCTCGACAATTCCGGCCCGCTGGCACTGTTCGCGGTGGCGGATACCGTCAAGGAAACCAGTCGCGAAGCAATCCGTCAGCTCCACGAACTCGGGGTGAAAACCCTGATGCTCACCGGCGACAACGTTCACACCGCCCAAGCGATTGCCGCGCAGGTTGGCATCGACGAGGCCCGTGGCGACTTGCTGCCGACCGACAAACTGCAAGCCATCGAGGAGCTTTACGGTAAAGGTCATCGGGTCGGCATGGTCGGCGACGGTATCAACGACGCGCCAGCACTGGCCCGCGCCGAGATCGGTTTCGCCATGGCCGCTGCCGGTACCGATACGGCGATCGAAACCGCCGATGTCGCCCTGATGGACGATGATCTGCGCAAGATCCCGGCGTTCATCAGCCTGTCGCGCAATACGGCGAGCATTCTGAAACAGAACATCGCCCTGGCGCTGGTGATCAAGGCTATCTTTCTTGCGGTAACCTTCGCCGGGCTCGCCACCATGTGGATGGCGGTGTTCGCTGACATGGGCGTGAGCCTGTTGGTGGTGTTCAACGGTTTGCGCCTGCTGCGCAAATAAACGATGAGGGATGGTTGTGCTGAGTGCCGAGCTGAAAGCGTTTTACATGGTCGCCCGTCTGGGCAGCATTACGCTGGCGGCGAAAAAACTCGGCCTCAGCCAACCGACCGTGACCACGCAGATCCGCAATCTGGAAAGTCAGTACTCGGTGGAGTTGTTCTACCGTGGCGGCCGGCGTCTGAGCGTCAGCGACGAAGGCGCGCGGTTGCTGCCGATGGTCAAGACGCTGCTGCAGCAGGAGGCCGACATCGAGTTTTTCCTGCGCAACAGCGGTCAGGTGCAGGGCACGTTGCGCATCGCGGCGACGGCGCCGTATTACATCCTCGATCTGGTGAAGACCTTTCGCGAGCGTCTGCCGCAAGTGGAAGTGTCGGTGGAAATCGGCAACTCGCAGCAAGTGCTGGAAGCGCTAGAGGATTACCGCGTGGACATCGCCGCGTCGTCGCAATTGCTCGATGACGCGCGGTTGATTCGTCGGGTGTTGGGCACGGATCCGCTGGTGCTGGCGGTGCATCGCAACCATCCGCTGGCGGCGCAGGAGCATGTGGCGTTGAGTGCGCTGGCCGGGCATACCTTGTTGATGCGTGAATCCGGTTCAACCACGCGGCGGCTGACGGAAGAGTTGCTCGCGAGTGCCGGGGTGAGCTTCGGGCCGTTGCTGGAGATTGGCAGCCGTGAGTCGATTCGTGAGGCGGTGTTGCGCAATATCGGCATCAGCATCATTGCCCGGCAGGAAGTGCCGCATGATCCGCAGTTGCGCGTGCTGACGATCGAGAATGCGCCGCAGATTCCTGAGTACCTCTATTGCCTGAAAGAGCGCAAGGGCGCGCGGTTGCCGGCGGCGTTTCTCGGTTTGGCCCAGGAAATGTCCCCCGCGTAATGATCGTTCCCACGCAGAGCGTGGGAACGATCTCTGGTGAACCAAAATCCCCGAATACCACTATCGGCCGTTTTTGCCTCGTTGCCACATGACGGACGCATTACAACTCTAGGATTGGCCCCATCTGCTTGATGAGGTCTGTCCATGAATCCTGCCATCGCAACTGCCCTGACCAACCCCGGCGCACCCATGAAAGTGCGCGGCGTGCAGAAACGCTTCGGCGCTTTCACCGCGCTGGATAACGTCTCACTCGACGTCGCCGCCGGTGAACTGGTGTGCCTGCTTGGCCCGTCGGGCTGCGGCAAAACCACGTTGCTGCGCTGCATCGCCGGTCTGGAGAAGCAGGACAGCGGCGAGCTGTACCTCGGCGAGCGCGACGTCTCGCACCTCGCCCCGCAAGCCCGTGATTACGGGATTCTGTTCCAGTCTTACGCGCTGTTCCCCAATCTGACGGTCGAAGCGAACATTGCCTACGGCCTTGCTGGCTGCGGTCGCGATGAAGTGCGCCAGCGCGTCGGACAGATGCTGGAACTGGTCGGCCTCACCGGCAGCGAGAAAAAGTACCCCGGCCAATTGTCCGGCGGCCAACAGCAACGTGTAGCGCTGGCCCGCGCGCTGGCGCCGGCACCGTCGCTGTTGTTGCTTGATGAACCGATGTCGGCCCTCGACGCCCGGGTCCGCGAGCATCTGTGCACCGAGCTGCGCCAACTGCAACGCAACCTCGGCATCACCACCCTGATGGTCACGCACAATCAGGACGAAGCCATGCTGATGGCCGACCGCATCGCCGTTATGAACAACGGCCGCGTCGAGCAGTACGCCACCCCGCAGGAAATCTACAACCGCCCGGCCACGCCGTTCGTGGCCGAGTTTGTCGGCCAGGGCAACTGGTTGCCGTTCCAGCGCAGCAGCGACAGCCACGCCCGGGTTGGCGGAATGAATGTGCGTCTGGCCGACGGCAGCGTCAGCGGAGCCTCGGGTCGGCTGTTCTGTCGCCCCGAAGCGATCAACGTCAATCCGCTGGTGCATGAGGAAAACCTGTTCCCGGCCAAGGTGCGCGAGATCACCTTCCTCGGCAACCGCTGCCGCATGAGCTTCGAACTCGATCAACTGCCGGGCCACGCACTGCTCGCCGAACTCGCCCCGGAAGCCATGCCGCGCCTCGGCGCCCAGCAGATCATGGTCGCCTTGCCGCCGCGCAGTCTGCAGGTGTTTGCCTGATGAACAGCAACCTCGCGCTGCCGCTACCGCACAAGCAGGTGCGACAGTCTTCGAAAGCCGAGATCGGCGACCGTATTTTTGTCGTCGGCGGCAAAGTCCTTCTGCTGCTGTTACTCGGCGTCGCGGTATTGCTGCCGTTGCTGGCGATCTTTTGGCGCGGCTTCAGCAGTGAAGCCGGGCAGGGCGGTGGCTGGCTCGCGGCGAAGGAACTGGTGAGCAGCGAGAATTTCCACTGGCTGCTTGGCAACAGTCTGAAAGTATCCCTCAGCGTGGCGGCCATCGTCGTACCGCTGGCTTACCTGTTTGCCTACGCGCTGCAACGCACGTTGATTCCGGCGAAAGGCATCTGGCGCGGCATTTCGTTGTTGCCGCTGATGGCACCGTCGATGTTGCCGGGGATTGCGCTGGTCTATCTGTTCGGCAACCAGGGCATGTTGCGCGGGCTGCTCTCGGACAACATTTATGGGTTCTGGGGGATTGTGCTGGGTGAGGTGATTTACACCTTTCCCCATGCGCTGATGATTTTGCTCTCGGCATTGTCGCTGGCCGATGCGCGATTGTTCGATGCCGCGTCGAGTATGGGCGCCAGCCCGGCCAAGGCGTTTCGCAGCATCACCTGGCCGGCGACTCGGCAGGCCGCATTCGCTGCATTCTGTCTGGTGTTCACCCTGACCATCACCGATTTCGGTGTGCCGGTGGTGGTCGGTGGCGACTATCAAGTGCTGGCGCTGGAGGCCTACAAAGCCGTGGTCGGCCAACAACAATTCGGTCGCGGCGCATTGATCGGCATGGTGCTGTTGCTGCCGGCGCTGTTCAGCTTCGGCGTTGATGCCTGGCTGCGTCGGCGTCACGGCGACTCCATGAGCGGGCGTGCGCAGGTGTTCAAACCGGCGCCGTCGAAACTGCGCGACGGCTGTTACCTGACGATTGTCTTGCTGATCAGCGCCGCGTTGATTCTGGTGTTCGGCATGGCGGTGTTCTCGTCGCTGGTGAAGTTCTGGCCGTACAACCTGTCGCTGTCGCTCAACCACTATCAGTTCAACGAAACCGCTGGCGGTGGCTGGCTGGCTTACAGCAACAGTTTGAAAATGGCCTTGGGCACGGCGTTGATCGGCAGTGTGTTGATCTTCACCGGCGCTTATCTGATGGAGAAAACCCGCACTCAGCGCGGCCTCAACCTCGCGTTGCGCATGCTCAGTTTCGTGCCGATGGCGGTGCCAGGACTGGTGCTTGGTCTCGGTTATGTTTTCTTCTTCAACCTCACGGGTAACCCGCTGCATGTGCTCTACGGGACGATGACGCTGCTGATCGTCTGCACCATCGCGCACTACCTGACCACCGCACAAATGACCGCGACCACCGCATTGCGCCAACTCGACGCCGAGTTCGAAGCCGCCGCGCTGTCGCTCAAAGCGCCGCTGTACCGCCACTACCTGCGCGTCACCGTGCCGATCTGCCTGCCGGCGCTGCTCGATATCGTGCGCTACCTGTTCGTCTCGGCGATGACCACGGTGTCGGCGGCGATCTTCCTCTACAGCCCCGACACCATCCTCGCGGCGGTGGCGGTGCTGAACATGGATGACGCCGGCAACGTCGGCGGCGCGGCGGCGATGTCGACCCTGATTCTGTTCACCTCGGCGGGCGTGTCCTTGCTGCTGGCGTGGGCTTCGCGCGGCTTGCTGCGCCGTTCTCAAGCCTGGCGGCAAACCGCGCCCGGTCACTGATTCAACTCACTTACAGGAAAACGATCATGTTCAAGCCTATGGCCCTGGCCGCTGCTGTGCTCGCTACTTTCAGCCTGAATGCCTTCGCGGCAAAAACCGAGTTGACGGTGTACACCGCCCTCGAAGCCGAGCAACTGAAGTCCTATAAAGAAGCGTTCGAGAAGGCCAACCCGGACGTCGAGATCAAGTGGGTGCGCGATTCCACCGGGATCATTACCGCCAAACTGCTCGCCGAAAAGGCCCGTCCGCAGGCTGACGCGGTGTGGGGCCTGGCGGCTTCGAGCCTGGCGATTCTCGACCAGCAAGGCATGCTGCAAAGCTATGCGCCGAAGGATCTCGGCAAGATCGGCGCGAACTACCGCGACGCCGCGAACCCGCCAGCGTGGGTTGGCATGGACGTCTGGGCCGCGACGATTTGCTTCAACACCGTTGAGGCTGAGAAGCAGGGCCTGACCAAACCCGTGAGCTGGCAGGATCTGACCAAGCCTGAGTACAAAGGCAAGATCGTCATGCCCAACCCGGCGTCGTCCGGCACCGGTTTCCTCGACGTCAGCGCCTGGCTGCAAACCTTTGGCGAGAAGCAGGGCTGGGCGTACATGGACGGTCTGCACCAGAACATCGGCCAGTACGTTCACTCCGGTTCCAAGCCTTGCAAGTTAGCCGCGGCGGGCGAGTTCCCGATCGGGATTTCCTTTGAATACCCGGCGGTACAGCTGAAGCGTCAGGGCGCGCCACTGGACATCATCCTGCCGAAGGAAGGTCTGGGCTGGGAGATCGAGGCGACTGCGGTGATCAAAGGTACGCCGCATGAAGAGGCCGCGAAGAAACTGGCTGACTTCTCGGCGAGTGCCGAGGCGATGGATCTGTACAAGGAGAACTTCGCTGTCCTCGCGCAACCGGGCATCGCCAAGCCGCAAACCGAGTTGCCGGCGGATTATGAGCAGCGTCTGATCAAGAACGACTTTGCCTGGGCCTCGAAGAATCGCGACGAGATTCTGACCGAGTGGCGCAAGCGTTATGACGGCAAGTCCGAGAAAGTCGCCGCCAAGTAACCGTTGCCGATCGTTCCCACGCTCCGCGTGGGAACGAATCCCGTGACGCTCCGCGTCACTATCGACGCAGAGCGTCCTTGGCTGCATTCCCACGCGGAGCGTGGGAACGATCATTGAGGTAGCCTCATGACACAACACCAAGACCTGCTCATCGTAGGCGCCGGCATCCTCGGCCTGTCCCACGCCTACGCCGCCGCCAAACGCGGTCTCAAGGTCGCCGTTTTCGAACGCACCGCCACCCCTCTCGGCGCCTCGGTGCGCAACTTCGGCCAGGCGCTGGTCACTGGCCAACCACCTGGCCAAATGCTCGAGCTAGCCAAGGCCAGCCGCGAGATCTGGGGCGACTGGGCGCAACTCGCCGGTCTGCAAATCAAGCGCAACGGTTCCTACCTGTTCGCCCGTACTGAAGCCGAAGAACATCTGCTCGAAGCCTTCTGCAACGGTCGCGCCGTGGAGCACGGTTACAACATCCAGTTGCTGCGCGGCGCGGCCTTGCGCGATCTGTATCACGGCCAGTTCAGCCACCACCGCGCCGCGTTGCACGGCATCGACGATCAACAGCTGTACTCTCGCGAAGCAATCCCGGCGCTGATCGATTACCTGCGCCGCGACCTCGGCGTCGAGTTCCACTTCTCCACGCTCGTACGCGACGTCGAGCCGGGGCACCTGCACAGCACCGCCGGCAGTTTTACCGCCAAGCAGATCATCGTCTGCTCCGGCCACGATTATCAGACCTTGCTCGCCGAGCCGATCGCCGCCCTCGATCCGCAAATCTGCCGTCTGCAAATGCTCCGCGCCAAACCTGCGACCGAGCTGAATCTGCAACACGCCTTGCTCACCGGTCTGAGCTGCGTGCACTACGGCGCCTTCGCCGATCTGCCAGAAGCGGCGGCGGTGCAGGCGCAAATCATCCGTGAGCAACCGCACCTGCACGACAACGGCATCCACCTGCTGATCAGCCCGACGCCGTACGGCGAACTGATCATCGGCGACTCGCACCATTACGGCAGCGACCCTTCACCGTTCAACGCCGAGCAAGTGGATAACTGGATGCTTGAACTGGCCGAGCAGACGCTGGGCTGCAAGGTGCAAGTGGTCGAGCGCTGGCAGGGCGTCTATGGTTCTCGGGGGCCGGGGCCGTTTTCGTTGCTGCGCCCGGCAGCGGGGTTGAGTGTGGCGCTGATGCACACCGGTGTCGGCATGAGCGTCGGCCCGGCGCTGGCCGAGCGCAACGTTGCACAGTTGCTGGAGGAAGATTGATGACAGGTCACGAGCAAGTCGTCGCGCGGGTATTCGGACTGTACGAACGCTTCGGCACCCGCGATTACATCGGCGAACCGGTGTCGCAGATCGAGCATATGTCTCAGGCGGCCGAACTGGCGATGGCCGAGGGCTTTGATGACGAAGTGGTGTTGGCAGCGTTCTTTCATGACATCGGCCACCTGTGTGCCGAGGGCGCGGAGAACATGGACGGCTTTGGCGTGGTCAGTCATGAACGGTTGGGTGCGGATTATTTGCGTGAGGCCGGTTTCAGCGAGCGCTTGGCACGGCTGGTGGAATATCACGTGCAGGCCAAGCGGTATCTGACGTTGCGTGAGCCGGGGTATTTTGATCGGCTGAGTGAGGCGAGCCGGCGAACGCTGGCGTATCAGGGTGGGGTGATGACCGAGGTGGAGGCGGATGTGTTTGAGCGGGATCCGTTGTGTGCGGTCAGCCTGCGGATGCGGCAGTGGGATGAGTTGGCCAAGGAGCGCGCGGTGCCGGTGATGGATCTTGGGGTTTTGAAGCGTAAGGCTGCGAGATTGTTGTCTACTGTGTGATTGTCGCCCTCACCCCAGCCCTCTCCCGGAGGGAGAGGGGGCCTACGGAGTTGTTCTCAGGTGATACATCGACCTGAAATATCCAGCCGAACTCAGGTTTGAAAAGCCTGGAGATCTGCTCCCTTCCCCCTCTACCCCTTGGGGGAGAGGGCTGGGGTGAGGGGGTAGCGATCTAAAGCTCAAGCACCCGATCAACCAACCCCTCAATCTGCTCTTGCCGCTCAGCCTGATTCAACTTCGCCTGCGGATTCAACGACGACCACTGCGGATGCGCCCGCGCCTTGTTCAGCGCTTCCGGCAACTTGCCCTCACGCCAGGTTTTATCCTGCGGGGTCGCCACCTGAACCGCGTCCATCGCCGCATGCCCACGCTGATCCAGCGCCAACACCAACTGCCGCTGGCGCAGCGCCAACAGTCGCAACACCCCGTCATCCACCGTCAGCTCACGCTGCCCTTTGATCTTGCCGAGCAAGCGACTGCCATAACTGCGCGCCGTCTGCAGCGCACCCCCGGCAATCGCCCCCGCCAACGCCGCCGCGCCGAGGGTGATCCCGCCAACCAGCAAGTCCACACCAGCCCCCGCCGCTGCACCGGCAGCAATACCGCCGCCCACGCGCACACCGAGTTGCTTGAGGGTTTCCGGGTTGAACAAGTCATCACCCCAGCGTCCATCGAGCAACGGCAAATCACTCGCCGCGGCATCCTGTGGTCGGAACGCGTAAAGCTTGAGCAACGCCTCAACACACTTCTGCTCGCGCTGGCGCACAGCCTTGCGCAGTTCGCTGATGGCTTGCTGCTCCTGCTCCGCCTCGCTGACCACACTGCGTCGGCACGCGGCGCAGTCGATCAACAATTCAGCAATCAAGCGCGCCGCACTTTGCTGCCGCGCCAGGCGCTGAGCCTGTTGATCAGCAATCAACCGTTCCAATTGCGGACGGGCATTTTCCAGCAGCAGCGCCAGACTTTCATACAGCCGCCGCTCGCCATCCTCGGGCGGCGCCACACTGTCGAAACGCACCAGTGCATGCAGCCCAAGCCGTGCCAACGCTTCACGCCAATCCGGCTCGCGATGGTTGGCACTGCTGACAAAATTCAGCACCGGCAGCAACGGTTTGCCGCAACTGGCCAGCACTTCCAGTTCATCGCGGTACTTGGCCAGCACCGGTTCGCGCGCATCGATCACGTATAAACCGGCGTCGGAGGCGAGCAATTGCCGCAGCACTTTGGCCTCCTGCTCAAAGCGCTGGCGAGCCTCGCTGCCGTCGAGGAACCGCGCCAGCCGCGCCGGGCCATCGAGGCGTTCGCCGGGGCGTTCCAGGCGTTCGAGAAAATCCAGCAGGGCGATGGCATCTTCCAGTCCCGGCGTGTCGTAGAGGTCGAGCAACGGTTCGCCGTCCACCGACAACCGCGCGCCCTCGACATGCCGGGTAGTGCTCGGGCGATGGGACACTTCGCCAAAACCCACGTCGCGGGTCAGCGTGCGCAGCAGCGAGGTCTTGCCGACGTTAGTGTGGCCGACCACCGCGAGTTTCAGCGGCGCTTTCCAGGCATCAGTCATGACCCGTCTCCAACCAGTTCAACGGCGCGCAATCGGCGAACGGCAACTCCAGTTGTTGCAGCGCAACGTGCCAGTCGCCGAGGCGTTCGGCATCCAGTGCGTCGCCCGGCGGCGCTTGCAGCAGCCAGACACGGGTTTCGCCGGCGCTGCGCGCCAGTTCGGCGATCAAGGCGAGGCTGCCGCGATCCGGCGAGCGCCGTGGGTCGCAGGCAATCGCCAGACGTGCCGGTGGAAAACGGCTGAGTTGTTCGAGGAGTTTGTGCCGCGATTCGCGGCTGTCGAGGATGCCGGCGTTACTGACGTTTTTCGGCAGCGCGGGTGGCCATGGACGTTGTTCGTCGAGTTCGATGGCGACCAGCAACGCGCCTTCGCTGGCGAGTTCGCCGACGCTGCTTTCGACGCGATGCAACTGCGCAGGCTCCGGGTCGTTGACGCCAAGGCGTTCGCTGGTCGGCATCAGACGTTCGCGCAGATGCGCGTAGCCGGGCAGGTTCAGCTCCAGACGCAAGCGATCACGCCCACGTTTCCAGCGCCAACGGCAGAACAGCATCAGCAGCAGGCGGGGGAGCACGCCATAGATCAGCACCGCGCCGACCAGCCATATCGCCCACATCTGGCGAACCAGGACGCGGTTGTAATCGGTGTCCAGCGTTACGCGAATCATGTCCACGCTCGGCGCACTCCAGCCCAGCGCATGGGGAATAACCGTCAACGCATCAGTCAGTGCCGCGAAGAAGTCAGCGCCAAGCAGCGTGCTTTCCCAGATGAAGTCATATTGCCGGGTGGCCATCATCAATATCAGCATGCTCAGCGCGCTGAACATGATCAGCAACCACAGGCCATTGACCAGCGAGCCAATCGCCCAGCGATTGAGTTTGTGGCGTTGCAGCAGGACCAGTAATGCGGGGGGTAATTGCGCGGCTTTGGCGTCCCGGGCAAATTTCTCGCTGAGCCACAGCCACAATCTGCCAAGCGCTGCCGCGTGTTCGCCAGCGAATAGCAGGCCGAATGCCCAGCTCAGCAGCAGGATCAGATTGACCCCGAGCAACGTGCCCAGCGCCCAGAAAATGTTTACCGCTCGCGTACCGTCGCCGAGCGCAGAAAATGCCATGCCCGCCCCGGTGACGCAGGCCAGCAGCGCCATCAGCAGCAACGCCAGACGCGCGCCTTGCAGCCAGTGTTTCAGAGCATTGGTCAGCCCGTCGCGCTCGGCCAGCCAGAGCGCCCGGCGCTGAATGCGGCTCGGCAGATCACCGCCGGCGGTGCGGGCCAGACGATTGGCTTCCAGATCATCCAATGGGCCTGCGTGTTCTTCGCGCAGGCGCACGGTTTCGGTGAGCCAGAGGTTTTGCAGTGGAGTCAGTTCAGTCACGCAGCGTCCCGTCGCTTAATTGAGCGCTGAGCATAACCGCTGTGGCGCTTATCGGGGTAAGCGCGGCTCTGGTATCCTCGCCGGCATGACTAAATCACTCCCCCTCAGCCTGATCGCAGCCCTCGGTGAAAACCGCGTGATCGGCGTCGACAACAGCATGCCCTGGCACCTGCCGGGGGACTTCAAATACTTCAAGGCCACCACCTTGGGCAAGCCGATCATCATGGGTCGCAAGACCTGGGATTCGCTCGGTCGACCGTTGCCGGGGCGCTTGAACATCGTGGTCAGCCGTCAGGCCGATCTGGTGCTCGAAGGTGCCGAGGTTTATCCGTCGCTGGAAGCTGCCGTGGTTCGCGCCGAAGAGTGGGCGAAAGCCCAGGGCGTCGATGAGCTGATGCTGATTGGCGGCGCGCAGCTGTATGCGCAAGGGCTGGAGCAGGCGGATCGTCTGTATCTGACTCGCGTGGCGTTGAGCCCGGAGGGGGATGCGTGGTTTCCTGAGTTTGATTTGCACCAGTGGAAGCTGGTGTCGAATGTGCCGAATCCGGCTGAGGGCGACAAACCCGCGTACAGCTTTGAGGTTTGGGAAAAAGCCTAAAAGCATCGCGAGCAGGCTCACTCTTACAGGGGGGAACGCATTCCAATTGTAGGAGTGAGCCTGCTCGCGATAGCGGTCTGTCAGGCGCTACTTAAGCCTGAGCCAACTCCGCATGCTCATCGGCATCCAGCAGCTCTTTATCCGTCTGCTGCATCACCTGACTGGTAATCGCACCGGCCGTAATCGAACCACTCACGTTCAACGCCGTGCGGCCCATATCAATCAGCGGCTCAACCGAAATCAGCAACGCCACCAGTGACACCGGCAAACCCATCGCCGGCAGCACGATCAGCGCCGCGAACGTCGCGCCGCCACCCACACCGGCCACACCCGCCGAACTCAAGGTCACAATCGCCACCAGCGTCGCGATCCACAGTGGATCCAGCGGGTTGATGCCCACGGTCGGCGCAACCATCACTGCCAACATCGCCGGGTACAGACCGGCACAACCGTTCTGGCCGATGGTCGCACCGAACGACGCGGCAAAACTCGCCACCGACTGCGGAATCCCCAGACGACGGGTTTGCGCTTCAATGCTCAGCGGAATGCTCGCGGCGCTGGAGCGGCTGGTGAACGCGAACGTCAGCACCGGCCAGATCTTGCGGAAGAAACGCAGCGGGTTGATCCCGGCGGCCGACACCAGTACGCCGTGCACGACGAACATCAGGCCCAGACCGAGGTACGACACCACGACAAAACTGCCGAGCTTGATGATGTCTTGCAGGTTGGAGCCGGCGACCACTTTGGTCATCAGCGCCAGCACGCCGTACGGGGTCAGTTTCATCACCAGACGTACCAGACGCATCACCCAGGCTTGCAGGGTGTCGATGGCGTTGATCACTTTCTGACCTTTCTCGACGTCATCCTTGAGCAGTTGCAGCGCCGCAACCCCCAGGAACGCAGCGAAAATCACCACGCTGATGATCGAGGTCGGCTTGGCCCGCGCCAGATCGGCAAACGGGTTTTGCGGGATGAACGACAGCAGCAGTTGCGGCACATTCAGGTCGGCAACTTTGCCGGCGTAGTCAGTCTGAATGGTTTGCAGACGGGCCATTTCCTGAGTGCCAGCGACCAGACCTTCGGCAGTGAGGCCGAACAGGTTGGTCAGGCCGATGCCGATCAGCGCCGCAATCGCGGTGGTGAACAGCAGGGTGCCGATGGTCAGGAAGCTGATCTTGCCCAGCGACGAGGCGTTGTGCAGGCGTGCTACGGCGCTGAGGATCGAGGCGAACACCAGCGGGATAACGATCATTTGCAGCAACTGTACGTAGCCGTTGCCGACCAGATCGAACCAGCCGATCGAGGCTTTCAGCACCGGGTTGCCGGCACCGTAAAGGGTGTGCAGGGCCACGCCGAACGCGACGCCCATCGCCAGTGCGAGCAGGACTTTTTTCGCCAGACTCCACGTGGTGTGGCGGGTTTGCGCCAGACCGAAGAGCAGGGCGAGGAACACCAGCAGGTTGAGAATCAACGGTAGATTCATGAGAACTCCAGAAAGACTTTGCCAACAGCCTTCCGGGGCTGCTGCGAACCGGCAAGCCTAACAGCTTGATTTGCAATGATTTAATACCGAAATCTTAGGGCGTCCGTCGTTTTTGGAATAAGCCCGTGTCGCTCTCGGCAATGCATCTGGCGCGATAGGGACGTGGGCGGTCGCTGACAGGCGAGGACTGTCACACATATTTGTTAGCGTCGATCTCTTTGAATCAGGGAGAAGAGGCTTATGAAGTTCGCACCGAAATTTCTGGCTGTCGCACTGACGGTGGGCATGGGCCTGGCCACTCAGGCGTTCGCTACTGACCTGAAACACTGGCCGGCCGATCAGGCCAAGGCGCTGGATGCGATGATCGCCGCCAATGCCAACAAGGGTAACTACGCGGTGTTCGACATGGACAACACCAGTTACCGCTACGACCTCGAAGAGTCGTTGTTGCCGTTCATGGAAAACAAGGGCCTGATCACCCGCGACAAACTCGATCCTTCCCTGAAACTGATGCCGTTCAAGGACACCGCCGACCACAAGGAAAGCCTGTTCAGTTACTACTATCGCCTCTGCGAAGTCGACGACATGGTCTGCTACCCGTGGGTGGCGCAGGTGTTCTCCGGTTTCACCCTCAAGGAACTCAAAGGCTACGTCGATGAGCTGATGGCTTCAGGCAAACCGGTGCCGGCGACTTATTACGAAGGCGATGTGGTGAAGAAACTCGACGTCAATCCGCCGAAGATCTTCACCGGCCAGCAGGAGCTGTACAACAAGCTGATGGAGAACGGCATCGAGGTCTACGTGATGACCGCCGCCTCTGAAGAGCTGGTGCGCATGGTCGCGGCGGATCCGAAGTACGGCTACAACGTCAAACCGCAGAACGTCATTGGCGTGACCACGCTGCTGAAGAACCGCGAAACCAACGAACTGACCACCGCACGCAAACAGATCACCGCCGGCAAATATGACGAGAAGGCCAACCTCGGCCTTGAGCTGACGCCGTACCTGTGGACGCCGGCGACGTGGATGGCCGGCAAGCACGCGGCGATTCTCACCTACATCGACGAATGGAAAAAACCGGTACTGGTTGGCGGCGATACCCCGACCAGCGATGGTTACATGCTGTTCCACGATGTCGACGTGGCCAAGGGCGGCATTCACTTGTGGATCAACCGCAAGGACAAGTACATGGCGCAGATCAACGGCATGATGGCCAAGCACGCGGCGGCGCAGGCGAAAGAAGGGTTGCCGGTGACGGCGGACAAGAACTGGGTGATCGTCAAACCTGAGGAAATTCAGTAAGCCACACCGATCCAATGTGGGAGCGAGCCTGCTCGCGAAAGCGTAGTGTCAGTCACCATCTCTGTTTCTGATATACCGTATTCGCGAGCAGGCTCGCTCCCACAGTTTGATCTGCTGTGACTTTGGGATTTCGCTCAGACACAAAAATGCCCCGCACTCAGGCGGGGCATTCTTTTATTCGACGCTTAAGGCTTACAGCCCGTCGAGCATCGCTTTGTTACGCACAGCACCTTTGTCGGCACTGGTCGCCAGCAGGGCGTAGGCCTTGAGGGCAGTGGTCACTTTACGTGGACGCACTTCCACAGGTTTCCAGCCCTTTTTGTCCTGCTCAGCACGGCGTGCGGCCAGTTCTTCGTCGCTGACCAACAGGTTGATCGAGCGGTTCGGAATGTCGATCAGCACTTTGTCGCCGTCCTGCACCAGACCGATCGCGCCACCGGCGGCGGCTTCTGGCGAAGCGTGGCCGATGGACAGACCCGAAGTACCGCCGGAGAAACGACCGTCGGTGAGCAGGGCGCAGGCTTTGCCCAGGCCTTTGGATTTCAGGTACGAAGTCGGGTAGAGCATTTCCTGCATGCCCGGGCCGCCTTTCGGGCCTTCGTAGCGAATGATGACGATGTCGCCAGCCTTCACTTCGTCAGCGAGGATGCCGCGTACGGCGCTGTCCTGGCTTTCAAAGATCTTCGCGTTGCCTTCGAAGACGTGGATCGATTCGTCGACACCGGCGGTTTTCACCACGCAGCCATCGAGCGCGATGTTGCCGTACAGCACGGCCAGGCCACCTTCTTGCGAATAGGCGTGTTCGAAACTGCGGATACAGCCGTTTTCACGGTCGTCATCGAGGGTTTCCCAACGGGTCGACTGGCTGAACGCCGTCTGCGTCGGGATACCGGCAGGGCCGGCCTTGAAGAAGTGATGCACCGCTTCATCGGTGGTCTGGGTGATGTCCCACTTGGCGATGGCTTCTTCCATGCTGCGGCTGTGCACGGTCGGCAGGTCGGTGTGCAGCAAGCCGCCACGGGCCAGCGAACCGAGGATGCTGAAGATGCCGCCGGCGCGGTGTACGTCTTCCATGTGGTACTTCTGGATGTTCGGCGCAACTTTGCACAGTTGCGGAACAGTGCGCGAAAGACGATCGATGTCGCGCAGGTCGAAATCGATTTCCGCCTCTTGGGCAGCAGCGAGCAAGTGCAGGATGGTGTTGGTCGAACCGCCCATGGCGATGTCGAGCATCATCGCGTTCTCGAACGCTTTGAAGTTGGCGATGTTGCGCGGCAGCACCGATTCGTCGTTCTCGCCGTAGTAGCGTTTGCACAGTTCGACGATGGTACGGCCGGCCTGCAGGAACAGTTGTTCGCGATCGCTGTGGGTGGCGAGGGTCGAACCGTTGCCCGGCAGTGCCAGACCCAGTGCTTCTGTCAGGCAGTTCATTGAGTTGGCGGTGAACATGCCGGAGCACGAACCGCAGGTCGGGCAGGCGCTGCGCTCGTACTCAGCGACTTTCTCGTCAGAAGCGCTTTCGTCGGCGGCGATCACCATGGCGTCGACAAGGTCGAGGCCGTGGGACGCGAGTTTGGTCTTGCCGGCTTCCATCGGGCCGCCGGAAACGAAGATCACCGGAATGTTCAGGCGCAAGGCAGCCATCAACATGCCCGGGGTGATCTTGTCGCAGTTGGAAATGCAGACAATGGCGTCAGCACAGTGGGCGTTGACCATGTACTCGACGGAGTCGGCGATGATCTCGCGGCTCGGCAGCGAGTACAGCATGCCGTCGTGGCCCATGGCGATGCCGTCATCCACGGCGATGGTGTTGAATTCTTTCGCTACACCGCCGGCGCGTTCGATTTCGCGGGCGACCAGTTGGCCCAGATCCTTCAGGTGCACGTGGCCCGGTACGAACTGGGTGAAGGAGTTGGCAATGGCGATGATCGGCTTTTTGAAGTCGTCATCTTTCATCCCCGTGGCGCGCCACAGTGCGCGGGCACCGGCCATGTTGCGGCCGTGGGTGGATGTTTTCGAGCGGTAATCTGGCATGGAGCACTCCGGGCGGCTAATCACTTACTAATCAGGTGCAAAAGGGGAGTGAGCTTCTATTGACGTCTGGAACACTCAGAAATGGCCGTGTGTCCGTGATGTTGCCGATGACGTTGCGGGATCGCCGCTGGTCTCAGCCTGAGCTCATAAACCCGCCGGGGGATGAATGGCGATGAATCAGCCGATTCTACACCGCTGGCGTCTGGAGGGAATGGCGCAAAGCGTTGTTCCAGCGCAGACGGTGTATATGGAATGACGGCCGGCAGGTTTAATCACCACCGGACTGCACTGCGGCATTGGCTTCATGCTCTCTGGCGCGACGGCTGAGCTTGTTGTTGAGTACCAGCGCTATCGTGCTCAGCAGCACAAAACTGTAGCCCAGCGTTGATTGCAGATTGACCGGGCTGAGGCTGATCAACGCGCTGATAAGTCCGCCACAAATAAAGATGATCGTGCTGCCCGCCGAGGCCGAAGTCCCGGCGTTTTCAGGAAACAGGCCCATGGCCCGCGAGGTGGCGGCAGGTCGAGCAATGGTGGTGCCCGCGGTGCAGATCAGCATCGGGATCAGCACGGTGGCCGGGGCCAATGCATGGTTGGCCGACAGGTATAGCATCGCCATTCCCGACAGCAGTATCAGGCTCAGTCCGGCGAAGATTTGCTGAACCGGTGTAATGCGTCGATTCAATACGGCCGCGAGGATGCCGCCGACAACATAGGCAGCACCGTAAACCAGCAGAATCAATGAAAAGTCATAAGGCGCGAGTTGCAGTTGATCCATGAAGATCAGCGGCGAAATAACGATGAACGAGAAGTGGCAGGCAAATGCAAACGCCGAGATCAGCCAGTAGCCGACAAATTCGAAATCCCCCAGTACCCGTCGGTACGACTGGATGAAACCGAGTCGCGCAGCACTGTAGGTTGGACGGCTGTTGTGCAAAAACAGCCAGGCCTTGATCAGCACCATGGCGGACAACGCGGTAAACACCCAGAAGCTGCCGCGCCAGCCGAGTGTGGCTTGCAGAAAGGTCCCGGCCAGCGGCGACACCGAGATGAAAATCCCGGTAGCCGTGACCATCAGGATACGCAAACGGTCGCGCTCCTCGCCTTCGAACAGATCCTGTACCAGCGCCTGGGACAGCACGAAGCAGCCACAGCCCAAGGCCTGCATCACCCGGAATACAAGGAATAGCGTGTAATCGGAGGTCATGACGCAACCGAGCGCTCCCAGCATCGACACGCTCATGCCGGCGAGTAACAAGCCTTTGCGCCCGATCACGTCCGAGAGCGGGCCGATCAGGAGCTGGGCAAATGCGATCCCCACGGCGAACAGGCTGATGGACAGTGCGATATCCGCCGGTGAGCTGCGAAAGTGTGCCGCCAATGCTGGAAAAGACGGCAGCAGGACATCCAGTGGAAACACGCCTAGCAGCACCATGGCCAGCAACAGGCTGACAGCAGCGCGGCGCTGCGTTGTGGTTACCACGGATTTTCCTTTATCCATCGATCAGTCCTGCCTTGGCAAAAAGTTTCTGGTTATGAGGAAGTGCGAAAAAACCGGCCTTGCGCAGTGCGTCCAGCGTTGCAATGGAGCCTGATCGTGCGCGTGCACGATTGGCGTGCGCCGTTGCCATGCCGCCGATGATGTCCCTCACATCGCTGTCGGCAATGCCTGCTCCTCGCAAACTCTGTTGCAGCCAGTGTTCGTCGACCTCGAAAAAAATCCCGATGATCTCCAGCAGTGTTTTGCTGACAAACAGGCGCTGGCGGCTGTTCATGGACAGCCAGAAGTAATGGAACACCTCGGCGAAGTAACGACTGTGGCGGGCTTCATCAGTCAGGTGGTCGCGCAGCATGTCGCTTACGCTGGACACCAGGCTGTCGCGACAGACGTCCAGCAGCTCCCGGGCGATGATGGTCTCCGAGACGAAACCGAGCAGAAACCATGCCAGTGGTCGATTCTTCTCCGGTGTGCGAGCGATCAATGCGTTAAGGCGGGTGATGCGCTTTGGAATCGCCGGACGTCCGGTGATCCCGTAAAAGCTGGCGATCTGCTCAGCGAGTCGATTGGAGAACAGTGCGTGGTAACCCTCGTCGGTGTAGAGCTGCAGCGCCGCGTGTTTCATTGCCAGAGGCACGTAGATGGGCAGCTCACGGTGCACGATGACTTCCACGGCACGATTGACGATGCGGTGTTCGAGCAGCGTGGTGTAATCGAGAAAGTGCACCAGATGGTTGGCTGATAGCCGGTGCAGCACATCACGCCCGGCGGCTTGAATGACCGGATGTGCCAGGTAGGGCAGAAACGCAGGTGGAAACCAGTGGCGGGTTTGCAGCTGCTGCGGCACATCGTCGGGCAATTGATAATCATGGGTACTGCTGCGCACGGAAGCACGGCTCGCCCAATCGCCCAAGGTGAATTTGAGTGCCCATGACACTGGCGCTTCATCCGGGTCCGCAATTGACTGGCTCATGCCTGCCCCTCGCGCAACAGTTCGCGCATCTCACTGCACATCACCTGTCCATCGCTTTCTCCGCAGCCAACAAAAAACAGTGGTTGTTCAGCGCTACCCTCGAGATTGAGGAGTGCTTCGACCTGACGGTCGGCAAATGCCCCGGTCAGCCAGGTGTTGAGGCCCAGTGCCGTGGCGACCAGTTGAAAGGTTTGCGACAGGTGGCCGGCTTCAACGAAGGCCATGCGGTAGGCCCGCGAGTGTTCATACTTCCACCAGAGCCGGTCAAAACGGGCGGTGATGAACAACCCCAGTGGCAGGTTGTTGATGAAGTGTTGACCGCCGAGCAATTGGCCCAGGGCGGGTTCAGGCAACGAATTGACCCGGCTCAGGGAATGATCGACCGGATGGTAGGCATAAATGCCGCGCTCTAGGTCAACAACATTCCGGGCCAGCAAGAAGCCTTCGCAGGCGTTCAGGCCTCCACCGGAAGGGCTGCTTCGACGAGCACCAAGGCCTGTGGCGATGCTGTCGTCGCAATCCTGTTCGCGTTCGTGCAGATAGCCGAGAGAAAGATAGAGCAGAGTGCCGACGTCATTGAGGGTCATCGCTGCACCGGTGTAGCTGCGACAGGTTTTTCGCTTTAGCAGTGCACTTTTCAGGCTGTCATTACCCAACGCGCACGGAGCAGGCAGGGCAATGCGTTGCTCAGGTTCAAGCTGCGGGCAGTTGTTTGCGGGAGGTGGAGTGGCCAATACCTCGTTGCAGTGCGCCAGATATTGTCTGGCCCACTCATGGATGTTCTGAGGAATATGTTCACAGGGAATATTTTGCGTGCCGATATGATAAATCTTTGACAGTTCGTCCCAGCCCCATTCTGGAGTGTCTATTTTTGAAACGGTTAGTATGTCCGCGTTTAATAGTTGTATGTCTATTATGTTGTCGGTGTCGAAGAGGTCTGGCTTGTTTATTAGTTGGGCGAGGCGAGAGACGTAGTTCAGGTCGAGCTCGTGTTGAGTATAGTTTTTATAGTTCCACACAATTTGTCCGGGCGAACGCGGCAATATAAATAGATAAGGATTGATGTGCATGTGGGTCGATTCACTCTGGATAAAGTCAAAAGGACGCCGGGTTGCCGGCACTCCCCGGCGTCCTGACTCACTTAACGGGCTTTGGACGCAACCAGAAAAGCCAGGTTTGCGATTTTTTTACTTTCCAGAGAAATACTTTTCATGATGTGAACTCCTTGTTCGTTGATAGTTGAAGTCACCTCGTGGCGACAACTTCATAATAGTTTGTAATGGATTATTGGCAAGAGGATATTAGGTAGGAAATTTCCAGTAATTTTGTCGGAGCAGTCTTTAGTCGGAAATAAACTTGTAGGGAAAGTTTCAGCAATTAAAAGACGTAAGGAAATATCCTGCACGTTAACGCGAAAATAATTGTAGGAAGTGTTGGGGAATAACGAAGAGGCAGGGCCGCGTGCAAAAAAAGGGAGCCTGCTGGCTCCCCTCTTATCCGCGTGTATCAGCTGTTGGGCAGCAGGCGGCAGGTGATGCTCTTGATGTAGCGCGTTTCGGCGATGGCCGGGTGCACCGGGTGATCCGGGCCCTGACCGCCACGCTCGAGCAACTGGATGTTGCGATCCAGGTGACGGGCGCTGGTCAGCAGGATGTTCTGCAGGTCATCTTCCGGCAGGTGCATCGAGCATGATGCGCTAACCAGGATGCCGTCCTTGTTGAGCAGGCGCATGGCTTGCTCGTTCAGGCGACGGTAGGCGCCTTCGCCGTTTTTCATGTCTTTCTTGCGCTTGATGAACGCTGGCGGGTCGGCAACGATCACGTCGAAGCGCTCTTCGCTGGCTTTCAGTTCTTTCAGCGCTTCAAAGACATCGCCTTCGATGCAGGTCATCTTGTCGGCGAAACCGTTCAGCGCAGCGTTGCGCTCAACACCGTCGAGGGCGAACGCCGAGGCATCGACGCAGAACACTTCGCTGGCGCCGAAAGCGGCAGCCTGCACGCCCCAGCCACCGATGTAGCTATAGAGGTCGAGAACGCGTTTGCCTTTGGCATAAGGGGCCAGGCGAGCACGGTTCATGCGGTGATCGTAGAACCAGCCGGTTTTCTGGCCCTGAATGACTGGCGCTTCGAACTTCACGCCGTTCTCTTCCAGCGCCACCCACTCCGGCACCAGGCCGAACACGGTTTCGACGTAGCGGTTGAGGCCTTCGGCGTCACGCGCGGCGGAGTCGTTCTTGAACAGAATGCCGCTTGGCTTGAGCACTTGGGTCAGCGCCGCGATCACGTCATCTTTATGCGCTTCCATGGTCGCCGAGGCGATCTGGACCACAAGGATGTCGCCGAAACGGTCGACCACCAGACCTGGCAGCAAGTCGGAGTCACCGTAGACCAGACGATAGAACGGCTTGTCGAACAGGCGCTCGCGCAGCGACAGGGCCACGTTCAGGCGGTGCACCAGCAGCGATTTGTCCAGCGCAACTTTAATGTCGCGCGACAGCAGGCGGGCGCAGATCAGGTTGTTCGGGCTCATCGCCACGATGCCCAACGGCTTGCCGCCAGCGGCTTCGAGGATGGCTTGATCGCCGGCCTGGAAGCCGTGCAAAGGGGTGGCGGCTACATCGATTTCGTTGCTGTAGACCCACAGGTGACCGGCGCGCAGGCGACGGTCGGCGTTGGCTTTGAGGCGCAAGCTAGGCAGGGACATGACGTCGCTCCGGAAAAAAGAGCGGGAGTATAGCGTGTTGCGACTTGTGTCGGGTTTGATGAGCGATGAAACGCTGATGGCCCCTTCGCGAGCAGGCTCGCACAAAGGGCTTGTGACCGACACAAGACCAATGTGAGCGAGCCTGCTCGCGAATGCGGTCCCCAATGCTACGCAGACAGTGCGTCGATCAGCTCTTTGTTGAACGCCGGAATATCATCCGGCTGACGGCTACTGATCAGGTGACCATCCTTGACCACTTCTTTATCGACCCAATTGGCCCCGGCATTGACCAGGTCGTCCTTGAGCGTCTTGTAACTGGTCATGGTTTTGCCGTTGACCAGCCCCGCCGAGATCAGCAGCCAGCCGCCATGGCAGATCACCGCAATCGGTTTGCCGGCAGACGCGCCAGTCTTGACCAGATGCTGGGCGTCCTGGTCGATGCGAATGGTGTCGGAGTTCTGCACGCCGCCCGGCAGGACGATCGCGTCGTACTGTTCGCTGCTGGCGCTCTGGAAGGTCTGATCGACCTTGAAATCATCCGCCGGCTTGTCGTGATTCCAGCCTTTGACCTTGCCGGCCTCTGCCGAAAGGATGTCGACCTGCGCGCCAGCTTGCTCCAACGCTTGCTTGGGACCTGTCAATTCAACCTGTTCGAAACCATCGGTTACCAAAAAAGCGACGCGCTTGCCGTTGAGGGAAGTGGCCATCGATAAGCTCCTGAGTCTGTGGGAGTTTGCCGCCGCAAAGGATCGGAGTGATCCGTTGGGCATTACAGATTCCGAAGCCGTGGCCTGAATGAAAGTTCCTGACAATTGCCCACTGGTGTGTCGTCTCGCGGTTTTTAGAGGTTAGAATCGCCGCCTGTCCCAGAGTGTGTACTTATGTCCCAAGAGCTGACCACCGAACAGATTCAACAATCGCTGCAAGGCATCAGTGTGCCGGCGCAACCGCAGATCATGGTGGATCTGCAAATGGAGCAGTACATGCCCGACCCGGACCTGGAGGTGATCGCCAAGCTGATCGCCCAGGATCCCGGCCTGTCCGGCTCGCTGCTGAAAATCGTCAACTCGCCGTATTACGGCCTGAGCAACAAGATCACCTCGATTCAACGCGCGGTGAACCTGCTGGGCAGTCGTTCGATCATCAACCTGATCAACGCGCAGTCGATCAAGGGCGAGATGAACGATGACACCATCGTCACGCTCAACCGCTTCTGGGATACCGCCCAGGACGTGGCGATGACGTGCCTGACGCTGGCCAAACGCGTCGGCACTCAGGCCGGCGACGAGGCGTATGCCTTGGGCCTGTTCCACGATTGCGGCGTGCCGTTGATGCTGCAGCGCTTCCCTAACTACATGTCGGTGCTGGAAACCGCCTACGCCAATGCCAGCGCCGAATGTCGGGTGGTCGACACCGAGAACAGCGAGTTCAACACCAACCACGCGGTGGTCGGTTACTACACCGCCAAGTCGTGGCGCCTGCCGGAACACGTCAGTGCGGCCATCGCCAATCACCACAACGCCCTGGCGATCTTCAGCGATGAATCGTCGCGCAACAGTCAGCTGAAAAACCTGCTGGCGATCCTGAAAATGGCCGAACACATTTGCGCTTCGTATCGGGTACTGGGCAACCAGACCGAAGATTTCGAATGGAGCGCCGTCGGCCCGCTGGTACTCGACTATGTAGGACTGTCGGATTACGACTTCGAAACCCTCAAACAAACGATCCGCGACCTCGGCGCGCATTGATTCGAGGACGCCATGCCTGAACTGCCAGAAGTCGAAACCACCCGCCGCGGCATCGCTCCGCATCTGGAAGGCCAGCGTGTCAGTCGGGTGATCGTGCGTGACCGGCGGTTGCGCTGGCCGATTCCCGAGGATCTCGATGTGCGCCTCTCGGGGCAGCGCATTGTGCTGGTCGAACGTCGTGCCAAGTATCTGTTGATCAACGCCGAGGTTGGCACGCTGATCAGCCATTTGGGCATGTCGGGCAATTTGCGTCTGGTCGAGGTCGGGTTGCCGGCGCTCAAACACGAACACGTCGATATCGAGCTGGAGTCGGGACTGGCGCTGCGCTACACCGACCCGCGGCGTTTCGGCGCGATGTTGTGGAGCAATGATCCACTCAATCATGAGCTGCTGATTCGCCTCGGCCCGGAGCCGCTGACTGATCTGTTCGATGGCGAGCGCTTGTTTCAGCTGTCGCGCGGGCGATCCATGGCGGTCAAACCGTTCATCATGGACAACGCAGTGGTGGTCGGGGTCGGCAATATCTATGCGACCGAAGCGCTGTTTGCTGCCGGGATTGATCCGCGCCGCGAGGCGGGGGGGATTTCCCGGGGGCGATACCTGAAGCTGGCGATCGAGATCAAACGCATTCTTGCCGCCGCCATCGAGCGTGGCGGTACAACGTTGCGTGATTTTATTGGTGGTGACGGTCAGCCGGGCTATTTCCAGCAGGAGCTGTTTGTCTATGGCCGCGGTGGTGAACACTGCAAGGTCTGTGGCACCGGGCTGCGTGAAGTGAAGCTGGGCCAGCGTGCCAGTGTGTTCTGCCCGCGCTGCCAGAGCTGAGGCAAAAAGCTGAAAAGGTCCTACGGTCTATAGTGAGTTGTCTCACTGTTAAGCCCGAAGGATCGTGCCATGAAGTCCTTGCAAGTCCTCTTTGTTGCGCTGCTGCTGTGTTCCAGTCTGGCTGTTCAGGCCGCGGAAAATGGCAGCGGTGACCCGCGTTACACCATCCAGAATCCCCCGGCCTACGCCATGCTTGGCGATTTGCTGATTGCCCGACCTTTATTGGTGGTGGCGACGGTGATCGGTGCGGGGGCGTTTGTCGTGTCGTTGCCGTTTACCGCGCTGGGCGGCGGGATTGGCGATGCGGGGCAGGCGTTGGTGGTGGATCCGGCGAAAGCCGCTTTTGTTCGGTGTCTGGGGTGTATCGGGGAGGGGTTTGAGCAGCGTGAGTAAGCTGATCAGGGTTTAACTGTGAGGCTGGCGGCCTCATCGCGAGCAGGCTCACTCCTACAATTGAAATGCGTTCCAATGTAGGAGTGAGCCTGCTCGCGATGGCGTCGGTACAGGCGCTGAAAAATCAGGCCTTGCCAGTGATCAGGCGGTACTTGTCCATCAACTGTTCTTCAGTCTCCGGATGAGCCTCGTCCAGCGGAATGCAATCCACCGGGCAAACCTGCTGGCACTGTGGTTCGTCGTAGTGGCCGACGCACTGGGTGCACAGGTTGGGGTCGATCACATAGATCTCTTCGCCCTGGGAAATGGCGGCGTTCGGGCACTCGGGTTCGCAGACGTCGCAGTTGATGCAATCGTCGGTGATGATCAGGGACATGCTAACTCCAGCCGGGGCGGCGGGCCCGGGCGCAATAAATCAATGCGCGCAATTGTGCCGCATTGGCGAGCGCAGTGCACGCGGCTGCGATCAAGGGCACTGATAGCTGCGATCAAAAAACAAAGATCGTCTGATCGCAGCCCGAGCCTTCGGCTGCTCCTACTTTTTAAAGCGCAGGGTCAGCGCGTCAGCCACGGCCGGGTGGACGAACTTGCTGATATCGCCGCCCAGCGCGGCAATTTCCCGCACCAGCGTCGAGGAAATGAACGAATAACGCTCGGACGGTGTGAGAAACAGGCTCTCCACATCCGGGGCCAACTGGCGGTTCATGTTGGCCAGCTGGAATTCGTATTCGAAGTCCGACACCGCGCGCAGACCACGCAGGAACACATTGGCGTTCTGCTCTTTGGCGAAATGCGCGAGCAGCGTCGAGAAACCGACCACTTCCACGTTAGGCAGGTGTTTGGTGACCTCGCGAGCCAGTTCGACCCGTTGTTCCAGCGGGAACAGCGGGTTTTTCTTCGGGCTGGCAGCGACCGCGATAATCACGTGATCGAACAGGCGCGAGGCGCGTTCGACCAGATCGCCATGGCCCTTGGTAATAGGGTCGAAGGTACCTGGGTACAACACTCGGTTCATCGCGTCGTCCTGGCGGGAGTCCGTTGGGGAGTCGGATGGTATCGCAGCCGTCCCGGTCGGCCAAGTCGCCTGTTGGGTAAGAAAGCACTATAGACGATGCGAATAATCGGTTTTTTCACGGGTTTCTCAGCCGATCGGCGAGGGACGTCGCCAGTTGTGCGGTCAGGCCATACACCGACAGCTGCGGGTTGGCGCCGATACTGGTGGGGAACAGTGAGCCGTCGTGAATCGACAGATTAGTCAGTTGATGATGCCGGCCGAGACTGTCGGTGACCGCGCTTTTAGGGTCTTCGCCCATCGCGCAACCGCCCATGACGTGAGCGCTGCCGAGTCGTGTGCGATACAACTCCAGGCTCAAACCATCGATCAGCGTGCGTGCCTCAGCCAGGGTTTTCACGTAACGGGCGTCGGCGTGCATCGGCATCACCGATTTTGCGCCGCCGGCGAACTGGATTTCGGCCATGACCTGAAAGGCCCGGCGCAGGCCTTCCCAGGCGTAGGGTGAAACCTGATAGTCGAGCACCGGCGAACCATCGCCACGCAACTCGACTGCGCCACCGGTGCTGTCCGGGTGAAAACCGTCACGCAGCAAGGCCAACATGGCGTGGGTGTGCGGCAGGTCCGCCATGTGTTGCGCGCTTTCCTCGCCAAAGCCGCCGAGCAGGGTGGCCGCCAGTGCCGGGTGCAGCGGCGGTACTTCAAGTTTGAAGGCCATCGGCCCGGTGGTGCCGTCCTTCCATTGGAAATGGTCGGAATAGATCGACTGCGGCGCCCCGTAAAACGGGTTGATGACTTCATCGAAGCGCGCAGCGGACATGTTCACCGGGTGCAGGAAAGTCCGTTTGCCTAAGCATTTGTGCGGGTCCGGTGCATCCGAACGCAGCAGCAGTGCCGGGCTGTTGATACCGCCGCCAGCTAATACGTAATGCCGCGCCTTGACCGTGATACTACGCCCGGTCTGCTCGACGCAGCGCTCATCCATCGCCACGCATTGCAGGCCGGTGACCTTGTCGCCGCTGATCAGCAGCTTCTCCGCGCGGGCCAGATAAAGCAGCTCGCCGCCCTTTTCCAGCGTCGCCGGAATGGTCGTGACCATCATTGATTGCTTGGCGTTGCTCGGGCAGCCCATTCCGCAGTAACCGAGATTCCAGCAGCCGCGCACATTGCGCGGGATCACGTGCCAGCTGTAACCGAGGTGCTCGCAGCCTTTGCGGATCACATCGTTGTTGGCGTTGGGCGGGACCATCCACGGGGCGACGCCGAGGCGTTGTTCCATTTTCTCGAACCACGGCGCCATCTCGGCGGGGCTGTGACCTTTGACGTTGTGTTCCTTGGCCCAGTGTTCGAGTGTCGGCTCCGGGGTGCGAAAGCTCGAGGTCCAGTTGATCAGCGTGGTGCCGCCGACCGCGCGTCCTTGCAGGATGGTGATTGCGCCGTCCTTGCTCATGCGGCCGATGCCTTCCTGATAGAGGCTGCTGTAGGCCTGGTCTTCAAGCATTTTGAAATCGGAACTGGTTTTCAGCGGGCCTTCTTCGATCAGCAGGACTTTGTAGCCGGCGGCGCTGAGGATTTCCGCGGTGGTGCCGCCCCCGGCGCCGCTGCCGATGATGGCCACGTCGGCCTCCAGGGTCAGGTCGTCGCTCAGTTGTGCGCCGTTGTAGGTTTTCCAGCCTCGGGCGAGGCCTTCGCGGAACGGGTCGGGTACGGGCATCGATCAGGTTCTCTTTATTATTTTTGGATGCGGCGGTGTGGCGGCCGACCACTTCGCGAGCAGGCTCGCTCCCACATTTGAAATGCATTCCCCTGTGGGAGCGAGCCTGCTCGCGAAGGCCGCGCCGCTAATCTCAAACAGTAGGCGGGCCGGGATAACCGCAATGCGCCCACGATTCTGCGCGGGTATACCAGGCCATCATCACCATCTGCTGCAACGAGCTATGCCCCATGCGCAGCAGGCTCAACGAGCTGTTCTCCCAGCGATCAAGAAAATGCCGCATCGCCTCGGGGCTGGCATTTTCCCAACTGCCCCAGATTCCCGTGAGTGGCCCGCGTGTCACGGCCATGCCGAGGACATCGAACAGTTGCCGGCTGAGTTTGAGCATTTCCGGCGACAGGTGATCGAGGCTGTAGTCCAGCGATTTGAGCGTGCCATCAACAGCGCCCGGCATTTTTTCAGCCGCCACAGCGCCATGGAGCATCACCGGAATCAGTGCGCGCAGAAACAGCAGGTCGCCGTCGCGCAACGAGACAAAACCGTTGGCCGCGACGCTCGACGAACAGCCGCTGAGGCTGGCGCCGAGTCCGGCGGTGGCGAGAAACGCCGTGGCGCCGAGGCTGAATTTCAGCAGGCTACGGCGCGACAGTGCAGGTGTTTCGGTCAGGCTTGGGTGCATTGTTTTTATTACCCGGCGATGACAAAGGTTTAGCGAATGAACAGCTTCTGGATCAGTTTCTGAATCGATGTGCCGTAGGGCGGGTAAATCAGTCTGGCCGCGTTGAAGCGTTGTTTGATCAACACGCCCTTGGCTTTGCTGAAGGTCAGGAAGCCTTCGTGACCGTGGTAGTGGCCCATGCCCGAAGCGCCGATGCCACCGAACGGCATATCGTCCTGAGCCACATGCAGCAAGGTGTCGTTCAGGCACACACCGCCGGAATGAGTTTCGTGTAGCACCCGGTTCTGTTCGCGTTTGTCGTAGCCAAAGTAGTAAAGAGCCAGAGGACGTGGCCGCTGATTGATGTAAGCAAATGCCTGCTCCAGATCCTGATACGGCACGATCGGCAGCAACGGGCCGAAGATTTCGTCCTGCATCACGGTCATCTCGTCGCTGACATTCAGCAGCACGCTGTGCGGCATGCGCCGGCCCTGAGCCTGTTCGAACAACGGAATCAACAGCGCACCCTTGCTGGTCGCGTCGCTGACGTAGCCGTTGAGTCGCGCCAATTGGCGTTCGTTGATGATCGCCGTGTAGTCCGGATTGTCGATGAGTGTCGGATAAAAACCCTGCACAGCCTGGCGATAGGCTTCGACGAAAGCGCCGACCCGATCTTCCGGCACCAGCACGTAATCCGGGGCAACGCAGGTCTGGCCGGCGTTGAGGGTTTTACCGAAGGCGATGCGCTCGGCAGCATCCTTGAGCGGCACATCGCGGGAGACGATGGCCGGCGACTTGCCGCCCAGCTCCAGCGTCACCGGGGTGAGGTTTTCGGCGGCGGCGCGCATCACGTGTTTGCCGATGCTGGTGGCCCCGGTGAACAGCAAGTGATCGAAGCGCAAACGGGAGAACGCCACGCCGATGTCGGCCTCACCGAGCACCACGCAGACCAGGTCTTCGGGGAAGATTCGCGCCAGCAATTCTTTGAGCAACAAGCCGGTAGCCGGGGTCGATTCGCTGAGTTTGAGCATCACCCGGTTGCCCGCCGCCAAGGCGCCGACCAGCGGGCCGACGGCCAGGTACAACGGGTAATTCCACGGCACGATGACGCCAACCACGCCCAATGGCTGATACACCACTTTCGCCGAGGCCGGCTGGAACGCCATGCCAACCTTGCGTCGCGAGGCTTTCATCCAGCCTTTGAGATTCCGGCTGGCGTAATGAATGCCGTGCAGGCTTGGCATCAGCTCGGCGAGCAGGGTTTCATCGGCGCTGCGATGGCTGAAATCGGAGCTGATCGCCTCGATCAATGCCTGACGCTCGTTGCTGAGCAAATCACTCAGTGCCTTGAGCCATTGCTGGCGCTGGGCGGCGGGCGGCATCGGATTGGCGGCATACGCAGCCCGCTGCGCCTTGAACAACCGCTCCAGCTCGGCCAGCGGTTGTTGCAGCGTTTGCAGGTAGGCAATGTCGGCAGTCATGGTCTGCTCCGGATTTATTGTAGTGATGAACTTTTTAGAGTCTATGCTCTATAAAGTCAAATGACTTCCTTGCACAGCAGTGTTTTATCCATTTCCGGTTAGGTCGTAAGATGCCCCCCAACGCACTCTGAATTAAAGCTCAAGCCATGGCCCCACGAATAAAAACCAGCGAGCGTATCGTGCTGAACAGCCTTGAGCTGTTCAATCAGCAGGGCGAGCGCAGCATCAGCACCAATCACATTGCTGCCCACATGGAGATTTCTCCGGGCAACCTGTACTACCACTTCCCCAACAAGCAGGCGATCATCGCCGTGTTGTTCAGTGAGTACGAAAGCCTCGTCGACAGTTTTCTGCGCCCGCCGCAGGGGCGTGCGGCGACCGTCGAGGACAAGCGTTTCTATCTCAAGGAATTGCTTTCGGCGATGTGGCGCTACCGTTTTCTGCATCGTGATCTGGAGCATCTGCTCGACAGCGATCCGGAACTGGCCGCGCGCTATCGGCGCTTTTCCCAGCGCTGCGTGATCCAGGGCGCGGCGATCTACGAAGGTTTTGTCGCCGCCGGGATTCTCGACATGGATCGCGTGCAGATCGAATCCCTGACCCTCAATGCCTGGATCATCCTGACGTCCTGGGTGCGCTTCCTGTGCACCACCCGCGAAAACTCCAACCACCTCAGTGAGCAGGCCATTAAACGTGGCGTGTATCAGGTGCTGGTGCTGGAGGCCGGGTTTGTCACCGAGCAGGCGCGTGACGAGGTCAATGCGTTGTTCGAGGAGTTCTACGTGCCGCTGGCCCAGGCCCTCGAAGACGTGAAATAAACCGTTCTGTTGAAATCCCCCAGGAGCCCGTTATGCCGATTGCGCAACTGATCAGCCCCGAAGCACTGGATGCCCGCAAGGCGCAGCCGGGGCTGGTGATTCTCGATTGTCGTTTTGCTCTCGAAGACCCGGACTACGGGCAACGCAGCTATGCCGAAGGGCACATAGCCGGGGCGAGCTTCGCCGATCTTGAGCGTGACCTCAGCGGCACAGTGGTCAAAGGCGTGACTGGCCGTCATCCGTTGCCCGAGTCGGCAGAGCTGATCGAGCGGCTACAGGCGTGGGGCATCAACAATGACAGCGACGTGGTTTTGTACGACGACGGCCCCGGTGCCTACGCGGCGCGGGCGTGGTGGTTGCTGGCGTGGCTGGGCAAGCGCGATGGCGTGTTCATTCTCGATGGCGGGCTCAAGGCGTGGCATGCGGCGGGGCTGCCGCTGAGCCTGGATGCGCCGACGGTCAGTCGCGGCACTTTCAGTGGCCAGCCGGATATGAGCATTCTGATCAGCGCCGAAAAATTGCAAAAGCGTCTTGGCCAACCTGCGTTGACCTTGATTGATGCTCGGGCTTTGCCGCGGTTCAAGGGTGAAGTTGAGCCGATTGATCCGATTGCCGGGCACATTCCCGGCGCGCAATGCGCGGCGTTCACCGACAACCTCGGCAGCGATGGGCGATTCCTGCCGGCGGATCAGCTCAAACATCGTTTTGCCGCCAAGATCGGTGAGCGTTCGCCAGCGGATCTGGTTGCCTATTGCGGTTCCGGCGTGACGGCGTGTCACAACCTGTTTGCGTTGTGCCTGGCGGGTTATCCGTTGGCGTCGTTGTATGCCGGATCGTGGAGCGAGTGGATCAACGAGCCTTCGCGCGGTATCGCCACCGGCGAATAATCAATACCCGTGGGAGCGAGCCTGCTCGCGAAGGCGTCGGATCAGTCGACATTAATGTTGAATGAACAACCGCTTTCGCGAGCAGGCTCGCTCCCACATTGGTTATTCGTTGTCTGAAGGAAATTGTCGGGCGCTGCGGTACGCGGCGGGTCCGACGCCATAAGCCTGCTTGAACTGCCGGCTCAAATGGCTCTGGTCGGCAAATCCCAATTGTGTGGCGACCTCCACCGGCAGGCAGCCGTGTTGCAGAAGTGCGCGAGCCTGGGCGATGCGTTGCTGCATCAGCCAGGTGTGCGGCGGCATGCCGGTGGCGCGGCGGAACACCCGGGCGAAATGGAAGGGCGACAGATTGACCGCCGCCGCCAGCTCTTCCAGTGACGGTGGCGCCGCCAATTGTGCGTGCAACAATTCCTTGCCCAGCAGCACCGCACGGTGTTCCTTGCCGGCTCGACCGGGCACCGGCACTGCCGCATGGCGCTGCAACAGCAGCAACATCATCTCGCGCCACAGCGTTTGCTGTTGCAGTGCGGTGGCCGGACTTTCGAGCAAACGATGCAATTGCGCAAAGCCGTTGACCAGATCCGCATCGCGATACAGCGTGGCGCCAAACGCCGGCAGGCTCGTGGTGGACAGTTCCAGCTCATCCAGCAGCGAAACGATTTGCGCCGTATCGGGATAAAACGCCCGATACAGCCAGCCGTCCTCGGTGCCTTTGTGCCCGGTGTGCAATTCGTCCGGATTGATCAACACCAGCGTGCCGCTGCCGGCCAAATGTTCGGCGCCGCGATAGCGATAACGCTGGGCGCCGGCCATGATCATGCCGATCACGAATCCGTCGTGCACATGCGGGGCGAAACGATGCTCGATGTAGCGCGCCGACAACAACTCGACCCCGGCCAGTGGCGCGGTTTGCCAGAAACGGATCGACTCGCCCTGATCGCTCATGTGGACGCGCGCGCCAGCCACTGTGGGATGCGTCGTTCCAGGTAATAACCGGGCTGGCGCAGCGAGCCATCGACGAAGCCGACGTGCCCGCCGCGTGCCTGCAATTCGAAGGCGGTCGACGGCGACAGCTCACTGGCCTGCGGCAAACTGTGCGGGAACACGAACGGATCGTCCGCCGCCTGAATGATCAGCGTCGGCGTGCGGATCTCACCGAGGAAATAGCGGCTTGAGGCGCGACGATAGTAATCCTCGGCATCATTGAAACCGTGCAACGGCGCGGTCACCCGGCCATCGAAATCCCAGAAGGTGCGCATGTTCTCCAGCGAACCGAGAGCCGCCAGTGCGGCGAGTCCGTCTTCGCGGCCGTCATGCTGAAACTGTCGCTGCTTGTTCTTGATGTAGGCGACCATCTCGCGCATGAAGTGCGCTTGATAGACCTTGGAAAATCCCTGGCCGATGCGGTCGGCGCATTGATCGAGGCGAAACGGCACTGACACCGCCACGGCACCTAGCACACCGCTGGCGCTGCCGGTTTCCCCAAGATGTTTGAGCAACACATTGCCGCCCAACGAATAGCCAACGGCATACAGCGGTGCCAACGGTCGCTTGGCGCGCAGGTGTCTGATGGTTTCGGCGAGGTCTTCGCTGGCGCCGGAATGATAACTGCGCGGCAGCAGATTCGGCTCGCCCGAACAACCGCGCCAGTTCAGCGCAACACTGGCCCAGCCTTGATCGGCCAGCGCCTTCTGGATGCCGGCGACGTAAGGCGAATTGGAGGAACCGGTCAGGCCGTGCAGTACCAACACCAGGGGCGCATCGGCGGTGTGCGGACCGTGCCAGTCGAGATCGAGGAAGTCGCCGTCCTCAAGCCACAGGCGTTCGCGTTCACGCTCGATATGTACGGTTTTGCGCCACAGCGGTCCCCACAAGGTTTGCAGGTGCGGATTGCCGAGGCCGAAGGCGGGGGTGAAGCGTTCTGACGAAGGGGGCACGATGGTTCTCGATGCAGCGCGGCGGCCTTGTTCGAGGCGCGCCGCTTGTTCAGGCCGGTCGGTTAACCGGCGATCTCTGCCGTACGTTGCCACAGCGCGTAGTAAACCCGGCCGGATTTCTGCTCGCGGTGCAGGCGCCAGTTGCCCGGCAGACCCAGCGTCGATGGCGCTGTTTCGCTTTCAGTGTAGATCCACGAGTCGGGCGCCAGCCACTGACGTTCTTCGAGCAAGGCGCAAACGGTCGGCAGCAGGTTCTGATTGAACGGCGGGTCGAGGAACACCAGGTCGAACGCACTGGCGGTCTGGGTTTCCAGATAACGCAGGGCGTCGGCGGTCTGCACCTGGCCGTTGGTGCAGCGCAGGGTGCCGAGGTGTTCCTTCAGGCTGGAGACGGCAATGTTGCTGGCATCCAGCGCCTGGCCCATGGCAGCGCCGCGGGACAGTGCTTCGAGAAACAGCGCGCCGCTGCCGGCGAACGGGTCGAGTACCTTGGCCCCTTCAACGTACGGCGCGAGCCAGTTGAACAGGGTTTCACGCACGCGATCCGGCGTCGGGCGCAGGCCCGGCGCGTCGGGGAAGCTCAGCTTGCGGCTGCGCCATTGGCCGCCAATGATGCGCAACTGGTTCACACCGTTGTGGACGTTTTGCGCAGGTTTTTTAGGCGATCGGGTAGCCATTAGTGCTCCGGAACCCCGAGCGGTTGCTCGGCAGGTTTATCAGATGGGGCCGGTAACGGCTTTTGCGGCACGGTCGGGCCAGCGGTGACGATGACCATTTTGTCCGTGCTCAGGTGTTTGTTCAGGGCGTCGCGGACTTGTTCCACGGTCAGGCTCTGCGATTGGCGCATGAAGTCGTCCAGATAGCTCAACGGCAGATTATAGAAGCCCATGGCGCCGAGTTGGCCAACGATATCGGCATTGCTCGCGGTCGATAGCGGGAAGCTGCCAGCCAGCTCGCGTTTGGCGTCATCGAGTTCTTTCTGCGTCGGCCCGGTTTTCAGGTAGTCGGCGAGCACGTCTTGCACCAGTTTCAGGGTGCCTTCGCTCATTTCCGCACGAGTCTGCAGATTGATCATGAACGGGCCACGAGCCTGCATCGGGCTGAAACCCGAATATACGCCGTAAGTCAGGCCACGTTTTTCACGCACTTCGCTCATCAGGCGTGTGCCGAAACCGCCGCCACCGAGGATCTGGTTGCCCATCGACAGCGCCGCGTAATCCGGGTCATCACGGTCGATGCCCAGTTGCGCGAGCATCAGGTTGGTCTGCTTCGACGGGAATTCGATATGGCCAGTGCTGGCTTTCGGTTCCTGCGGCTGAGCGATCTTCGCCAGCGCCGGGCCTTTCGGCAGGGCCGAGGAGACCTGATTGGCAATCGTCTCGGCTTCCGTGCGAGACAAGTCACCGACCAGCGCAATCACCACATTGCCAGCGGCGTAAGCCTTGGCGTGGAACTCACGCAATTGCGCGAGAGTGATCTTCGGCACGCTCTGTGGATTGCCGTCGCTCGAATGCGCGTACGGGTGATCGCCATACAGACGCTTCATCAGCTCAAGGCTGGCGAGTTTGCCGGGGTTCTGTTTCTGATATTCGAATCCGGCGAGCATCTGGTTCTTGATGCGCGCGAACGAGTCGGCCGGGAAGGTCGGTTTGCCGATGACTTCCGAGAACAGCTTCAAAGCAGGCTCACGCTTGTCGGCAGCACTCAGGCTGCGCAGCGAAGCCAGCGCCATGTCCTTGAAAGCACCGTTGCCGAAATCCGCACCCAAACCTTCAAAGCCCTGAGCGATGGCGCCGACGTCTTTGCCAGCGACACCTTCGTTGAGCATGGCGTTGGTCAGTACCGCCAGACCCGATGCGCTGCCGTCCTGGCTGCTGCCGGCGGCGAAGATCAGGCGCATGTCGAACATTGGCAGCTCATGGGCTTCGACGAACAGCACTTTGGCGCCTTCGGCGGTGTTCCAGGTTTGCACGTCGAGCTTGCGGCTGGCCGGGGCCTTGCCGTCGAGCTCGGCCAGTGATTGCAGCTTTTGGCTGGTCTTGGCGTTGTCCAAGGCTTCGCTGGCATTGCTGTCAGCGCCTGGCGACAGGTACAACGCGGCAGAGCCGATCACTGCAACGGCGATCAGGCCGAGCAGCAGGCGTGGGGTTTTGCGCTCACTCATGAGTCGTCTCCAGTGGCAGGACGTGGGCGACGCTGAGACGTTCGCGGGTGAAATACAGCTTGGCGGCGTTCTGGATGTCTTGCGGGGTGACGCTTTCCAGATCGGCGAGTTCGGTGTCCATCAGTTTCCACGACAGGCCGACGGTTTCCAGCTGCCCGATGGCCGTGGCCTGACTGGTGATCGAATCACGCTCGAAGACCAGACCGGCGATCACTTGTGCACGCACGCGCTCCAGCTCTTCGGCGGACGGTGCGGTGGTTTTCAACTGTTCCAGCAGTTTCCACAGACCGGCTTCGGCTTGCGCCATGGTCTTTTTCTTCTGCGTGTTCGGGGTTGCCGACAGGGTGAACAGGCTGTCGCCACGGGTGTAGGCGTCGTAGCTCGACGAACCGCCGGAAACCAGCTCTTCACCGCGCTCCAGTTGCGTCGGGATGCGACCGCTGTAGCCGCCGTCGAGCAGCGCCGAGATCAGTCGCAGAGCGTTGACCGAGCGCTTGTCTTCAGCCGTGGCGATGCTCGGCACGTTGAAACCAAGCATCAAGCTCGGCAATTGCGTCTGCACGTGCAGGGTGATCTGGCGTTCGCCGGGTTCGGCCAGTTCCAGCGGTTTTTTCGCCGGTGGTACCTCGCGCTTGGCGATCGGGCCGAAATAGCGTTGGGCGAGGGTTTTTACCTCGTCCGGGGTCACGTCGCCGACCACCACCAGCGTGGCGTTGTTCGGCACGTACCAGGATTGGTACCAGTGGCGCAGCTCTTCGACCGTCATGCGGTCGAGGTCAGCCATCCAGCCAATGGTCGGTGTGTGGTAACCGCTGGCCGGGTAGGCCATGGCTTTGTAACGCTCGTAAGCCTTGGACATCGGCTTGTCATCGGTGCGCAAGCGGCGCTCTTCCTTGATGACTTCGATTTCCTTGGCGAACTCGTCGGCCGGCAGGCGCAGATTGGCCATGCGGTCGGCTTCCAGTTCGAAAGCTACGCCCAAGCGGTCGCGAGCCAGCACCTGGTAATAAGCGGTGAAGTCGTCGCTGGTGAAAGCGTTCTCTTCGGCGCCCAGATCACGCAGGATCAGCGACGCTTCGCCGGGACCGACTTTCTCGCTGCCCTTGAACATCATGTGCTCAAGCGCGTGGGACAGACCGGTCTGGCCCGGGGTTTCGTAGCTGGAGCCGACCTTGTACCAGACCTGCGAGACCACCACGGGCGCGCGATGGTCTTCGCGCACGACGACCTTGAGGCCGTTGTCGAGGGTGAATTCGTGGGTCGGTTGCGGGTCGGCCGCCAGGGCCGAAAGGGGCAGGCAGACTGTGCTGAGCAGCAGGCCTGCAGCGCGGCGGGCTAGAGCATTCATTCGTTTTTTAACCTGTTGGGCTGCCCGCTTGGTCTTAGCGTCGGCGGGCGAGAGGGTGCTAGGATACTGATCCGTTTTACTGGCGGCCACGCCTATCAAGCCACTGATCGGTCGATAGGTTGTATGGGTTCCCGGCAGAAGCTTTGAGTTTGTCAGCTAAACTCTGCGTTTTCGCCGAAGATGCCATTCCAGTCCTTCGTATTAATCGACCTTTGAGGTGCCTGTGGCGCCTCGACAAAATGTTGCGCGTGAACAAGCTGGATGAAACACAGTCTGTTCTGCATCGAATATTTATTTGCCGGGGCGCCCTTATGGCGCGTCGCTACCGTGAGATAGCCGTCCTCCATGTTTGGTTCCAACGACGACAAGAAGACCCCAGCTGCGGCTGGCGAGAAGAAAAGCCTGTTCGGATGGCTGCGTAAGAAACCGCAGGAACCCGTCGTCGAACAGCCGCCCGCGATTCCTGAGCCTGCACCGGCGCCTGCACCGGTAATAGAAGAAGAGCCGGCACCGATCGTTCTGCCGATTGCCGAACCGGTGTTGCAACCGGTTGAGCCAGAGTCTGAGCCAGAAGCGCCTGTGGCGGCGGAATTGCCGCTGACCCCGGCGGCTGAGGCATGGCTGACTTTGCCTGTGGCGGAAGAGCCAGTGGCATTGGTTGAAGAGGCTGCGCCGCACGTCACCCCAGAGATTCCTGCGCCTGCTGCATTCGTTCCAGAGGTTGCTCCGGCACCGGTGGTTGAGCCGGTTGTCGAGCCTGCGCCGGTTGTTGTTGAGCCTGTTGCGCCCGTGTTTGTTGCGCCAGTTGTTCAACAGCCCGAGCCTGCACCTGCACCTGCACCTGCACCTGCACCTGCACCTGCACCTGCACCTGCACCGGTTGTCGCTGCTCCTGTTACTCCAGTTGAAGTGATTGCCGAGGCCCCGGTCGAAGCCCCGCGCACCGAAGAAACCAAGGCCGGCTTCTTCGCCCGCCTCAAGCAAGGCCTGTCGAAAACCAGCGCCAGCATCGGCGAGGGCATGGCCAGTCTGTTCCTCGGCCGCAAAACCATCGATGACGACCTGCTCGATGACCTCGAAACCCGTCTGCTGACCGCCGACGTCGGCGTCGAAGCCACCACGCAGATCATCCAGCGCCTGACCCAGAAGGTCGCCCGCAAAGAGCTGGCCGACGCCGACGCGCTGTACAAATCCCTGCAGGCCGAGTTGGCCGCGATGCTCAAACCGGTCGAACAACCGCTGAAGATCGTCTCGCAGAACAAGCCGTTCGTGATTCTGGTGGTTGGCGTCAACGGCGCCGGCAAGACCACCACCATCGGCAAACTGGCGAAGAAGCTGCAGCTGGAAGGCAAGAAAGTCATGCTTGCCGCTGGTGACACCTTCCGCGCCGCTGCCGTGGAGCAACTTCAAGTCTGGGGCGAGCGCAACAAGATTCCGGTCATCGCCCAGCACACCGGCGCCGACTCGGCTTCGGTGATTTTCGACGCCGTGCAGGCCGCCAAGGCGCGTGGCATCGACGTGCTGATCGCCGACACCGCCGGTCGTCTGCACACCAAAGACAACCTGATGGAAGAACTGAAAAAGGTTCGCCGCGTAATCGGCAAGCTCGACGCCGACGCGCCGCACGAAGTGTTGCTGGTGCTCGACGCCGGTACTGGCCAGAACGCCATCAACCAGGCCAAGCAATTCAACCAGACCGTCGAACTGACCGGTCTGGCGCTGACCAAGCTTGACGGTACCGCCAAGGGCGGGGTGATTTTCGCCCTGGCCAAGCAGTTCGGCCTGCCGATTCGCTACATCGGCGTCGGTGAAGGCATCGACGATTTGCGTACCTTTGAAGCCGAACCCTTTGTCCAGGCACTGTTTGCCGAGCGGGAGCGTTCATGATTCGTTTCGAACAGGTCGGTAAACGCTACCCGAACGGTCACGTCGGCTTGCATGAGCTGAGCTTTCGAGTCCGTCGTGGCGAGTTCTTGTTTGTCACCGGCCACTCCGGTGCCGGTAAATCCACGTTGTTGCGCCTGTTGCTGGCGATGGAACGTCCAACCAGCGGCAAACTGCTGCTGGCCGGGCAAGACCTGAGCACCATCAGCAACGCGCAGATTCCGTTCCTGCGCCGGCAGATCGGCGTGGTGTTCCAGAACCACCAGTTGCTGTTCGATCGTACGGTGTTCAACAACGTCGCCTTGCCGCTGCAGATTCTCGGGCTGTCCAAGGCCGAAATCGCCAAGCGTGTCGATTCGGCACTGGAGCGCGTGGCGCTGTCGGATAAAACCGATCTGTACCCGGGCGACCTGTCCACCGGTCAGCAACAGCGCGTCGGCATTGCTCGCGCCATCGTTCACCGCCCGGCCCTGCTGCTGGCGGACGAACCGACCGGTAACCTCGACCCGCGTCTGGCGGCCGAGATCATGGGCGTCTTCGAAGACATCAACCGTCTGGGCACCAGCGTGCTGATTGCCAGTCACGACCTGGCACTGATCGCGCGTATGCGTCACCGCATGCTGACCCTGCAACGCGGCCGATTGATTGGCGACGGGGAGGCCGGAGAATGAGTGCGACACGCAGTCCGAAGGTTTCCGAACGCGTGGCCCCGAAAGCCGCCGATCCGCAGCCGCCGAAGAAGAAAAAACACGACGAAGACGATGGTCCGGACTTCGCCACGCTGTTCCGTGCGTGGATCGAAAGCCATCGCGCCAGCCTGCTCGACAGCCTGCGCCGTCTCGGCAAGCAACCGATCGGCAGCTTCTTCACCTGCATGGTGATGGCGGTCGCGCTGAGCCTGCCGATGGGGCTTTCGCTGTTGCTTAACAACGTCGAGCGTCTTGGCGGTTCGTGGCAGCGAGCGGCGCAGATTTCGCTGTATCTGCAACTCGACGCCAGCCCGGAACAGGGTGAGTCGCTGCGCGAACAGATCAAAGGCATGCCCGGCGTAGCTGATGCTGAATATGTCGGCCGCGATCAGGCGCTGGAAGAGTTCCAGCAGCAGTCCGGGCTGGGCGAAGCCCTGCGCGAGCTGCCGGAGAACCCGTTGCCGGGGGTCGTGCTGGTGACGCCGAACGAAGTCGACAAGCCGACGCTGGAAGCATTAAGACAAAAACTTTCCGAGCTGCCCAAGGTACAACAGGCGCAACTTGATCTAGTCTGGGTCGAGCGTCTGGCCGCCATCCTCAAGCTTGGCGATCGTTTTGTCTTCGGTCTGACGGTGCTTTTGGTTTCTGCATTACTTTTGGTGATAGGCAATACCATTCGTCTTCATATTGAAAACCGCCGCACAGAGATAGAAGTGATTAAACTCGTCGGCGGCACTGACAGCTATGTGCGTCGTCCCTTCCTTTATATGGGCGCGTTGTATGGCTTCGGTGCGGGACTGTTGTCCTGGGGTGTATTGGCGTTCGGCCTGAACTGGCTGAACGATGCGGTGGTTGGACTGGCCGGCTTGTACGGCAGTGATTTCGCGCTGGCCGGAGTGCCAGTTGCCGACGGTCTGTCGCTCTTGCTTGGCGCGGTGCTGTTGGGTTATATCGGTGCATGGATTGCAGTCGCACGCCATCTCAGGGAGCTGGCGCCGAAGTAGAATCTTTTTTGCGCGTGATTGACCTCGCGGTTTTTTTGGGAACTTGCACTTGAATTCCCGGTCAATTTTTCGCAGTGCCGAGAGGCACGAGTATGTAAGTGGGAGGTTTTTTCGTATGACCAATTCTTTGCAGCCTGCGTATGCGTTGGTTCCGGGTGCGAACCTGGAAGCTTACGTGCACACCGTCAACAGCATTCCATTGCTGACGCCGGAGCAGGAGCGTGAACTGGCCGAGAGTCTCTACTATGAGCAGGATTTGGGGGCGGCTCGGCAGATGGTGCTCGCCCACCTGCGTTTTGTCGTACATATCGCCCGTAGCTATTCCGGCTACGGTCTGGCTCAGGCTGACCTGATCCAGGAAGGTAACGTCGGCCTGATGAAGGCCGTAAAGCGCTTCAACCCGGAAATGGGTGTGCGTCTGGTGTCGTTCGCCGTGCACTGGATCAAGGCGGAAATTCACGAGTTCATTCTGCGCAACTGGCGCATTGTGAAAGTCGCGACCACCAAGGCCCAGCGCAAGCTGTTCTTCAACCTGCGCAGCCAGAAGAAACGTCTGGCGTGGCTGAACAACGAGGAAGTCCACCGTGTGGCGGAAAGCCTCGGCGTTGAACCGCGGGAAGTGCGCGAGATGGAAAGTCGCCTGACCGGCCATGACATGGCCTTCGACCCGGCTGCTGAAGCCGACGACGACAGCGCTTTCCAGTCGCCGGCCAACTATCTGGAAGACCACCGGTACGACCCGGCGCGTCAACTGGAAGATGCCGACTGGAGCGACAACTCCAACAGCAACCTGCACGAAGCCCTGGAAGTGCTGGACGAGCGCAGCCGTGACATCCTCTACCAGCGCTGGCTGGCAGAAGAGAAAGCCACGCTGCACGACCTGGCGCAGAAGTACAACGTGTCGGCCGAGCGGATCCGTCAGCTCGAGAAGAGCGCGATGAACAAGCTCAAGTTGTCGATTGCCGCATAACCGGCGAGCAGGCAATAAAAAAAACGCCCCGATCAGCGATGATCGGGGCGTTTTCATTTGTGCTTCAACACAAAACCATTGTAGGAGTGAGCCTGCTCGCGATAGCGGTGTGACAGTCAGCATTGCCGTCACTGATGTACCGCTATCGCGAGCAGGCTCACTCCTACATTTAGATCCTCGGTGTTATCGAGACCACGGTGCCCGACGCGAATCATTCAGCCCCAACAGATAACTATCCCCACCCAACTGACTCATCTGCTGCCGAATCCACCCGGCCCGGCGCGACACATAAGCGGTCGGATGGCTCGCACTCCATACCCGCGGGTTCGGCAGAACAGCCGCCAGATAACTGGCCTGCTGACGTGACAACGATTTCGCGCTCACGCCAAAGTGATGGCGGGCAGCCGCTTCGGCGCCAAACACCCCGTCATCCCACTCGACGCTGTTCAGGTACACCTCAAGAATCCGCTGCTTGGGCCAGAATACTTCGATCAGCGCGGTAAACCAGGCTTCCAGGCCTTTACGCAGATAGCTGCGACCCGCCCACAGAAACAGGTTCTTCGACACTTGCTGGCTCAAGGTGCTGGCGCCGCGAATCGAGCCGCCGAGCTCGTTGTGCGCCAGTGCGGCCTGGATCGCACTGAAGTCAAAACCCCAATGCTCAGGAAACTTCTGATCCTCGCCGGCCATGACTGCAACTTTGAGGTCATCGGAGATCTCGTCCCAGGGCTTCCACGTGCGTTGCAGGTCAATCGGCTCGCCATCGACCCAGGATTCGACCTTGCGCTCGACCATCAACGCCGTGCCCGGCGGCGGCACGAAGCGAAACACCAGCACCAGCAAGACGCTGCCACCGGCGAACCAGAGCAGGGCCTTCGTGAGACGACGGAAAATAGTACGCAGCATAGAGATGGCTTGGCCGAACCGGTGGAGCGGGCCATTATACAGACCCTGCCGATCGCGTCTGACTGGAGTTCCCAATGCTGCGTGGCTTTTTGATGCTGGCTGCTTTTTTCGGTTTCACCGGGGTCGCTTTGGGTGCGTTCGCCGCCCATGGCCTGAAAAACCGCCTGACACCCGAGTACCTGACGATTTTCCACACGGGCGTGACCTATCAACTGGTGCACACCTTGGCGCTGTTCGGTGTGGCGCTGTTGGCCACGCAGATTCAGGGGCGGCTGGTTGCTTGGGCCGGCGTGTCGTTCACCATCGGAATTCTGCTGTTCTCGGGCAGTCTGTACGTGCTGACCACCACCGGCATCAGCAAGCTCGGCATCATCACCCCGTTCGGTGGCCTGGCATTTCTGGTCGGATGGGTTTGCCTGGGGCTCGCCGCCTGGCGCCTGCAACCAACCGCTTGACGCTTGGTGCTGACCTTTAGGTCATGATCGGGCTAGAATGCCAGCCCCTAAAAATGATGGCGGCGTTACGCATGCGCATTCAGTTGAACGGTGAATCCCTTGAACTGCCCGACGGCGAGACCGTTGCGGCCCTGATCACCCGTCTGGAACTGACCGGACGCCGGGTGGCAGTCGAACTCAATCTGGATATCGTCCCGCGCAGCCAGCATGCCGACACCACGCTCAATGACGGTGACAACGTCGAAGTGGTGCACGCCATCGGCGGCGGCTGATCGCCCGCCCCGCGAGGGCACAGAATTCTGCAAGACCCTCACCCTTAAAGAGGATTCCCCATGAGCATCGTTCGTAGCGACAAGCCTTTTGTTCTGGCCGGTCGTACTTACCAGTCGCGTTTGCTGGTTGGTACCGGCAAGTACCGTGACATGGAAGAAACCCGTCAGGCCATCGAAGCCTCGGGTGCCGAGATCGTCACCTTCGCCGTGCGCCGCACCAACCTGGGCCAGATCGAAGGCGAGCCGAACCTGCTCGACGTGCTGTCGCCGGAGCGCTATACCTTCCTGCCGAACACCGCCGGTTGCTACGACGCCATCGAAGCTGTGCGCACCTGCCGCCTGGCCCGTGAGCTGCTCGATGGCCACAACCTGGTGAAGCTGGAAGTACTGGCTGACCAGAAAACCCTGTTTCCCAATGTGATCGAAACCCTCAAGGCCGCCGAAACGCTGGTCAAGGAAGGTTTCGACGTGATGGTTTACACCAGCGATGACCCGATCATCGCCCGTCAACTGGCGGAAATCGGCTGCATCGCGGTGATGCCGCTGGCCGGTCTGATCGGTTCCGGTCTGGGGATCTGCAACCCGTACAACCTGCAGATCATCCTCGAAGAAGCCAAGATTCCCGTGTTGGTCGATGCCGGTGTCGGTACTGCTTCCGACGCGACTATCGCCATGGAACTGGGTTGTGATGCGGTGCTGATGAACTCGGCCATCGCCCACGCCCAGCAGCCGGTGATGATGGCTGAAGCCATGAAACACGCCATCGTTGCAGGCCGTCTGGCCTACCTCGCTGGCCGTATGCCGAAAAAACTCTATGCCAGCGCCTCTTCGCCGCTGGATGGTCTGATCAAGTAAGAGCCATTGATGACTGAATCGAACGACACGCCTATCCAGACGGAAGAAGGCGACGAGCGCCAACACCGCCGCATCAAGAGTTTCGTGATGCGCGCCGGGCGCATGACCGAAGGCCAGCAACGCGGTCTGGATCAGGGCGCGCCGCTGTACGTGCTGCCGCTGGCCGATGCGCCCGTGGATTACGATCAAGTGTTCGGCCGTTCGGCACCGCGCTCGCTGGAGATCGGTTTCGGCATGGGCCACTCGCTGCTGGAAATGGCCGCGGCGGCGCCGGATCAGGATTTCATCGGTGTTGAAGTTCACCGTCCGGGTGTTGGCGCGCTGCTCAATGGCGTGCTGACTCAGGGCCTGACCAACCTGCGGGTCTACGATTGCGACGCGATCGAAGTGCTCAATCGCTGCATCGCCGACAACAGCCTCGATCGCCTGATGCTGTTTTTCCCGGACCCGTGGCACAAGAGCCGTCACCACAAGCGTCGCATCGTTCAGGCCTCGTTCGCTGAGCTGGTGCGCAGCAAGTTGAAGGTCGGCGGCATTCTGCACATGGCCACCGACTGGGAGCCGTACGCCGAATACATGCTGGAAGTGATGAACGTCGCCCCGGGCTACCGCAACCTCGCCGAAGACGGCAAGTGCGTGCCACGCCCGACTGAACGCCCGATCACCAAGTTTGAACGCCGCGGCGAACGTCTTGGCCATGGCGTGTGGGACCTGAAGTTCGAAAAACTCGCTTAAGCATCACGCAATACCCAATGTAGGAGTGAGCCTGCTCGCGATGGCGGACTGACAGTCACCGAAGAGGTTGAATGTCAGACCGCCATCGCGAGCAGGCTCACTCCTACAGTTGTTTTCGGTTTCGTCAGAAGCTACAGGGTGGAAATGAAGCGCACTGGCACTTGCTCTGTCAGCCAGACGCCATTTTCGGCCTGATAAAACTTGAAGCTTTGCTCATGCATTTGCTGCGCGGCGATTTTCAGGATTGCCACGGTTCCGTAGCGTTGCCCTACGGCTGAGGCAGTGGCGGATTCTTCCGATAGATGCACGTGGTGACGCGATCCCGGGATCAAGCCTTGCTGGTTGATAGAGTCCATGAAGCGCGTCGCCGTACCGTGATATAGCGTCTCTGGCGGCTGCTTTTCCTCAAGTTGAAGCGCTACGCTTTTCGTCGAATGGCCCTGAACGGCGCGAATGGACTGGCCGTCTTCCGAGATCGAAAAGCGCTTTTTGTCGCTGTTCGCTACGACGTTTTCAATCAGTGAGCGATCCAGGCTTCGACCATCACGCGCAGCGCCGCTGATCAGTGCTTCGATATCTGCCCAACCCTCCGAATCCAGCGTCAGCCCAATCGCCTGAGGCTCGTGGCGCAGTACGTAGCTAAGAAATTTGCTCGTCTCATCCAGCAGTTTTTTACTCATGAGCTTCCCTGTCATTGCGATCAACTGTGGGAGCGAGCCTGCTCGCGAAAGCGATCGGTCATTCAGCAGTGATGTCGGCTGACATGACGCCTTCGCGAGCAGGCTCGCTCCCACAGTTGTTTTGGGGCGTTTGCGGAGTCAGCGACGGTCGGCGACGACGCCGATCAGCACCAGTACCACCAACAACACCGGCGCCAGGCTGTAGTTGTTGAACTGGCTCAAACCCTTGATCACCCATGGCGTGGCGTAGATCAGCGCCGCGCCACTGCCGATCACGCACAGCAGCGACATCAGCGGTATGCGCAGGGCGCCGGCGATGCTGCCCAGGCGTTGCTCGACCCAGCCTTTGAAGTCGGCGCCGAACAGCACCAGCAGGCAGCCGACCAGCGCCAGGGCGATTTCCGAGAGGTTGCTGCGGCTCCAGCGGGAGACGGTGGCGAGCAGGTCGAGTATCAAATCCATGCGTTTTTCCTTGGGGCTGAAGTTGAGGGTTGGGCTCAGTTCAGAAATTGTTGCAGCAAGTCGTTGAGGAACAACTGTCCGCGCTCGGTGGCCGCCAGACGTGACGGTTCGACCTGCAACAGACCGCTTTGTTCTGCCGCGGCCCGGCCTTCGGCGAGGCTTTCCAGCGACAGGCCAGTGCGCTCCGGATACAGGCGCGATTCGACGCCGGCAGTCAGGCGCAAAGCGTTCATCAGAAACTCGAACGGCATCTCGTCATTGGTCAGCGCTTTCTCGCCGGCCTGAAAGCTTTTTGCCGGGTTGAGATAGTCCTTCGGCAAACGGGTCTTCCATGTACGCACGATGCGTCCGTCCGGATGGCTGAGCTTACCGTGCGCGCCTGCGCCGATGCCGATGAAGTCGCCGAAACTCCAGTAATTGAGGTTATGCCGCGCCGGGCGCCCAGCCTGTGCATAAGCCGAGACTTCGTATTGCGCGTAACCGTGCTCGGCCAGCAGCGCCTGCCCGGCCTCTTGAATGTCCCACAATGTGTCGTCTTCCGGCAGAACTGGCGGTTGGTTCCAGAACACCGTGTTCGGCTCCAGCGTCAGCTGATACCAGGAGATGTGCGTCGGATTCAATGCGATGGCCTGGCGCAGATCGCTCAAGGCATCGTCCAGCGACTGATCGGGCAAACCGTGCATCAAGTCGAGGTTGAAGTTATCGAACCCGGCCTGCCGCGCCATCCCGGCCGCGCGCACTGCTTCGTCACCGTTGTGAATCCGCCCCAGCGCCTTGAGTTTTTCCTGCTGAAAGCTCTGGATCCCGATCGACAGGCGATTGATCCCCAACTTGCGGTAGGCGACGAACTTCTCTTGTTCGAACGTACCGGGGTTGGCTTCCAGAGTGATTTCAATGTCTTCAGCAAACGGAATGCGTTGTTCGACGCCTTCCAGCAAACGCCCAAGCGCTTCGGCGCTGAACAGGCTCGGTGTGCCGCCACCAAAAAAGATCGAGCTGATTTCGCGGCCGTAAACTGCGTGCAGGTCCTGATCGAGATCGGCCAGCAGCGCGTCGACGTATTCCTGCTCCGGCAACACCGGGCTGGCGGTGTGCGAGTTGAAATCGCAATACGGGCATTTGCGCACACACCACGGGATGTGGATGTACAGCGCCAGGGGCGGCAGCGTTGGCAGCGGTGCCCGAGGCGAAGACGTGGCGCCGCCGACGATCAGCGACGACGCAGAAGAATCAACGGTCATTTCAAGCCCAGACGCTGGCGCAGCAGATCCATTGCACGGGCGCGGTGGCTGATCTGGTTCTTGTCGGCCGGGCTCAATTCGGCGCTGGACACGTCGCGTTCCGGCACCCAGAACAGCGGGTCATAACCGAAACCGTGCTCGCCGCTGGCGGCGGTGAGGATGCGCCCATGCCACAAGCCTTCGCAGAGGATCGGCAACGGATCATCGGCGTGACGAACCAGCGCCAATACGCAAACAAACTGCGCCCCGCGCTCGGCTTGCGGCACATCCTTCAGCGCATCGAGCAGTTTGGCGTTGTTCGCCGCATCGCCCTTGCCGTCGGCATAGCGCGCCGAATAGATGCCTGGCGCACCGCCAAGGAAATCCACCGCCAGACCAGAGTCGTCGGCCAGCGCCGGCAAACCGGAAATACGTGCGGCGTTACGCGCCTTGAGAATGGCGTTCTCGACGAACGACAGGCCGGTTTCTTCCGGCTCGACCTTGCTCCACTCGCCAATCGAGCGCAGTTGCACCGATTCGCCGAGCATGGCCTGGAGTTCTTTGAGTTTGCCGGCGTTATGGCTGGCCAGTACGAGCTGCTTGATGTTCATCATTCGCCGGGAAAGAGTTCTTGGTTGAAATTGATGGTGTTGATCTTGTCGCCGTTCTGCACCTTGATTTCAAAGGTGCGGGTTTCCTGCTGAGGCACCGGGTACTGGGCGATGTAGTAGATCGCACCCTGCTCGGTGACTTGCTTGAAATTCAGCGGCACGCTCTGGCTGGTCAGGTCTTTGACCGTGCCGGTGACATTGGCGATCAGTGGTTTGCCGTCCTTGATCACCGAGACATTGATCACGCCTTGGTTCTTGCTGCGGATCAGCTCCGCGGCCTTAGCGATGTCCGGTTGCAGGTACGTCGAGTTGAAAGTGTTGTAGTGCACCGTAACGTCGCCAAAGGTTTCCTTGCGCTCACCCTTGATGACGTCGGCCGCCAGAGCGCTGGTGCTCAGGCAGGCAGTCAATAACAACAACGCTAAACGACCCATGATCGTGCTCCTCGAAATGACGGGATTCAGACCGCGACTTTGTGGTCTGCAAGCTGCGGGCTGCTGACGCGGTAGATACCGATCTCACCTAACAGATTAGGCCATAGCTTACTGGCCCACCCGTGACGGTGCTGTTGATCCACGGCAAGCCGATCAATGACCTTCGCATCACGTTCGCGGCAAAGTTCTTCAAAGTCTTCGAAGGTGCAGAAGTGGATGTTCGGCGTGTTGTACCAGGTGTACGGCAGAAACTCGGACACCGGCATGCGGCCCTTGCTCGCCAGATACCAGCGGCAGCGCCAGTGCCCGAAATTGGGGAAGGTGATGATGCACTGACGGCCGACCCGGAGCATTTCGTCGAGGATCTTGTCCGGGTAGTGCACGGCTTGCAGGGCCTGGGTCATGACGACGACGTCGAAACTGTTGCTGGCGAAGTTGCCCAGCCCCTTGTCCAGATCCTGCTCGATGACGTTGATGCCCTTGGCTACGCATTCGGCGATGTTGTCGGCGTCGTTTTCCAGGCCATAACCGGTGACATTCTTGTTGTCGCGCAGCCAGGTCAGCAGTTCGCCGTCACCGCAACCAAGGTCGAGGACGCGGCTGCCGGCGGGGATCCATTCCTGGATGATTTCCAGATCAGCTCTCATGGCTTTCTCACAGCGTGATGCGGTTCATGTAATTGCCGAACGCCTGCAAATAGCGCGGGATCGGAATCAGGAAGGCGTCGTGGCCCTGCGGTGCATCGATTTCCAGATAGCTGACATCTTTGCGTGCCGCCATCAGCGCATCCACCAGTTCGCGCGAACGGGCCGGGGAGAAGCGCCAGTCAGTGGTGAACGACATCACGCAGAACTTGGCCGTGGCGTTCTCGAAGGTTTTCGCCAGGTTATCGTCGAAGTTCGCCGCCGGATCGAAGTAATCCAGTGCCTTGGTCATCAACAGATAGGTGTTGGCGTCGAAGCGCCCGGAGAACTCTTCGCCCTGATAACGCAGGTAGCTTTCGACCTGGAACTCGACACTGTGGAAGTCGTAGTTGAGCTTCTCGCTCTTCAACCCACGGCCGAATTTTTCGCCCATGGAATCGTCGGACAGGTAGGTGATGTGCCCGACCATGCGCGCCAGCATCAGCCCGCGCTTGGGGATCACGCCCGCTTCCTGGAACGAACCGCCGTGGAATTCCGGGTCGGTCAGAATCGCCTGACGCGCGACTTCGTTGAAGGCAATGTTCTGCGCCGACAGCTTCGGTGCCGAGGCGATGGCCAGGCAGTGGCGCACGCGATCCGGGTAAGTGATGGTCCATTGCAGCGCTTGCATGCCGCCGAGGCTGCCGCCAATCACCGCCGCCCACTGGCCGATGCCGAGCAGGTCAGCGAGACGCGCCTGGCTGTGCACCCAGTCTTCCACGGTGAGCACCGGGAAGTCGGCGCCGAACGGTTTGCCGGTCTCCGGGTTGACGCTGCTCGGGCCGGTGGAACCGTTGCATCCGCCGAGGTTGTTCAGGCTGACCACGAAGAATTTATGGGTGTCGATCGGTTTGCCGGGGCCGATGCAGCTGTCCCACCAACCGGGTTTGCGGTCGTCGACGCTGTGATAGCCAGCAGCATGATGGTGGCCGGACAAGGCGTGGCAAATCAGCACGGCGTTGCTCGCCTGCGCGTTCAGCGTGCCGTAGGTTTCGTAGATCAGGTCATAGGCGGTCAGCGAACGGCCACAGGCCAGCGCCAGCGGTTCGCTGAAGTGCGCGGTTTGCGGCGTCACCAGACCAACAGAATCGGGGGGAAAGGCAGTTGGCATCGACCCTGCTCTCGTTGAAATGAGGCGTAAGTCTAAAGACCGGGGGGGTTAGCGGCAAGCAACTACCTGCGCTCGTTCCCACGCTCTGCGTGGGAACGCCTCATTGGACGCTCCGCGTCCGCTTCGGCGGGGGACGCGGAGCGTCCCGGGATGCATTCCCACGCGGAGCGTGGGAACGATCAGCGCACTAGTCCGGGCAAGTCCGGCAACTTCTTCGGCGAGCAGATCTTCACCCGTTTCTGCCGGTTCAACTCGCCGCTGAGCAAACTGACCTGGCTCTTGGAAACCCCAAACGCCTTGGCCAGAAAGCCCATCAGAAAAGCATTGGCCTTGCCCTCGACCGGCGGCGCGGTCAGGCGGATCTTCAAACGATCACCGTGCAGCCCGGCGAAGTCATCGCTGCGGGCTGCCGGTTGCAGGTGACACTCGAGGATCAAGTCGTCACCGTCCCATCGAAACCAGCTCACATCAGCAGACGGAGGATTTCCGGCATCATCGTCATCGCCGCCAGATTGTTGATCACCAGCATGTCGATCAGCTTCAGCGCGAGGAAGGCGAAGATCGGCGACAGATCCAGACCGCCGAGATTCGGCAGAAAGCGGCGGAACGGCGCCAGCGCCGGCTCGCAGATCTGGTTGACCAGTTCAGCCCCCGGATTGTGGCTGCCCGGCGCGACCCACGAGAGAATCACGCTGATGATCAGGGCGAAGAAGAAGATCTTCAGGAACAGCGCGGTCACGCCGATCAGCGACCAGATAAACAGTTGCAGCGGATTGCCGGTGGTGCCGTAAGTCAGCAGCAGGGTCAGCGCCATCAGCGCCAGTTGCACCAGAATCGCCAGCACCAGCGACGACATGTCCAGACCGAACATGCTCGGAATGATCCGGCGCAGTGGTTTGAGCAGTGGCTGGGTCGCTTTGACGATGAACTGGCACAGCGGGTTGTAGAAGTTCGCCCGTACCAGTTGCAGCACGAAGCGCAGCAGCACGATCAGCAGGTACAGACTGCCGAGGGTTTGCAGCACGTAAACCGCTGCGGTGTTCAATCCAATCATGTAAGGCTCCTTATTTGCCCAGTTGTTCGGCCATTTCGGCCGAGCGGTGCGCGGCGGCGCCGAGTGCGGTTTCGACCAGGGCTTCAAAGCCATTGGCCTGGAATGATTTGATCGCGGCTTCGGTTGTGCCGTTTGGCGAAGTCACGCGACGACGCAGTTCGGCGGCGTCAACGTCGCTGGAAACAGCCATGTGTGCGGCGCCCAGTGCGGTCTGCAGGGTCAATTGTTCGGCGATGTCTTTCGGCAGGCCGAGTTTGACGCCGGCGGCGGTCATGGCTTCGATCAGCAGGAAGAAGTACGCCGGGCCGGAGCCGGACACAGCGGTCACGGCATCCAGTTGTTGTTCTTCTTTCAGCCACAGGGCGATGCCGACGGCGGACAGCAGCTCTTCGGCTTGCTGACGTTGCTCAGCAGTGACTTCGCTGGTTGCGTACAAACCGCTGACACCCTGGCGCAGCAGCGCCGGGGTATTCGGCATGCAGCGCACGATCGGCTGCTCGCCGAGCCATGCGGTCATGCTCGCGCAGGTGATGCCGGCAGCAATCGACACCACCAGTTGATTCGGTTTCAGGCTCGGGCGAATCGCCTCGCACACGGTTTTCATGGCCTGCGGCTTGACCGCCAGCACGATGACATCGACGCCGTCGATGGCCTGGGCGTTGTCAGCGAAGGTTTCGATGCCGTGTTCGGCACTGACTTTGGCGCGGGTTTCCTCACCCGGGTCGCTGGCACGGATCTGTGCGGCTTCCAAGCCCTTGGCGCGCAGGCCACCGATCAAACTGGCCGCCATGTTGCCCGCACCGATAAACGCAATACGTGTGTTGCTCATGTGTGGTCCTTATCTGGAAACGTTCAAGATTGGGAATAGTCACGGGCGCCAAACAGGGCCGTACCGATACGAACCCAGGTGGCGCCTTGGGCGATGGCCGACTCTAGGTCGTGGCTCATGCCCATGGAAAGCGTGTCGAGCGGTAGTTCGAGGCTGGCCTGCAATTTCTGCACAGCGGCGAATGCCGCGTCTTGCTCGGCGCGGTCGTCGGTCGGCTCGGGAATCGCCATCAGCCCGCGCAGCTTCAGCCGGGGCAGGGCGCTGATGGCTTCGGCCAGCGCCGGCAGATCAGCCGGAGTGCACCCGGATTTACTGGCTTCGCCGCTGACATTGACCTGAATGCAGATGTTCAGCGGCGGCAGTTCACCCGGGCGCTGTTCGGACAAGCGTTGAGCGATTTTCAGGCGATCCACGGAATGCACCCAGTCGAAATGCTCGGCGATGGCACGAGTCTTGTTCGATTGAATGGGGCCGATGAAGTGCCAGATCAAGGGCAGGTCAGCCAGTTCGAGCTGTTTGCCCAGGGCTTCCTGCAGGTAGTTCTCGCCAAAGTCACGCAGGCCGGCGGCATACGCCTCGCGCAGGGCCTGGGCGGGTTTGGTCTTGCTCACGGCGAGCAACTGAATGCTGTTTTCGTCGCGGTTCGCAGCTTTGGCCGCTGCCTGGATGCGCGAACCAACCTGGAGAATGTTGTCTGCTATCGTGGACATCAAGAGGCGCCGGCGGTCTGAAGGTTCGCGGCATTCTACTGGAATTGAGGAGCGCTATGGATATCACTGAACTGCTGGCCTTCAGCGCCAAACAGGGAGCTTCCGACCTGCACCTGTCGGCCGGTCTGCCGCCGATGATCCGCGTCGATGGCGATGTGCGGCGGATCAATCTGCCGGCGCTGGATCACAAGCAAGTGCACGAACTGATCTACGACATCATGAACGACACCCAGCGGGTCGACTTCGAGAAACATCTGGAAACCGACTTTTCCTTTGAAGTGCCGGGTGTCGCGCGGTTCCGGGTTAACGCCTTCAACCAGAACCGTGGCGCTGGCGCCGTATTCCGTACCATTCCGTCGAAAGTGCTGAGCATGGAAGACCTCGCCATGGGCGACGTCTTCCGTAAGATCACCGACGCCCCGCGTGGGCTGGTGCTGGTCACCGGGCCGACCGGTTCGGGCAAGTCGACCACGCTGGCGGCGATGATCGATTACCTCAACACTCACCGTCATCACCATATCCTGACTATTGAAGACCCGATCGAGTTTGTTCACGAATCGCGCAAATGCCTGATCAATCAGCGCGAAGTCCATCGTGATACCCGCAGTTTCGCCACCGCTCTGCGCTCGGCGTTGCGCGAAGACCCGGACGTGATTCTGGTCGGCGAGATGCGTGACCTGGAAACCATTCGCCTGGCACTGACCGCAGCCGAAACCGGGCATCTGGTGTTCGGCACGCTGCACACCACCTCAGCGGCGAAAACCATCGACCGCGTGGTCGACGTATTCCCCGGTGACGAGAAGTCGATGGTGCGCTCGATGCTGTCGGAGTCGTTGCTGGCGGTGGTCTCGCAGACGTTGATCAAGAAGATCGGCGGCGGGCGGGTGGCGGCGCACGAGATCATGCTGGGCACGTCGGCGATCCGTAACCTGATCCGCGAGGACAAGGTCGCGCAGATGTATTCGGCGATTCAGACCGGTGGGTCGTTGGGCATGCAGACACTGGATATGTGCCTGAAGGATCTGCTGACCAAGGGCTTGATCAGTCGCGAGCATGCGCGGGAGAAGGCGCGTACGCCGGATAATTTCTGAGGAAGTGATCGTTCCCACGCTCTGCGTGGGAATGCAGCCCGGGACGCTCTGCGTCCCTGCCGAAGCGGACGCGGAGCGTCCATTGAGGCATCCCCACGCGGAGCGTGGGAACGATCGGTATGGTGTTAGCGCTGAACCACGCGCATCTGGCTTTGTTCTTTCGGCAACACGCGCTTGGCCACCACGTAGTGCTGCTGCCAGTACGGCTTGTTCAACGTATCGATGCTCACCGCTTTGCCACGGCGCGGTGCGTGGATGAAGCGGTCGTTGCCCAGGTAGATGGCAACATGGTTGACCCGACGGCTCTTGATGTTGAAGAAAATCAGGTCGCCCGGCTTCAGATCCTTGCGCTCGACTTTCTCGCCGTGACCGCTGGCCATGGCGTTCGAGGTGCGTGGCAGGTCGAACGTAGCGTCGTTGAACGCGTATTTCACCAGACCGCTGCAATCGAAACCTTTACTTGGGCTGCTGCCGCCCCAACGATAAGGTGTACCGAGGACGTTTACCGCACGGCTCAGCACATTGCTGCTTTCCTTGCTCGCCATCGGTGGCACCAGCTTGCTGTGGCTCTTGCTGCTCAGCGTGGTGGTTTTGCCTTTGCTGCTTTTGCTCGATGGAGCCGAAGCATGGGATTTAGGGGTGAAGCCGTTAACGTTGGGAAGACGTTGCTCACGATTGGTGGCGTGGGCGGCCAGTGGCATTAATAGGCAGATGGTTAGCCATGTCTTGAAAAATGGTCGCATTAGGCGTGGCTCTTCAGTGATAGCGCGCAACTTTATAACAGAGTTTTTTTTCATTCCGAGTCCGTTGGTCGATTCAGTTGGCAGCCAACGGAACCAAATAAGCGGCAAATGGACGCAATTGTCGGACAGAAGTCAGGTGCTATAAGGCTTTGACGGTAGCAACGGTAACATTTGCCGTACGTCGGCTACCTGTAAAAAAGTCACAAAGAATTCAAGAATATTTATCTATCGTGTGAATCGAGGTCTTCATGAACCCCTATCAACAATTTGTTCAGCAGCAAGATACGCACAGCAAAATCATCGGTTATCTGCTGTGGATTTTCGGTTTTACCGGCGCTCACCGCTTCTATTACGGCAAGCCGGTGACCGGGACGATCTGGTTCTTCACCTTGGGTTTGCTGGGCATTGGCTGGCTGATCGACCTGTTCTTGATCCCGGCGATGGATCGCGAGGCGGATCTGCGTTTTACCGCCGGGCCGATCGAGTACAACGTGGCGTGGATTCTGCTGACGTTTCTCGGAGCATTGGGTGTGCACCGGATGTATCAGGGGAAATGGATCAGTGGCCTGATCTATCTGCTGACGGGCGGGTTGTTCTTTCTGGGTGTGCTGTATGACTTCTGGACGCTGAATGATCAGGTCTCGGTGCGTAACGCCGAAGGCAGAGGCGCCTTCCAGTAAAGCTTCGCGAGCAAGCTCGCTCCCACAGGGGATTTGTGTCGTTCACAGATCCAGTGTGGGAGCGAGCCTGCTCGCGAAAGGGGTGACGCGGTATCAAGCCTGGTGACTGATCCGCCCATCCACCAGCGTATAGCGAACCACACCCGGCAAAGTGTGCCCAATGAACGGGCAGTTCTCACCCTTCGACAACCAGTTTTCACCGGCCACCGTCGAAGCCTGCGGATCGAACAGCACGATATCCGCCGCCCCACCCACCGCCAGTTTGCCAGCCGGCAGACGCAGCGCTTCAGCCGGGCCAGCGCTCAGGCGCGCCAGCAAGGTCGGTAGATCGAGCAAGCCATCCTCCACCAGCGTCATCGCCAATGGCAGCAACAACTCAACACTGCTGATGCCCGGTTCGGTCGCGCCGAACGGTGCCAGTTTGGCGTCACGTTCGTGCGGTTGGTGATGGCTGGAAATCGCCGAAACCACGCCGGACTTCACCGCTTCACGCAGACCATCACGGTCAGCACGCGTACGCAGCGGCGGTTGCACGTGATACAGGCTGCTGAAGTCGATCAGCGCTTCGTCGGTCAGAATCAGCTGATACAGCGCCACGTCCGCCGTCACCTTCAAACCACGCGCCTGCGCCTGAGCGATCAGGGCAACACCGCGAGCACTGGTCAACTGACTGAAATGCGCACGCACGCCAGTCTGCTCGACCAGCAACAGATCCCGGGCCAGGGCCACGGTTTCAGCGGTTTCCGGGATCCCCGGCAGACCGAGGAAACTGGCAACCGCGCCTTCGTGAGCCAAACCACCTTCGGCCAGATCATGATCCTGCGAGTTGAAAATCACCGTCAGGTCGAACGTCGCCGCATATTCCAGCGCCCGGCACAGGGTGCGGGTGTTGCGGAAACTCTCCAGACCGTTGCCGAAGGCCACGCAACCGGCATCGCGCAACGCAACCAGCTCAGCCAGTTGCTCGCCGTCCAGACCTTTGCTCAGTGCCCCAATCGGAAACACTTTGGTGTTGCCGGCTTCGCGTGCGCGGTCGAGGATCAGTTCGGCGACAGCGGAGGTGTCTAGCACCGGTTTGGTTTTCGGCGGGCAGCACAGGCTGGTCACGCCACCGGCGGCCGCTGCGCGGGTTTCGCTGATGATCGAGCCTTTGCGGCTATAGCCCGGCTCGCGCAGGGCTACGTTCAGATCAACGAGGCCCGGAGCGGCGACAAGGCCTTGGGCATCAATGGTTTCTACTGCCGTGAAACCCGCCGGGGCCGCGCCGAGGGCGACGATCTTGCAGGCTTCAACGTGAATGTCGGTGATTTGATCCAGGCCGCTGCTTGGATCGATGACGCGTGCGCCGAGAATGCTGAGCTTCACTGGGCGTTCTCCTGCTCGAATTGGCGCTGGGCGGTTTGCCCGCTCATGGCCATGGACAACACGGCCATACGAATCGCGATGCCGTAGGTCACCTGATTGAGGATCACCGAGTGCGGGCCATCGGCCACTGCGGACTCGATCTCCACCCCGCGGTTGATCGGCCCCGGGTGCATGACGATGCAATCGGGTTTGGCCCCGGCCAGACGCGCGGTGGTCAGGCCGAACAGGCGGTAGAACTCGCCTTCGCTCGGCAGCAGGCCGCCGGTCATGCGTTCCCGCTGCAGGCGCAGCATGATCACCACGTCGACGTCTTTCAGGCCTTCGGTCATGTCGGTGTAGACCTTCACGCCGTATTGCTCGATGCCGATCGGCAGCAGGGTTTTCGGCGCGATTACGCGGATGTCCGGGCAACCGAGGGTCTTCAGCGCGAGCATGTTCGAGCGCGCAACCCGCGAGTGCAGGATGTCGCCAACGATGGCCACCGAGAGGTTTTCAAAGCCGCCCTTGTGCCGACGGATGGTGAGCATGTCGAGCATGCCCTGCGTCGGGTGGGCGTGACGGCCGTCGCCGCCGTTGATGATCGCCACTTGCGGGCAAACATGCTCGGCGATGAAGTGCGCGGCACCGGAATCACCGTGGCGCACGACGAACATGTCGGCGGCCATGGCTTCGAGGTTGCGCAGGGTATCGAGCAGGGTTTCACCCTTGCTCGCCGACGAGGTCGACACGTTCAGGGTGATCACGTCCGCCGACAGCCGCTGGGCCGCCAGTTCGAAGGTGGTGCGGGTGCGCGTGGAGTTTTCGAAGAACACGTTGCACACGGTCTTGCCGCGCAGCAACGGGACTTTCTTCACCGCCCGGGCACCGACTTCTAGAAACGAGTCGGCAGTGTCGAGGATTTCCGTCAGCAACTCGCGGCGCAGGCCGTCGAGCGAGAGGAAGTGGCGCAGCTGGCCCTGATCATTGAGCTGCAGCGGGCGCTTGGTATCTAGAGGCGTCATCGCGAAGGGGACTCTCAATAGGGCGGATTAAAGGTTGAAGTCTTGCAGTTCGAGCGTCAGCGGCTCGGGGCCCGACAGCTTCACCCGTTCATGTGCGGCCAGCGACAGCGTCGCGCCGACCACGTTCGGGCGGATCGGCAGCTCGCCGGCGTCGAGGTCGAGCAGGCAGACCAGGGTCACGCTGGCCGGGCGGCCGTAGTCGAACAATTCGTTCATGGCGGCGCGGATGGTACGGCCGCTCATCAATACGTCGTCGATCAGCACCAGATGCTGGCCTTCGATCTCGAAGGGCAGGGCGGACGGGCGCACTTGCGGGTGCAGGCCGTTCTGGCTGAAGTCGTCGCGGTAGAAAGAAACATCCAGCGTGCCCAGTGGCGCGTCGCTGCCCAGTTCCTTGAGCAAGGCCTGCGCGACCCAGATGCCGCCGGTGCGAATGCCGATGTAACGCGGTTCAGTGATTTCACGCTGGGCAAGGTGCGCCTTGAGGCGGGTCGCCATCTGGCTGATCAGATCGGCGGGATTTGGCAGGCTCATGGTTGCTCCTTGTTGGGGGCGAGTCGGGTCCTTGGACACGACTCGGTTTTTCACTCAAAAGAAAAGCGCCGAAGCGCTTGTCAGGATTCAAACAATGCAGTGTTTTCATCGAGCCAGCCCTGCAACAGCAGAGCGGCGGCGATGGCGTCCACCGGGTTGTCGCGGTAACTGCCCTTTTGGCCGCCACGGACCAGACGCTCGCCCTTGGCCTCGAAGGTGGTCAGGCGTTCGTCGTGGGTATAGAAGGGCACGTTGAAGCGGCCATTGAGGCGGCGGGCGAATTTTTCCGCGCGCAGGCACATTTCGCTCGGCGTGCCGTCCATGTTCAGCGGCAGGCCGACGACCACGGCGTCGGGCTTCCATTCTTTTATAAGGGCTTCGACCTGGTTCCAGTCCGGCACACCGTTTTGTGCCTTCAAGGTGCACAGCTCACGGGCCTGGCCAGTAATCACCTGGCCGACCGCGACGCCGATCTGTTTGGTGCCGTAGTCGAAGCCGAGAATCAGGCGCAGGGCCATCAGGCGTGACCTGCCTGGCTGGTCAGCAGGCTGAGGTTGATCCCCAAATGCCTGGCCGCCGCTTCAAGACGCAGTTCGCTGCTGGTGTTGAACAGGATATCGGCGTCGTACGGGCAGTTCAGCCAGGCGTTGTCGGCGAGTTCCGCTTCCAGCTGCCCGGCTTCCCATCCGGCGTAACCGAGGGCAATCAGGCTTTTCGCCGGGCCGACGCCGTCCGCGATGGCGAACAGCACATCCTGCGAAGTCGACAGGGCCAGATCGCCGTCCAGCTGCGCGGTGGCCTGGAAGGTTTTCCCCGCTGGATGCAGGACAAAACCGCGATCGGTCTGCACCGGCCCGCCGATAAAGATCGGTACGTGTTGGCAGAGTGCTGGCGGGTCGATGTCCGGGCGCAGCTGCTCAAGGATGTCGGCCAGATTCAGCTCTTGCGGCCGGTTGACCACAATCCCCATAGCGCCATTGGCCGTGTGCTCGACGATGTAGGTCAAGGTGTGGGCAAAGTTCGGGTCGGCCATGTGTGGCATGGCGATCAGGAATTGATGCTTGAGGTAGCTGGGGCTGACGTTTTTCATGTGCGCTAGTGTGGCGTTCGGGGGGCAAACTGACAAGCTGGAGATGCAGGTGACACACCGATCCAATGTGGGAGCGAGCCTGCTCGCGAAAGCGGTGGATCAGTCACATCAATGTTGAATGACACACCGCATTCGCGAGCAGGCTCGCTCCCACAGGGGATTTGCGGTGTATTCAATTGCTCGAGAGCTTGTCGCCCCGGGCGAATTTCCAGGTACGAATGATTTCCAGACGGTCGATATCCGACAAGTCCCCGGTAAACGGGGCAAACGGTGCCGCCAGTCGGACGATACGCTGCGCCGCCTGATCCAGCAGCGGCTGCCCGGACGATTCCAGCACCAGCACTTCATACAGCGAACCGTCGCGATTGATCGAAACCATCAGGCGCAAATTGCCGTAGATCTGCTTGCGCCGTGCTTCCTCGGGGTAATTGAGGTTGCCGATCCGCTCGACCTTCTTGCGCCAGTCGTCCTTGTACCAGGCACCCTTGTCGCGCATGGTCGATGCCGCGCTCAAGCGGTGAATACGCGGACGCTTGGCGTACAGCTGTTGTTCCTTGGCCAGTTCGGCTTCAAGGCTGGCGATGTCACTGGACAGCTGCGAGCTGTCGAATTCCGGCGCATCAACCGTCGGCTTGACCTCGGTCTTGCTTTCTTCTTTTTTGGTCGGCGCCTTTTTCGGCTTTGGTGCAACCGTAGTCACTGCAGCCTTCGGCGCAGCTTCCTGCACTTCCGGTTTGGCGGCCGGTGGCGGCGTGACTTTCTTGACCTGATTGTCCTGGAACGGCGCGACCTCAGTGGTCTTGGGGATCGCCTTCTTGTCCAGCGTGCCGCTGCCTTCCTGATGCTCTTGGGCGAGAAAGTCAGCCTTCTCTGGCTTCTTTTCGCTTTTGAAGGTGGCGAGGGTGATTTCCAGGGTTTTGCTGATCTGCTTGGGCTCGACCATCGTGAAGCCGACGCCGAGCAGCAGCGCCAAGTGGATCAGCGCTGCGAGAAACAGGGTAAAACCGAGGCGATCGGCCGGGCGCACGCCACGGTGGGCGAGTTCTGCGGGCAGATCGGACGGGAGGGTCATGACAAGAAAACCAACATCGCGTTTTTCAGAGGCTGCGCATGATAACGCAATGTTGGTTTCACGCCTTGGGCTTCACGCTTCAAGCGACAGACTGCATGTGACGTGCATCAAGCTTGTGGCATTTTGCCGGCGGCCTGCAGCTTCTTGGCGATTGCATCCATCAACATGCCGCCGATGTCGGTGCCGAAGGCGTTGTCGATTTCACGGATGCAGGTCGGGCTGGTGACGTTGATTTCGGTGAGGCTTTCACCGATCACGTCGAGACCGACGAACAGCAGGCCTTTCTCACGCAAGGTCGGGCCGACCTGTGCAGCAATCCAGCGATCCTTGTCAGTCAGCGGGCGCGCTTCGCCACGTCCACCGGCAGCGAGGTTGCCACGGGTTTCGCCCTGCGCCGGAATCCGCGCCAGGCAGTAATCCACCGGCTCGCCGTCGATCATCAGAATGCGTTTGTCGCCGTCCTTGATTGCCGGCAGGTAAGCCTGGCCCATGATCTGCTGGCCACCGAGGGCGGTCAGGGTTTCCAGAATCACCGAGAGGTTCGGGTCGCCCGGGCGGTGACGGAAGATCGAAGTGCCGCCCATGCCGTCCAGCGGCTTGAGGATCACGTCGCCGTGTTTCGCGGCGAATTCACGCAGCACATCGGCGCGACGGCTGACAATGGTTGGCGGTGTGCACTGCGGGAACAGCGTGGCGAACAGCTTTTCATTGCAGTCGCGCAGGCTCTGCGGCTTGTTCACCACTAGCACGCCAGCGGTTTCGGCCTGTTCGAGCAGGTAGGTGGAGTAGACGAACTCCATGTCGAACGGCGGATCCTTGCGCATCAGGATCACGTCGAGATCGCTCAGCAGGTTGTCCTGCTCGGCGTCCAGTTCGAACCATTTTTCCGGGTTGGCGAAGACTTTCAGCGGCTTCATCCGCGCCCGGGCCTGACCTTCACCCTGATACAGGTCGCGTTGTTCCATATAGAACAGTTCCCAGCCGCGCTTCTGCGCGGCCAGCAGCATGGCCAGCGAGCTATCCTTTTTATAGGAGATGCTGGCGATAGGGTCCATGACAATCCCGACGCGAACGCTCATTGGGTTTTCCTCGAAAATTGGCTACCGGATCGGTATTGAAAAAGTGCCGCCAGAGTGGCGCCGGGCGGGTTTTCGGTCAAGGAAAAACCCGTCGATAGATTGCATCTGGAGACTGTGCTAAAAAGGCTGCCATGCCGTGCTGGCCCTTGAGCATCAAGGGTTTCCAGCCATCAGTCATCGCAAAACGGACAATTTGATTCGCAAAGGCGACGGTAGAGCCCTCTTATGGAACAGCAGTCCAGCGCCTTGAAGGTCATGGTGATCGACGACTCGAAAACGATTCGTCGCACCGCCGAAACCTTGTTGAAGAATGTCGGGTGCGAAGTAATCACGGCGATCGACGGTTTCGACGCTTTGGCGAAGATCGCCGACAACCATCCCGGGATCATTTTTGTCGACATCATGATGCCGCGTCTGGATGGTTATCAGACCTGCGCTTTAATCAAGAACAACAGTGCGTTCAAGGCCACGCCGGTGATCATGCTGTCATCGCGTGACGGGCTGTTCGACAAGGCCAAGGGGCGGATTGTCGGCTCTGATCAATTTTTGACCAAGCCTTTCAGCAAGGAAGAACTGCTCAACGCGATCCAGGCCCACGTACCGGGCTTCGCCGCCGTTTTGCCGCAGTAAGACACGTACAGTGACGCTCGGCCAGCGGGCCGCGCGTCGACAAGAAAAATGGGGAAAACCATGGCACGTATCCTGATCGTCGATGATTCGCCGACTGAAATGTACAAACTCACCGGCATGCTCGAAAAGCACGGCCATGAAGTGCTGAAGGCCGAAAACGGCGCCGACGGCGTGGCCCTGGCCCGTCAGGAAAAACCCGACGCGGTATTGATGGACATCGTCATGCCCGGCCTCAATGGTTTTCAGGCGACTCGTCAACTGACCAAAGACCCGGAAACCGGACACATCCCGGTGATCATCATCACCACCAAGGATCAGGAAACCGACAAGGTCTGGGGCACCCGCCAGGGCGCCAAGGATTACCTGACCAAACCGGTCGACGAAGACACCCTGATCAAGACCCTGAACAACGTGCTGAACGGTTGATCGCGCGACCATGAGCGAGTCGCTGACCGCGTTCGAACTGCTCTGGCAAATCGACCAGCGCTGCCGCTTGCTGGCGGCGGACCTGCCGTCGCAAGCGGCGCGCCAGGATCGCTGGAGCGGTATCGGCTTTCGCCTCGGCGAGCATTGGTATGTGGCGCCGATGGGCGAAGTCAGCGAAGTGCTGCACGAACCGCGCTTCACCCAGTTGCCCGGGGTCAAGCCGTGGGTCAAAGGCGTGGCTAACCTGCGCGGGCGGCTGTTGCCGATCATGGATCTGTGCGGTTTCTTCGGCCATGAGCTGTCGCCGTTGCGTAAACAGCGGCGGGTGTTGGTGGTCGAGCATGGCGATGTGTTTGCCGGGTTGATGGTCGATGAGGTCATTGGCTTGCAGCACTTTGAACAGGACAGCTTCGAACCGATCTCGATCAGCAAGCGCCAGGGCTCCAAGGCCGAGTTCGTCAAAGGCTATTTTCGGCGCGAGCAGAACTGGCGGGTGTTCAGCCTGTTTGCCCTGGCCAAATCCCCGGTGTTCATGAGCGTCGCGATATAACAGATTCAACACCGTCCCCTGTGGGAGCGAGCCTGCTCGCGAAGAGGGCGTGTCAGGCAAGATAAATATTGGCTGACCCAGCGCTTTCGCGAGCAGGCTCGCTCCCACAGGGATTGCAGCAGGCCTCAAAGGTGTGGGTTAAGGGCGAGGACCGATGACAAAAGCAAAAACAGGCAAGCCAGCGGAAGGATCGCGCAGTCGCTCGCAGATCATCGTGCTGTTCATCGCACTGATCGTGTTCATCATGCTGCTGTTCGCCAACTTCGCTTACCTCAACACCCAGGCGAACTACGACAAACAGTACATCGGCCACGCCGGTGAGCTGCGTGTGCTCTCGCAACGCATTGCCAAAAACGCTACCGAAGCCGCCGCCGGCAAGGCGGCCGCGTTCAAGTTGCTCAGCGATGCGCGCAACGATTTCGCCCAGCGCTGGGGTTACCTGAAAAAAGGCGACCCGGCCACCGGCCTGCCGCCGGCACCCGCCACCGTGCGCCCGGAAATGCGTGCCGTGCAGCTGGATTGGGAGCGCCTGCTGAAAAACACCGACGCCATCCTCTCCAGCGAACAGACCGTGCTGTCGTTGCATCAGGTCGCCGCGACCCTGGCCGAAACCGTGCCGCAGTTGCAGATCGAATACGAAAAAGTCGTCGAAATCCTCCTCCAGCGTGGTGCCCCGGCCGCGCAAGTAGCGATGGCCCAGCGTCAGTCGCTGCTGGCCGAACGCATTCTCGGCGCGGTCAACACCGTGCTCGCCGGCGACGAAAACTCCCAGCAAGCCGCCGATGCCTTCGGCCGCGACGCCACCCGTTTCGGCCAAGTGCTCAACGGCATGCTGCAAGGTAACCCGGCGCTGAAAATCAGCCAGGTCGAAGACCGCGACGCTCGTGCGCGTTTGAGCGAAATCTCCGAGCTGTTCCAGTTTGTCTCCGGCTCCGTCGATGAAATCCTCGAAACCTCGCCGGAGCTGTTCAAGGTCCGTGAATCGGCGAGCAACATCTTCAGCCTCTCGCAAACCCTGCTCGACGAAGCCTCGCACCTGGCGACTCGCTTCGAAAACCTTGCCGGCGGACGCAATACCGACACCATCGGTGGCTACGTCCTCGGTTTGCTGGCGCTGGCCTCGATCATCCTTATCGGTCTGGTGATGGTCCGGGAAACCAATCGTCAGTTGCGTGAAACCGCCGAGAAGAACGAGCGCAATCAGAACGCGATCATGCGCCTGCTCGATGAAATCGAAGACCTCGCCGATGGTGACCTTACCGTGACCGCCTCGGTGACCGAAGACTTCACCGGTACCATCGCCGACTCGATCAACTACTCCGTCGACCAACTGCGCGATCTGGTTGCGACCATCAACCTCACCGCCGGCCAGGTCGCCGCAGCGGTGCAGGAAACCCAGGCCACCGCCATGCATCTGGCCCAGGCCTCGGAGCATCAGGCCCAGCAGATTTCCGAAGCGTCGACGGCGATCAGTGACATGGCCGAATCCATCGATCAGGTCTCGGCCAACGCCGCCGAGTCTTCAGCGGTAGCCGAGCGCTCCGTGGAAATCGCCAACAAGGGCAACGAGGTGGTGCACAACACCATCCACGGCATGGACAACATTCGCGAACAGATCCAGGACACCGCCAAACGCATCAAGCGTCTCGGCGAGTCGTCGCAGGAAATCGGCGACATCGTCAGCCTGATCGACGACATTGCCGACCAGACCAACATCCTCGCCCTCAATGCGGCAATTCAGGCGTCGATGGCCGGTGATGCCGGGCGCGGTTTTGCCGTGGTCGCCGACGAAGTGCAGCGACTGGCCGAACGCTCGTCCGCTGCTACCCGGCAGATCGAAACGCTGGTGCGGGCGATTCAGACCGACACCAATGAAGCCGTGATTTCCATGGAGCAAACCACCACCGAAGTGGTGCGCGGCGCGCGACTGGCGCAGGATGCCGGTGTGGCCCTGGAAGAAATCGAAGGCGTATCGAAGACCCTCGCGGCGCTGATTCAGAGCATCTCCAACGCCGCGCAGCAGCAGACGTCCTCGGCCGGGCAGATTTCCCTGACGATGAACGTGATCCAGCAGATCACCTCGCAGACCTCGTCCGGCTCCACGGCCACTGCGGAAAGCATCGGTAACCTGGCGAAAATGGCCAGTCAGTTACGCCGTTCGGTGTCCGGCTTCACCTTGCCGGCGGCGGAAAAAGTGTGATCGGAGCGGTTATGGGTGACCGGCATGACTACGTGGCCCTCGAATGGGTCAAAGGCGAAATTGCCGAAACGCTGAGACAGGCGCATCAGGCGATTGAAGCCGTGCTCGACGATCCGCAGGCCTTCCCGGGGCTGGACGAGTGCCTGGCATACATCCATCAGGTCCACGGCAGCCTGCAGATGGTCGAGTTCTACGGCGCAGCGTTGCTCGCCGAAGAAATGGAACATCTGGTCGAAGCCTTGCAGCACGAGCGCGTCAGCCATCGCGACGAAGCGCTGCACCTGTTACTGCAAGCCCTCGGGCAATTGCCGATCTACCTCGACCGCGTGCAGAGCGCCCGGCGTGATTTGCCATTGGTGGTGCTGCCGCTGATCAACGATTTGCGCAGCGCTCGGGGCGAAAGCCTGCTCTCGGAAACCAGTCTGTTCAGCCCGCAACTGCCCGAGCTGGCGCCATTGAACGCGCAAGCGCTGGCACTGCTGGAACCGGCAGAACTGCCGAACGTGCTGCGCAAATTACGGCAGATGCTGCAAATGGCCCTGGTCGGTTTGCTGCGCGAGCAGGATGACCAGACGCACCTTGATTATCTGGCGAAAGTCTTCACCCGCCTCGAAGCGCTGAGCGGCGATGCGCCCCTGAGCCCGTTGTGGCAAGTCGCCTCAGCGCTGGTCGAAGGCATGCGCGAGGGCGTGATTGCCAACAGCCCGGCGCTGCGTAGCCTGTTCAAGGACGCCGACAAAGAGCTCAAGCGCTTGCTCGAGCAAGGCATGACCGGCCTCAACCAAGCGCCCCCGGCGGAGCTGCTGAAAAGCCTGTTGTTCTATATTGCCAAAGCCGAACATCCCACCGGGCAGATGCTGACCATGAAAGATCGCTACTCGCTGGACGACGCGTTGCCCGACAGCGCGATGGTCGACGAAGAACGCGCGCGCCTGGCCGGCCCCGACCGCGATGCGATGCGCTCGGTGCTGTCGGCGCTGTGCGAAGAGCTGGTGCGGGTCAAGGAACGCCTCGACCTGTTCGTGCGCAGCGACCGCCAGCACACCTCGGATCTGGAGAGCTTGCTGGCACCGCTGCGGCAAATCGCCGACACGTTGGCCGTGCTCGGTTTTGGCCAACCGCGCAAAGTCATCATCGATCAATTGGCCGTGGTGCTCAGCCTTGCCCAAGGCCAGCGCGAACCGAATGACGCGATCCTGATGGACGTTGCCGGTGCGCTGCTTTACGTCGAAGCGACACTGGCCGGAATGGTCGGCACCGTCGAGCCGGAAAGCCCGGAAGATTCGCGCCTGCCGACCACCGACCTGACGCAGATCCATCAGATCGTCATCAAGGAAGCACGCATCTGCCTGCAACAGGCCAAGGACATGATCGTCGACTACATCGACGCCGATTGGGATCGCCAGCACCTGCAACCGTTGCCGGCGCTGCTGACTCAGGTGCGCGGTGCGCTGGCGATGATTCCGTTGAACCGCGCGGCGAGTCTGGTCGAAGCCTGCAACGGTTTTATCCGCGAGCATTTGCTGCTTGATCCGCATGAGCCGGGCTGGGAACAACTTGATCATCTGGCCGATGTCATCAGCAGCCTCGAGTATTACCTCGAACGTCTGAGCGACGATCCGCAGGCGCCGAGCGAGCAGTTGCTGGATGTCGCGCAGAAGTCTCTTGCGAGTCTGGGTTTCTTTCCAAATGAGCCGCATGTGCCCGTGCTCGAAGACGTGCTTAGCCCCAGCGAAGCGCTGGTGATGCAGGACATGCAGGCGCTCGATGATCCGGAAACCGTACAGTCGCTGGCCGACGTTCTGGCCAGCCCGGTTTCTGCGGTTAACCCGCCAGCGCTGATCACCCCCGGCAGCCTGATGCCGCCACCGGCCGATGAAGAACCGGTCGACGACGAATTGCGCGAAGTGTTCCTCGAAGAGACCGACGAAGTCCTCGAAGTCCTCCACGAATACCTGCCGCGCTGGACCACCAACCCGCAGGATCGCGACGCGCTGACTGAACTGCGCCGCGCCTTCCACACCTTGAAGGGCAGCGGGCGCATGGTCCGTGCGCTGATCCTCGGCGAGCTGGCCTGGGCGGTGGAAAACCTGCTCAACCGCGTGCTCGAACAAAGCGTCGAACCCGGTTCGGTGGTGCAGCAACTGCTTACCGACACGGTGCTGTTGCTGCCGGAACTGATCAACGAATTTGCCACCAACAGCCAACGTCAACGCAGCGATGTCGACCAACTTGCTGCCCGCGCACATGCCTTGGCCAAGGGTGACGAACCACTGGCGGCCGAAGACGTCGACGATGTGGCGGCGCTCGATCCGTTGTTGCTGGAGATCTTCCGCAACGAAGCCGAAACGCACCTCGCCAGCCTCAACCGTTTTCTCGATCAGGCCGCCGAACACGTACCGTTGCAAGGCAGCGACGAGTTGCAGCGCGCCTTGCATACGCTCAAGGGCAGCGCCTCGATGGCCGGCGTATTGCCGATTGCCGAACTCGCTGCACCGCTCGATCAACTGGCCCGCGAGTTCAAGGCGCATCAGTTGCCGCTGGACCTCGACGAAGTGGAATTGCTGCTCGAAGCCGAGGGCCTGTTCCGCGTCGGCCTGCGTCAGCTCAAGCATGATCCGCTGGCGCCGATTGTCGGTGCACAGTCGCTGATCAAACGCTCGGAAACCCTGCTCGCCGAGCGTCTGGCGTCGATCCTCGATGCGCCCAATACCGGCCTGCGGATCAAGCGCGATCCGCAACTGATCAATAACTTCCTCGCCCAGGGCATGGACATCCTGCTCGATGCGGAGAGCCTGTTGCAGCGCTGGCAGCAACACCCCGGCGAGCGTCAGGAACTCAGCGCGCTGCTGGATGAACTGACCACCCTTGGCGAAGGCGCGCATCTGGCCGATCTGCTGCCAGTCGATGTGTTGTGCGAAGCCTTGCTCGACCTGTATGGCGCGGTGGAAGAAAGCAGTCTGGCGGTCAGCGAACAGTTTTTCCGCGAAGCGCAGAACGCCCATGAAGCGCTGATCAACATGCTCGATGAACTGGCTGCCGGTCAGGAAGTCACGCCGCAGCCAGAGCGGATTCGGGCGTTGCATGATCTGCTCGATCAGAGCCTCGATCCTTCTTCCATGGGCCTGATTCGAAGCGATGGCAGCCGCACCTTGAGCATCCGTGAACTGGGCAGCGCCACCGCCGAGTTGCAGCAAAAGGCAACCGCGCTTGAGCCCGATGACGAGATCGTCGAGATCTTCCTTGAAGAGGCCGTGGACATTCTCGACAGCTCAGGCCAAGCCTTGCAGCGCTGGCTCAGCGACCCGGACAACACAGCGCCACTGTCCTCGTTGCAACGGGATTTGCATACGCTCAAGGGCGGCGCGCGGATGGCTGAAGTCGAGGCCATTGGCGATCTGGCCCAGGAGCTGGAAAGCCTTTACGAAGGCTTGGTCGATCGTCGCTACCACTACAGCGAAAGCCTGGGGCGTTTGCTGCTCAAGAGCCATGACCGCTTGGCGTTGATGCTTGATCAGTTGCAAAACCATCAGCCGCTGACCCCGGCGCAGGATCTGATCGACACGATTCGTCAGCTACGTCAGGGCCACAGTGTCGCCGAAGCGCCGCCAGCAATAGCCGAGCACGACAGCGCTGGCCACGACCCGGAGCTGATGGAGATCTTCCTCGAAGAAGGTTTCGACATCATCGAAAACTCTGGCTCCGCGCTGCTGCGCTGGCAGGCGGAGCCGGGCAATCGTCAGGAAGTGGAAACCCTGCTGCGCGATCTGCACACCCTCAAGGGTGGCGCGCGGATGGTCGAGATCGGCCCGATCGGAGACCTCGCCCATGAGCTGGAATACCTTTACGAAAGTCTTTCCAGCGGCGCTTTGCAGCCGTCGGCGGAGCTGTTTGCGCTGGTGCAGCGCGGGCATGATCGCTTGGCGCAAATGCTCGATGGCGTGCGCGCCGGGCAACCGTGTCCACCGGCCGATCGGCTGATCAACGCGATCCAGAATTTCAGCCATCCGGTGACGGTAGAAACGCCGCCAGTGCTACCTGTGCCGGTCAAGACTGACGCGGCGCCACCGACCGCCGAAGCGGGCGCGGACATGGTCAAGGTCTCCGCCGAACTGCTTGATGAACTGGTCAATCTGGCCGGCGAAACCTCGATCTTCCGTGGTCGTATCGAACAGCAAGTCAACGACGCGCAGATCGCGCTGAACGAGATGGAAACCACCATCGAACGCATGCGTGATCAGTTGCGCCGCCTCGATACTGAAACCCAAGGGCGGATTCTCAGCCGTCAGCAAGTCGATGCCGAACGTCTCGGCTACGAAGAATTCGATCCGCTGGAAATGGATCGCCATTCGCAGTTGCAGCAACTGTCGCGGGCGCTGTTCGAATCCGCCTCCGACTTGCTCGATCTCAAGGAAACCCTCGACCGCCGCAATCACGACGCCGAGAACCTGTTGCAGCAACAGGGCCGCATCAACACCGAATTGCAGGAAGGCCTGATGCGCACGCGCATGGTGCCGTTCGAGCGCATGTTGCCGCGCCTCAAACGCATCGTCCGTCAGGTCGCTGAAGAGCTGAACAAAGACGTCGCCTTCGTCATTGGCAACGCTGAAGGCGAGATGGATCGCAACGTCCTCGAACGTATGGCCGCGCCGCTGGAACACATGCTGCGCAACGCCGTCGACCACGGTCTGGAGTCCGCCGAAGTGCGGCTGGCGGCGGGTAAACCGGCGCAAGGTCAGATCAGCCTCGATCTGTCGCGCGAGGGCGGTGACATCGTTTTCGACATTCGCGATGACGGTGCCGGGGTGCCGCTGGAAGCCGTGCGGCGCAAAGCAATCAAGCGTGGATTGCTCGCACCGAATGCCGAGATCAGCGACCGCGACGTGTTGCAGTTCATCCTGCAGCCGGGATTCTCGACCGCCGAAAAAATCACGCAGATTTCCGGACGTGGCGTCGGCATGGACGTGGTGCACGAAGAAGTGCGGCAACTCGGCGGCAGCATGAGCATCGACTCGGTGCCGGGGCAGGGCGTGCATTTCCGCATTCGGCTGCCGTTCACCGTGTCGGTCAACCGTGCGCTGATGGTGCAGTGCGGTGAGGATCAATATGCGATCCCGCTGAACACCATCGAAGGCATCGTTCGCGTGTTGCCGAATGACCTGGAAGGGCACTTCCGGGTTGATCCGCCGCGTTACCAGTACGGCGGCCAGACCTATGAACTGTGCTACCTCGGCGAACTGCTGAAAACCGCGCCACGACCGAAACTGCTGGGGCAGAACCTGCCGTTGCCGGTGCTGCTGGTGCACTACAACGACCGGCGCATCGCGGTGCTGGTGGATACCATGGCCGGCACCCGCGAGATCGTGGTCAAAAGCCTTGGCGCGCAATTCGCGGCGGTGCAGGGCGTGTCCGGGGCGACGATTCTTGGCGATGGCCGGGTGGTGCTGATTCTCGATCTGCTCGCGCCGATTCGGGCGATGCAGGCGCGGGTTGTGCAGGCGCCGACGCTGCCGGAGATCGACAGCGAACCGCACAAACCGCTGCTGGTGATGGTGGTCGACGACTCGGTCACCGTGCGCAAGGTCACCAGCCGTTTGCTCGAACGCCACGGCATGAACGTGCTGACCGCCAAGGACGGTGTCGACGCCATGCTGCTCCTGGAAGAACACATGCCTGACCTGATGCTGCTCGACATCGAAATGCCGCGCATGGACGGCTTCGAAGTCGCCACCCAGGTGCGCAATGACGAACGCCTGCAACACCTGCCGATCATCATGATCACCTCGCGCACCGGGCAGAAACACCGCGACCGCGCGATGGCCATCGGCGTTAACGACTACCTCGGCAAGCCGTATCAAGAGTCGGTGCTGCTTGAAAGCATTGCCCAGTGGAGCAAGAAACATGCATGAGCGCCGGCACAATCAGCGCAGCAGCCAACTGACCGGGTTGCTGCTGCCATTGGCGGATCGTAATTTGATCCTGCCTAACGTCGCTGTCGCTGAGTTGATTGATTACCAGGCCAGCGCCTTCGATCTGGACACGCCGCCGTGGTACCTGGGGCGCGTGAAGTGGCGCGAGCGGCAGATTCCGCTGCTGAGTTTCGAGTCGGCGTGCGGGCAGAAAATCGTCATTGGCGAGCGCGCGCGGATCGTGATTTTGAATGCGCTGGGCGGGTTGCCGGAGTTGAAGTTCATTGCCCTGCTGGTGCAGGGGATTCCGCGGTCGTACAAGCTTGATAGCCAGTTGAGTTATGTCGATGTGCCGTTGTGTGCGCTGGAGCAGGCGGCGGTGCAGGTCGGGGAGCAGGTGGCGAAGGTGCCGGATTTGTTGGGGTTGGAGAAGTTGTTGGTGGATGCTGGGCTGATCCACTGATTCAGAATTTTCATTGGCCTGACTGGCCTCATCGCGAGCAGGCTCACTCCTACATTTGGAATGCATTCCCCTGTAGGAGTGAGCCTGCTCGCGATAGCGCCTGCGGCATCCACCAAAATCCGACAGACAAATCCTCAATCCCCGCAGCGCAATAAACGCATCCAGGCACATCTGTTTAAAGACACCCGGTGTTACGGCTCCCTAGCCTACAAATCCTTGCGCCGCTGCCTACGCATGCACCAGAATCCGCCGGCTTGTGCGCCTTGGGCATGCTGCGTAACTTGATTCCGTCACTGATTTCCAGTGATCGGGTTTAGCAGCCCGTGGTTAATCTAAGGGTGCACATACATCATCGTCAGGCTCAACGCCTGCATTCGATGGCGGCTGTGCGCAGGGCGCTTCGGCGCGCCGGCTTCCTTAGGTTCCCCGGTCTGCTAACCTGCGTTCAGCTGCCACCCCTTCTTTTAGCAGAGAAGCGGTTCCAGCTTAATTTCGGAACCTGAAGATGATTAAACCTACGCCTAACCCCCCGCTTGCAGATCCCGCATCCCCCTACGAATCCCCCGACTCCAAGAAATTCCACGAAGCCGCCGAACGCGCCCTCGACCATTACCTCGGCCCGACCAACGCCGATCTGATGGCCACGCCTTACACCCCCAACACGCTGTACATGGCCAACCCCCATGCCGACACCGAATCCCTGCTGGCTGATGCTAGCGAAACCCTCGGGTCGGCCACGGTGATGCTTAACAACCATGCGGCAATGGTGGAAGGTACGCACCGCAAGACTGTGCAAGGAATTGCGCAGGTGGTGATGGTGGCGGAGATGGCGGTCAATCGATTGTTGGATAGGTTGGTGCCCACTGACTGATCCATTGGTCACGGTTGATCGTTCCCACGCGCAGCAAAGGAATGCAGCCAGGGACGCTCCGCGTCCCAAAAAGCCGAACGCAGAGCGTCCGTTGAGGCGTTCCCACGCAGAGCGTGGGAACGATCATCGGCGGGCTGATCCAGAACTTGCGGTGCTTCGGCTTGCCTCTTCGCGAGCAGTCTCGCTCCCACAATGGATCTCCAGTGATCCCGGATTTTGCGGACGACACAGCCCCCCTGTGGGAGCGAGCCTGCTCGCGAAAGCGCCGGTTGCAGCGCTGAATTCCGACAGACAAATCCTCAATCTCTGTGAGTAATAAACACTATTTAGCCAAGCTGTTTAAAGACACTCTGTGTTACGGCTCCCTAGCCTACAAATCCTTGCGCCGCTGCCTACGCATGCACCAGAATCCGCCGGCTTGTGCGCCTTTGGCATGCTGCGTAACTTGATTCCGTCACTGATTTCCAGTGATCGGGTTTAGTAGCCCGTCATATTTGGGGCGTATAGCTCATCAGACAGTCAGGTACTCCATACCTGCACTTTATGGTGGTTGTGCACAGGGCGCTTCGGCGCGCCGGTTTCCCAGATCCCCGGTCTACTAACCTGCGCACAGCTGCCTCCACTTCTTTTAGTAGGGAAGCGGTGGCTAGCTCAAATGAGGATCTGGTAAATGTTCAAAGTAACGCCAAACCCGCCGGTCACCGACCCGGCATCCCCCTACGAATCCCCCGATTCGAAGAAATTCCACGAAGCCGCCGAACGCACCCTCGACCATTACCTCGGCCCGACCAACGCCGATCTGATGGCCACGCCTTACACCCCCAACACGCTGTACATGGCCAACCCCAATGCCGACACCGAATCCCTGCTGGCTGACGCCAGTGAAACCCTCGGCTCGGCCACGGTGATGCTCAACAACCATGCGGCAATGGTGGAAGGTACGCACCGCAAGACTGTGCAAGGAATTGCGCAGGTGGTGATGGTGGCGGAGATGGCCGTCAATCGTTTGTTGGATAGGTTGGTGCCGACGGAGTGATTTAAAAGCCGACCCTCACCCCAGCCCTCTCCCAGAGGGAGAGGGGGCCTACCGTGGGATGCTCACAAGTTACGCCGACCTGAAAATACTGCTGTGAATCCATAATCGACTCGGTGGGGCAGGTCGATGTATAGCGCCAGACACCTCGGTCGGTCCCCTCTCCCTCCGGGAGAGGGCTAGGGTGAGGGGCTTTTGACCATTACTCTGAGCGTAATGATTCGCCACCATGCTTGATTGATGCCCCCACCCCAGACGCCTACCTTAGCTCCACGACAGCGAACCCCGTGGAGTGAGCATGACAACAACAATTTCCCCCGACTCGCGCTGGACGCGGCGGCGCGATGAGAAGCAGCGCCGGCTCGACAAGGTGCGCGGGCTGGCCGACGGTGTGGTGTTGCCCACCGACAAAATCGTCGCCGCGCTCGAAGCGTTGATCCACCCCGGCGACCGTGTAGTGCTGGAGGGCAACAACCAGAAGCAGGCGGACTTCCTCTCGCGCTCGCTGGCCAAAGCCGACCCGGAAAAGCTCCACGACCTGCACATGATCATGCCCAGCGTCGGCCGCTCCGAGCACCTCGACCTGTTCGAACGCGGCATCGCCCGCAAGCTCGATTTCTCCTTCGCCGGCACCCAGAGCCTGCGCATCAGCCAGTTGCTGGAAGACGGCCTGCTGGAAGTCGGCGCGATTCACACCTACATCGAACTCTACGCCCGACTGGTGGTGGACCTGATCCCCAACGTCGTGCTCTCGGCCGGGTTCATGGCCGACCGCGCCGGCAACATCTACACCGGCCCGAGCACCGAAGACACCCCTGCACTGATCGAACCGGCCGCGTTCAGCGACGGCATTGTTATCGTCCAGGTCAACCAGTTGGTCGACGACGTCAGCGAACTGCCTCGCGTAGACATCCCCGCCTCATGGGTCGATTTCGTCGTGGTCGCCGACAAGCCGTTCTACATCGAACCGCTGTTCACCCGCGACCCACGGCACATCAAGCCCGTGCACGTGCTGATGGCGATGATGGCGATCCGTGGCATCTACGAAAAACACAACGTGCAATCGCTCAACCACGGCATCGGTTTCAACACCGCCGCTATCGAATTGATCCTGCCGACCTACGGCGAATCCCTCGGCCTCAAAGGCAAGATCTGCCGCAACTGGACGCTCAACCCGCACCCAACACTGATCCCGGCGATCGAGAGCGGTTGGGTCGAAAGCGTGCATTGCTTCGGCACCGAACTGGGCATGGAAAACTACATCGCCGCGCGCTCGGACGTGTTCTTCACCGGCCGCGACGGTTCGCTGCGTTCCAACCGGATGTTCTGCCAACTCGCCGGGCAGTACGCGGTGGATCTGTTCATCGGCGCGACGTTGCAGGTCGACGGCGACGGGCATTCCTCGACCGTAACCCGTGGTCGCCTCGCCGGTTTCGGCGGTGCGCCGAACATGGGCCACGACCCGCGCGGTCGGCGTCACGGCACCCCGGCGTGGCTGGATATGCGTCATGACGATTCGCAGCAACCGATGCTCGAACGCGGCAAAAAGCTTGTGGTGCAAATGGTCGAGACCTTCCAGGAGGGCGGCAAACCGACCTTCGTCGAAACCCTCGACGCCGTGGAAGTGGCGAAGAAAAGTGGCATGCCGCTGGCGCCGATCATGATCTACGGCGACGACGTCACCCACCTGCTCACCGAAGAAGGCATCGCCTACCTGTACAAGGCACGCTCGCTGGAAGAGCGCCAAGCGATGATCGCCGCCGTCGCGGGCGTCACCGCCATCGGCCTGCGCCACAACCCGAAAGATACCGAGCGCATGCGCCGCGAAGGCCTGATCGCCTTGCCCGAAGACCTCGGCATCCGCCGCACCGACGCCACTCGCGAACTGCTCGCGGCGAAGAGCGTGGCCGATCTGGTCGAGTGGTCCGGCGGCCTGTACAACCCGCCCGCCAAATTCAGGAGCTGGTAATGCACGCATTTAACCTGCAAGCGAAACCGCTTTCTCTGGCTGATCGATTGGCCGATCTGGCGGTGGACGCGCTGATCGACGAAGCCGATCTGTCGCCGAAACCGGCACTGGTCGACCGTCGCGGCAACGGCGCGCACACCGATTTGCACCTGGGTCTGATGCACGCTTCGGCGCTGTCGTTGTGGCCGGCGTTCAAAGAGATGGCCGAAGCGGCAGTTGCAATCGGCGAAGTCGATTCAACGTTGCGCGAAGCGATTGGCCGCATCGGCCGTGAAGGCGAGCAAGCCATGCTCACGACCACCAACGGCGTGAACACCCATCGTGGTGCAATTTGGGCGTTGGGATTGTTGGTGACGGCCGCTGCGCTCGAACCGCAATCCTCCAGCGCTAACGCCGTGACCCTGCGTGCTGCACGTCTGGCCTTGCTGGACGATCGCCACGCGCCGAAACCCTTGAGCCACGGCGCCCAAGTCGCCCTGCGTTTCGGCGCACGCGGTGCTCGTGAAGAAGCGCAGCTCGGCTTCCCTTCGGTGCTGCAACGCGGCCTGCCACAACTCAAACGCAGCCGTGCCCAAGCAAGCGGCGAACAGAACGCCCGGCTCGACGCCTTGCTCGCAATCATGACGAATCTGGCCGACACCTGCGTGCTCTACCGCGCCGGCGAAGAGGGTTTGCAGGCCATGCAACACGGCGCGCAAGCGGTGCTCGACGCCGGTGGCAGCGCCAGCCTCAGCGGTCGACGCCGCTTGCACGAACTCGATCAACAACTCATCGCATTGAATGCCTCGCCCGGTGGCGCCGCCGACTTGCTCGCCGCCACGCTGCTGCTCGATCGCATCGAGCGCGACGGCATCCTTCAGGGAGCGTTTTGATGGAAACCCTATCGTTTGAATTCTCCGCCGGGCAGCCGCCACGCGGTCGTGCGCTGGTCGGTTGTGTCGGTTCGGGTGATCTGGAAGTGCTGATCGAACCGGGCCTGGCCGGCAAGCTGACCATCAATGTGCAAACCTCGGTCAACGGTGCGCAGCTGCGCTGGCAGCATCTGTTTGCGCGGATGTTCGACGGCACCACGCCGCCGGCGATGGCCATCGATATCCACGATTTCGGTGCGACGCCGGGGGTGGTGCGCTTGCGTCTGGAACAAGGTTTCGAGGAGATCGGCCATGACTGACAGCGCCGCGTTGCTCAACAAACACAGCTTCGTCGAACTCGGTGCGCGGCAACGGGCGAAGGCCTTGCTCGATGCCGGCAGCTTTCGTGAATTGCTCGACCCGTTTCAACGGGTGATGTCGCCGTGGCTTGAACGCCAGGGCGTGGTGCCGCAGGCCGATGACGGCGTGGTGATCGCCAAGGGCAGCCTCGACGGTTTGCCGGTGGTCATCGCCGCGATTGAAGGCGCGTTTCAGGGTGGCAGCCTTGGCGAAGTCGGCGGGGCGAAGATTGCCGGCGCGCTGGAACTGGCGGCTGAAGACAACCGCAAAGGCATTCCGACCCGCGCGGTGTTGCTGCTGGAAACCGGTGGTGTGCGCTTGCAGGAAGCCAATCTCGGGCTGGCGGCGATTGCTGATATTCATGCGGCGATTGTCGATTTGCAGCAGTACCAACCGGTGGTCGGCGTGGTCGCGGGTAGCGTTGGGTGTTTCGGCGGTATGTCGATTGCGGCGGCGCTGTGCAGTTATTTGCTGGTGACTCAGGAAGCACGCCTCGGTTTGAACGGCCCGCAGGTGATTGAGCAGGAAGCCGGAATCGAAGAATACGACTCTCGCGACCGGCCATTCATCTGGAGCCTGACTGGCGGCGAGCAGCGTTTTGCCAGTGGTCTGGTGGATCGGTATGTCGCCGATGACGTGGCGAAGATTCGTCAGCAGGTAGGTGAATTGCTCCAGCAAGGTTTGCCGAAGCAACCGCGCAGCCAGCGCGCCGAATGGTTTCTGCAACGCCTCAGCAATCTGAACACTGACCCGCAAATCGAACCGTCGGTGGTTCGCGATCTGTATCAAGGAGAGCGCTCATGAGCGGTTATTCGCTGCGTGGTTTGAACTGGTTCAACGCCTTGAGCGCGGGCGCGGGCGCTGTCGCGGTCGAAGGGCTGCCGCCATCGTTGAAGGTTGCTGACAGTGAGCTGGGGCGTTTTATCGCTGTGGTCGCTGATCCGGACAATCGTTTTCCGCGTGCTCGTAATGGCGAAGTCGGCTTGCTCGAAGGTTGGGGTTTGGCCAAGGCTGTGGATGACGCGATCACTGCTGATCGTGATAAAGCGCAAAAACGCCCGATCATCGCCATCGTCGATGTGCCGAGCCAGGCTTACGGTCGGCGCGAAGAGGCCCTCGGCATTCATCAGGCGCTGGCCGGTGCGGCGGACAGTTATGTCCGTGCGCGTCTGGCCGGGCATCCGGTGATTGCGTTGTTGGTCGGTAAGGCGATGTCCGGGGCGTTTCTGGCTCACGGTTATCAGGCCAATCGTTTGATCGCGCTGCGTGATCCGGGCGTGATGGTCCATGCCATGGGCAAGGCTTCGGCGGCGCGGGTGACGTTGCGCAGCGTTGAAGAACTGGAAGCGCTGGCCGCCAGTGTGCCGCCGATGGCTTATGACATCGACAGTTATGCCAGCCTCGGATTGCTCTGGGAAACCTTGTCAGTGCAGCAGATTGAACAGCCGACGGTGGAGGATCTTTCGAGAGTCAACGAGTGCCTGAAGCAAGCCATCGGCGATGTCGTCAGTACTGACTTGAGCAATCGCCTCGGCGCGAAGAATCGTGCGGCTTCCAGCAAGGTTCGCGAACTGCTGAGGGCGCAGTGGTGAATACGCCTCTGGCCCACGACCTGCTCTGGGGCATGACCCCGGTGCAGTTGCCGGCGGATGCGCCGCTGTGGGCTGTCGAGTCGCTGGCCGCCGGGCAACCGGTGGTGGTGCGGCGGGCGTTGAGTGCAGAAGGTTTTGTCGCGGTCGGCGTGCGCGGTGTGTTGCGCGAGCAGCGGTTGGCGGCGTTTATGGCGGTCGATTCGATTGCCTGTCGGGTCAGTCCGGAGGCGCTGTGTCACGTCGACAGCGAGCGCGATCTGCCGGTCATGCAGGCGCTCAAACAACTGCGGCCGATGCTCGACGATTGCGGTTGGGTCTGGGGTGTCAGCGGCAGTGTCGGGTTTGAACTGGCCAGTGGTTTTACCGCGATGCACGCGGCCAGTGATCTCGATCTGATTCTGCGTACGCCGCAACTGATCACCCGTAATCAGGCACGCAAACTGGTCGCGGTTTTCGATCAGGCCGTGTGCCGGGTCGACATGCAGTTGCAGACGCCGTTCGGTGCGGTCGCATTGCGCGAGTGGGCCAGCGGATCGGCACGCGTGCTGCTGAAAAATGCTCATCAGGCTTGCCTGGTGATTGATCCGTGGAACCCGCAGGAGCAGGCAGCGTGAGCAGTCTGCTGGTGTTTCCCGGCCAGGGCGCGCAGCAAGCGGGCATGCTGCAGCGCTTGCCTCGCGAAACCTTGGTCGAAGCCAGTGATGTGCTTGGCGAAGATGTTTTGTTGCTGGATTCCAGTGATGCGTTGCGCACGACAAGGGCGGTTCAACTCTGTTTGCTGATCGCCGGAGTCGCTGCTTCTCGGCAATTATTGCAGGACGGACTCACGGCGGATTACGTCGCCGGCCTGTCCATCGGCGCATATCCGGCAGCGGTTGTCGCTGGTGCGCTGAGCTTCAGCGACGCGTTGCATCTGGTCAGCCTGCGCGGTGAGTTGATGCAACAAGCTTATCCACAGGGCTACGGCATGACCGCGATCATCGGCCTGCAATTATCCACAGTCGAAACGTTGCTGGCGCAGGTGCACAGCGAGGATTTGCCAGTGTATCTGGCCAACATCAACGCCGATAACCAAGTAGTGATTGCTGGCTCCGACAAGGCGATGCAAGCCGTGGCCGAACTGGCGCGCAGTCGCGGCGCTGGTCTGGCAAAACGTTTGGCAGTGAGCGTGCCGTCGCACTGCCCATTGCTGGAAAAACCGGCGCAAACCCTCGCCGAAGCTTTCGCCAAAATTGAACTGAAAACCCCTCGGGTCGCCTACCTGAGCGGCAGTCGCGCACGGCCTGTGACCAAAGTCGAAGCGCTGCGCGACGACCTCGCCTTCAACATGTGTCGCGTAGTGGATTGGCGCGGCACCGTGCAAAGCGCTTATGAGCGCGGCGTGCGTTTACAGATCGAACTGCCGCCCGGTGCGGTACTGACCGGCCTGGCGCGCCGGGTGTTCGAACAAGGCACCGTCACTGCCTTCGACAGTGCGCGTCTCGACACCCTGCAAGCGCTGTTGCGTGAGGAGGGTAGCCGCCAACTCTAAACCGCCGCGACTCAAGCTTCGAACAACAAAAACAACATTCGACGATGCACTTTGAGGACTACAACAATGATTATTTACGGTGTGGCGCTGCTCGCGATCTGTACGCTGGCAGGGGTGATCATGGGTGACATGCTCGGCGTGTTGTTGGGCGTCAAATCCAATGTCGGCGGGGTCGGCATCGCCATGATCCTGTTGATCTGCGCGCGGTTGTGGATGCAGACACGCGGCGGCATGACCAAGGAATGCGAGATGGGCGTCGGCTTCTGGGGCGCGATGTACATTCCGGTGGTGGTCGCGATGGCGGCGCAACAGAACGTCGTCACGGCGCTGCACGGTGGTCCGGTGGCGGTGCTGGCGGCGATCGGTTCGGTGGTGGTTTGTGGCTGCACGATTGCCTTGATCAGCCGCACGCATAAAGGCGAGCCATTGCCTGATGAACCGGCGGAAATCTCCCCGGTCGGCACGCCAGTAGGAGGTCGCTGATATGTGGGATCTCATCGAGAAAGGTCTGGAACACAACGGGCTGGTCACTGCATTCGCTTTTGTCGGCGTGATCATGTGGGTGTCGGTGGTTCTGTCCAAACGCCTGACGTTCGGACGCATTCACGGCTCGGCGATTGCCATCGTTATTGGTCTGGTTTTGGCGTGGGTCGGCGGCACCATGACCGGTGGCCAGAAAGGCTTGGCGGATCTGACGTTGTTCTCCGGTATCGGCCTGATGGGCGGGGCGATGCTGCGTGACTTTGCGATTGTGGCCACGGCGTTTGAAGTGCAGGCGACCGAGGCGAAGAAGGCCGGGATGATTGGTGTGATTGCGCTGCTGCTGGGCACGATTCTGCCGTTTATTGTTGGCGCGTGCATGGCCTGGGCGTTTGGTTATCGCGATGCGGTGAGCATGACCACCATTGGCGCGGGTGCGGTGACTTATATCGTCGGGCCGGTGACCGGTGCGGCGATTGGCGCGACCTCGGATGTGATGGCGCTGTCGATTGCCACCGGGTTGATCAAGGCGATTCTGGTGATGGTCGGCACGCCGGTCGCGGCGCGCTGGATGGGCCTGGATAACCCGCGTTCGGCGATGGTGTTTGGTGGCTTGGCCGGGACGGTGAGTGGGGTGACGGCGGGGCTGGCGGCGACGGATCGGCGGTTGGTGCCTTATGGGGCGTTGACGGCTACGTTTCATACCGGGCTTGGGTGTTTGCTTGGGCCATCGCTGCTGTTCTTCATCGTTCGCGGGATTGTGGGCTGAAGATCAAAAGCCCCTCACCCTAGCCCTCTCCCGGAGGGAGAGGGAACTGACCGCGTTGTTTTGGCGTTATACATCGACCTGAAATTCCTGAGTCGAACTCAGGTTCTGAAAAGCCCCCGATCTGCTCCCTTTCCCCTCTACCCTTTGAGGGAGAGGGGACTGACCGAGTTGGATGTTGGAGGTACGCCGAGCTGAAATTCCTGAGTCGAACTCAGGTCTTGAAACCCACGCAGATCTGCTCCCTTTCCCCCTCTACCCCTTGGGGGAGAGGGCTGGGGTGAGGGGGTAGCTCTTGATCTTGATCTAAACCCCAGCCTGCCGATTCGCATACATCCGACACTCCGCCAGCAACGCCAGCAAATTCGGATCCCTCTCCTTGGCCTTCAAAAACACCACGCCAATGTGCTGCTGCAACCGGTACTTCTCCTGCAACGGAATCAGCTTCACCCGGTTCTCATACACCGCCGCAATCCTTCCCGGGAGCAACGCATAACCCACCCCCGAGCTGACCATGCTCAACAGCGTGAAGATGTCATTCACCTGCATCGCCACCTTCGGCTCGAACCCCGCCTGCTTGAACACCCGGTTGCCGTCCTGATGCGTCGCGAAGCCTTGGGTCAAGGTGATGAAGGTTTCATCGCGCACTTCGGCCAGATCCACTTCACTGCGCTGGGCAAACTTTGAATCTGCCGGCGTGGCGAGGAAAATGTCATCGGAGAACAGGGGGATCTGTTCGCAATCCGGGTCGTTGATGCTGTCGTCAAGCGACACCAGGATCGCGTCGACTTCCATGTTTTTCAGCTTGTACAGCAGGTCAATGTTCGAGCCGAGGATCAGGTCGATGTTAAGTTCGCTGCGGCGGATTTTCAGGCCCATGATCAGTTGCGGTACGGTCTTCACTGTCAGTGAATACAGCGAACCGAGTTTGAAACGTTCGGCGGAGAACCCGGCCGCCTCGCGGGTCAGGCGTACGCTTTCGACGACGTCGCTGATCAGCTTCTGCGCGCGCTCTTCGAGGACATAAGCACTTTCCAGCGGCGTCAGGTTGCGGCCTTCGTGTTTGAACAGCGGGCAGCGCAGGGCGCTTTCCAGCGAATGAATGGCGCGGTGCACGCTGACGTTGCTGGTCTGCAGCTCGACAGCAGCGCGGGCGAGGTTGCCGGTGCGCATGAAGGCGAGGAACACCTCGAGTTTTTTCAGGGTCAATTCTTCGTCGATCAGCATGGCGCGGACTCTTTTTGGAATGCGTCGATTGTGCCTTGAAGATCAAAAGATCGCAGCCTTCGGCAGCTCCTACATTGGAATGCGTTCGAAGGTAGGAGCTGCCGAAGGCTGCGATCTTTTGATTGCGCTTTTACGCTCAAGGCCCGAGCCTTGCGCGCTGCGGTAATGAATATGAGGTAAGCGATACATGTATCACGGAGAACGATTGAACGCCTGGACTCATCTGGTCGGGGCGGTGGCGGCATTTATTGGTGGCGTGTGGATGTTGGTGATCGCCTGCCTGGACGGCAGCCCGTGGAAGATTGTCAGTGTGGCGATTTACGCGTTTACCTTGCTGGTGCTCTACAGCGCCTCGACCGTGTACCACAGCGTGCGCGGGCGCAAGAAAGCGATCATGAAGAAGGTCGATCACTTTTCAATCTACCTGTTGATTGCCGGCAGTTATACGCCGTTCTGCCTGGTCACCCTGCGCGGGCCGTGGGGCTGGACGCTGTTCGGGATTGTCTGGGGGCTGGCGTTGATCGGCATCCTGCAAGAGATCAAACCGCGTTCCGAAGCGCGGATTCTGTCGATCGTGATTTACGCGGTGATGGGCTGGATTGTGTTGGTGGCGGTCAAGCCGCTGATCGCGGCGCTGGGCACTACCGGGTTTGCCTGGCTGGCGTCGGGCGGGGTTTTGTATACGGTGGGGATTATCTTTTTTGCCTTGGATCACCGGTTGCGGCATGCGCATGGGATCTGGCATTTGTTTGTGATCGCGGGGAGTTTGCTGCACTTTGTGGCGATTCTGTTTTATGTCCTGTAGCCCGGCTGACTGATCGTTCCCACGCTCTGCGTGGTAACGCCTCCTGTGACGCTCTGCGTCACGCTGTTTGGGACGCGGAGCGTCCCGGGCTGCATTCCCACGCAGAGCGTGGGAACGATCAGTCCGGCAAAAAGGTTTAGAAATCACCCCAAAGCTGCTGGGCCACCGCCAGTGCCACCACTGGCGCTGTCTCGGTACGCAATACGCGCGGGCCGAGGCGGGCGGCGTGGAAGCCGTTGCCTTTGGCTTGCTCGACTTCGGCATCCGTCAAACCGCCTTCAGGCCCGATCAAGAACGCCAGCGTCGCCGGTTTGGCATGACTCACCAACGGCTCCGCTACCGGGTGCAGCACCAGTTTCAACTCGGCTTCGGTTTGCTTGATCCAGTCTGCCAGCAACACCGGCGGATGAATCACCGGCACCAGCGAACGCCCACATTGCTCGCAAGCGCTGATCGCCACCTGACGCCAGTGCAGCAGGCGTTTGTCGGCGCGTTCGTCCTTGAGGCGGACTTCGCAGCGGTCACTGAAGATCGGCGTAATTTCATTCACGCCCAGTTCGGTGGCTTTCTGAATCGCCCAATCCATCCGCTCGCCACGGGACAAGCCCTGGCCGAGGTGGATGTGCAGCGGCGACTCGACCTGGCCGGCGAATTGCTCGTCGATCTGCACGGTCACGCGCTTCTTGCCGACTTCCAGCAGAGCGCCGCGAAACTCATGCCCGGAACCGTCGAACAACTGCACCGCATCGCCCTCGGCCATGCGCAGCACGCGGCTGATGTAATGCGCCTGGGCCTCCGGCAATTCGTGTTGGCCGGTGCTCAGGGGGGCGTCGATAAAGAAGCGGGACAGTCTCATTTCGGGTCTCTGGAAAGATGTGAATCAGGTGGATCGGTGTCGACTTCATTCGCGAGCAGGCTCGCTTCCACAGTTGAAATGCATTCCCCTGTGGGAGCGAGCCTGCTCGCGAAAGCGGTAGTTCAGGCGCCACAAATTTTGAATCAACCCGGATCGCGGAAACCGGGGTGGAAGTCTTTTGGCACGGCGACGCTGACGCTGTCACGCGTAGCAATGTCGATGCCTTCGCTGGCGACTTCGGCGAGGAAGTCGATCTGCTCCGGGGTGATCACGTACGGCGGCAGGAAATACACCACGCTGCCCAGCGGGCGCAGCAACGCGCCGCGCTCCAGCGCATGCTGGAACACCTTCAAGCCGCGACGCTCTTGCCAAGGGTAGGCCTCTTTGGTGGCTTTATCCTTGACCATCTCGATGGCCAGGACCATGCCGGTCTGACGTACTTCGGACACATTCGGGTGATCGACCAGATGCGCCGTCGCCGAAGCCATGCGCTGAGCCAGCGCCTTGTTGTTCTCGATGACGTTGTCCTGCTCGAAGATATCCAGCGTCGCCAATGCCGCCGCGCACGCCAGCGGGTTGCCGGTGTAGCTGTGCGAATGGAGGAACGCGCGCAGGGTCGGATAGTCATCGTAGAACGCGCTGTAGACCTCGTCGGTGGTCAGGCACGCGGCCAGCGGCAGGTAGCCGCCAGTGAGGGCTTTCGACAGGCAGAGGAAGTCCGGACGAATGCCAGCCTGTTCACAGGCAAACATGGTTCCGGTGCGACCGAAACCGACGGCGATTTCATCGAGGATCAGGTGCACGCCGTAACGGTCGCAGGCTTCGCGCAGCAATTTCAGATACACCGGGTGGTACATGCGCATGCCGCCAGCGCCCTGAATCAGCGGCTCGACGATCACTGCCGCGACGCTGTCATGGTTCTCGGCCAAGGTCTGTTCCATGGCCGCGAACATGTTGCGCGAGTGTTCTTCCCAGCTCATGCCTTCCGGGCGCCCGTAGCAATCCGGGCTCGGCACTTTGAGGGTGTCCATCAGCAGCGCTTTGTAGGTTTCGGTGAACAGCGGCACGTCGCCGACCGCCATCGCCGCCATGGTTTCACCGTGGTAGCTGTTGGTCAGGGTGACGAAGCGCTTCTTGTTCGGTTGGCCGCGGTTGAGCCAATAGTGAAAGCTCATTTTCAGCGCGACTTCGATGCAGGACGAACCGTTATCGGCATAGAACACCCGGTTCAGGCCTTCCGGGGTCATCTTCACCAGACGCTCGGACAGCTCGATCACTGGCTGATGGCTGAAACCGGCCAGAATTACGTGCTCGAGTTGATCGACCTGATCCTTGATGCGTTGGTTGATGCGCGGGTTGGCGTGGCCAAACACGTTGACCCACCACGAGCTGACGGCGTCGAGGTAGCGCTTGCCTTCGAAGTCTTCGAGCCAGACGCCTTCGCCGCGCTTGATCGGGATCAGCGGCAGCTGTTCGTGGTCTTTCATCTGGGTGCAGGGATGCCACAACACCGCGAGGTCGCGTTGCATCCACTGGTTATTCAGGCCCATTTACAGTCTCCTCGAGGCGGCTCGCGTCAGGCGCGGGCAAACAATCGCGCAAGCCTATGCAATGCGTCGCGCGGGGACAACCCATTGTGTCGATTGAGCTACTTTGTATGAGCCGATAGACGTCGCTGGCGGCGTTTTGATGGCTAACGTATTCTTCGCGGTTCTTTGGGTCGTCTGACCCGCAAAACTGCTTTTTCCTACGTGTATTTCCGGAGTTCGCTGAATGTCTGTCGGTTGGCTGCGCGCCTGTGCGCTGGTGATGTTGGGGCTGTTCAGCGTTACAGCGCTGGCCAAGGATAAAACCGCAATCGTGATCGGCGGCGGCCTCTCGGGCTTGACTGCCGCTTATGAACTGCAAAACAAAGGCTGGCAGGTCACCCTGCTGGAAGCCAAACCGAGCCTGGGCGGACGCTCGGGCATGGCCACCAGCGAGTGGATCGGCAACGACAAGACCCAGCCGGTGCTGAACAAGTACGTCTCGACATTCAAGCTGGGCACCACGCCGGCCCCGGAATTCGTGCGTACCCCCGGCTACCTGATCGACGGCGAGTATTTCTCTGCCGCCGATCTGGCGACCAAGCAACCGGCTACCGCCGATGCCTTGAAGCGCTATCAGAAAACCCTCGACGATCTGGCGCGTTCGATTGACGACCCGCAGAACCCGGCGGCGACCAGCACCCTGCACGCGCTGGACCAGATCACCGTATCGAGCTGGCTCGATAAGCAAAACCTGCCGGCCACCGCGCGTCAGCTGATCAACCAGGATATCCGCACCCACTACGACGAACCTTCGCGTCTGTCGCTGCTGTACTTTGCTCAGCAGAACCGCGTCTATCGCGGCGTCTCCGACCGTGACCTGCGTGCTTCGCGTCTGGTCGGCGGCAGCCAGGTGCTGGCACAGGCGTTCGTCAAACAGATCAAAACGATCAAGACCAATTCGCCGGTGTCGGCGATCACTCAGGACAAGGACGGCGTGACTGTCAAGGTCGGCGCTGTTGGCTATCAGGCTGACTACGTGGTGTTGGCCGTGCCGCTGCGTGCACTGAACAAGATTGCCCTGACCCCGGCGCTGGATGCTCAGCACATGGCCGCGATCAAGGGCACCAACTACGGCTGGCGCGACCAGATCATGTTGAAGTTCAAGACGCCGGTGTGGGAAAGCAAGGCGCGCATGTCCGGCGAGATCTATAGCAACACCGGTCTCGGCATGCTCTGGATCGAACCTGCCCTGAAGGGCGGCGCCAACGTGGTGATCAACCTGTCCGGCGACAACGCTCGCGTGATGCAGGCGTTCGGCGACAAGCAGATGGTCGATCAGGTGCTGATTCGTCTGCACGCGTTTTATCCACAGGCCCGTGGCTCGTTCACCGGTTATGAAATCCGTCGTTACAGCACCGACCCGTCGATGGGCGGCGCTTACCTGGCTTACGGCCCGGGGCAGATCAGCAAGTTCTGGCGCCTGTGGGAACGTCCGCTGCAACGCGTGACGTTCGCCGGCGAACACACTGACACCTTGTACCCGGGCACGCTGGAAGGCGCATTGCGCACCGGTCAGCGTGCGGCCAGTCAGGTTGAAGATCTGGCGGCAGGCAAATCGTTCGAGCCAGCCAAAGTGGTTCCGGCCGCAGCAGCGGCAGGCGCGGCGGGTGCCGTGGCGGCGAAGAAGGGCAACTTCTTCACTAATCTGTTCGGCGGTTCGGATGACGAGAAGAAGCCTGAGCCTGTGAAGGCGCCAGAGCCGGCTCCTGCACCGGTCGCTCCAGCGCCTGCGCCGACCCCGGCACCTGCGCCAGCTCCGGTGGAAGCACCGAAACCAGCGACCCCGGTGAAAGCTGAACCGGCGAAGAAAGCAGCGGCCAAGCCAGCGGCGAAGAAGCCTGCAGCTAAAACCGAGGCGAAGAAGGCCCCGGCCAAACCGGCAGCGAAAAAGGCCGAACCGGCGAAGAAGCCAGCGGCCAAGCCGGCAGCCACTACTGAGACCAAGGCGCAGTAAGCCTTTGCTTCAATAAAAACGCGGCCATGAGGGCCGCGTTTTTTTTTGCCAGAAGCGCGCACGTCAATCCTTCCCGGTGCAGTCTCAAGGCTTACCTTTGCGCAGGACACTTCCCACAAAACAATCAGAACGAAACGATAGCGGGTGCCGGATCTCCAACTTTATGCTTGAAAAAATTGGAGGCGCTCGATGAAAAGGCTAATGGCAATAGTTCTGTTGATGACACTTTCCGGTTGTGCCAATGGACGTTTCTTTCCTGGAGGTTATGGTGCTGAACTTGCCCATCAATGCAAGATAGATCCGTACAGTGCGGATTGCTTGCAGCCACCGGCGGTTTTCACCAACTAATCAATCAAAATAACTCAGGCGTATTAAAAGTCCCATTTGAAGAACTCCGTGCCGTTCGGCAACTTTCTGAGCCATCGCTGCTTGGGTTTTCGAATGCGCCCGGGTACAAATCCGGAGCGGGCCCAGCGCAGATTCCCGTTGCGCTGATCGTAGATGACCAGGTTTCCGTCGTCCTGCATCGTCATGTAGGTGTTGTGCCAGAGCGATTTGTCGAGGCTGTGCGTGCTTTCAGCAATCCACAGGCGCCGTCGGGAAGGGTCGTAGAGAAAACCGTTGTTGCTGATGACAAACTGCAGTGGCTCACGCATCTTTTTTGGATGCAAAGTTAAACTGTAAGGCTGATTGCTATCGGCAATCCACACTACCGTTTCACCGTCTTTGATCACAAGATTTCCATCGGCCTGCAATATAAGTCGGAATCGACCGTTCTCGGATTGCAGATATTGGTCTGGGGTCAAGGTTTGGTTCGGCGGTAACTCGGAAGTACCACTTGCTTGAAAGGGGCTGTAACGAAGCGCCATGTTGTTGACCTTTTCAAAGAATGATTGAGTCATCATTTGATCAGGTGCAGAGGTACAACCAGCGATACATAGTTATCGATTGGGAATTTCTCTGGCGACGACCTTCCCGTGATCGCCACCTGCTCCGGGGAGTGTCGGATCAGCCCGCGAGAATCGAGCAGTATGGCCCGAGCGCTGTGCGGACAAATCGCCTTTAATCTTTCCTTAACACGTCACTTCCAGACTCTTGATCGTATTTCTCGATATTTCAAAGCGAAATTTTCCGCTTTAATTCGATAGATAACTCGCTAGTCTTGGTTCGCAGTTCTCACAGGATTTGGGCAATGCAGCTACGTAACTCTTCTTCGCGCTATGGTTGGGTCAGCATCTTCATGCACTGGGGTGTGGCGCTGGTGGTCTTCGGGCTGTTCGCGCTGGGCTTGTGGATGGTCGGGCTGGATTACTACAGCAGCTGGCGCAAAGACGCGCCGGATCTGCACAAGAGCATCGGTCTGGTGCTGTTGGGTCTGATGGTGTTGCGGGTGCTGTGGCGCTTTATCAGCCCACCGCCACCGACGCTGCAAAGCTACAGCCGCATGACCCGTATCGGCGCCAAATTCGGCCACGGGTTTCTGTATCTCGCGCTGTTCGCTGTGATGATTGCCGGTTACCTGATTTCCACCGCAGACGGTGTCGGGATCCCGGTGTTTGGCCTTTTTGAAGTTCCTGCACTGCTCTCCGGGCTACCGGATCAGGCAGATACCGCTGGGGTGATTCATCTCTGGCTGGCGTGGGCGCTGGTAATTTTTTCCGGTCTCCATGCGTTGGCAGCATTGAAGCACCACTTTATCGATCGTGATGCGACCCTGACGCGAATGCTCGGTCGCAAAGCCTGAAATTCAACCTCGACTCAAAGGAAAAGAAAGCATGTTGAAAAAGACTCTGGCCGCTCTGGCAATCGGTTCTGCACTGCTCTCGGCCCAGGCCATGGCAGCGGACTACAAAATCGACAAGGAAGGTCAGCACGCCTTCGTTGACTGGAAAATCAGCCACCTGGGTTACAGCTTCATCCACGGTACCTTCAAGGATTTCGACGGTACTTTCTCGTGGGATTCGGCCAAGCCTGAAGCCAGCAAGATCTCGGTTGATGTGAAAACCGCCAGCCTGTGGTCGAACCACGCTGAACGTGACAAGCACATCGCCAGCAAAGACTTCCTCGACGTGGGCAAGTTTGCTGATGCCAAGTTCGTCTCCACCGCCGTTAAATCGACCGGTGAAAAGACTGCTGACGTGACTGGCGACCTGACCCTGCACGGCGTGACCAAACCTGTAACCTTCAAAGCCACATTCAACGGCGAAGGCAAGGATCCATGGGGCGGCGAGCGTGCTGGCTTCAACGCCAAGACCACCCTCAACCTGAACGATTTCGGGATCAAGGGCCCAGGTCCTACCTCGCAGACTGCGGATCTGGACATCTCGCTGGAAGGCGTGAAAGTTAAGTAACTTTCGCTCGCCACACAAAAACGCCCCCGGTCGAAAGGCCGGGGGCGTTTTTTATTGTCTACGACACACACACACTTCCCTGTGGGAGCGAGCCTGCTCGCGAAGGTGACGGGTCAGTCAGCATTGATGTTGGCTGAATGACCGCTTTCGCGAGCAGGCTCGCTCCCACAGGGGATATGCGGTGATTCAGGGGTGTTTGTGGCGCCTAAAAAAATGCCCCGGCTCTTGCGAGGCGGGGCATTTTTCATGGCAGCGTCAACTCAGCGATTGCGGGTCAGCAGCGCTGGTTTCTCGCCACGCGGGCGGCTTGGCAGTTGATCGAGCTGCTCAGGCGTCGGGAAGCGGTCGGCTTTCGATTCCTTGTGCATGATCTTCGGCCCGGTGCTGCGCGGGTTTTGTACGGCCGGTTCGCTGCGTGGCTGATCGTCACGGGCTGGACGACGGTTGCGCGAGGACGAGGAGGACTCGTCGCGACGACCCGACTGACCATCACGCGGTGCGCCGTTGCGCGGGCCGCCACTGCGTTTGGCGGGCGGGGTGCCGGTACTCGAGCCGTTGCTGTTGCGTGGACCGTTCTGACGACCTTGCGACTGACCGCCGCGTGGTGCGCCCGAACCTGCGCCAGCACCTTGAGCCGGTGCGCCTGGACGACGGCCGCGACCGCCAGCCGGGGCAGGCTTGGGCACGTAGTCAACGCGATTACCGAAGTTATCCACATCGTCGTCGAGGAACTCGTCCGGTGCACGATCAGCCGCCGCACGTGGCGGTTGGCTCGGACGCTGTTCTCGGGCTGGGGTGCCTTCGCGCGGTTTCTGCTGACGGGCAGGGCGCTCGCCACGTTCACCGGCCGGTTTTTCCTTGCCCTTGTCTTTGCCTTTGTCTTTACGACCGCCGCCACCGCCGCCGCCATTCGGCCCGTCACCGCGTGGGCCACGTGGATTGCGCGGGTTACGCACGTCCGGACGCTCACGCACTTCCGGCTTCTCGGCTTCAATGGTGCTCGAATCGAAGCCCATCAGGTCGCCGTCGGCGATTTTCTGCTTGGTCATGCGTTCGATGCTTTTCAGCAGTTTTTCTTCGTCCGGCGCGACCAGCGAGATCGCCTCGCCCGAACGACCGGCACGGCCGGTACGGCCGATACGGTGAACGTAATCTTCATCGACGTTCGGCAGTTCGAAGTTGACCACGTGTGGCAACTGATCGATGTCCAGACCGCGTGCGGCGATGTCGGTGGCAACCAGGATACGCACCTGGTTGGCCTTGAAGTCGGCCAGCGCTTTGGTGCGCGCGTTCTGGCTCTTGTTACCGTGGATCGCCACAGCCGGCAGGCCGTGCTTGTCCAGGTACTCGGCCAGACGGTTGGCGCCGTGCTTGGTGCGAGTGAACACCAATACCTGTTCCCACGCGCCGGCGGTGATCAGGTGGGCCAGCAGCGCACGTTTGTGGCTGGCAGGCAGACGGAATACGCGTTGTTCGATGCGCTCGACCGTGGTGTTCGGCGGCGTCACTTCGATGCGTTCCGGGTTGTGCAGCAGCTTGCCGGCGAGGTCGGTGATGTCTTTGGAGAAGGTCGCCGAGAACAGCAGGTTCTGACGCTTGGACGGCAGGCGCGCGAGGACTTTCTTCACGTCGTGCACAAAACCCATGTCGAGCATGCGGTCGGCTTCGTCGAGGACGAGAATTTCCACGTGGGACAGGTCAACGCTGCCTTGGCCGCACAGATCGAGCAAACGACCCGGGCAGGCGACGAGCACGTCGACGCCACGGGACATGGCCTGAACCTGCGGGTTCATGCCGACGCCGCCGAAGATGCAGGCGCTGACGAATTTCAGGTCACGGGCGTAGATCTTGAAGCTCTCGTGAACCTGGGCCGCGAGTTCGCGGGTCGGGGTCAGGACCAGTACGCGCGGTTGACGCGGGCCATGACGCTGGGATTTGTCCGGGTGACCGTTGGGGAACAACCGCTCCAGGATCGGAAGGGCGAAACCGCCGGTTTTACCGGTACCTGTCTGTGCCGCAACCATCAGGTCGCGACCTTGCAACACGGCGGGAATGGCCCGCTGTTGCACCGGAGTAGGCTCGGTATAGCCCGCATCTTCGATGGCGCGGACTAAAGCCTCGGAGAGACCGAGGGAAGCAAAGGACATGAGTAATCCTGTTTTAGTTAGGGCTTGGCCCAATGGGAGTCTTGCCTGGCGCGAATGGCGTTTAAGAGGACGCAATCCCGTCCGGTCCTGCTGCGGTTCCGAAGGCACGTCTGGAGCGCTCGCGCGGGCTGCAAAGCTGCGCTGTAGCGGGTCGAGAGGCCTGTTACGGTTCCGGGCGTCCGGGCGTGAGCCTGGCGGGAACGCCGGAGTATAACAGAGCAATCACTGCGCGCTGCTTTCCTGCTGCTCAACGGTTTTGCGGTTGGCCGTGGCTGAATTCATTGAAGGGCTGCTGGCGGGTGCGGCGCCGTAGCGTGCGCTGAGCTCGGCATACGCCGGTTCGCGCTTGAAACGTTTGAGTTCGGCACCAAAACGTTGCACCAATAAATCCATGCCGGCATTGCGCCGAACCGCGAGAAACTGGCTTTGGCGGCTAATGACGGTGGGGTTTTCAGTGATCTGATCGCGGATATTCAGCTCATCGAGCAAATGCTGACCGACACGGCGATCAGTGATCAGCAAGTCGATGCGACCTCGCACCAGTTTTCCAAAGTTGGCTTCGTGGGTCGGTGCCGGTTCACGGCTAAACAACGTTGATTCGCTGAAATCGGGGCTGTACAGATAACCCGGCGAAGTGCCGATGGTCAGGCCTTTGAGTTCTTCGAGTTTGCTGAACGGGTGCGGCCGGTCATTGGCGTAGAACATCACGAACTCGACGTCCGACAGCGGTTCACTTGGGTAAAGCAGGGTGGCGTCGCGCTCTTCGCTGTGAAAAATGTCCAGTGCACCGTCGGCCTGACCGGTTTCAAGCATCGACAGGCAGCGCTTCCATGGCAGGAATTGCCATTCGACTTCAATGCCCAGACGTTTGAAGACGATGGCCGTGGTTTCGTAGTCGAGCCCGAGGTTCTTGCCGCCTTCTTCATACACGTACGGCGCCCATGGCTCGGTGACAATACGCAGCTTCTCGCCTCGAGCGGCGAAGCTCAGGCAAGCAAAAACCAGCACGGCGAATAACTGCGTGATCAAAGGCATGGCTTGAGATTACGACGAGAAACGCGAAAGAGCCAGAAAGTGCCGGCACAAGCTCTGTTTCGGGCATTTAAAAGCAAAAGATCGCAGCCTTCGGCAGCTCCTACACGGGATACGAAATCTCAATGTAGGAGCTGCCGAAGGCTGCGATCTTTTGATCTTGCTTGTCGCTTTCAGCTTGAAGCTTGAAGCTGCTTCAACGCGGCAACTTCAGGTTATTCCAGATCGCCAGACTAGGCTCAGCCTGGTTCATGGAATAGAAGTGCAGCCCCGGCGCGCCGCCCTGCAACAAGCGTTCGCACATCTCGCTGACGACTTGCTCACCAAAGCGCTGAATGCTTTGTGTGTCATCGCCGTAGGCTTCCAGTTGCTTGCGGATCCAGCGCGGGATTTCCGCACCGCAGGCGTCGGAGAAGCGCGCGAGTTTGCTGTAGTTGGTGATCGGCATGATCCCCGGCACGATCGGCAGATCAACACCCTGCGCCTGCAAACGGTCGACAAAGTAGAAGTAGCTGTCGGCGTTGAAGAAGTACTGGGTGATCGCGCTGTCGGCACCGGCGCGAGCCTTGCGCACGAAGTTGGCCAGATCGTCTTCGTAGTTGCGTGCTTGCGGATGCATCTCCGGGTAAGCGGCAACTTCGATGTGGAAATGGTCACCGGTTTCTTCACGAATGAATTCAACCAGCTCATTGGCGTGACGCAGCTCACCGCTGGTCATGCCCATGCCGGACGGCAGGTCACCACGCAGGGCAACGATGCGCTTGATGCCGGCCGCCTTGTACTCGTTCAGCAGGCCGCGCAGGTCGTCCTTGCTGTCGCCGACGCACGACAGGTGCGGTGCGGCCGGAATTTTGACTTCGCTTTCCAGTTGCAGAACGGTGTTGAGGGTGCGATCACGGGTCGAACCACCAGCGCCATAGGTGCAGGAAAAGAAGTCGGGGTTGTAGGTGGCCAGCTGACGGGCAGTGGCGAGCAGTTTTTCATGCCCAGCATCGGTCTTGGTCGGGAAGAACTCGAAGCTGTAGCGACGGTCTTGGGACATGGTCATACCCTTGGAAACAAGAACCTTCGAGGCGCTGCAATCCCATGTGGGAGCGAGCCTGCTCGCGAAAGCGCCGGGTCAGACAACACGGATGTTGAATGTTGAGACGCCTTCGCGAGCAGGCTCGCTCCCACAGGGAGAGCGAGCAAGCGCCTGTTAGTAGCGGTAAGCGTGCGGCTTGAACGGGCCTTCGACGGTCACGCCGATGTAGTCAGCCTGTTGCTTGGTCAGTTGAGTGACCACGCCGCCGAAGCCGCGAACCATTTCCAGAGCCACTTCTTCGTCGAGTTTCTTCGGCAGTACTTCAACGGTCAGACGCTCGGCTTTCTGGGCTGGCGACAGGTCGGCGTACTTCTGGCCGAACAGGAAGATCTGTGCCAGCACCTGGTTGGCGAACGAACCGTCCATGATGCGGCTTGGGTGGCCAGTGGCGTTACCCAGGTTTACCAGACGGCCTTCGGCCAGCAGGATCAGGTAGTCGTCGTTCTGCGCGTCGAAAGCGCCCGGGCCGGTACGGTGGATCTTGTGTACCTGTGGCTTCACTTCTTCCCATGCCCAGTTCTTGCGCATGAAAGCGGTGTCGATTTCGTTGTCGAAGTGACCGATGTTGCAGACCACGGCGCGCTTCTTCAGGGCTTTGAGCATGTTCGCGTCGCAAACATTGACGTTACCGGTGGTGGTCACGATCAGGTCGATCTTGCCCAGCAGCGCTTTGTCGATGCTTGCTTCGGTGCCGTTGTTGATACCGTCGATGAACGGCGAAACCAGTTCGAAACCGTCCATGCACGCTTGCATGGCGCAGATCGGGTCAACTTCGGAGACTTTAACGATCATGCCTTCCTGACGCAGGGACTGGGCCGAACCCTTGCCCACGTCACCGTAACCGATGACCAGCGCTTGCTTGCCGGACAGCAGGTGGTCGGTACCGCGCTTGATCGCGTCGTTCAGGCTGTGACGGCAGCCGTACTTGTTGTCGTTCTTGGACTTGGTCACCGAGTCGTTGACGTTGATGGCCGGGATTTTCAGCTCGCCCTTGGCCAGCATGTCCAGCAGACGGTGTACACCGGTGGTGGTTTCTTCAGTCACGCCGTGAACGCGATCCAGTACTTGTGGGTACTTGTCGTGCAGCAGCTGAGTCAGGTCGCCGCCGTCGTCGAGGATCATGTTGGCGTCCCATGGCTGGCCATCCTTCAGGATGGTCTGCTCCAGGCACCACTCGTACTCTTCTTCAGTTTCGCCTTTCCAGGCGAAAACCGGGATACCGGCAGCAGCGATAGCGGCAGCAGCCTGATCCTGAGTCGAGAAAATGTTGCACGACGACCAGCGTACTTCGGCACCCAGGGCAACCAGGGTTTCGATCAGCACGGCAGTCTGAATGGTCATGTGGATGCAGCCGAGGATCTTGGCGCCTTTCAACGGCTGTTCGCCGGAGTACTTGCGACGCAGACCCATCAGAGCCGGCATTTCCGATTCGGCGATGATGGTTTCGCGACGGCCCCAGGCAGCCAGGGACATGTCGGCAACTTTGTAATCGTTAAAATCTGCAGGCGTGATAACAGCGCTCATGAAGAGCCTCCATTCGTAATGTATGCGAATGGGCGCCGTTGTGCGTTTAGTGTCTGGCCTGAGCCAGTCAACGCCCCATCCGAGCCTGACAGGTTGAACCTGCTGCAGCGCCCCTCGGACAGGTGGCGGGAAAACGGTAGCAAGTGAACGTTACCGTTTTGAAACGGTGGCGATTATAGCCGTCTAGACTGATCTTCCAAAGGGTTTCTGTCGGCCAGATGAAGATCGTTAATGACGACCATAGTCGAAGCCGCATGGAGCCTGACCGCTCAGTCTGCCAAGATACCGTCCATCGTTCGGCAAGACACTCAGGAGTGAAGATGAATTTCCACACCCGCAAATGGGTAAAACCCGAAGACCTCAACCCCAACGGCACCCTGTTCGGCGGCAGTCTGTTGCGCTGGATCGACGAAGAAGCGGCGATCTACGCCATCGTGCAGTTGGGCAATCAGCGCGTGGTGACCAAGTACATTTCCGAAATCAACTTCGTCAGCGCCTCGCGCCAGGGCGACATCATCGAACTGGGCATCACCGCCACCGAGTTCGGCCGCACCTCGATCACCCTGACCTGCGAAGTGCGCAACAAGATCACTCGCAAGAGCATTCTCACCGTCGAGAAGATGGTTTTCGTCAATCTGGGCGAAGACGGCTTGCCGGCACCGCACGGGCGCACTGAAATCAAATATGTGAAAGATCAGTTCCAGGAAGATGAGTTAGTCACCAAATAACATCGGCGGCGCTTTCTTCGCGAGCAAGCTCGCTCCCACAAGGATCACGCTGTACCTGTGGGAGCGAGCCTGCTCGCGAAAGCGGTTGTTCAGTCAGCGAAGAATCATCTGCCCACTGAACAGCCATGAACCGCCGGGGTCGTAGGTAAACACCACCCCCACGGTTCCCACGCCATGACCACTCCCACCGACGGCAAGACCCCCGATCTCTCGGCCAAAGAACAGCATGAAGTCGAGAAAAACCAGCCGCCCCGCGCGGCCGTCCTGCATGAAATCATCCGCTCTCAAGGCGATCAGGAACTGGAGCGCAGCATCGCCGCACTCTGGTGGTCGGCATTGGCGGCAGGGTTGACCATGGGCCTGTCGCTGATGGGCATGGGCCTGCTCAATTCGCGCCTGCCCGACGGTGATGAATTCAAAGTGATCGCCAGCTTCGGCTACTGCGCAGGTTTTCTCGCGGTGATCCTCGCCCGTCAGCAACTGTTCACCGAAAACACCCTGACCGCCGTGCTGCCGGTCATGACCAAGCCGACCCTTCAGAACTTCGGCCGGCTGATCCGTCTGTGGACGGTGGTGCTCGTCGGCAACCTCTGCGGCACGATTCTGGTGGCGTACGTGATGCTCGAACTGCCGATCTTCGACAGCAAGACCGACGTTGCCTTCCTCGAAATCGGCCGCAAAGTCATGGAAAACCATGCCAGCCAGATGTTCGCCAAAGGCATCGTGTCTGGCTGGATGATCGCCACCATGGTCTGGATGATTCCGTCCATGGAGAGCGCGAAGATGTGGATCATCATCCTCATCACCTACCTGATGGCGCTCGGCGACTTCACTCACATCGTGGTGGGTTCGGCCGAGGTGTCATATCTGGTGTTTGCCGGCGAGCTGCCGTGGAGTGATTTCTGGATGGTCTTCGCCGGGCCGACGCTGGCGGGGAACATCATTGGCGGCAGCTTTATCTTTGCGCTGATCAGCCATGCGCAGATTCGCAGCGAGAGCGGTGCACCGAAGGAATCTGCGGATCAGGCCGAGAAACCTGATCCGCAGGCGATCAAAAAATGATCAGTGGTGAGCAGGTTCGCTGGTGGTCGCGGGCTCGTTGCGAGTCGCGTGCTTGACCAGTTTGCCGATGGTCAGACCCTGCAACAGGATCGACGACAGCACCACGATGTAAGTGATGCTCAGCAGCAGATCGCGCTCCGGGCCCAGCGGCAGGGCCAGGGCCAGTGCCACTGAAACACCGCCGCGCAAACCGCCCCAAGTCAAAATCCGGATGGTGCCGGCCGGCACTGTCCGCCAGCGGCGCAGCAGCAGAATCGCCGGGGCCACAGTGAGCAGGCGCGACAGCAGAATGGCCACCGCCAATACACTCGCCGCCGCCACGTGCAGCCAGTTGAACGGCAGCAGCAACAGCTCCATGCCGATCAGCGCAAACAGCAGCGCGTTAAGCATGTCATCGAGCAATTCCCAGAAACCGTCCAGATAACGGCGGGTCATGTCGTTCATTGCCAGATTGCGCCCGAGGTTGCCGATGATCAGACCGGCCACCACCATCGCGATCGGCGCGGAAACGTGGATCTCCGTGGCCATCGCCGAACCGCCAATGACCAGCGCCAAGGTCAGCATCACGGTGATCTGATGCTGTTCGACGCTCTTGATCATTCGATAGACCAGATAACCGATCAGCCCGCCGAACAACACACCGCCGATGGCTTCATGAACGAACAACATGGCGGTGGCGCTGACGGTCGGGGTTTCGCCGAGTTGGGCGATGCCCAGCAATACGGTGAACACCACAACAGCTGTGCCGTCGTTGAACAGCGATTCGCCAACGATGGTGGTTTTCAGCGGCTTCGAGGCGTTGGCGGTACGCAGCACACCGAGCACGGCAATCGGGTCGGTCGGCGAAATCAGCGCGCCGAACAGCAGGCAATACAAGAAACTCACGTGCCAGCCGAACAGGGCAAAAATGTAATAGGCGAGGCTGCCGATTACCGTGGTGGCAATCAACACGCCGAAGGTTGCCAACAGGCCGATGGGCCAGCGGTAGCTGCGCAGATCATTCAGGTTGACGTGCAAGGCGCCGGCGAACAGCAGGAATGAGAGCATCCAGTTCATCAGCAGATCGCCAAAGTCGATCTGGCCGATCAGTTGCTGCACGCGTTCTTCGAGACCGGGGTAGCCGAGTACGCTCAGGCCTTGCAGGATCAGGGAGAACAGCAGCGCAGTCACCATCACGCCGATGGTCGGCGGCAGGCCAATGAAGCGGAAGTTGACGAAGGTGAGGAGGGTGGTGAGGCAGATGAAAGCGGCGACAAGTTCAAGCATCCGGGGTCCTTTGGATGAGGGGTGAATGGAGCGCGTCCGATACTTGGGCGCAGGGGTTTGATGGGCCGAGAACGACTGAGGGCACAAGCTTCCCTCACCCCAGCCCTCTCCCGGAGGGAGAGGGAGCCGACCTTATTGTCTTGTGGCATGCATCGACCTGAATAACCGAGTCGATTATGGATTCGGCAATGCGCGTTCAGGTCGGCGTACTTCTGAAGCATCCCCCGTTCAGTCCCCTCTCCCTCTGGGAGAGGGCTAGGGTGAGGGCTCTGTCTGGCACGACACGATTAGCCAGACACATTGACCCCAGCCGTTTCGCGACGTTGCAGATAGATGAAAAACAGCGCCGTCAGCACCGTCAGCACGCCGACCAGTGCCCCGGTCCACGGCAAATCCGCCAGATCTGCACCACTGGCAACCACCAGCCCGCCGATCCACGCACCCGCCGCGTTACCGAGGTTGAAAGCGCTCTGGTTCAATGTCGAGCCGAGGTTCGGCGCTTCATGGGCCTGATCGATGATCAGCAATTGCAGAATCGGGCACAGCGCAAAAGCAAAAATCCCCCACAGCACCAGCGTGATCGCCGCCGGCACCACCGAACGGCTGGTCTGGCTGAACGCCGCCAGAATCACCACTACCGCCAGGGCCACTCCGACCAGTGACGGCAACAAACGGCTATCAGCCAGACGCCCGCCGAGCATGCTGCCACCGGTCAGGCCGACGCCGAACAACAGCAGCATCACAGTCACACCGTGCGGACTGACGCCGGTGATGTCCTGCAGGATCGGCGCAATGTAGGTGAACACGCTGAACAGGCTGGTCGATGCCAGCACACTCATGCCTAGCGCCAGCAGCACATTGACCTTGCCCAATACCTTGAATTCGCTGGCGAGGTTGGCCTTGTCCATCGGGATGTGTTTCGGCAGCCAAAACCACTGCGCGAGGGCTGTGATCACACCGATCACCGAAACCGCCCAGAAGGTCGAACGCCAGCCGGCGTATTGCCCGAGCGCCGTGCCCAGCGGCACGCCGAGAACGTTGGCCAAGGTCAGGCCGGTGAACATCATCGCAATCGCCTGTGCGCGTTTGTTCGGCGCGACCAGCCCGGCGGCGACCACCGAGCCAATGCCGAAAAACGCGCCGTGGCACAGTGCGGTGACCACGCGAGCGGCCATCAGCGTCGCGTAGTTCGGCGCCAGGGCGCAGAGCACGTTGCCGAGGATGAACATCAGCGTCATGCCGAGCAGCGTCGCTTTGCGCGGCATGTTCGCGGTGCCGATCGCCAGGATTGGCGCGCCGAACACCACGCCCAACGCATAACCAGTGATCAACAGGCCCGCGTGAGGAATGCTCACGGCAAGGTCGCGGGCGACATCGGGCAACAAGCCCATGATGACGAATTCGGTTGTGCCGATGCCGAATGCGGCAACAGCGAGGGCAAGCAAGGCGAGTGGCATGCGCAAGGTCTCTGTCGGTAGTCTTGACGCTTTGATCAGGCATACGCAGGCCGACGACCGATCTCGAAGGAGCGCGGTGCAGGCAGGAATTATTGGTATTTTTCTGTGCGCAACTGAGTGCGGCGTGGTCGCTTGCAGTATAAACAGCTGCTGACACATCGCGAATCAATAATCTGACTAATTGGCTCGCTAACAACAATAAGGAGTGGAACGTGCTGGCGACGGGATTGGTATTGATGGCGGCGCTGCTGCATGCGACGTGGAATACATTGATCAAGTTCAGCGCCGAGCGGCTGCTGGTGGTGGCGTGCATGGACACCGTGGCGCTGCTGGTCGTCGCCATCGCGTTGCCATTCGTGAGCTTGCCGCCCATGGATATCTGGCCGTGGATTCTGGCGTCGGCAGCGTTTGAATTGCTGTATCGCTACCTGCTGATTCAGGCGTATCGGGTCGGCGATCTCGGGTTGGTCTATCCACTGATGCGCGGTTTGTCGCCGCTGGTAGTGCTGGCGCTGACGCTGATCTTCGCCGGCGAAGTGCTCACCACCCAGCAGATCTTCGGCATCATGCTGATTCCGTTGGGCATGGTTTGCCTGCTGTGGCAGGGCGGTGGTGGCAAGCACTTGCCGTGGTCGATGCTGCCGGTGGTGGCGCTGATCGGCCTGTGCATCGGCTGCTACACCTACATTGATGGCCAGGCGTTGCGGCGCTGGTCGCATCCGCTCGATTACCTGGTCTGGGTCACGCTGCTCAGCGCGTGGCCGTTTCCGCTGTTGGCATGGGGCGCCAAGCGTCCGGCGTTCATGTTGTTCTGGCGTGAGCAATGGAAGCTGGGGTTGGCGGTGGGCTTCTGCGTATTGGCCAGCTACGCTCTGGTGCTGTGGGCGATGCAATTGGGCTCGATTGCGGAGGCGGCGGCATTGCGCGAAATCAGCGTGATTCTGGTGGTGTTGTTCGGCATGCGCTACTTGAAAGAACCTTTCGGCCGTCCGCGGCTCTTAGCCTGTGGGCTGGTGCTGATCGGCATGCTGGTGATGAAGTTCTGACCGCTCGCGAATTCTATAACTCGAAAAAAGGACGGCGTTATGACGGTGGCTCTGTGGTGTGTGTTGATTGCGATTTTTCTGCCATATGTCTGCACTGGCGTGGCGAAAGCCGTGGGCGGCTACCGGTTGAGTGACAACCACGATCCGCGCGACTTTCTTGAAAGTCTCAACGGTGTGGCCCGTCGGGCGCACGCGGCGCAGCTGAACAGCTTTGAGGTGATGCCGGCGTTTGCAGCGGCGGTGATCGTCGCGCACCTGGTGGGAACCGCGCAGTTGGTGACGGTCAATGTGCTGGCGGTGATGTTTATTACCAGTCGCCTGCTTTACATCATTTGCTACCTGGCGGACTGGGCGATCTTGCGGTCGCTGGTGTGGTTTGTGGGGATGGGGCTGATTGCTTCGTTCTTCTTCGTGTCGGTCTGATGCTCGGGTGTTGCTGATGGCCTCTTCGCGAGCAGGCTCGCTCCCACATGGATATGCATTCCAACTGTGGGAGCGAGCCTGCTCGCGAAAGCCATTGTTCAGACGACAAAGATCCTAAGGGTTACTTCTTCTCTGTATCAGCCACCCGCGGCACTTGTGGCAGCGCCGCACCTTTTGGCCAGAGCATCCAGATCTGCCCCTGCTGTTTCATGTCCCCGGCCAGTTGCCCGGCTGCATCACCGGTGCCCCAGAACAGATCCGCACGAACCTCGCCGGCAATCGCGCCGCCGGTATCCTGCGCCGCCACCGGGCGGACCAGTGCCGTACCATCCGGGCGCGTGGTCGACAGCCACAACAGGCTGCCCAGCGGAATTACCTTGCGATCCACTGCCGCACTGTAGCCCGCAGTCAACGGCACGTTCAGTGATCCGCGCGGGCCTTCATTGCTGTCCGGATTGCGGGTGAAGAACACATAGCTCGGGTTGCTGCCCAGCAGTTCAGGAATCCGCGACGGATTGGCTTTGGCCCAGTTGCTGATTGCGCTCATTGTCACGTCTTCTTTCTTCAACTCGCCTTGCTCGACCAGCCAGCGGCCGATCGGCCGATATGGATGGCCGTTCTGATCGGCGTAGGCAATGCGCAGCTGTTTGCCGTCTGCGGTCTGAATCCGCCCCGAACCCTGGATCTGCAGGAATTGCAGATTCATCGGGTCGGTCAGGTAGGCAACCACTGGGGCTTTCACACCTTTGGATTCGATGGTCGCAGCATCGTCGTAAGGTTTGAGTACTCGACCTTCAAGGCGACCACGCAGGCGTTTGCCTTTGAGTTCGGGATAAATGCTGTCGAGCGAGACAATGATCATGTCCTCCGGCACGCCATACACCGGCACGTTGGCCGCCTCGGTGGGCGTCAGGCTGCCGGGGTAGACCGGCTCGTAGTAGCCGGTGATCAAGCCGTTGGGGTTGTCGTTTTCAGCGCGCAGGCCGTAGACATCGAGGTTCTGTTTGAGAAACGCACGAATTTCTGTGGCGCTCTGTGGAACATTGGCCGCTGCTGCGCAGGTTGTGCCCCAGACCGCATCTGCCTTGAGTCGGGTGCAGGCGCTGCGCCACGAACCGAAACCGGCGACCAGATCGCTATCGGATACCGCCGGCAATGCCTCCCAGGTGGCGCTGGAATAAGTGGCCAGCGCGTGGGTTTTCGGCTTGGCGTTCTCGCCACCGGTGCAGCCGGCGAGTATCGCCAGCAGCGGCAGGGTTGCAATCAGCGGGTGACGCCAGGCCTTGAAACGGCTGTTCATGGAGTGATTCCTGTGTCGGTTGCCCGCGTGCTCCATGCGCTCGAACAACCCGTATTTTTAATAGGGCTATTGGTGTTTGGCGGTGACGCGAGGATACTGGCCGCCGAATTCCGTGACCTGAAGCCACCATGACTGTTAAAAGAATTGCTGTTGTATTGCTGGCCTGTCTGACCTTGTCCGCCTGTGGCGGTGTCGATCCGAATTCTCCTCTGGGCCAGCGCAAGGCCATTTTCAAACAGATGCTCAAGACCGGTGAAGATCTGGGTGGCATGTTGCGTGGGCGCATTCCGTTCGACGGGCCGAAATTCGCCGAGGGCGCGGTCAAGCTCGATACGTTGTCCCATGAACCGTGGAAGCATTTTCCGCAAGTTCGCGAGGAAGATCACACCAGCGCCAAGGACGATGTCTGGCAAAAACAGGCGCAGTTTCAGGAAATGGCTCGCACGCTCGAAGCCGCCACCGGCGAGCTGGTGATTGCCAGTCAGGTTCAGCCGTACAAGGCCAGCAACCTCGCGCCGGCGGTGCAGAAAGTTGAGGATGCCTGCAGCGCTTGCCATAAACAGTTTCGCGATCATTGATATTTAAAAGATCGCAGCCTGCGTCAGCTCCTGTGTTGATCAGGGCAGGAGCTGCCGCAGGCTGCGATCTTTTGATTTTTACTTGTCGATTTCTTCCAGCGCGTCCTGCAGTTCTTTGCGCGATTCGGCGAGTTTTTCTTTGCGCTTGTTGATCCTCTCCGGATCGCCTTTCTTCATGGCTTTATCGAGATCGGCCTGACGCTGACTGACTTCGTGTTTGGCCTCAAGCACTTTGTTTTCGCGTTCTTTCTTCAGACCGGCGTCGGTGCAGTGTTCGGTCACTTCGCTCAGGGCTTTTTCCAGACCCGCCTGCTGATCGGCATTGCCGCGCGATTTCGCCTGTTCGATCTGGTTCATGATGCCCTGCTTTTTCGCAGCGCAGCCGGTCAGGCCGGGGGCATCTTCATCGGCCATTACGGGGGCGGCCATCACGCCGCAAAGGGTCAGCATGGCGAGCGGTGCAAGAAATTTCATAAAAGCTCCATGTGCAAAGGCAATCGGGTCGGTCAGGCACTGCGCTGTTGGAGCGCTTGGGCTACCGATGGGTTCCCGGCGCACCGGGATTGCGTAGTCAGAAACCGTCGATTCCGGCGGCACGTAAGGTTTCGCTCAAGGCCAGTACCTGCGGGTCGCGAAAGAATGCGCTCAATTGCGCTGCGCGTCCCGGGCCGTTACCGGCTTCGGCCTGCCATTGTTCGGTGTCGCGTTGTGCCAGCGCCTGCCACGAGTCAGGCAGGTGTGCCTGACCGCTTGGCGGTAAGCCCAAGGCTTTGAGCCACTGGGCGAAGGGCCGTTGGCGGGCGCTGTGAAAACTGTGCATCAGGCGTTCGCTGCTGCGCTCGCCGAAGCCGGCAATGTTAGCAAGCTCTGACGCGTCGAGGGTCAACCAATCCAGCAGGTTGTTCACACGGCGTGTTTCGAGAAGTTTCTCCCAGGTACCACGACCGACATGCTGCATCGCCAGCCCTTGCTTACCGCTGAGCCAGCTCAAGCGGGCGAGAAACTGGCTTTCACAACCGGGGGTCGGTTGCCAGCAGCTCAAGGTGTGGAAGTCCTCTGCGTCGGGGATATCGATATCTGTGCGTTCGCTGGTGCGCAGTACAACACTGTCGAGCCGAGGAATGGTCAGACCGGCGAGGCTGATTGCCACTTGATCTCCCGGGCGAATGTCCAGCTCTTGCCAGCGTTTCAGCGAACTGGCGCTGACCCGTTTGATCTCCCGGTCATCGAGCATGACCGGGGTCAACTCGATCACCGGTGTGATGCGGCCAGTGCGACCAATCTTGAAGTTGACCTTGCGAACTTCGGCCAACGCTTGCGCAAACGGGTATTTCCAGGCGATCGCCCAGTACGGTGCGCGAGCCTGCCAGCGTTCGGCGGGCGGGCGCTGACTCTGGCGCAACACCACGCCGTCGGTAGCAAAGGGTAAAGGCGAGCGATACCAATGGTCGCGCCATTTTTGTGCCTCTGCGAAGTCGCTGGCGGGCTGGCTGTACGGTTCAGTCTTGGCAAAGCCCAGCGCTGCCAATCGTGAAATCCGTTCGGGCAAATCCAAAGGCCCTTGCGGCCAGTCCCAAACGAACAGTCCGATCCCGGCAGCCTGTTCTGCCGTGAAGGATTTGCGGTTCATCAGTCCGGCAACGGCGGCACGGGCGTTGACGCTGCCGGATCGGGCTTGCACGTGTTCATTCAAGCGCCAATAGAGCTCCCCTTGAACCAGCAGATCCAGCGGCTGCGTCAGGCGTTGAGGTATGGCGTTGATTCTTTGCGCTGAAGTCGTCCAGTCCTGTCCGCTGATCCCGTCACCGCGACTGATGGCTTGTTGCAACATCCCTTGGCGATAAACCAGCGTCACTGCCACGCCATCGACTTTGGGTTGAACCCAGACGTCCTGACGATCTCGTAGCCATGCTTGCACGGCCTCGGCTTTATGGATTTTATCCAGACCGGTATGGGCGATGGGGTGGGTGACTGTGCCTGAAGCCGTGCGCAAAGGTTCGACGGGCGAGGGTAGCCTGAAGCATTCACGCCATGCGCTCAGGCGTTGGAGTGACTGGTCGTAGAGTTCGTCGGCGATCAGTGAGCGGCCTTCGCGGTGATAGGCGTCGTCCCATTGGTTGATCTGTTTTTGCAGGGCGGCGATTTCGCTTTTTGCTTGAGTGGCCGGCCATTTCGGGCAATCGGCGTGGGTGTTGAGGGCCGTACAGGCGGTGAGAAAAATCAACAGCAGGCGCAGTGTGACAAGCATTGTGAGCGTCCTTGCTCAGGGGGAATGCTTGAAGGTTAGAAGACGATTGGGGGCTTGGCAGGTGGGGTGTTTTGCGGGGTGTGTCTGGTCGGGAAGTGATGTTGGTCCGGCTGGCCTCTTCGCGAGCAGGCTCGCTCCCACAGGGAGGTATTTCAGGCATGAAAAAGCCCCGCACGGCGCGAACCGTGCGGGGCTTTTTGTGCAGCCGGGAAAGGCTTACAGACCAGCAGCAGAACGCAGAGCGTCGGCGCGGTCGGTTTTTTCCCAGGTGAACGTGGTGAAGGTGTCTTCGCCAACGGTCTTGGTCTCTGGCGCGCGACCGAAGTGGCCGTACGCTGCAGTTTCCTGGTACATCGGGTGCAGCAGGTCGAGCATGGTGGTGATTGCGTATGGACGCAGGTCGAACACTTCACGCACCAGTTTGATGATCTTGTCATCGCTGATCTTGCCGGTGCCGAAGGTGTTCAGCGAGATCGAGGTAGGCTGAGCCACACCGATCGCGTAGGAAACCTGGATCTCGCAACGCTCGGCCAGGCCGGCAGCGACGATGTTCTTGGCAACGTAACGGCCAGCGTAGGCAGCCGAACGGTCAACCTTCGATGGATCTTTACCGGAGAACGCGCCGCCGCCGTGACGGGCCATGCCGCCGTAGCTGTCGACGATGATCTTGCGACCGGTCAGACCGCAGTCACCTACCGGGCCGCCAATGATGAACTGGCCGGTCGGGTTGATGTGGAACTGGGTGTCTTTGCTCAGCAGTTCGGCAGGCAGTACGTGCTTGACGATCAGCTCCATCACGCCTTCGCGCAGGTCTTTGTACGACACTTCCGGGTTGTGCTGGGTCGACAGAACAACCGCGTCGATACCGACAACCTTGCCGCCTTCGTAACGGCACGTCACTTGCGACTTGGCGTCTGGACGCAGCCAAGGCAGCAGACCCGATTTACGGGCTTCGGCCTGGCGCTGCACCAGCTGGTGCGAGAAGGTGATCGGGGCTGGCATCAAAACGTCGGTTTCGTTGCTGGCGTAGCCGAACATCAGGCCCTGGTCGCCGGCGCCCTGATCTTCAGGCTTGGCACGGTCAACACCCTGGTTGATGTCTGGGGACTGCTTGCCGATGATGTTCATCACGCCGCAAGTCGCGCCGTCGAAGCCGACTTCGGAGCTGGTGTAGCCGATGTCGCAAATCACGTCACGAACGATCTGCTCCAGGTCGACCCAGGCGCTGGTGGTCACTTCACCGGCAACGATGGCCACACCGGTCTTGACCAGAGTTTCCACAGCAACGCGTGCGTGTTTGTCCTGGGCAATAATGGCGTCCAGCACCGCATCGGAAATCTGGTCGGCGATTTTGTCCGGATGTCCTTCGGACACGGACTCGGAGGTGAAGAGGGAGTATTCGCTCATCTCGATGTTTTCCTGAATTTACCGATGGTGAGTGTCGCCAGCCGGTCGCTGAAAATGGCGGACCTGGATCTGGAAACCATTACGTAAGCCTACATAGAGGCTTTCCCCGGGAACGAGTCCCGCAGCGGTGGCCCAACGGGCCAAATCGTCCTGTTCAAACCCCAACCACAGATCACCGCAGGCCTCCCTGGCCCAACTCTGGTTGTGGCTACATAACTCTGTCACGAGCAGGCTACCGCCCGGTTGCAGCAGGTCGGCCATGTGCCTGAGCGCATCGGCCGGCGCGGCGAAATGGTGCAACACCATGTTCAACACTACGCAATCGGCCTGAAGGCTTGTGCCATTCAATGCATCGGCCAATTGCAGGCTGACGTTAGCCAGCTGTTCACGTTCACACACCTGACGCGCCAGTTCGAGCATCGCCGGGCTGTTGTCCAGCGCGGTTACGGTGCCGAAGCGGCGGGCCAGTTCCGGCAGAAAAGCACCATCGCCGGGGCCGACTTCAATGGCCGTGGCTGCACCATTGAAGTTCAGTTTGTCGAGCAGGGCCAGCACGCTGTCACGGTATTGCGGCAGGCCTGCGATCAAGTCTTGCTGGGCACGGAATTTCTCCGCCACCCGGGCGAAAAAGTCCTGACTGGCTGCGGCACGCTGGCCGTGAACCTGCTCGATGCGCGCTTGCACGTCGTCAGGCAGATCCAGATTGTCGACTTCTTCTAACAATGCAGCGTGCAACTTGCCGCCGAGCAGTTCGGTGTGGGGCAGGGCGCGGCGATAGAAAATCGCGTTGCCTTCGCGGCGTGTCGCCACCAGGTCGGCTTGTGCCAGTACCTTGAGGTGATGACTCATGCCGGACTGGCCGATGCCGAAGATCTGCGCCAACTCCAGAACACCGAACGAATCGTTGGCCAATGCGCGCAGTACATTCAGCCGCAACGGATCGCCGCCGGCCTTGCACAGGGCCGCCAGCTCGTCGCAATCGTCATGGCGAATGGAAGGCACGCGTAAATTCATAGGGCCGCAGTCTAGAGACGGGGGGAATTCATCGCAAGGCCAATATCAAAAAGTTTTGATATTGCTCGATAAATGGCACTTCTCACCAAGCGGTTAACTCTACAAACGAGTAGCGGAAAGGTTTCACCAACAGAAAGCGCCGCTATCCATTGGAAAAACGCCCCCCGATGACTATCTGTCATTGCCCCGAGGCGCTCCGGTGAGGGAAAATGCCCTCCTTTTTTCCGTTTCGACTTACCAGAACCCAGGAGATCAGCGATGCCTAGCCGTCGTGAGCGTGCCAACGCCATTCGTGCCCTCAGCATGGATGCCGTGCAAAAAGCCAACAGCGGCCATCCCGGTGCCCCAATGGGTATGGCAGATATTGCCGAAGTGCTTTGGCGCGACTACCTCAAGCACAACCCGAGCAATCCATCGTTCGCCGACCGTGACCGCTTCGTGCTGTCCAACGGCCATGGCTCGATGTTGATCTACTCGCTGCTGCACCTGACCGGTTACGACCTGTCGATCGAAGACCTCAAGCAGTTCCGTCAACTGCACAGCCGCACCCCGGGCCACCCGGAATTCGGTTACACCCCGGGCGTTGAAACCACCACCGGCCCGTTGGGTCAGGGCCTGGCCAACGCTGTAGGCTTCGCTCTGGCTGAAAAGGTTCTGGGCGCGCAGTTCAACCGTCCTGGCCACGACATCGTCGACCACCACACCTACGTATTCCTGGGTGATGGCTGCATGATGGAAGGCATTTCCCACGAAGTCGCTTCCCTGGCCGGTACGCTGGGTCTGGGCAAGCTGATCGCGTTCTACGATGACAACGGCATCTCCATCGACGGCGAAGTCGAAGGCTGGTTCACCGATGACACCCCGAAGCGTTTCGAAGCCTACAACTGGCAAGTGATCCGCAACGTTGACGGTCACGACCCGGAAGAGATCAAGACCGCCATCGAAACCGCGCGCAAGAGCCCGCTGCCGACCCTGATCTGCTGCAAGACCACCATCGGTTTCGGTTCGCCGAACAAGCAGGGCAAAGAAGACTGCCACGGCGCTCCACTGGGTGACGCAGAAATCGCCCTGACCCGTCAGGCGCTGAACTGGAGCCACGGTCCGTTCGAAATCCCGGCCGACATCTATGCCGAGTGGGATGCCAAGGAAAAAGGTCGCGCAACCGAAGCCGAGTGGGATCAGCGTTTCGCTGCCTACTCCGCTGCGTTCCCGACCGAAGCCAACGAACTGGTGCGTCGCCTGAGCGGTGAGCTGCCAGCTGACTTCTCGGAAAAAGCTTCTGCTTACATCGCTGAAGTTGCGGCCAAAGGCGAAACCATCGCCAGCCGTAAAGCCAGCCAGAACACCCTGAACGCGTTCGGCCCATTGCTGCCGGAACTGCTCGGCGGTTCGGCTGACCTGGCCGGTTCCAACCTGACCCTGTGGAAAGGTTGCAAGGGCGTCAGCGCTGAAGATGCCAGCGGCAACTACATGTACTACGGCGTGCGCGAATTCGGCATGACCGCAATCATGAACGGCGTCACCCTGCACGGCGGCCTGGTGCCTTACGGCGCGACCTTCCTGATGTTCATGGAATACGCGCGCAACGCCGTGCGCATGTCCGCGCTGATGAAGAAGCAGGTCATCCACGTCTACACCCACGACTCCATCGGTCTGGGCGAAGACGGCCCGACGCACCAGCCGATCGAGCAGCTGACGAGCCTGCGTACCACACCGAACCTCGACACCTGGCGTCCAGCCGATGCCGTTGAATCGGCCGTGGCCTGGAAAAACGCTCTGGAGCGCAAGGACGGCCCATCGGCGCTGATCTTCTCGCGTCAGAACCTGCAGCACCAGGAACGCGATGCCGGCCAGATTGCCGACATCAGCCGTGGCGGTTACGTGCTGAAGGACTGCGCAGGCGAGCCTGAGCTGATCCTGATTTCGACCGGTTCGGAAGTCGGTCTGGCTGTTCAGGCTTTCGACAAGCTGACCGAGCAGGGCCGCAAAGTGCGCGTGGTTTCCATGCCGTGCACCAGCGTGTTCGATGCTCAGGACGCCGGCTACAAGCAAGCCGTGCTGCCGTTGCAGGTCAGCGCACGTATCGCGATCGAAGCGGCTCACGCCGACTTCTGGTTCAAGTACGTGGGTCTGGAAGGTCGCGTGATCGGCATGACCACTTACGGCGAATCGGCTCCGGCTTCGGCACTGTTCGAAGAGTTCGGCTTCACCCTGGAAAACATCCTGGGTCAGGCTGAAGAGCTGCTGGAAGACTGATCCAGAAAAGATGTCGTCTGAGCTGACGCCTTCGCGAGCAGGCTCGCTCCCACAGGGAAATGCATTCCAATGTGGGAGCGAGCCTGCTCGCGAAAGTGTTGGTTCAGGCAACATCGCACTGCCTGATTCACCACGGTAATCGAGAACCCCATGCCTCAACCGCGTCCCTTCAAAGTTGCACTCAACGGCTACGGCCGCATTGGTCGTTGCGTCTTGCGTGCGTTGTTTGAGCGAGGCGAGAAAGCCGGGTTTGAAATTGTCGCGATCAACGATCTGGCGGACATGGCCAGTATTGAATACCTGACACGCTTCGACTCCACCCACGGCCGTTTTCCCGGCGAGGTGCGAGTAGAAGGCGACTGTCTGCATATTAATGGCGATTGCGTGAAGGTTCTGCGCAGTGCCACTCCCGAAGGCATCGATTGGGCGTCACTCGGCGTCGATCTGGTGCTCGAATGCTCCGGTGCCTATAACACCCGTGCCGACGGCCAGCGCTTTCTCGACGCCGGCGCGCCACGCGTGTTGTTCTCGCAGCCAATGGCCAGCGACGCGGATGTCGACGCCACCATCGTTTACGGCGTCAATCAGGATTGCCTGACCGGTGACGAACTGCTGGTGTCCAACGCCTCCTGCACCACCAACTGCGGCGTGCCGCTGTTGCGCTTGCTCGACAAGGCCATCGGCCTCGATTACGTGTCGATCACCACGATTCACTCGGCGATGAACGATCAGCCAGTGATCGACGCTTATCACCACGAAGACCTGCGCCGCACCCGTTCGGCGTTCCAGTCGGTGATCCCGGTGTCCACTGGTCTGGCGCGGGGTATCGAGCGCCTGCTGCCGGAACTTGCCGGGCGAATTCAGGCCAAAGCCGTACGCGTGCCGACGGTCAACGTGTCCTGCCTCGACATCACGATGCAGACCGCCACGGCGACTGACGCCAACGAGGTCAACCGGATTCTGCGCGAAGCCGCCACCAGCGGACCGCTCAAAGGCTTGCTGGCTTACACCGAGTTGCCGCACGCCAGCTGTGATTTCAACCATGACCCACATTCGGCCATCGTCGATGCCAGTCAGACCCGTGTTTCCGGCCCCAAGCTGGTGAACATCCTGGCCTGGTTCGACAACGAGTGGGGTTTTGCCAACCGAATGCTGGACGTTGCAGAACACTATCTGCAAACAGCAACTTCAAAAAAACCGTAGGAAGTGCGACCCATGACCGTGTTGAAGATGTCCGACCTCGATCTGCAAGGTAAGCGCGTATTGATCCGCGAAGACCTCAACGTCCCAGTCAAGGACGGTGTTGTCACCAGCGATGCGCGTATCCTGGCTTCGCTGCCGACCATCAAGCTGGCCCTGGAAAAAGGCGCGGCCGTGATGGTCTGCTCGCACCTTGGCCGTCCGACCGAAGGCGAGTTCTCCGCCGAGAACAGCCTCAAGCCTGTCGCTGACTATCTGAGCAAGGCCTTGGGCCGCGAAGTGCCGCTGGTGGCTGATTACCTGGGCGGTGTTGACGTCAAGGCCGGCGACATCGTGCTGTTCGAAAACGTGCGCTTCAACAAAGGCGAGAAAAAGAACGCTGACGAACTGGCCCAGCAATACGCCGCCCTGTGCGACGTATTCGTGATGGACGCGTTCGGCACCGCTCACCGCGCCGAAGGGTCGACCCACGGCGTGGCCAAGTTCGCCAAAGTCGCCGCTGCTGGCCCACTGCTGGCCGCTGAACTGGACGCACTGGGCAAAGCCCTTGGCGCACCGGCTCAGCCAATGGCGGCCATTGTTGCCGGCTCCAAGGTGTCGACCAAACTCGACGTGCTGAACAGCCTGAGCCAGATCTGCGATCAACTGATCGTCGGCGGCGGCATCGCCAACACCTTCCTCGCGGCGGCCGGTCACCCGGTTGGCAAGTCGCTGTACGAACCGGACCTGCTCGACACCGCACGCGCCATCGCTGCCAAAGTCAGTGTGCCGCTGCCGGTTGACGTCGTGGTTGCCAAAGAATTCGCCGAAACCGCCGAAGCCACCGTCAAACTGATCGCTGACGTCGCGGCTGACGACATGATTCTGGACATCGGCCCGCAAACCGCAGCCAATTTCGCCGAACTGCTGAAATCGTCGAAAACCATTCTGTGGAACGGTCCGGTCGGCGTGTTCGAGTTCGACCAGTTCGGTAACGGCACCAAAGTACTGGCGCAAGCCATCGCTGAAAGCTCGGCATTCTCGATTGCTGGCGGTGGCGACACTCTGGCCGCGATCGATAAATATGGCGTGGCTGAGCAAATCTCCTACATTTCCACCGGCGGTGGCGCGTTCCTCGAATTCGTCGAGGGCAAAGTGCTGCCAGCCGTTGAAGTCCTGGAAAGCCGGGCCAAGGCCTGAGGCCGCCCGTTTGGCCAGGCAAAGGAGTGTTTTCATGGTCAAGTCGTTAGCGCTGTTGTTGCTGACCGGTACGCTGGCGGCCTGCGGGAGTAACCCGAAGGCCGAAGCCACGCCGGCACCGAGCGAGTCGCAGAAGGGCTGTTATCAGGCCGACTGGCAGGCCGAAACCAACCCGGTGCTGAACAAGCGCTCGGGGCCGGACGGCCTGGACAAATACGAGACGCAAACCCCGGCCAAGGAACATGGTTGTCCTTGACGGGTCTGACTCTTTAACTCAGGGCTGGCGGCGTGTGCTGTCAGTCGAGGAACACGGATGAAAGGCTTGATCGCCATTGCGGCGTTGGCATTGTTGGGCGGTTGCGCGCAGTTGAACCTGTTTCAGTCGTCTGCTCCGGCGGATAACTGGACGACCTGGACCTGCGACAGCCAGGCCAAAGTGCTGTGGCGCTACGCCGATGCTGGCCAGAAAGAAGTCGACGTACGACTGGGTGGCGGTGATCAGGTCTATCGCCTGAAAGAAGAGCCAGGCGCTTCGGGCACGCTGTACAGCGACGGCATGTTGGCGTTTCACGTCAAGGGAGAGGAAGGCCTGGTGTACTGGGTCGCCACCAATGACCTGATCGGCCGCGGCTGCAAAGCGCAGTAATTGACACACCACAGTTCTAATGTGGGAGCGAGCCTGCTCGCGAAAGCGGTCTGACAGGCACTGCATCAGCGACTGCAAGATTGCTTTCGCGAGCAGGCTCGCTCCCACAGGGGTTCTGTGTAGCTCTCAGGATTTTGCTTTATCGAATCACCAGACCGGGCCTCAACCCCCGATCTGCAATCACTTGAATAGCCGCCGCCGCTCCGGCAGGCTGGCACGATTAACGACCCTCAACCGGGAGAGACACACACAATGGCACTTATCAGCATGCGCCAGATGTTGGACCACGCAGCCGAATACGGCTACGGCGTTCCAGCCTTCAACGTCAACAACCTTGAGCAGATGCGCGCCATCATGGAAGCCGCTGACAAGACTGACTCCCCGGTGATCGTCCAGGCTTCGGCCGGCGCTCGCAAATACGCCGGCGCGCCTTTCCTGCGTCACCTGATCCTCGCCGCGATCGAAGAATTCCCGCACATCCCGGTGTGCATGCACCAGGACCACGGCACCAGCCCTGACGTCTGCCAGCGCTCGATCCAGCTGGGCTTCAGCTCGGTAATGATGGACGGCTCGCTGGGCGAAGACGGCAAGACCCCGACCGACTACGACTACAACGTCCGTGTTACCCAACAAACCGTGGCCATGGCGCACGCCTGCGGCGTTTCGGTAGAAGGCGAGTTGGGCTGCCTGGGTTCGCTGGAAACCGGCATGGCCGGTGAAGAAGACGGCATCGGCGCCGAAGGCGTTCTGGATCACAGCCAAATGCTGACCGACCCGGAAGAAGCCGCTGACTTCGTCAAACGCACCCAGGTCGATGCCCTGGCCATCGCCATCGGCACCAGCCACGGCGCCTACAAGTTCACCAAGCCACCTACCGGTGACGTGCTGGCAATCGACCGCATCAAGGAAATCCACAAACGCATCCCGAACACCCACCTGGTGATGCACGGTTCCTCGTCGGTGCCACAAGAGTGGCTGGCGATCATCAACCAGTACGGCGGCGACATCAAAGAAACCTACGGCGTCCCGGTTGAAGAAATCGTCGAAGGCATCAAGCACGGCGTGCGCAAGGTCAACATCGACACCGACCTGCGCCTGGCCTCCACCGGTGCGATGCGTCGCCTGATGGCCACCAACCCGAGCGAATTCGACCCGCGTAAATTCTTCGGCGCGACTGTGACGGCGATGCGTGATGTGTGTATCGCTCGTTATGAAGCGTTCGGCACTGCCGGTAATGCTTCGAAGATCAAACCGATCTCGCTGGAAGCCATGTACCAGCGTTATCTGAAAGGTGAGTTGAACGCCAAGGTTAACTGAGCCTGAGCGTTGAACTGCTTTAAAAGAAACCCGCCGTGAGGCGGGTTTTTTGTGGGTGAAATGTTTGGTGGTGATACTTGGGAATCCATACTTGAAATGTCACCTATAGTGAACTTTAATGATTTTTATCAGCTTAAAGTACGGTATGGGTGACATTTTGATCCTGAGCAATCCTGCGATTTTCGCCGAACGCATTCGTCAGCTGCGGAAAGCCAAGGGCTACAGCCAGCTAATGCTAGCGCACAAGGCCAAATGCAGTCGCAAGACCATTATCGATCTTGAGGCCGGTGAAAACGTCGCTTTTTATACCGTGTTCCGGGTGATTGCCGCGTTGGGCATGGCGCTTGAAATCGTCGACAACCGAATCGATCTCAAGTCGCTTGCCGATCTGGTAGAGCATGATGAATAAGGTCAAACGACTCAACGTCGTTACGCCGCAAGGCTGCGCGGGCGAGCTATCAAAAGGTTCGCAGTTCTCGTTTGCCTACCAGACGGCAGAAGCGTCTCGGGAAGTCTCGTTGGTCATGCCTTATGACCCGACACCTTCGGTGAGCAATGTGCTGCACCCGATCTTCGATATGAATGTGCCGGAGGGTTTTCTGGCCGATCAAATCAAGCGCCGGATGGCCAAGCATATGCAGGTCGATGAAATGCGTTTGCTCTCGGTCATTGGCGGCAATCAGATTGGTCGCCTCATCTATGAAAATCCGACTGAGCCACCTAGCGCCGTGCGTGCCCAGGTCGGTTTACAAGACATTCTGTCTGCCGACGCCTCTCAGGGTGTTTTCAACTTTCTGGTTGAAACCTACTTTGAGTCGGGTATTTCCGGAGTGCAGCCCAAGGTACTGGTGCCTGACCTGGACAAACTCACCGGTAGCCGAAAAACCATGCTCAGTTCTGACCTCATCGTCAAATCAGGAGCCGAGGAGTATGAGCACTTGGCCCAGAACGAGTTTCTGTGTCTGGAGGCGGCGAGGCTGGCAGGATTGGAAACGCCACCGTTCTGGCTTTCCGAGAGCGGTGAGCTGTTTGTCATGGAGCGGTTTGACCTGACGGCGTCCGGCCGACTCGGTTTCGAAGACATGGCGGTGCTGTTGGGTCTGAACAAAGATCCTCACGACAATTACAAGTATTCGCAGAGCTATGAAACCCTCGCGGCTGTCATCCGCCAGGTATGTCGCCATGCCGAACCGATACGAGAGCTGGAGCGATACTTTTCGTCAGTCTGCCTTTCGGTGATGGTGCGTAATGGCGATGCACATTTGAAGAACTTCGGCGTGATATACACGCAACCGGCGGCTCCAGAAACCGTGCAGTTGGCCCCGATATACGATGTTACGACCACCACGGTCTATGAAAACTACAACCCGAAGTCCGGGCGTTCACTGGTTGACCGTACCCTGGCAATCAAAATGAATAAAACCAAAGACTACCCGGATCGCCAGCAACTGATCGAGTTCGGCCGCAAACACTGCGCGGTGGATAGGCCGGCATTGATCGTCGACCGGATAGCTGAGGCAATGAGTCAGGCACTGACTGCTCATCGGTCCCGGGTGGATGCTGAATTGTTTGCGGGGATGCAACGCGAATGGGATGTCGGACGTACAGTCGCCTTGAACGACTCGGTTGGGTCGGGGTTGAAGCGTAAGCCTGTATTGGGAGATAGCAACGGTTAGCTACGCTTTAACGCTTATTGCTATTCAGGAACCCGCCGTGAGGCGGGTTTTTTGTGGGCGGTTATTCCTTCAGTTCGACATGATCCAGCGCCTGATTCACCGCCAGTTCACCGAGCATGACCACTTGCGCAATGCCCAGCGCAGTCTTGCGGTGTGAGGTGTCGAGCATGGCGGCGAAGTTGTTGAGCATTTCGCTGGCTGAACCCAGGGTCTCGCTGGCGTTGGCCAGCAGGGATTCGGTGTTGTACTTCGGGTTGGCGAGGTACATGGGTTCGGGTTTATGTGTGCTGGCCATGATGAAGGCTGACGGTTTGAGGTAATGGTCGAGGGCGCGCTCGGCGGCGTCGTTGAGTTTTTTGGAATCGAGGGATTCGTAGGGGGATGCGGGATCTGTTTCTGGCGGGTGCGGCGTTGATTTGATCATGTTTCGTCTCCGGTAAATGGAGCCGACACCGGATCGCTACTAAACGAAGAGGGTGGCAGCTGAACGCAGGTTAGTAGACCGGGGAGACGCGACCGGCGCACCCGAAGGCGCCCTGCGTACAGCTGCCATCAAGCGCGGGTTATGCCCGACTGAATGGTGCCAATGCGCATCGCGTAACCACGGGCTACTAAACCCGATCACTGGAAATCAGTGACGCGAATCAAGTTACCGATGGCCCGCCAGGCGCACAAGCCGGCGGATTCTGGCGTAGTGGTAGGCAACGACGCAAGCTGTTGTAGGCATCCGGAAGTAACTGCTGACAGATCTAAACAGCGCTGTTTAAAGGCTGGATGTAAAAACGACTCAACCGAGCATTCAAAGCTTCAACTGAACGAATAACCCACCGTAAAGCGGTGCCTCCGCACTTGAATGAGTGCAGTGAATTGACAGGGGAGAAAGCTTCTCTTTCAAGTGATAACCGGTCAGGGCGTGGCGCCCGCCTCCCGTCGCATGAGCGCGAATGGCACTGAGTGTCGGATAACCTCTCAAGCAGTCTATTTCTCCTTGCCAGCTATCTTTTGCATCGGCGTTGTCGGTCATAAGCCAAACGTCGGTGTAGGTACTGTCTCGGTGGTAATAAGACCCTGCAAAAGAATAAATCTGAGTGTGTTCTTTCAGCGGTACCCACATCTGGCCGTCGTTGGCATTTACGCGGGTGATATCTATGCAAAAGCTGTTGTCGTCGTTACAGAATTTTCCGATTGGGCCAGGCATTGGATGGTTGATGTACCAGCCAACGTAACCTGCGTGGAGAGTTGTCGACGACTGTAAAACCTGACAGGTTCTTATATTGATTTGGAATGCTTTTGATGACTTTAAGTCGTTTTTGTGACGAGGTTATTTTTTTAGTTAGTTGAGTTTGGTTGTTATGGCTTGTGGATTATATCCAATAGGTATAAAGACCTGTCAGATATGACAGGTGTCTATATTTTGTTGAAGGCTTAAAGTAACGGCTCACTTCTTTTTCAGGATGCACAAAATGCCAAGGGATGAGCGAACCAATGCGGACGCTGTAGGTAAAGTTTACCTGTCGTTGAAGACTTTCGAGGGTGAAGAGTTTACATACGCAGTTGTGGGTAGAGAGTTTTTTTTCCGAGATGGAGATCATTTCCACTTTAAAGCATATTTTGATTTGGGAGGGCACAATTTCTATATTGGTTCCCAAATAAAAATGAATGCCGCGACCAATGTGGCTCACAAGCTTGGCGAACTTGGAACGGTAGCATTTGCTCACCTGGAATTGGATCGTAATGACAACGATAAACAAGCCGAGGGTATTATTTATCTGACAAAAAACGGACCTTATCCGCAGGGAGTACTCAGTTGGTATGAAGATGGTGCGTTTTCTGTATCAGCGGTTTTTGATTTTTCTGAAACTTGATATTGCATGGCTTATGCGGCATTAAAACCAAGCGGCAGACTTCTTTAGTCTGCCGTTTTATTTCATCATCGACCCCGTGCGTTCAAGTAGCAAACACCTTACTTATCATGATCGATATCAAGTTTGGAGAAGGTCACTTGCCCACCCTCACTCGTATACCCGGTGTTGTCCTGCACATAAACCCCAGCCTTGAAATACAGCGGCTTATTCCGCCACGTCGCACTGATCTGTGAATCCCACTGATAACCCGCCGCACTGACACCCAACGCACCGCCAGGACTCAGGTGAATAAGGTAGTTGAATTCGCGATCCAGTTTGACCCCGGTGGCGAGGGTGATGACGCGGCTTTCGTCGTCATCCGGATGCATGCGCACCTTGATCACCAGGTTGCCGGTTTCAGTTTTGGTCTTGTACTGATATTCGAGTTTGACCATCGGCTTCTGGCTTTCATAAGCGTGAATCTGGCCGATGACGATCTTGCCGGAGCTGGGCACCTTATTAACCGTGAGGGTCGCCCGCAGCAGGTTGTCCGCGTCCGGGTAATACCAGTTGCGCAGCGTGCCGTTGCTGTAGGTTTCGCGCAGTTCGGTGCGCGGGTAGATGGCGTTTTCGGTTTTTGACCCGGTAACCGGTGACCAGAAGAACAAGGTGCCGGTGTCGGAATGGAAGTACTGATCTTTGAAGCCGTTCACCAGTTTGGAGGTTTCGACGGTGTATGGCGGGCTGCCAACGGGAACGCTGAGGTTCCAGGTTGCGAGATCGATCATGTCGGTTCTTCCACTCAAGTTTCACTGCACGTACGTGCCAGAAGCTCTAGCCCGCACGTTTTGGGGCGGCCTTTATAAGCGTAGAGGGAAAATTTGTTAACGCCCGTTTGGCAGATGATTGACGTCAACATCCTGTCGAAATGCCATCTCTGCCGGTTTCCGGGGGCTTCAGCGGTGACCGTTAGTCGGCAAACTCACGCTTTGGTTAAATGATGGCCTGATGACAGCTTCTGCTTTCTTGGATCCAGTACTAGAGTGAAGGCTCAGTGTGTGTGCGGTTTTTACCGGCAACCGACCAAAAGTCCCGACAAGAGAAGCAGCATGGAATGCGCGCAACCCCCGCCAGGTGAAGGCAGCTCTGTCCTTTTGATCGTTGATGATTACCCTGAAAATCTGATCAGCATGCGCGCGTTGCTGCAACGTCAGGATTGGCACGTCCTCACCGCAGCCTCCGGTTTCGAAGCGCTCAATATTCTGCTCTCGCATGACGTCGACCTGGTGCTGCTGGACGTGCAGATGCCGGGCATGGACGGCTTTGAAGTGGCGCGGCTGATGCGTGGCAGCCAGCGCACGCGCCTGACGCCGATTATCTTTCTGACCGCCAACGAGCAATCCCAGGACGCCGTGATCAAGGGCTACGCCAGTGGCGCGGTGGATTACCTGTTCAAGCCGTTCGACCCGCAGATCCTCAAGCCTAAGGTGCAGGCGTTGCTGGAACACCAGCGCAATCGCCGCGCGTTGCAGCGCCTGAGTCATGACCTGGAAGTGGCGCGCGCCTTCAATGCCTCGGTGCTGGATAACGCCGCCGAGGGCATTCTGGTGGTGGGCGAGGACGGTTTGATCCGCTTTGCCAATCCGGCGATTTCGCGGTTGTTGAATGCGCCGGTGAAGGAGCTGGAAGGTAAGGAGTTTCTCGATTTTCTTCAGAAGCCGCACATTCCGCTGTGGGCTGATTCCGAGTTTTATGCCAGCTACAAGCGTGGCGAAACATTAAGACTGCACGATGCCTTGCTGCGCACGGCGCCCGGCCAGCAAGTGCCGGTGGCGCTGTCGTGCGCCGCGCTGCCTTCCGAGCAACACGCGATGGTGGTGACCGTGCTGGACATGTCGGTGGTGCGTCACTTGCACCAACAGCTCGAATTTCAAGCGGTCACCGATCCACTGACCGGGTTGCTCAACCGGCGCGGGTTTTACCAGACGGTTGAGAATCTGCTGCTGCGTGGCGAGCGCAGCGACAGCAGTTGGGTGTTGCTGTATCTGGACCTCGACGGCTTCAAGCGGGTCAACGATTCGCTCGGTCACGATGCCGGCGATCGTGTGCTGCGCTGGGTCTCCGAGCAGTTAAAAGCCTGCCTGCGACCGTTCGACATTCTGGCGCGCATGGGTGGTGATGAATTTACCGCGCTGCTCGATCTGGAATTCCCCGAGCAAGCGGCGAAGATTGCCGAAAAGCTCATTGAACGGGTGTCGATCTGTCAGCAGATCGAAGGGCTGGACATCGCTCTCGGCGCCAGCATCGGCATCGCCACTTACCCGGACTGCGGCTCCAACCTCGACGGATTGCTGCGCGCATCGGACATCGCCATGTACGAAGCCAAGCGCGCCGGGCGTCAGCAATATCGTTTCTATGATCATGAAATGAACGGTCGGGCGCGTTCGCGGCTGATGCTCGAGGAGAGCGTGCGTGCAGCCATCGAAAACCGCGATTTCAACTTGGTGTATCAGCCGCAAGTGGCCATCGACACTGGCCAGATTCGTGGCTTCGAAGCGTTATTGCGCTGGCAGCACCCGAGCGTGGGCGATGTGCCGCCGGGGCTGTTTCTGCCGTTGCTGGAAGAGGCGCGGTTGATCAGTCGCCTCGGCAGCTGGATCTATCATCGTGGCGCCGGCCAGCGCAAAGCCTGGGAAACCCTGTTTGCCGAAGATCTGGTGCTGGGCGTGAGTTTGAGCAACACCCAGTTCAGTCTGCCGAATCTGGTCACCGAGTTGCGGCAAGTCATGGAGCGACATGCCTTGCAGCCCCGGCAGCTGGAGGTCGAGGTCACCGAAGAAGCGCTGATGCAGAATCCCGACGAAACCCGCAAGCAGCTGCGCTTGCTGCGCAATCTCGGTGTGCGCGTGGCGCTGGATGACTTCGGTTCCGGGCCGTGTTCGCTGGCACATCTGCGCGATCTGGAGCTCGATACGCTGAAAATTGATCGCCATCTAATCGCCCGATTGCCGGACTCCCAGCGGGACGCCTCGCTGGTCAGCACGGTCATCAGTCTGTGCAAGCAATACGGTTTGCTGGTGATTGCCGAAGGGGTGGAAACCATCGAGCAATACCAGTGGCTGCAAGCTCACGGCTGTGAATATGTGCAGGGCTTCCTTGTCGCGCGTCCATTGATCGCCGAGGACGCGGTCAGCTTCGCCGAGCCGTTTGACTGGAGCGCGCTGCCCGTTTGAATTCGCTACACTGGCGCACCTTTTTCGAACCGTGTCGCTTGTCCATGACTGTGTTGAAGTACCTCCAGGCCTATCCCGCGCAATTGCAGGACCAGGTACGCCAACTGATCGCCGAAGGGCGGCTGGGTGAATACCTGAATCAACGCTATTCAGGGCGGCACGATGTGCAGAGCGACAAGGCCTTGTACAGCTACGCGCTGGACTTGAAGCAGGAATACCTGCGCAACGCGCCGGCCATCGACAAGGTGCTGTTCGACAACCGCCTCGACCTGACCCACCGCGCCCTCGGTCTGCACACCACTGTGTCGCGGGTGCAGGGCGGCAAGCTCAAGGCCAAGAAAGAGATTCGTATCGCCTCGTTGTTCAAGGACGCCGCGCCGGACTTTCTGAAAATGATCGTCGTGCATGAACTGGCGCACTTCAAGGAATCGGATCACAACAAGGCGTTCTATAAATTGTGCGAGCACATGCTGCCGGGGTATCACCAGGTCGAGTTTGATCTGCGCGTGTACCTGACGTGGCGGGATCTGCAGGCTTAACAGTACGCAACCAGGAAGGTGTGGATGGACGTCAGCAAGACCAAAAGCAGTTTCTACCGCCGCTTGTATGTGGCGTACCTGATCGACAGCGGTCTGGCGCCGAGTGTGCCGACGCTGACCGAAGTGACCGGCATGCCGCGGCGCACGGCGCAGGACACGATTGCCGCGTTGGCGGATCTGGATATCGTTTGTGAGTTCGAGCAGGAAGAGGGCGCGCGCAACCATGCAGGGCGCTATCGGATTCGTGAGTGGGGGGCGATTGATCGCGGGTGGATCGAGCGTAATTTGCGGCAGATCAAGGCTGTTCTGGAGTATCCCTGAGTCCTGCGGCGCCTGAGCTGACGCCTTCGCGAGCAGGCTCGCTCCCACAGTTGGAATGCGTTTCCCTGTGGGAGCGAGCCTGCTCGCGAAGGGGCACTTAAGGGCGACGCATCCCAATGTGCGGAATGTCATCCTCCAGATACTCCTCACCCGCCACGACAAACCCGTACTTGCCGTAATACCCCTGCAAATGCGCCTGCGCCGACAGATAGATCGGCACTTGCGGCCAATGCTTTTCGGCCTGTTTCAACGCCTGTTCCATCATTTCGTGCCCCAGCCCTTTACCGCGCCCTTGCGGTGCGGTAATCACGCGGCCAATCACCACGTCGCCGCCCTGGGATTCCGGATCCAGCAGACGCAGATAGGCCATCAACTGATCATCTTCCCAACCCATCAGGTGATAGGTATCGCCTTCCAGATCCTGACCGTCGAGGTCTGGATAGGCGCATTTCTGTTCGACGACGAACACGTCCGAGCGCAGTTTCAACAGCGCGTACAGCTGCTCCTTGCCCAGATCACTGTGATGTTTGCAGACCCACTCGATTGTCATGTGCCGATTCCTTGAACGTGTCACCGGATACTAAGCGCCTGCGGCAAAGATGTCTTTATGGCGTAAGAGTCTGTGACAAAGGTCAAAATGCCATCATTCCTTTCTCGCAGCCTCGGCGACTTTGTGTAATCTGCTGGAGAGCGCTGTGCACTGGCTGCAATGAGCTAATGTTAGGGCCTGGGTTTTGCCGGTAAGGGGCCTTGGGGTTTTGGCTGAAAACATGCCGGGCAACCTGCCCGCTAAGGATTTTCAAGCATGCCGCGTTTGCATCGAGCCTTTGCTTTGACCGGATTGCTCTTGCTGCCTCAGACCGCTGCAGCGGACAAGCTGCGGCTGGTGTTTGATATCTGGCCACCCTTTACCGACGACACCCTGGTCAACGGCGGCCTGGCCACCGACATTGTCAGCACCGCACTGGCCCGGGCCGGTTATGCCAGCGGCTACGAGCAGGTGCCTTGGGCGCGGGCGCTGCTTGGCGTTGGCGAGGGCCGCTACGATGTATTGGTCAACGCTTGGTACAACGACGAACGGACCAAGTTCGGCCAGTTTTCCGGGGAATACCTGCTCAACCGCATTCGCTTTCTCAAGCGCAAAGACACGCCACTCGAGTATTCCAATCTGCAGCAACTGCACACCTATCCGATCGCTGTGGTGCGCGGTTACGCCTATTCGGCGCCGTTCGATGCCGACACGGCGTTGCAGAAAGTCCCTGTGCATAACTTTGCCATGGCCGTGCGCATGCTCGCGGCGGATCGGGTCAAGCTGACGCTGGAGGATGAGTATGTGGCGAAGTATTACCTGGCGCGGGAATCCGCCAAGGTGCGCAATTCAGTGGAGTTTTTGCCCAAGCCGTTGAGTGAGAACAGCCTGCACATTCTGGTGAGCCTGAAGAATCCGCAGCATGAGCAGATTGTCGCGGGGTTTGATAAGGCGATTGCGGCGATGAAGGCGGATGGGAGTTATGACAAGTTGTTGAGGCAGCATGGGATGTGAGTTTCTGATCCTGAATTTGCTGGGTGTCTGATGGCCTCTTCGCGAGCAGGCTCGCTCCCACATGGGGTCTGTGTCTTGCACACATTCACTGTGGGAGCGAGCTTGCTCGCGAAGGCGCCCTGTCAGCCAGCGCTGACCTCACTGGTGTCCTTGATCAGATGCGCCGCCAACGTCCGCAACGGCCCCAACTGCCGGCAGATCAACGCCAGTTGCGTCTGCACCAACCGCTGCCCCTCATCGATCTCGTCGGCCATTTGCTCCAGCTCATTGGCCAGCGCTTCTTCTTCATCACTCTGAATCGCCACCGGCTGCTTGTTCGCCAAACCTTGGGCGATTTCATCGATGCTCGTCGCCAGCTTGACCCCGGCGCCATCAATCAACTGCTCACGCACATCGGCGGGTAACTGAGTTTCCCGATGCGCACCCAGCCCTGACAGATAACTCAACAAGGTATGCGACAACACCAGAAAGCGAAAACCGACATCCGCTTCCTTACGGAAATGTCCCGGTTCCATGAGCATGTTCGCCAGTGTCGTCGACAGCGCCGCATCAGCGTTGTGTGCATTGCGTCGGGCCAGCCGATAGGCGAGGTCGTCGCTTTTGCCGGCGGCGTATTGCTGCATGATCTGGCGCAGGTAGATGCTGTTGCAGGTCAGGGTGTTGGCCAGCACTTTGTTCAGGCGTCGGCCCTGCCAGTCCGGCAGGAACAGGAACACTGTCAGCCCGGCAATCAAACTGCCGAGCAAGGTATCGAACAACCGTGGCAGGAACAGTCCGTAACCGTCGCCGACCTGGTTGAAGCAGAACAGCACCATGATGGTGATCGCCGCCGTCGCCAAGGTGTAGCGGGTGGTGCGGTTGGTAAAGAACACCACGCCGGCAGCGATGGCGAAACAGGACTGCACCAACGGACTCGGGAACAGATCGAACAGCGCCCACGCCACGGTCAGGCCGATGGCGGTGCCGAGGATCCGTTGACCGAGCTTGCGCCGGGTCGCGCCGTAGTTCGGCTGGCAGACGAACAGCGTGGTGAGGATGATCCAGTAGCCTTGCGACGGGTGAATCAGGTGCACCATGCCGTAGCCGATACTCAGCGCCAAGGGCAGGCGCAGGGCATGACGGAACAACAGAGAAGTCGGCGTCAGCTGCGTGCGCAGGCGAATCCACACATCCTTGAGATTGCGCGGCGAGCGGTCGAGCAGGCTGCTGTCGGTCGCATCGGCCAAGGCATCGGGGTTGCTCGCGTCGCTGAGCAAACGGTCGAGGGTGCCGAGGTTGGCGGCCAGTGCGCGCAGCGAACGCAGCAATCCGCGCCACGCCGGATTGCTCTGAATACGCAAGTGTTCGAGGGACGCATCGAGATCGCTCAGGGCTTCGGCGAAACTCGCGTCGTAAATGAACGGCTGGCGCATCTGGATCGATTCGGCCAGTGCGCGGCAGGCTTTGCCTTGCTGGCGCAACAGGCGCTGGCAGCGGAACAGCACGTCACTGTGGAAGAACGCTTCGGCCAGCGCGTTGTACGGATAGTGTGAGGAGCTGGCGCGTTCGTGGATGTCCTGAGCGAGGAAGTACAGCTTCAGGTAACGGCTGACTTTCGAACCGGGGCGGCCGTTGCCGACGCGGTGCAGGATGATTTCCTTGGCACTGTTCAGCGCCGCCACCACGCGACCGTTTTGCTGGGCCAGTTCCAGCCGCCGCGCCTCCACATCCATTTGCCGGATCGGCTCGAACAGCGAGGATTTCAATTTCAGGTAAAAGCCCAGCTCACGGAATAATCGCGCCAGACTTTGCTGCACCGGCTGGTTGGAAAACAGCGCCTGCCACACCACCGAGAGCAAGCCGTACCACGCCGCACCGGCGACCAGCAGCATCGGCTCGTGCCAGAAGTCGGTGACCGCGCCACCGCGCTGGTCAACACCGATCATCGTGTACACCGACAGAATCAGCGTCGCCGAGGCAATCGCGCCATAACGCTCGCCGAGCGCACCGAGCATGGTCAGGCCGAAACTGGCCAGCGCCAAAGCAATGGCAAACACGATGGGGTAGGGGAAGAGCAATTCCACCGACAGCGCGGCGATACTGAAACACACCAGCGTCACCGCGAGGGCATTGAGGCGGCCCTGCCAACTGTCGTCGGTCTCGGCCAGGGCGCTGGCGATAATCCCCAGGAACAACGGGATCAGCAGGCCCATTTCATCCTGATACCAGCACAGCGCCATGCTGCCGGTCAGGGCGATGAACACCCGCACGCTGTAGCTGAATTTATCCAGCGCCCACAGGCGCCGCAAAGACTGACGAAACGAGGTCGAGGACATGAAGTGCGAAGGCCTTCCGAGGCGATGCCGCTAAATTGAGCCAGTAATGACGCCGACGCAATGGCGCCGATCACATCTGACAGCAAAAAGTGTTCCTTTTACTTACACCACAAACCACTGTGGGGGCGAGCCTGCTCGCGAAAGCGGAGTGTCATTTAACATTGATGTCGACTGGTACACCGCATTCGCGAGCAGGCTCGCTCCCACTGGGTTTTGTGTTTGAGTTTGGATCAGGCGTATTGCGCGGCGGCGTAGCCGGAGGCCCAGGCCCACTGGAAGTTGAAGCCGCCCAGATGCCCGGTGACGTCGAGCACTTCACCGATGAAATACAGGCCAGGGCTTTTCAGTGATTCCATGGTCTTGGACGACACTTCACGGGTATCAACGCCGCCGAGGGTCACTTCGGCGGTGCGATAACCCTCAGTCCCCGCTGGCACGACTTTCCAGCTGCCGAGCTTCTCGGCGATTTCCGCCAGTTCGGCGTGGGTGTACTGCTTCATCGGCTTGGACGCAAACCAGTTGTCCGCCAGCAGATTGGCCATTTTCTTGGTGAAAATCTCACCGAGCAGAGTTTTCAATTCGCTGTTCGGGCGCTCGGCCACTTGCTGTTGCAGCCAGCTCGCCGCGTCGTGATCCGGCAGCAGGTTGATCTCCACGGTGTCGCCGGATTCCCAGAACGAGGAAATCTGCAAAATCGCCGGGCCACTGAGGCCACGGTGAGTGAAGAGGATGTTCTCGCGAAAGCTCTGATCGTTGCAGCTGACCAGACAATCCACTGACGTCCCGGACAACTCGGTGCAGAGCTCCTTGAGCTGATCGGTGATGGTGAACGGCACCAGCCCGGCGCGGGTCGGCAGCAGCTCGTGGCCGAACTGTTTGGCGACCTGATAGCCGAACCCGGTGGCACCCAGCGTCGGGATCGACAAGCCGCCCGTGGCGATCACCAGCGACTGGCATTGAACCTGGCCTAGGGTGGTGTCGAGCAGGTAACCGTTCTCGACTTTCTCGATGGTCTGGATCGACGTGTCCAGATGCAACTCGACACCGGCCTGATCGCATTCGTCCAGCAGCATGCCAAGGATGTCGCTGGATTTGTTATCGCAGAACAACTGGCCGAGTTTTTTCTCGTGGTACGGCACGGCGTGTTTGCCGACCATGCCGATGAAATCCCACTGGGTGTAGCGCGCCAGTGCGGATTTGCAGAAGTGCGGGTTCTGCGAGAGGAAATTGCTCGGCTCGGTGTACATGTTGGTGAAATTGCAGCGGCCACCGCCCGACATCAGGATTTTCTTGCCGGCCTTGTTCGCGTGGTCAAGCAGCAATACCTGACGCCCACGCCCGGCGGCGGTCAGTGCACACATCAACCCAGCGGCGCCAGCGCCAATGATCACGACTTCGGTAGAGCGCAAAACGGTGTCCTCACACAATGATCGTTCCCACGCTCTGCGTGGGAATGCCGCCATGGACGCTCTGCGTCCGTTGTTATGTGACGCGGAGCGTCACGGGATGCGTTCCCACGCAGAGCGTGGGAACGATCAGGTCAGAGGATGCGGACGCGCAGCGAACGGCCCTTGATCTTGCCGTCGTTCAGACGCTGCAAGGCCTGCATGGCCACGGTGCGGTCAACCGCCACGTAAGCCTGGAAATCGAAGATCGCGATCTTGCCCACCTGTGCACCGGGAATGCCGGCATCGCCAGTCAATGCACCCAGAATGTCACCTGGGCGAACCTTGTCTTTACGGCCTGCGCCGATACACAGCGTGGTCATTGGCGGCTGCAGCGGGGCGAGGCCCTGGGACTTGAGGTTATCGACCTGATCCCAGTTCAACGGCGATTTCTGCAGTTGTTCGATGGCTTGCGCGCGGTGCGCTTCACCCGGCGCAACCAGACTGATCGCGATGCCTTTCTCGCCAGCGCGACCGGTACGGCCAACGCGGTGAATGTGGATTTCCGAATCGCGGGCCAGTTCGACGTTGATCACCATGTCCAGCGCATCGATGTCCAGACCACGGGCGGCCACGTCGGTGGCGACCAGTACCGAGGTACTGCGGTTGGCGAACATCGCCAGCACCTGATCGCGATCACGCTGTTCCAGATCGCCGTGCAGGCCGACGGCGGAAATGCCTTTGGCGGTCAGGTGATCGACGGTTTCCTGAACCTGCTGCTTGGTGAAGCAGAACGCCACGCACGAAGCCGGGCGGAAGTGGTGCAGGACTTTGGTCACTGCGCTCATGCGATCTTCCGGGGAAATCTCGTAGAAACGCTGCTCGATCTGCGTGTCATCGTGGAACGCTTCGGCTTTCACCGTTTGCGGATCACGCATGAATTTCGACGCCAGTTGTTTGATGCCCACCGGGTAAGTCGCGGAGAACAGCAGGGTCTGACGACGTTCCGGGGTCTTGACGATGATGTCTTCGATGGCGTCGTAGAAACCCATGTCGAGCATGCGGTCGGCTTCGTCGAGGATCAAAGTGTTCAGGCCATCGAGGACCAGCGAACCCTTGCGCAGGTGCTGCTGGATGCGGCCCGGGGTGCCAACGATGATGTGCGCGCCGTGTTCCAGCGAAGCAATCTGCGGACCGAACGACACGCCGCCGCACAGGGTCAGGACCTTGATGTTGTCTTCGGCACGGGCCAGACGACGGATTTCCTTGGCGACCTGGTCGGCCAGCTCACGCGTCGGGCAGATCACCAGTGCCTGGCAACCGAAGTAGCGCGGGTTGATCGGGTTGAGCAGGCCGATGCCGAACGCGGCGGTCTTGCCGCTGCCGGTCTTGGCCTGGGCGATCAGGTCCATCCCCTTGAGGATCACCGGCAAGCTCTGCGCCTGGATCGGCGTCATCTGGGCATAACCGAGGGATTCGAGGTTAGCCAGCATGGCGGCGGACAGCGGCAGAGTATTAAAAGCGGTGGCGATGGTGGTCACGGGACTGGCCTGCAAAACAAAATGTCGCGCAGTGTAGCAGCCCCGTGCCACTTTCTTCGAAAGTTCTGGACGAACAGTGGTTAATGTTCGATGTGTTCTTCCGGGCGTTTGGCGCGCCGACCGTCTTCTTTCGACAGTTGCGAGAAGATTGTCGCGGCGAGCATTGCCATGATGCCGACGGTGACGAAGGTCAGCTGGAACGCACCGAGCACGGTCTCGACGCCATCGTTACCGACCTCTGCTGTAAACCCGCCGAGCAACGCACCGGCGCACGCCACCCCGAGACTCAGCGACAACTGCGCCACCACCGAGAGCAAGCTGTTGCCGCTGCTGGCGCTGGCGTCGTCGAGGTCGATCAGCGTCACCGTGTTCATCGCGGTGAATTGCAGCGAGTTGATCGCGCCTAGCACTGCCAGCAGGCACAGCAGCAACCAGTACGGCGTCTGCTCGCTGACCAGCCCCATGCTTGCCAGCATGATCCCCAGCGCCAGCGTGTTGCCGGTGAGGACGATGCGATAGCCGAGCCGCTCAATCAGCGGCCGCGCGACCCACTTGGCGATCATCGCCGCTGCGGCCAGCGGCAGCATGCTCATCCCCGCTTGCGACGGTGAATAGCCCAGCGCCACTTGCAGCAGCAGCGGCACCAGAAATGGCAGAGCACCGCTGCCCAAGCGGGCAAAGAGGTTGCCGAGAATGCCGACGGCAAAGGTGCGGGTCTTGAACAACGACGGTGCGAACAGCGGGTTTTCGATGTGCCCGGCGCGCAACCAGTACGCCGCCAGACAGGCCATGCCGCCGAACAGCAGCAACATCACGCGCAGGTGCGGCAAGTGCAATTCGCCGAGACCTTCCATGGCGATGGTGATCAGGATCATCGCCGCGCCAAACAGCAGGAAACCCAGACTATCGAAGCGCGTGCGCTCGGTGCCGCGCAGGTCGGGAATGAATTTCCACACCGCGTAGCAACCGATCACCCCGACCGGCAGGTTGATCAGGAAGATCCAGTGCCACGTCAGGTATTCGACCATCCAGCCACCCATGGTCGGGCCGATCAGCGGGCCGAGCAGGCCGGGGATGGTGATGAAGCCCATGATCCGTACCAGTTCGGATCGCGGATAGGCGCGTAATACGACGAGGCGACCGACCGGCAGCATCAGCGCACCGCCAAGGCCCTGAATCACCCGCGCGCCGACCAGCATGCTCAGGCTGCTCGACAAGGCGCAGAGCAGCGAACCGAAGCTGAACAGCAGAATCGCGCCGAAGAAGATTTTCTTGGTACCGAAGCGGTCGGCGATCCAGCCTGAGGCGGGGATCAGCAGGGCCACGGTGAGCATGTAGGCGATGATCACGCCCTGCATGCGCAAGGGGTCTTCGGCCAGATCGCGAGCCATGGCTGGCAGCGCGGTGTTGAGGATGGTCCCGTCGAGGGACTGCATGAAGAAAGCGATAGCGACGACCCACGGCAACCAGCGGGCGGTGATGGCGTCGAGAGGCGGGCGGTTGGGCATGGAACCTCTTGTTGTCTGTTTGATGATCGTTCCCACGCTCTGCGTGGGAATGCCTCAACGGACGCTCCGCGTCCGCTTTTGGCTGGGACGCAGAGCGTCCCGGGCTGCATTCCCACGCAGAGCGTGGGAACGATCGCTGTCAGAGGGTGAGCGTGAGTCGGCTCACCAGTGCCCCCGGCAGCAACGCCGAGGAGGTATTGCGCTGGCTATACGTACTCGCCGACAGCAGCAACTCGCGCTCGGCGGTCAACGCTTCCAGCTGCGAACCGAGCAGGCTGTAAGCACTGTCATCAAAGCGCATGGTGCTCACCGGCGCCTGGATCTCGCCGTTCTCGACCCAGAAGGTCGCGAAACGGGTCATGCCGGTCATGCGTGCCGCCGGTTGATCCGAGTAGTTCAGGTACCACAGGTTGCTGATGTACAACCCGGTGCCCAACTGCTTGAGGATCTCTGCTTGCGACAGATCGCCCGCCGCCATGTTCAACGCACTCGGCATTTCACCACCGCCGGCGCCGTTGGCGGCCAGACCGTATTCGGCCGCACTGCGCGAGCCGACCAGTTGATCGCCGGCCTTGCCTTCGACGATCAGCCGCAGATCGCTGCGCGGGTAACCTTCGCCGGAAAACGCCGGGCTCAACGATTCACTGACTTTCTCATCCAGCGACACCAGCGGGCTGAACGCCTGATCACCGACATACAACTTCTGCAACGGGCTGCTTTTGCTGGCAATCGACTGCGCCGAGAAACCGCCCCAGCTCAGCATGCCCATGATTTCTTCCAGCGCCGCCGGTGCCAGATAGGCGCGGTACTGCCCCGGCGCCAAGGTGCGCAGCGGGCGGCCGAGAAACTCCAGTTGCTCGCGTGCCTGGCCGAAGCGCTTGGCGAAGCCTTCGCTGCTCCAGTCATGCCCGGCGTAGCTGGCTTTCACCGCTTCGCCATTGTCGTGGAACAGGCTGAAGTCGAAGTTGAAGCTGTTGGCCTGATGCCAGCCAAATGCGCCTGAAGAACTGGCGAAACCACGGCTGATCGGGCCGGCAGCATAAAAGCCGACCAGATCCAGACCTTCGGCAGCGGCACAGATTTCATCGACAACCTGTTCGGTATCCGGCAGCGGATGCTCCTGCACGTTCTGACTCTGCCAGCCGTTGTGATTGAGCAGCAGGTACGGATCCTGCGGCAGCAACGGCAGGGTTTCGCGCAGTTGTTGCAGGCCTTCGGCGAGGCGTTGCAGATCGCCTTCCTGATCACCGGACAGGGTGACTTGCAGGTCGGCATGACGCCCGTCGTTGATCAGTTTCAGAACGATGTTGGTCTGCTGCACTTGCCCGGCCTGCCGCACCTTGGCGTGATTGAAACGCACGAACGCCGACGATTCGGCGGCGAAGCTGAGGGTGAACTGTTCCGGCTCGCGCACGCTGTCGCGCAGCCAATTGACCATGACCTTGAAGGCGTCGGACTGACTCTTCGAAATGCTCATCAGGCGTCTCCCCCAAACACATCAATATTGCTGAATACGCAGGCCGGCGAAGCGTGGCCAACGCGGATCACCTGGTTCGGTTCGCCCTTGCCGCAGTTCGGCGTGCCCAGCACCTTGACGGTGTTGGCGTCGCCGACGGCGCGCAGGCTTTTCCAGAAGTGCGCGGAAATCGCCCGGTAGTTCGGATTTTTCACCACGCCTTTGAGTTCACCGTTTTCGATCAACTGACCCCATTCGCAGCCGAACTGGAATTTGTTGCGCGCATCGTCAATCGACCACGAGCGGTTGGTGCTCATCAAAATGCCGTGCTCGATGCCTTTGATCAACTGCTCAAGCGGCTGGTCGCCCGGTTCGATATTGAGGTTGGCCATGCGGTCGATCGGCGCGCGGTTCCAGCCGCAGGCGCGGCTGTTGGCGACGCCATCCATCCCGGCACGGTATTGCGACAGCGCACCGCCCAGCGGACGCAGCAACAGGCCATCGCGGATCAGGAATTGTTTGCTCGCTTTGCTGCCGTCGTCGTCATGACCGTAGCTGGCCAGTTCTTCGGGAATACCCGGATCGAAGGTCACGTTGAGCAGTTTGGAGCCGTATTGCAGGCTGCCGAAGTCGCTGGCTTTGACGAAACTGGTGCCGGCGTAGTTGCGTTCGTCGCCGAGGATGCGGTCGAGTTCCAGCGGGTGGCCGATGGATTCGTGGATCTGCAGCATCATCTGGTCCGGCATCAACAGCAGGTCGCGCGGGCCTTGCGGAGTGTTCGGCGCGAGCAGCAGTTGCAAGGCCTGATCGGCGACCTGCGGACCGGCGCCGATCAAGCCGCAACGACTGATCACGTCAGCGCCGCCCTGTTGGCCGAAGTTCTCGCGGCCGAGGCTGCGGGTCTGGCTGTCTTTGCCGTCGTAAGCGGTGACGTCGAGACCTGGATAGACGAAGCGCTGGGCCTGGCGCAATTCAGCCCCGGCGCTGCTCAGATAGATCTGTTCGACGTGGGTGATGCCGATGCTCACTTCCCAGTTCACCAGGCGCTCATCCTTTGGCACCGAGGCGGATTCCGCACCGAGCAACTCAAAGCATTCGCTCAGGGACGGGAAGGGTTGTTCGAGATTGGGCGAAAAGTAATCAGCGCGATCGCTGGACACTGGCTGATCGCGCAGGTCGAGCAAGGCGTGCGGCTTGAGCCGGCGCGCTTGCAGCTCGGCGCGTTCGAGGGCGGCCTGCAGACCTTGTTGCGAGAGGTCGTTGGTTGCCGCGTAGGCCTCAACGCCGTTGACGCGCACGGTGAGCATCGCCCCTTCGTCGCGGCTCAGGCTCGGCGGTTCGGCGACGTTTTTACGCACCGACAGGTACTGCCCGGATTCGCGTACGTATCGCAGGGAAAAAAACTCAGCGCCCGTGCGCAAGGCAGCGAAGCGCTGCTTGAGCTGGGGGTGGAAATCGAACATTCGGGAACCTCCTTGTCAGGGGGAAGCGGTAGAGCAGCGGCGGGGAGGGGGTGAAACGGTTGCGCGAGGTCTAGAGTAGGCCTGCGTGGGGGTAGGATCAAGTGAAGAGGGGGTGTAGGGGGATTTACTGTGCGAGGCAGGAGATCGTTCCCACGCTCTGCGTGGGAACGCCGCCATGGACGCTCTGCGTCCGCTGTGTGACGCAGAGCGTCACGGGATGCATTCCCACGCAGAGCGTGGGAACGATCACTTCAGGCTACTGAGCAGCCGGGGTGATATCACGCATCGGCTTGCCCTTCACCGGCGCATCGCCCGCTACATAGTAAGCAGCCGTGCTGCGCGGCAGTGGCTGGCGGCCACGGATCTTGTCGGCGATTTTCTCGGCGATCATGATCGTCGGCGCGTTCAGGTTGCCGGTGGTGATGATCGGCATGATCGAGGCATCGACCACACGCAGGCTCTGCATGCCGTGCACGCGACCTTCGCCATCCACCACAGCCATCTCGTCGGTGCCCATCTTGCACGAGCAGGACGGGTGGAACGCAGTTTCGGCGTGCTCGCGGATGAACTTGTCCAGCTGCTCATCGGTTTGCACTTCGATGCCCGGGCTGATTTCGCGGCCACGGAAGGCGTCGAGTGCCGGCTGCTGCATGATTTCACGGGTCAGGCGGATGCCGTCGCGGAATTCCTGCCAGTCTTGCTCAGTGGCCATGTAGTTGAACAGGATGCTCGGGTGCTGGCGCGGGTCTTTCGACTTGGCCTGGATGCGACCACGGCTTGGCGAACGCATGGAACCCATGTGCGCCTGGAAACCGTGCTCTTTCACACCGTTGCTGCCGTTGTAGTTAATCGCTACCGGCAGGAAGTGGTACTGAATGTTCGGCCATTCGAATTCCGGACGCGAACGGATGAAACCGCCGGCTTCGAACTGGTTGCTGGCGCCGATGCCGGTGCCGTTGAACAGCCACTCGGCACCGATGGCTGGCTGGTTGTACCAGAGCAGCGACGGGTACAGCGAAACCGGCTGAGTGCACGCGTATTGCAGGTACAGCTCAAGGTGATCCTGCAGGTTTTCACCGACGCCCGGCAGGTCGTGAACGACCGGGATGTCGAGCGACTTCAGCAGTTCGGCAGGGCCGACACCGGAGCGCTGCAGAATCTGCGGCGAAGCGATGGCGCCGGAGCACAGCAGGACTTCTTTGCGCGCTTTGACTTCAACGCGCTCTTCGGCGTCGCCGACCAGGTAACGCACGCCAACCGCACGCTTGCCTTCGAACAGAATCTTGTCGGTCAGGGCGTGGGTGACGATGGTCAGGGTCGAACGCTTTTTAGCGGTGTCGAGGTAGCCACGGGCGGTGGAAGCACGACGGCCGTTCGGCGTCACGGTGCGGTCCATCGGGCCGAAGCCTTCCTGCTGGTAACCGTTCAAGTCTTCGGTGCGCGGATAACCGGCCTGTACGCCGGCTTCAACCATGGCGTGGAACAGCGGGTTGTTGCCAGCCTTCGGCGTGGTCACGCTGACCGGGCCTTCGCCACCGTGGTAATCGTTCGGGCCGATGTCGCGGGTTTCCGCTTTGCGGAAGTACGGCAGGCAGTCGAGGTACGACCAGTTTTCCAGACCTGGCAATTTTGCCCAGCCGTCGTAGTCCATCGCGTTACCACGGATGTAGCACATGCCGTTGATCAGCGAAGAACCGCCAAGGCCTTTGCCGCGACCGCATTCCATCCGACGACCGTCCATGTGTGGCTCTGGATCGGTTTCGTACGCCCAGTTGTAGCGACGACCTTGCAGCGGGAATGCCAGGGCAGCCGGCATTTGCGTGCGGAAGTCGAAGCGGTAGTCCGGGCCGCCTGCTTCGAGCAGCAGAACGGTGACGCCAGCGTCTTCAGTCAGACGGGTCGCCAGGGTGTTACCGGCCGAGCCGGCACCGATGATGATGTAATCGAATTCTTGGGACATTGAATGCACCCTCTTTAGATGTGGTCAGGTCGGGCCTGACGAGTGCTTTGCACTCGATTCGCAAGCAGGCTCGCTCCCACATTGGAATGGGATCTCCTGTGGGAGCGAGCCTGCTCGCGAAGACGGCCTCACGAGCAATACAAGACTCGGGTCTTAGAACACCGAGACGTAATCGCCCAGCTCGACCTGTACCGATTTGATGCGGGTGAAGTTGTTCAGCGAGCTGATGCCGTTCTCACGGCCAACACCCGACTGCTTGTAACCGCCGACCGGCATTTTTGCGTCGGACTCGCCCCAGGCGTTGATCCAGCAGATACCGGCTTCCAGTTGATGAATCACGCGGTGGGCGCGGTTCAGGTCTTTGGTGACGATACCGGCGGCCAGGCCGAAGTCGGTGTCGTTGGCGCGGCGGATCACTTCTTCTTCGGTTTCGTAGGAGAGGATCGCCATCACTGGGCCAAAGATTTCTTCGCGGACGATGGTCATGTCGTCGGTGCAATCGGTGAACACGGTTGGAGCCACGAACGCGCCTTTGGCGAATTCGCCGTCGGTCAGACGATCGCCGCCGCACAGCACGCGAGCGCCTTGTTCTTTACCTTTGGCGATGTAGCCCAGCACGCTTTCCATGTGCGCGAAGCTGACCAGCGGGCCGAAGTTGGTGTTTTCGTCTTCCGGGTTGCCAACGCGGATGCGTGCAACGCGTTCAACGATCTTGGCTTCGAAAGCGGCTTTCAGGTGCGCCGGTACGAACACGCGAGTGCCGTTGGTGCAGACCTGACCGGAGCTGTAGAAGTTGGCCATCATCGCGGTGTCGGCAGCGCGATCGAGGTCGGCGTCGTCGCAGATGATCAGCGGGGACTTGCCGCCCAGTTCCATGGTCACGTCTTTCAGCGACGAAGCCGAAGCGCTGGCCATGACCTTCTTGCCGGTGTCGGTGCCGCCGGTGAAGGAGATTTTTTCGATGCGCGGGTGCTCGGTCAGCCAAGTGCCGACTTCACGGCCGCTGCCGGTCAGTACGTTGAACACACCGTTTGGAACGCCGGCTTCGGTGTAGATCTCGGCCAGTTTCAGGGTGGTCAGCGAGGTGACTTCGCTTGGCTTGAAGATCATCGCGTTACCGGCCGCCAGGGCTGGAGCGGATTTCCACAGCGCGATCTGGATCGGGTAGTTCCACGCGCCGATACCGGCAACCACGCCCAGTGGCTCGCGACGGGTGTAGACGAACGAAGTGTCACGCAGCGGGATCTGCTCGCCTTCGATGGCCGGCACCAGGCCTGCGTAGTATTCCAGCACGTCAGCGCCGGTGACGATGTCGACGTACTTGGTTTCGGAGAAGGATTTACCGGTGTCCAGAGTTTCCAGTGCGGCCAGTTCATCGTTGCGCTCGCGCAGGATGTCGACGGCACGACGCAGGATGCGCGAACGCTCCATGGCGGTCATCGCAGCCCAGATTTTCTGGCCCTTTTCAGCGCTGACCACGGCGCGCTCGACGTCTTCCTTGGTCGCACGTTGCACCAGTGCGAGGACTTCACCGTTAGCCGGGTTGATGGCTTCGAAGGTGGCATCGCTGCCGGCGTCGGAGTACGCGCCATCGATGTAAAGTTTTTGCAGTTCGAAACGGGCCATAGTGTCCTCGCAAGTGCATTGGTGGTTGGCGTTGACCACCGCGGTGAGGCTGCGGTGGCGTTCAGGGGCCGAGCGTTTTCTGTGTGCTCTAGCTCACCTTCTTGGCCAATTGGAAATCCATGTATTCGTAAGCGATCTGTTGCGCCTGCGCCGTGTCGAAAGCATCTCCCGACAAAGCGCCGCGCAACCACAAGCCGTCAATCAACGCTGCCAGGCCACGCGCTGCGGTGCGCGCATCTTCGAGCGGCAACACACGGCGGAACTCGCAGCACAGGTTGGAATACAGACGGTGATCGTTGATCCGCTGCAACCTGTGCAAAGACGGCTGGTGCATGCTGGTGGCCCAGAAGGCCAGCCAGGTTTTCATTGCCGGGCCATTGACCTGGCTGGCGTCGAAGTTGCCTTCGATGATCACCTGCAGATGCGCCCGTGGGCTGTCATCTGCCAGCGCCTGACGGCGCGCGGTGACGCTCTCGCTGAGGGCTGTCATCAGATACCGCATCGTGGCGGCAATCAGGCCGTTCTTGTCCTGAAAGTAATGACTGATGATGCCATTCGAGACACCGGCCAAACGGGCGATCAGCGCAATGCTGGCGTCCCCCATTCCGACCTGATCGACCGCCTGCAAAGTGGCTTCGATCAGTTGTTGGCGGCGGATGGGTTGCATACCGACCTTGGGCATCTAGCACATCTCCTTAGGCCTTCCGAGCGGCGAATCACGCCTATCGGATTGACGGCCAGTCTATTTTGTTTTGATTGAACGTTCAATCAACAAAGAATAAGATCTGCGACAAATCGTCGCTGCCTACAGATTTTTCCTACGTGTAAGTGGCGATAAAACCGACATCCGAAAAAGCTCGAAACCTGCGTGGGGCATGGCGCGGTTCGCGATTCGATGGACGTGTTGAAAGGGCAAGACGCTCACGGCCAGGTTTCGGATGAACGTCCGTCCACCTTCGGCCACGAAAGCGATTCGCAGCGCCATTTCGGCAGGTTCGGGCATTTTTCGGGGTGTCTTTATATCACCCGCCGGTCGGCTGCCAACTAACCGATTGGTCGGGTTCCGTGTTGCCTTGTGTTCTTCTCTCGCACTGCCTGGAGCATTTGTGCCATGAGTTCTGCCTCGCTTATAAAGACCCCGCCCGAGAAGGTGACGGTCAACGGTTGGGTGTTTTACACCTCTACCGCGCTGATTCTGTTGTTGACCGCCATTCTGATTATCGCCCCGCAAGAGGCCGGCAGACTGTTGGGTATCGCTCAGGCCTGGTTGTCGCGCAGCTTCGGCTGGTACTACATGGTGGTCATCGCCGCCTACCTGGTGTTTGTGGTGGGCCTGGCGTTTTCCTCGTACGGCAAACTCAAACTGGGCAGCAAGGACGACACCCCGGATTTCAGTTACGGCGCCTGGGCGGGGATGCTGTTCTCGTCGGGTATCGGTATTTCGCTGCTGTACTTCGGCGCATCCGAGCCGCTGGATCACTACTTCAATCCGCCGGAAGGCGCATCGGCCACCAACATGGCCGCGCGTCAGGCTGTACAGCTGACGTTCCTGCACTGGGGCCTGCACGGCTGGGCGATCTACGCACTGGTCGGTCTGGCCGTGGCGTACTTTGCTTACCGTCATAACCAGCCGCTGGCCCTGCGTTCGGCGCTGTATCCGCTGGTCGGCGAGCGTTGGGTCAAGGGCGCGGCCGGTCACGCGGTGGACGGCTTCGGCATGTTCGTGACCCTGCTGGGTCTGGTGACCAACCTGGGGATTGGTTCGCTGCAAGTGTCCTCGGGCCTTGAAAACCTGTTCGGCATGGAACACAGCAACACTAACCTGTTGATCGTGATCATCGTGATGAGCACCGTGGCGACCATCGCTGCCGTGTCCGGCGTGGAAAACGGCATCCGTCGTCTGTCCAACCTGAACATCGTGCTGTTCAGCGGTCTGCTGATTTTCGTGCTGCTGTTCGGGCCGACCCTGCACCTGCTCAACGGCTTCGTGCAGAACATCGGTGACTACCTCAATGGCATCGTGCTGAAAACCTTCGACCTTTATGTGTACGAGGGCGACAACGCCAAGTCCGAGCGCTGGATGGGCCTGTGGACCCTGTTCTACTGGGCGTGGTGGATTTCCTGGGCGCCATTCGTCGGCATGTTCATCGCGCGTATCTCCCGTGGTCGTACCGTGCGTGAACTGGTGGCTGGCGTGCTGCTGATTCCGCTGGGCTTCACCTTGGCCTGGCTGTCGATCTTCGGTAACTCGGCGCTGGATCTGGTGATGAACCAGGGGGCGGTTGAGTTGGGCAAGACGGCGCTGGAACAGCCGTCGATGGCGATCTATCAATTGCTTGAGCACTACCCGGCGTCGAAAGTCGTCATCGGTGTGTCGATCTTTGTTGGCTTCGTGCTGTTCCTGACCCCGGCCGACTCCGGCGCGGTGATGATGGCGAATCTGTCCTGCAAGGGCGGCAACGTCGATGAAGATGCGCCGCACTGGCTGCGGATCTTCTGGTCGGTGGTGATCACCCTGGTGACCATCGGTCTGCTGTTTGCCGGTAACTTCGAAGCCATGCAAACCATGGTGGTGCTGGCCGGTCTGCCGTTCTCGGTGGTGCTGGTGTTCTTCATGTTCGGCCTGCACAAGGCGATGCGCCAGGACGTGCAGATCGAACAGGAGCAGGCGCAACTGGCGGAGCGCGGTCGTCGTGGTTTCAGCGAGCGTCTGACGCAACTGGACCTGCAACCGAGCCAATCGGTGGTGCAGCGTTTCATGGACAAGCAGGTCAGCCCGGCGCTGGAAGATGCCACCGCGCAGATGCGTGCGCAGGGTCTGGAAGTGCAGACGCTGTTGGGTAAATCCAAGCGTTGCATGGGTGTGCGCGTTGAGATGGAAGAGGGCAACCCTTTCGTTTACGAAGTGAGCCTTGACGGCTATCTGGCGACCCCGACTGAATCGGCGCAATCCGATGAAGCGCGTCAGCGTTACTACCGCGCTGAAGTGTATTTGCACAACGGCAGCCAGGATTACGACCTGATGGGCTTCACGCAGGATCAGATCACGCGGGATGTGCTCGATCAGTTTGAAAGCCATCGGCAGCTCCTTGGCCGGGTGTACAGCTAAAGTCAAAAGCCCCCTCACCCCAACCCTCTCCCCAAGGGAGAGGGAGCTGACCGAGGTGTCTGGCGTTGTACATCGACCTGAAAGATCGAGTCGATTATGGATTCGGTGAAGCAAGATCAGGTCGGTGTAGATCTGCAGCATCCCCCGGTCGGTCCCCTCTCCCTCCGGGAGAGGGCTAGGGTGAGGGGCTTTTCCCTGACCCAATAAAAAAGGGATCGCTCACCGCGATCCCTTTTTTTATCCCGCCTTAACCGAGATTCTTGCCCAGCAACGCGTGATACAACTCGCTGTCGCCCAAGATCCCCACCACATGATGGTTATCGTGCAGCACCAGCTTGTTGCCGGTCTGATAACGAATCTGCAGCGCATCGCGCATACCGATGTTCGAGTCCACCAGCGTCGGCTTGCGCTCCAGGCCCTCGACCGCTTGCCCCGGTGCCCAGTTCTGCAGGTTCAGCACCGAACCATTCTGCCGTGCGCCTTTGATGGTGTTGCCTTCGGCCAGGTCCAGCCACGAATCGCCGCCCGGATCGAGACACACCGAACCGTTGATGCGTTTGCACTTGTCCAGTGTGCGCATCAGGCTGCGCCCGCAAAGCACGTTGAGCGGATTGGTGTGCGCCACGAACGTGCGCACATAGTCGTCCGCCGGGTTCAACACGATCTCTTCCGGCACGCTGTACTGGATGATCCGGCCGTCTTTCATGATCGCGATGCGGCTACCCAATTTGAGCGCCTCGTCGAGGTCGTGACTCACGAAGACGATGGTCTTGCTCAGCTTGCGTTGCAGTTCCAGCAGTTCATCCTGCAGACCCTGACGGATCAGCGGGTCGAGCGCCGAGAACGGTTCGTCCATCAGCAGAATATCGGCGTCCATCGCCAGTGCCCGCGCCAGACCGACACGCTGCTGCATGCCGCCGGAGAGTTCGTCAGGCTTCTTGTTGCGCCATTGGGTGAGGCCGACCAGTTCGAGTTTTTCATCGACCAGTTTCTTGCGTTCTTTCTCCGGACGGCCCTGCATTTCCAGACCGAAACTGATGTTCTCGCGCACCGTCAGCCACGGCATCAGGGCGAACTTCTGGAACACCATGGCGATGCGTTTGGTACGCATCATTTTCAGCTCGGCCGGGGTGCACGACGCGATATCGATCTGGCGGTTTTCATGCTCGACGAACAGCTTGCCGCGGCTCACGGTGTTGAGGCCGTTGATGCAGCGCAGCAGGCTCGACTTGCCGGAACCGGACAGGCCCATCAGCACGCAGATCTCGCCTTTGTTGATATCCAGCGTGGCTTTTTCCACGCCGACAATCTGTCCGGTCTTCTTCAGTATCTCGTTGCGGGTCATGCCCTGATCCAGCAGCTTGAGCGCCTCGCGTGGATCCTTGGAGAAGATTACGTCGACGTCTTCGAAGCGAATTATGCTCATGCGTCACCCCCTACTTTAGCGTCGGGTTGTTTGCAGATACGGTCGAGCATGATCGCCAGCAGTACGATCGCCAGGCCCGCTTCGAAGCCCAAGGCGATATCAGCAGTGTTCAGTGCGTTGACCACCGGTTTGCCGAGTCCGTCGGCGCCGACCAGTGCGGCGATCACCACCATCGACAGCGACAGCATGATGCACTGGGTGATGCCGGCCGCGATGCTCGGCATGGCGTGAGGCAGTTCGATCCGTGAGAGCAATTGGCGACGCGAGCAGCCGAAGGCCTTGCCGGCGTCCATCAGTTCTTGCGGGACATCGCGGATGCCCAGGTAGGTCAGGCGGATCGGCGCAGCGATGGCGAACACCACCGTGGAGATCAGGCCCGGGACCACACCCAGCCCGAAGAGGGTCAGGGTAGGAATGAGGTAAACGAAGGTCGGTACGGTCTGCATCAGATCGAGTACCGGACGCATGACCGTGTAGAACATCGGTTTGTGTGCGGCGACGATGCCCAGCGGCACGCCGATGACCACGCAGACCAGGGTCGCGAACATGACCTGGGCGAGGGTTTCCATGGTTTCCTGCCAGTACCCCAGATTGAGGATCAGCAGGAAGGAGGCGACCACAAACGCGGTCAGGCCCCACTTGCGTTGAATCAGATGGGCGATGATTGCAATCAGGCCAATCAAGACCAGTGGGTTGAACCAGGTCAGCGCAAACGTCACGCCGTGGATCATCGTTTCCAGGGTCACGGCGATTGCGTCGAAGGTGTTGGCGCCGTGTTGCGTCAACCATTCAACGAAGCCCGCGATGTACTGGCCTAAAGGTATTTTCTGATCAATCAGCATGGTAGTGAACGTCCGCATGCAAGGAAATAAACAGCCCGGACGGCCGCAGCCGTCCGGCATAAGCGATTACTGAGCAATCTTGGCTTTCACGGCCTCCAGGCCAGGTTTACCGTCAATGGTGGTCACGCCAGCGAGCCAGGTATCGAGCACTTGTGGATTCTTTTTCAGCCAGGCCTTGGCGGCCGCGTCAGGCTTCATCTTGTCGTCGAGGATGTTGCCCATCAGTTCGCTTTCCATGTCGACGGTGAACTCCAGGTTCTTCAGCAACTGACCAACGTTGCTGCATTCCGTGGCGTAACCCTTGCGGGTGTTGGTCGCCACGGTCGCCGCACCGAAATCGGGGCCGAAGAAATCATCGCCACCGGTCAGGTATTGAATCTTGAAGCGCTTGTTCATCGGGTGCGGCGCCCAGCCGAGGAAGACCACCGCTGTGTCGCGTTTTTGCGCGCGATCAACTTGCGAGAGCATGCCCGCTTCCGAAGACTCAACCACTTTGAAGCCGGCGGTCTTCAGGCCGAAGGCGTCCTTGTCGATCATGCTCTGGATCAGACGGTTGCCGTCGTTGCCAGGCTCGATGCCGTAGATCTTGCCGTCGAGCTCTTTCTTGAATTTGGCGATGTCGGCGAAGTCATGCAGACCTTTGTCATACAGGGCTTGCGGCACGGCGAGGGTGTACTTGGCGCCCTTGAGGTTGGTGCGCACGGTTTCCACGGTGCCGGCGTCGCGATAGGCCTTGATGTCGTTTTCCATGGTCGGCATCCAGTTACCGAGGAATACGTCCATGTTCTTGCCGTCGGCCAGCGACTTGTAGGTGACGGGCACGGAAATCATGGTGGTCTTGGTCTTGTAGCCGAGGGCGTTGAGCACAACAGAGGTGGTAGCGGTGGTGGCGGTGATGTCGGTCCAGCCGACATCGGAGAAATTCACGGTACTGCACTGCGCCGGTTCTGCAGCTTGCGCCAGTAACGGCAGACTCAGCATGGCGGCCAACAACAACGACGGGGAACCTTTCATGGATGGACTCCTTGGTGTTTTTTTTGGCAGTGTTCCGACTGTGGACCACCGCACTTATAGGTTGCGGTTGGATGGCGTTCTGGAGACAGCTCTACCACGGCGCCTTGCAATCGAGTCATAACGATCATGTACCAGTGAAAATCTGACGCCTACAGGGGGGGTCGTATCCAGTACAGGGATGGTCGCATCCAGTGTCAGTGACGTCGTTTACAGCTTTTTTCAGCCCCGAATGGCCCTCTGAACCGTATAAAAACGGCGAAAAACCGGGACGAAAACGGCGCGGCGCTGGTGGACATGAGTGCGTCGGTGTCAGACGCCGTGCGCTCCGACAAAAGCCTGATGATGCGGGCATTCCGGCGGATCGCAGCTTGAGCGTAGCAGCTCCGCCAGCGGGCGCTTTTGCGTCCCGGACCGGTATCCTCAGGAGCTCTGCAGCAATGGCTATCAGTGTTTTCGACCTGTTCAAAATCGGCATCGGCCCTTCCAGTTCCCACACCGTCGGGCCGATGCGCGCGGCGGCGTTGTTCGTCGAGTCGCTACGGGACAAGCACCAGTTGGAACAGGTGCGCCGTATAGAAGTGCAGTTGTTCGGTTCGCTGTCGGCCACGGGTATTGGTCACGGCAGCGACAATGCGGTGATCATGGGACTGATGGGCGAGTGGCCGGACGCAATCGACCCGGCGCAAATCGGCCCGCGCATCCAGGCCCTGCGTGAAACTCACACACTGTTATTGGATGGTCGTTTGGCGGTGCCGTTTGTCTGGGCACGGGACATGCGCCTGATCGACGAGAACCTGCCATTCCACCCCAATGCCATGACGATTGTGGCCGAGGGCGATCACGGCGAACTGCATCGCGACACCTACTATTCGGTGGGTGGCGGTTTTGTCGTCGATCAAGCGCAGGCGTCCAGTGGCGTGGTCGATCTGGATCGCACTGAATTGCCTTATGACTTTTCCAGCGCGGTCGAGCTGCTGGAGCTGTGCAAGAACAACAACCTGCGCGTTGCCGAACTGATGATGGCTAACGAAAAGGTCTGGCGCAGTGAAGAAGAAATCCGCGCCGGTCTGATGAAGCTGTGGCGGGCGATGCAGGACTGCGTCGAGCAGGGGCTGAAACACGAAGGCATCCTGCCTGGCGGATTGAATGTACGGCGGCGCGCGGCGAAGTTGCACCGCAGTCTTCAGGAGTTGGGCAAGCCCAATGTGATCGGCTCGACGCTCAGCGCGATGGAGTGGGTCAATCTGTTTGCGCTGGCTGTTAATGAAGAAAACGCGGCGGGTGGGCGCATGGTCACGGCGCCGACCAATGGCGCGGCGGGGATCATTCCGGCGGTGTTGCACTACTTTATGAAGTTCAGCGAAGCGGTGACGGACGCCAACGTGGTCGACTACTTCCTCGGTGCGGCGGCAGTGGGGATTCTGTGCAAGAAGAATGCGTCGATCTCGGGCGCCGAAGTTGGCTGTCAGGGCGAGGTCGGTTCAGCGTGCGCGATGGCGGCGGCGGGGCTGGCGGAGATTCTTGGCGCTACGCCGGAGCAGTTGTGCAACGCGGCGGAGATCGGCCTGGAACATAACCTTGGGCTGACCTGCGATCCGGTCGGTGGCCTGGTGCAAGTGCCGTGCATCGAGCGCAATGCGATTGCGGCGGTGAAAGCGATCAACGCGGCGCAGATGGCGTTGCGTGGTGATGGTCAGCATTTTATTTCGCTGGATCGGGTGATCCGCACCATGCGTGATACCGGTGCGGATATGCATGACAAATATAAAGAGACATCGCGGGGTGGGTTGGCGGTCAGTGCGGTTGAGTGCTGAGACCGCGTTGCCCCAATCGCGAGCAGGCTCGCTCCCACATTGGACCCTGGCGTTCACACATTTTGTGTTCACTGGAGATCTACTGTGGGAGCGAGCCTGCTCGCGAAGGGGCCAGACCAGTCAAAACTGCTCACCAAGTGAACACAGACAATAAATCACGCCACCTTTTAGCGCGTCGTAATCAGATAAGAGTCTTTCCCACCTGTTACACGCGCTCAGCTCTCCTACCGTCCGTCACCCGTGCTTGCGGTGACACTGTCCGACAATCGCGCGCAGGCCAGTTCCCACAAGTGCTACCTATTTGCTCACACCCCTCGGGGCAAGGCGCTCAACAACACTAATGGCACTTCGAAACACCTTTCGTCGGACGGCTCGTATAGACACGTCGCGACGTCGTTTTCAGGAGTTATTGAACAGCCATTCAATTTTAGGCATGGCAATTGCTCTGTCATAACAAAGCCCGTCTCCCACGCGAGAACGCTGGCAATAACAAGAGCCTCCGCCTGAGGCCATCACCCGCTTTGTGTGAGGAGATACCGCGATGACGTCGTTCAACTCCGGGGCCCAACCCCAGAACCGTGCGCCTCAATCCATCGGCTTTCTGCTGCTGGACAATTTCACGCTGATTTCTCTGGCCTCCGCAGTAGAACCTCTACGCATGGCCAACCAATTGTCCGGTCGCGAGCTGTATCGCTGGAGCACCCTCACCGTCGATGGCGGCCAGGTGTGGGCCAGTGACGGTCTGCAAATCACTCCCGACGCTTCCATGCACAAAGCGCCACCGCTGGACACCGTGATTGTCTGCGGCGGCATCGGTATCCAACGCACTGTCACCCGCGAACACGTTTCCTGGCTGCAAAGCCAGGCGCGACAGTCCAAGCGCCTCGGCGCCGTGTGCACCGGCAGTTGGGCGCTGGCTTGCGCCGGGTTGCTCGACGGTTTCGATTGCAGCGTGCACTGGGAATGTCTGGCGGCGATGCAGGAAGCTTTCCCGCGCGTGGCCATGAGCACGCGCTTGTTCACCCTCGACCGTAACCGTTTCACCAGTTCCGGCGGCACCGCACCGCTGGACATGATGCTGCACCTGATCAGCCGCGATCACGGCCGTGAACTGTCCGCCGCGATCTCGGAGATGTTCGTCTACGAACGTATCCGCAACGAACAGGATCACCAGCGCGTGCCGCTCAAGCACATGCTCGGCACCAACCAGCCGAAGCTGCAGGAAATCGTCGCGCTGATGGAAGCCAATCTGGAAGAGCCGATCGACCTGGATGAATTGGCAGTGTACGTCGCCGTGTCGCGTCGACAGCTGGAGCGCCTGTTCCAGAAATACCTGCACTGCTCGCCGTCGCGTTACTACTTGAAGCTGCGTTTGATTCGCGCCCGGCAGTTGCTCAAGCAGACGCCGATGTCGATCATCGAAGTGGCGTCGGTGTGTGGTTTCGTCTCGACGCCGCACTTCTCCAAGTGCTACCGCGAGTACTTCGGCATTCCGCCGCGTGACGAGCGCGTAGGCTCCAACACCACCCAGCAAGTGGCGATGCTGCCGCTGCCGCAGGCGATCGTGATGTCGCCGCTGTCGGGGCCGATGTCGGCGTTGAGTCAGGCGCGCAATGAATCGACGTTTGCCAGCGTAAGGCTCTGATGAGGATCGTTCCCACGCTCTGCGTGGGAACGCAACCCGGGACGCTCTGCGTCCCAAAAGGCCGAACGCGGAGCGTCCGTTGAGGCATTCCCACGCAGAGCGTGGGAACGATCAGGTGAGCAACGTCAGGCGCTATGGCTTTGCTGGTAGTCCGCCAAGGCCGGCAACAACTGTTTGTCGATCGCCTGACGCACCGCCGGCTGAATACTGGCGCCGCTGGTGTACATGTCCTTGACCATCTTGCGCAGTTCAAACGCGCGAACGTTATCCAGACCGCGCACCGCGCACTCGCAAGCCTGATCGGCGGTCGTGCCACTGGGCACTTGAATACCCAACGCCTTGAGCTGGCCCAACAAATCTTCCTGATCGATCAAATCGGCATACATCATGACGCGCATCCTTCTTCGGTAACGGAGGTCGTGGCTCGATTCTGGTAGGCATGCCGAGGCACGGCAAGGGCGATTTGTCGCAGTGGCCGCGACGGCTATGAACAGGTCGTTTTCGGCTAACTCGCCGCTCAAGGGAGTGGGCACACTGAACTCAGCTTGCAACACGAAGGTTTGGTCACCCTCGCTTGGCAGCTCCTCAACAGTACCCTCCTCAGCTCCGATCCTGTCACGGCTTGATCGGAGTTTTTTTGCCTGTGAATCAGAGAACGGTGTGTTGCTGCTGACGCCTTCGCGAGCAGGCTCGCTCCCACAGGTGACCGCGTTCCTTCATGGGAATGAGGTTGAATGTGGGAGCGAGCCTGCTCGCGAAGAACGATGACGCGGTCTAGCGTTGCAGCACCAGAATCCGCGACAACAATTCATCCCGGTCGACATAGCAGCCCTGAAAATGCCGCGCCCCGGTGGCCGGGTCAAACGCATTGCGCGCATGCAATGTGCGGCGGTTATCAAAACACCACAACTCACCGGGGTTGAGCCGTTGCATCAGCCGAAACCGTGGCTCGCGAGTCATCGCAATGAAGCGTCGATAAGCCCGATACAACCGTGGCATTTGCTCCACTGACGTATCGAACGCGCCGCGCAGAAAGTTCGCCATGCGAATTTCCGCCACGCGTCCCAAGGCATCCAGAGCAATGATCGGCGCCAGGCAGCGATAGTCGCTATGACGATCCTTGTTGCGAAACTCCACGGGTATTTCACACAGCGCCTGAAACGCTGCCGGGTCTTCGCTGCGCAACGCATCGGCAATCGCAAAACCATCGACAAAAATACTCTCGCCACCCTCGGCGTCATTCACCAGGCAATGCAGAAATTGCAATCCAGGTTGCAGCTCGCGAGTGGGCAGGTCGGTGTGCAACGGCAGGTTGAAAGCGGTGTAGGCATTGCTGTCGGCATCGGCTTTGGATTGCACGTTGAACAGCACGCCGAAGTTGCTCTCGCGAATAAAGGAAATGCGCTGGGCGATGAGCTTCAGCGAGCCGGGTTCGGTGGGTACGCCGCGCACTTGGGTCAGGCCGATGTCGCGTACCGCAATCAGCCATTGCAGCAGCGCGGCGTTGTCGTTCATCAGTGCCGCGTATTCGAACACCGGCAACTGCATATCGCTGCGCCACAGATAAGGCTTGGGTTTGGCGGCCAAGCGTTCGGCGCGGGATTGCTCATCGTAGGCATGGGCGCGCAACCAGCCTGGATCGAATCGGCTGAGGTGGCCGTCCTGCCAGTCAATGCGCAGACAGCCGTGGGTATCGATATGCGCGGCAGCAGGTTTGAGGTCTTCAGCGGCATCGACAATCTCGAAGACCTGTTCGCGGGTGATGTTGTAGACGCACTGTGGACACGGGCAGTTGTCCCGCAACCAGATATGGTGGAACGGGCTGACGCGCCCGTCAGCCCACTCAATGGCAACGCGATCCGCCAAGGTCTGCACGCCACCGAGCGCGCTGATCAACGGATAAGTACGGAAGTCGGCAACAGCGGCAGCGGTGTTCATGGCGGTTCCTTGTGATCGATGGATTTACCTTGCAGGTGGCAGCGCGATAACGCGGCCGATGTAAGCGGGGGCAGGCAAGTCTTTCTGCTCGGCGACGATACTTTGCAGGCTGCTCAACGTGTCCGGACTGAACGGCGCCGAGCGCGGGCCGGCGAGGTCGACGTGCAAGAGCATTTGTTCATTGCCGGCCAGCTCCTGATCCTCACCGACCTTGTGCAGGCTGTGATAGAGGTGCAGGCGTTTGCTGTCGTGGCCGATGATTTGCGTGCGTACTTCGACCTCGGTATCGAGCTTCACTTCGTGCAGGTAATTAAGGTGCAGTTCGAGGGTGAACAGCGAGTTGCCGCTGGCTTCGCGGTTGTTGCTGTCCATGCCGAGACGGTCCATCAGGGCGTCGGTGGCGTAGCTGAAAATCAGCAGGTAAAAGGCGTCGCGCAGGTGGCCGTTGTAGTCGACCCAGTCGGGGATGATTGTGGTTTGGTAGGTGGTGAGGTGCGGCATGATTTGGGTTCCGGCAGTTAGGTAGTCTTCAAGATCAAAAGCTACCCCCTCACCCCAGCCCTCTCCCCCAAGGGGAGAGGGGGAAGGGAGTAGATCGGGGGCCTTTCAAAACCTGAGTTCGGCTCGGTGGTGCAAGTCGGCGTAACTCGAACAATCAACGCGATCAGTCCCCTCTCCCTCAGGGGGGCGAGGGGGAAAGGGAGCAGATCGGGGGCCTTTCAAAACTTGAGTTCGGCTCGATGGTGCAAGTCGGCGTAACTCGAACATTCAACTCGGTCAGTCCCCTCTACCTCTGGGAGAGGGCTAGGGTGAGGGCAGCGATGTCATGCCAACCCCATCACTCGCTGAACGCCATCCCATGTTTTTCCTTGGTGCTCTTCACCGCCTCAAGCACAGCCAGCAGGCAATCATCACGATAACGCTCCAGCGCCGAAATACTGTGACGACCAAGCTGATCACTGGTGCCTTCCACCACATCATCAATCAACTTGTCAGTCAGTTCCGGTGCCGGCAGATACGTCCACGGCAACTGCAACGCCGGGCCGAATTGCGACATGAAGTGGCGCATGCCTGCATCACCGCCGGCCAGGGTGTAAGTCAGGAACGTACCCATAAACGACCAGCGCAACCCGGCGCCAAAACGGATCGCATCATCGATCTCGCCAGTGGTCGCGACACCGTCATTGACCAGGTGCAGCGCCTCACGCCACAGCGCTTCGAGCAAGCGGTCAGCGATGAATCCGGGTACTTCCTTGCGCACATGCAACGGACGCATGCCGAGGGATTCGTAAACTTTCATCGCCGCTTGTACGGCTTCCGGCGCGGTGTTTTTGCCGCCCACGACTTCGACCAACGGCAGCAGATAAACCGGATTGAACGGGTGGCCTACCACGCAGCGCTCCGGGTGCGTCGAACTCTCGTAGAACTCGCTCGGCAGCAGGCCCGACGTACTCGAACCGATCAACGCATCGGGCTTGGCCGCGGCGCTGATTTTGCTGTGCAGATCGAGTTTCAGTTCGAGACGTTCCGGGGCGCTTTCCTGAATGAAATCGGCATCGCGCACGCACTCTTCGATGGTCGCAACAAAGCGCAGACGATCCTGCGAAGCGCCGGGTGCCAGACCATTTTTCTCCAGCGCGCCCCAGGCATTGGCCACGCGTTTGCGCAGCGCTGCTTCGGCACCGGGGGCCGGGTCCCACGCCACCACATCGAGGCCATGGGCGAGGGCGCGAGCGACCCAACCGCTGCCAATGACACCGCTGCCCAGCGCAGCGAAGGTTTTGATATCGGTGATAAAGCTCATGGCGACATTCCTGAATAGTTCGGGGATCAACTGTGGGAGCGAGCCTGCTCGCGAAAGCGGTGCCTCTGCTGATGAAGATGCTTCGGATGTACGGGCCTCTTCGCGAGCAGGCTCGCTCCCACAGGGGAAATGAGTGATGGTTTAACCGCGCTGGGTCAGGCCCATTTTCTTGCGGCCCTCGGCCGGGGTCAGCACCCGGGCGCCGAGGCGGCTGAGGATCTCGGTGGCGCGCTCGACCAATTGGCCGTTGGTCGCCAGCACACCCTTGTCCAGCCACAGGTTGTCTTCCAGCCCGACCCGCACGTTGCCGCCGAGCAACACCGCTTGCGCCGCCATCGGCATCTGCATCCGGCCAATGCCGAACCCGGCCCACACCGCGTCAGCGGGCAAGTTATCGACCATGGCTTTCATGGTGGTGGTATCGGCCGGTGCGCCCCACGGGATGCCCAGGCACAGCTGGAACAACGGGTTATCCAGCAAACCCTCCTTGATCATCTGCTTGGCGAACCACAGGTGACCGGTGTCGAAAATCTCCAGCTCGGCCTTCACGCCCAGCTCGGTGATGCGCTTGGCGCCGGCACGCAGTTGCGCCGGGGTGGACACATAAATGGTGTCGCCATCACCGAAGTTCAGCGTGCCGCAATCGAGAGTGCAGATTTCCGGCAGCAGTTCTTCAACGTGCGCCAGACGGGTCAGCGGGCCGACCAGATCGGTGTTCGGACCGAACTCCATCGGGTTCTCGCCGGCGCCGATCTCCAGGTCGCCGCCCATACCGGCGGTGAGGTTGACGATGATGTCGACGTCGGCCTCGCGGATGCGCTCCATCACTTCGCGGTACAGCGCCACGTCACGGCTGAACTTGCCGGTCTGCGGATCGCGCACATGGCAGTGCACGACGGTGGCTCCAGCCTTGGCCGCTTCTACGGCGGCAGCGGCGATCTGTTTCGGGGTGACCGGCACGTGCGGGCTCTTGGCGGTCGTGTCGCCAGCACCGGTGAGTGCGCAGGTGATGATGACGTCGTGGTTCATGGTGCGGTTTCCTTCAGGCGTGATGGGTCTGTCCGCAGCCCTTTTCGGGGCTGCGAAGCGTCGGTCAGTCCTCTCTCCCAATCTGGGAGAGGGGCTTTTCAAGAGAGGGTTATTTGCTGGTCAACTGCAGGTTTTCAGCGGCCGGTTTGCCATCGAACGTGGTCACACCTTCCAGCCAGCGCTGCTTGTCTTCAGGGTGATCCTTGAGCCATTGCCTGGCGGATTCAAAGGCGTCCTTGTGATCGAGCAGCGGCTGCATCATCCGGCTCTCGTCCTCGGCGGTGAACGTCAGGTTGGTCAGCAGGCGACCGATGTTCGGACACTGCTCGGCGTATTTCGGCGCGGTGACGGTCCACACGGTGGCCATGCCTTCGTTCGGGCCGAGGGCGTCGTCGCTGCCGGTCAGATACGTCATCTGCACGTTGACGTTCATCGGATGCGGCGCCCAGCCGAAGAACACCACAGCCTCTTTGCGGCGCACGGCGCGGTCGACGGCGGCGAGCATGCCGGCCTCACTGGATTCGACCAACTGGAACTTGCCGAGGCCGAACTGGTTCTTGGCGATCATCGCCTTGATCTGCGTGTTGGCGCCCGAGCCTGGCTCGATGCCGTAAATCTTGCCGCCCAGTTCTTTTTCAAACTTGGCGATGTCAGCGAAGGTTTTCAGGCCCTTGTCCGCCAGATAAGTCGGCACGGCGAGGGTCGCGCGGGCGTCTTTCAGGCTTGGCGCTTCGAGGACTTTGACTTGGTTGGCGTCGACGAACGGGGTGATGGTCTGGGTCATCAGCGGGTTCCAGTAACCGAGGAACAGGTCCAGGCGCTGATCGCGGATCCCGGCGAAGATGATTTGCTGGGAGGCGCTGGTTTGTTTGGTGTTGTAGCCGAGGCCGTCGAGCAGGACCTGGGTCATGGCACTGGTGGCGATCACGTCGGTCCAGTTGACCACGCCCATGCGCACGTTCTGGCACGATGCCGGGTCGGCCGCCATGACGCTGGCGCTGAAGAAAGCGGTACCGCTGAGTGCAAGAACACAGCTGCTGATCAGTCGTTTCATGTCGGGTTCCTCGGCAGGTCGTTATTGTGGTTCCCGGCATCTGATGCGCCGGTGATGCAAAGTTACGCAGCAATGCACCCGTGAAAGCGCACTACGGCGACGGGCATTTGCACTGTAGCGACCTGCACCCTTGAACGCTGACGACAATCGGCGTATCAACGATCCACGCTCCCCTCCCTCTCGTTACCCGCGAATCGAGTGCGCACATGTCTCAGGATTTCTATTTCTTGCTGATGCCGGGCTTCTCCGCCATCGGCTTTATTTCCGCCATCGAACCGCTGCGCGTGGCCAACCGCTTTCGCGGCGAGCTGTACCGCTGGCACGTACTTAGCGCCGATGGCGGGGCGGTGTTGGCGAGCAATGGCATGTCGGTTAACGCCGATGCCGCGCTGGAACCGCTGAAGAAAGGCGCGACGTTATTGGTGGTGGCCGGGTTTGAGCCGCTGAAGTTCGCCACGCCAAACCTTGAACATTGGTTACGGCGGCTGGATAACGATGGCGTGACGCTGGGCGCCATCGACACGGGCAGCTTTGTCCTTGCCGAAGCCGGGTTGCTTGAGGGCCATCGCCTGACCCTGCACTGGGAAGCGATCGATGCGTTCAAGGAATCTTATCCACAGCTCAGCGTCACTCAGGAGCTGTTCGAGATCGACCGTCGGCGCATTACCTCGGCGGGCGGCACCGCGTCCATCGATCTGATGCTCGATCTGATCGCCCAGGCCCATGGGCCGCAGCTGGCGATTGAGGTCAGTGAGCAGTTTGTGCTGGGGCGGATTCGCCCGCGCAAAGACCACCAGCGCATGGAAGTCGCTACGCGTTATGGCATCAATAACAAGAAACTGGTGCAGGTGATTGGCGAGATGGAGCAGCACAGCGAACCGCCGCTGACCACGCTGCAATTGGCGGAATCGATCAAAGTCACGCGGCGGCAACTGGAACGGTTGTTTCGGCTGCATCTGAACGATACGCCGAGTAACTTTTACCTGCGATTGCGCTTGGAAAAGGCCCGGCAGCTACTGCGTCAGACCGACATGAGCGTGCTCGAAGTCAGCATCGCCTGCGGCTTCGAATCACCGTCCTACTTCACCCGCAGCTATCGAGCAAAATTCGCCCGCTGCCCGCGCGAAGACCGGCGTACCGCCCAGGCCTGAATGGATGCACACAAAACCCCTGTAGGAGTGAGCCTGCTCGCGATAGCGGTAAGTCAGACAACACTGATGTCGACTGACACTTCGTCATCGCGAGCAGGCTCACTCCTACAGTTTGATCGCGTTACTTCTTCACCAACGCCGAACACGCAGCCTTATAAGCCTCATGCTGATACTTGTTCAACGTCCCCGGCAGTTCGAAATTATGCTTCTTCGCCTGCGCATTGATCGTCTGCGGCGACAACAACGTCACTTCACAGCCATCCAGCAGCTGCAAAATCCCCTCAATCTTGAACGTCGTCGGCCCGCCGGCGAACTCACCCTTCTTGCTGCGCTTCTTGATCGCAATCCGGTCAACCGAATTCTCACGCACAAACGACGCCACCTGCGCCGCGAACAACTTCACGTTCGCCGCTTCGTCATCCTCTTCGAGAGCGATTTTCTTGGTGGCGAGGGGGACGTGGCTCAGGGTCGAACCGTCGAGAGCGGCCACGGCGATGATCGCTTCGCTGCCTTTGATTTCGATGCCGCAGATGTTCATGGGGAACTCCTTGAAGTGAAGAGGGCAGCTTACAGCTCTAGCTGATTGGCGGTGATGCCGAACGCCGACGCAATTTTCTCACGCGTAACCTTGCGAGGCTTGGCGACTGTTTCCTGCTGGGCAAACGCCGGTTGCGAAATACCCATGCGTTTGGCGACTTCTTCCTGAGTCAGGTTGAGGTGTTCGCGCCAGGCACGGATTGGTGTTGCCCCATCGACCATCCGGCTGACCACCTCATGGGGAATCAGATCGGGCTGCATTTTTTGCGCAACGTACTGCGCGTAGGGAATGACGACGAAGGCGGGGTTGCCCTCGGCGTCGTTGATGATTTGGATATCTGTGGGTAACTTCATATTGGAAAAATATAAGTCTTTTATAAGATTTCAGAATCTTTGCTTATATTTCTCCCAAGGCCAATCAACAAGAATTGACGGCATGTTACGAGTGGTCAGGATCACTCCTGCCCAATCGACTCCAAAAACTCCGACCGCTCATCACTCATCCGCGCCACGCAGTCATTCTGCGCAATTGTGAACGCCTTGCTCCCCGCCGTCGCCGGGAACGCTTCCACCGCGCAATCCGCATCCCGCGTCTTCAGCCACTGTTGCTGTGCGGTTTTGAGTTTGGCGGTGATATCAGCCAATTGCGTAGGGTTCTTGCCATACGCCGTCTGCATGCGTTCGTTGAGGCTGGCGTAGTTGTCCTTGAGCAGGTCTTCGGCGGTGGTGCGGCTGTAGGTCGAGCATTCCAGGGTCTGGACGTCGTTTTCCACCGCGTCGCAGGGGTTGTTGTCGGACTCTTCAGCGGCGTGTACGCCGGTCGCCATCAGTGCCAAAGCCAGGAAGATCGATTTCATTGTTGTCGCCGCTCTAATCCAGTGGTGTTTCCAAGATGCGGGAGATTCTGGCTCAAGCTTGCGGGCTTGAACAGGTAGCTGATCGGCGCGGCTGGCGACCCTTTGTCGCGGATTGACGCTTTCGGCAATTCCCCTGTCGTTTTTGCACCCGGTCGCCCCTGCACCGAGGCATATGCTGGCCCCAAAGCGCCGGCAGACGATTCGGCGCATGAATCGCCAATAAGGGGACGCCTGATGAGCCCAGCCGAATTACACGCCGACAGCATCGTTATCGACGGTCTGATCATTGCCAAATGGAACCGCGAGCTGTTTGAAGACATGCGCAAGGGCGGTCTGACGGCAGCCAACTGCACTGTGTCGGTGTGGGAAGGCTTTCAGGCGACCGTGAACAATATTGCTGCGAGCCAGAAGCTGATCCGCGACAACAGCGACCTGGTGATGCCGGTGCGTACCACCGCCGACATCCGTCGCGCCAAAGAGCAGGGCAAGACCGGCATCCTCTTCGGCTTCCAGAATGCCCACGCGTTTGAAGACCAGATCGGCTATGTCGAGGTGTTCAAGCAACTCGGCGTCGGCATCGTGCAGATGTGCTACAACACCCAGAACCTGGTCGGCACCGGTTGCTACGAGCGTGACGGTGGCCTGTCGGGCTTCGGTCGCGAGATTGTGGCTGAGATGAACCGCGTCGGCGTGATGTGCGACCTGTCCCACGTCGGTTCCAAGACGTCCGAAGAAGTCATCCTCGAGTCGAAAAAACCGGTCTGCTATTCCCACTGCCTGCCGTCGGGTCTCAAAGAGCACCCGCGCAACAAGTCCGATGAAGAGCTGAAGTTCATCGCCGACCACGGCGGTTTTGTCGGCGTGACCATGTTCGCGCCGTTCCTCGCCAAAGGCATCGATTCGACCATCGACGATTACGCCGAAGCGATCGAATACGTGATGAACATCGTCGGCGAAGACGCCATCGGCATTGGCACCGACTTCACCCAGGGTCACGGTCAGGACTTCTTCGAATACCTGACCCACGACAAGGGCTACGCCCGCCGTCTGACCAGCTTCGGCAAGATCATCAATCCGCTGGGCATCCGCACCGTCGGCGAGTTCCCGAACCTGACCGAAACCCTGCTCAAGCGCGGCCATTCCGAGCGCGTGGTGCGCAAGATCATGGGCGAGAATTGGGTCAACGTCCTCAAGGACGTCTGGGGCGAGTAACGCTGACTCAAGACCGCCGCCGATCTGCCCCCTCTCCTGTGGGAGAGGGCTGGGGTGAGGGCAGCGGTCACCACTGAATCCACTATTTTTCTGGAGTTAAGTTTCCATGGCCAAGATCGCCCCGCAATTGCCAATCGAAGTCGACAGCGAGACCGGTGTCTGGACCTCCGACGCCCTGCCAATGCTCTACGTACCGCGCCATTTCTTCGTCAACAACCACATGGGCATCGAAGAAGTTCTGGGTGCTGACGCCTACGCCGAAATCCTCTACAAGGCCGGCTACAAGTCCGCCTGGCACTGGTGTGAAAAAGAAGCTGAATGCCACGGCCTGGAAGGCGTCGCGGTGTTCGAACACTACATGAAACGCCTGTCGCAACGTGGCTGGGGCCTGTTCAAGATCCAGGACATCGACCTCGACAAAGGTACCGCCAGCGTCAAGCTCGAACACTCGGCGTTCGTCTACGTCTACGGCAAGGTCGGGCGCAAGGTCGATTACATGTTCACCGGTTGGTTTGCCGGGGCCATGGATCAGATTCTTGAGGCGCGCGGCAGCAAGATCCGCACGGTTGCCGAGCAAGTTTACGGTGGCTCCGAAGAAGGCCACGACGACGGCCTGTTCACTGTCAAGCCGTTGTAAGTCGAGGAACCCGCCATGGCTTTCGAAGCAATGTTCCAGCCGATCCAGATCGGCAAACTGACCATCCGCAACCGCGTGCTCAGCACCGCGCACGCTGAGGTCTACGCGACGGACGGAGGCATGACCACCGACCGCTACGTCAAGTATTACGAAGAGAAAGCCAAGGGCGGCATCGGCCTGGCGATCTGTGGCGGCTCCTCCGTGGTCGCCATCGACAGCCCGCAGCAGTGGTGGAGCTCGGTCAACCTGTCGACCGACCGGATCATTCCGCACTTCCAGAATCTGGCTGACGCCATGCACAAGCACGGCGCCAAGATCATGATTCAGATTACCCACATGGGCCGGCGCTCGCGTTGGGACGGTTTCCACTGGCCGACCCTGATGTCGCCGTCGGGCATACGTGAACCGGTGCACCGCGCGACCTGCAAAACCATCGAGCCGGAAGAAATCTGGCGGGTGATCGGCAACTACGCCCAGGCCGCGCGCCGGGCCAAGGCCGGTGGTCTTGACGGCGTTGAACTGTCGGCGGTGCACCAGCACATGATCGACCAGTTCTGGAGCCCGCGCGTCAACAAGCGTACCGACGAATGGGGCGGCACCTTCGAAGGCCGGATGAAGTTCGGTCTGGAAGTGCTGAAAGCCGTGCGCGCCGAGGTCGGTGACGACTTCTGCGTGGGCATGCGTATCTGCGGTGACGAGTTCCACCCGGACGGTTTGTCCCACGAGGACATGAAGCAGATCGCCAAGTATTACGACGACACCGGCATGCTCGACTTCATCGGCGTCGTCGGCTCGGGTTGTGACACCCACAACACCTTGGCCAACGTGATTCCGAACATGAGTTATCCACCGGAGCCGTTCCTGCATCTGGCCGCCGGGATCAAGGAAGTGGTCAAGGTGCCGGTGCTGCACGCACAGAACATCAAGGACCCGAACCAGGCCACGCGCATCCTTGAAGGCGGTTACGTCGACATGGTCGGCATGACCCGCGCGCACATCGCTGACCCGCACCTGATCGCCAAGATCAAGATGGGCCAGATCGACCAGATCAAACAGTGCGTCGGCGCCAACTATTGCATCGACCGCCAGTATCAAGGCCTCGACGTGTTGTGCATCCAGAATGCTGCAACGTCCCGTGAATACATGGGCGTGCCGCACATCATCGAGAAATCCACCGGGCCGAAACGCAAAGTGGTCATCGTCGGTGCCGGCCCGGCCGGGATGGAAGCGGCCCGCGTGGCGGCCGAGCGTGGCCACGAAGTGACCCTGTTCGAGAAGAAGGAATTCATCGGCGGGCAGATCACGACTGCCTCGAAAGCGCCGCAGCGTGACCAGATCGCCGGTATTACTCGCTGGTTCCAGCTGGAACTGGCGCGGCTGAAAGTCGATTTGCGCCTGGGCACGGCAGCTGATGCCGACACCATCATGGACTTGCGTCCGGACGTGGTGGTGCTGGCGGTCGGCGGGCATCCGTACCTGGAGCAGAACGAACACTGGGGTGCCGCCGAAGGGCTGGTGGTCAGCAGCTGGGACGTGCTCGACGGCAAGGTGGCGCCGGGCAAGAACGTGCTGGTCTACGACACCATTTGCGAGTTCACCGGGATGTCGGTTGCCGACTTCCTCGCCGACAAAGGCAGCCAGGTCGAGATCGTCACCGACGACATCAAACCGGGCGTGGCCATCGGCGGAACGTCGTTCCCGACCTACTACCGCAGCATGTACCCGAAAGAAGTGATCATGACCGGCGACATGATGCTCGAGAAGGTCTACCGCGAAGGCGACAAACTGGTCGCGGTGCTGGAGAACGAATACACCGGCGCCAAAGAGGAGCGGGTGGTCGATCAGGTGGTGGTGGAAAACGGCGTGCGTCCGGATGAGGAAATCTACTACGCGCTCAAAGAGGGTTCGCGCAACAAGGGCCAGATCGACGTCGAAGCGTTGTTCGCGATCCAGCCGCAACCTTCGCTGAGCGAGGCGGGCGACGGCTACTTGCTGTTCCGCATCGGCGACTGCGTGGCGCAGCGCAACACCCACGCCGCGATCTATGACGCCCTGCGGCTCTGCAAGGATTTCTAAGGACTTGCACCAAACCCTGTGGGAGCGAGCCTGCTCGCGAATGCAATCTGTCAGTGAAAGATGAGCTGACTGATTCACCGCTTTCGCGAGCAGGCTCGCTCCCACAGTAAAGCGGATCGTGTTTCTCCAGGTTGTACTGGTGGGAGCTTCACCATGTTGAACACCCTTCTTCCAATCCTGTTGTTCGCAGCTATCGGCCTTGGTGTCCTTGGCGCGTTGCGGCGGGTAGCGATGTGGCGTCGGGGCCGGGCCTCGAAGGTCGATCTGATCGGCGGCCTGCTAGCCATGCCCAAGCGCTACATGGTCGACTTGCACCATGTCGTGGCGCGAGACAAATACATCGCCAACACCCACGTCGCTACAGCGGGCGGTGCGGTGGCGTCGATTGTGCTGGCGCTGCTGGTGCACGGTTTCGGCCTGCATAACCGCATTCTTGGCTACGCGTTGCTGCTGATGACGGCGGTGATGTTCGTCGGCGCGATCTTCGTTTACCTGCGTCGGCGCAACCCGCCGGCGCGGCTGTCGAAAGGCCCGTGGATGCGCCTGCCGAAAAGCCTGCTGGCGTTCTCGGCGTCGTTCTTCCTGCTGACCTTGCCGGTGGCCGGAATCCTTCCGGAGAACTTCGGCGGCTGGGTGCTCGCAGTCATTCTCGGGATTGGCGTGCTGTGGGGCGTGTCGGAACTGTTTTTCGGCATGACCTGGGGCGGGCCGATGAAACACGCCTTTGCCGGTGCCTTGCATTTGGCTTGGCACCGTCGCGCCGAACGTTTTGGTGGTGGTCGTTCCACGGGTTTGAAACCTTTGGATCTGAACGATCCGAGTGCTCCGCTGGGTGTTGAGAAACCCAAGGATTTCACCTGGAACCAACTGCTCGGTTTTGACGCCTGCGTGCAGTGCGGCAAATGCGAAGCGGCGTGCCCGGCCTTTGCCGCCGGCCAGCCGCTGAACCCGAAAAAGCTGATTCAGGACATGGTCGTCGGCCTCGCTGGTGGTACCGATGCCAAGTTCGCCGGCAGCCCTTATCCTGGCAAACCCATCGGCGAACACTCAGGCAATCCACATCAACCGATCGTCAACGGCTTGGTCGACGCCGAAACCCTGTGGTCGTGCACTACCTGCCGTGCCTGCGTCGAGGAATGTCCGATGATGATCGAGCACGTCGACGCCATCGTCGACATGCGCCGTCACCTGACCCTGGAAAAAGGCGCGACGCCGAACAAGGGCGCCGAAGTCCTCGAAAATCTGATCGCCACCGACAACCCCGGTGGTTTCGCCCCGGGCGGACGGATGAACTGGGCGGCGGACTTGAACCTCAATCTGCTCAGCGAAAAGAAATCCACCGACGTGCTGTTCTGGGTTGGCGACGGTGCTTTTGACATGCGTAACCAGCGCACCCTGCGCGCGTTCGTCAAAGTGCTGAAAGCGGCGAAAATCGACTTTGCCGTACTCGGTCTCGAAGAGCGTGACAGTGGCGACGTGGCCCGCCGTCTCGGCGATGAAGCAACCTTCCAGTTGCTCGCCAAACGCAACATCCAGACCCTGGCCAAATACAGCTTCAACCGCATCGTCACCTGCGATCCGCACAGCTTCCACGTGCTGAAAAACGAGTACGGCGCGTTCGACGGCAATTACCTGGTGCAACATCACAGCACCTACATGGCGGAAATCATTCAGGCCGGCGCGCTCAATCTCGGTCAGCACAAAGGCAACAGCGTGACCTATCACGATCCGTGCTACCTCGGCCGCTACAACGGCGAGTACGAAGCGCCGCGCGAAGTGCTGCGTGCGCTCGGTATCGAAGTGAAAGAGATGCAGCGTTCCGGCTTCCGTTCGCGCTGCTGCGGCGGTGGCGGTGGCGCGCCAATTACCGACATTCCGGGCAAGCAGCGGATTCCCGACATGCGCATGGAAGACATCCGCGAGACCGGCGCTGAACTGGTGGCGGTGGGTTGTCCACAGTGCACGGCGATGCTCGAAGGCGTGGTCGAACCGCGGCCGCTGATCAAGGACATCGCCGAACTGGTGGCCGACGCGCTGCTCGAAGACGCCGCGCCGAGCAAGCCTGCCACTCCGGCCAAACGTGAACCTGCGGAGGCCCACTGATGAGCGACATTATCCGCCGCGACCCGCGCGCCGAATGGATTGCGCGTAACCGCCTGCACCCGCTGCACGCGGCCATGCAACCGGCGCAACACAGCTGGATGGGGCCGAATGGCGTCATCCGCAAGAACCTGCACGGCATCGGTTTTATCGGCCCCAACGGCATCAAGCGTATCGACCGCAGCGGCGCGCAACAGGGCGGGGTGGTCAAACGATCCGCTGCTGTGGAAGTGCAATTGCCGCTGCATCAGGTGCCCGCGCCGGCGTTCTACATCAGCGTGGTACCGGACATGGTCGGTGGCCGCTTGAGCAGTCACGACCGTGATTTGTTTGGCCTCGCCCATCAGCTCGCCGGTAATGACGGCGCAGTGTTGGCGGTGGTCTTTGGCGAGCATAAGGAAAACGCTTTCGCGACCGCTGGCGTCGATCGCTTGCTGGTACTCGAAGGCGAGGAATTCAGCGGTTATGCACCGGAGCAACGGGTGCAAGGTTTGCGCGCTGTGGATAACCAGTTCAACCCGCGCCATTGGTTGCTGCCGGACAGCCGCAGCGGTGGCGGTGAACTCGGTCGACGCTTTGCGGCGGCATTGGGCGAGCGCCCGGCGACACGGGTCTGGCAGGTCAAGGATCAGGAATGCATCGGCCGCGCTGGCGCGGGGCTGCAAGACCTTGCCCGTCCCGTCGCACGGTTGATTCTGGCGGCGGCCGAATGCGCTGAACCGGTCAGTGAAACCCGTCACGAAGCGTTGCCGGTGGAGTTATCCACAAGTGTCGCGCGCAGCCTGTCGCGGATCGAAGATCTCGGCGCTGTGGCGGTCGACCCGGCAGCGATTCCGATGGCCGAAGCGGAGTTCATTTTCTCCGGCGGCAACGGCGTCAAGGACTGGGCACTGTTCCACGAAACGGCGGCGGCACTCGGCGCTACCGAAGGCGCTTCCCGCGTTGCAGTGGATGATGGCTTCATGGCCCGTGATCGCCAGGTCGGCGCGTCCGGCACTTGGGTCACCGCACGGGTTTATGTGGCTGTGGGTATCTCCGGCGCGATCCAGCACCTGCAAGGTATCGGCGCCTGCGACAAGGTGGTGGCGATCAACCTCGACCCGGGTTGCGACATGATCAAGCGCGCCGACCTCTCAGTGATCGGCGAGAGCGCAGAGATTCTTCAAGCGTTGATCGAGGCGGTGGCGGCTTACCGCAACGAAGCCAAGCGCGATGCGGCTTAAGGAAACGCTATGAACACGAAAGTTATCAGTCTGGTTTCAATCGGCGCCCACCCGACTTCCGGCAGGCCACGTCGCGCCGACCAGGACGCGCGAGCCGTGGAACTCGGCCTGCAACTGGCTGGGGATAACCTGCAAGTGCTGCATGCCGGCGACGTTGCGGAGCCGGCGTTGCGCGCCTATCTGGGTATGGGTCTTGAGCTGATGCACGTGCTGGAGCAACCAGCTGGCGCCGATGCGCTGCCGGCGTTGACCGCGTATTTGCGCGATGCCGGTGCGCAAGTGGTGCTGACCGGCAGCCAGGCGGAAACCGGCGAAGGTTCGGGGATGTTGCCGTTTTTGCTCGCCGAAGGACTGGGCTGGCCGTTGGTGGTGGGGCTGGCGCAGGTCGAGTCGATCAATGACGGTTCGGCGCTGGTGCTGCAAGCCTTGCCGCGTGGGCAGCGGCGGCGGTTGAAGGTGAAGCTGCCGTTTCTCGCGACTGTGGATAACGCTGCGCCGAAGCCTCGGCAGAGTGCCTATGGCCCGGCGCGACGCGGGGTGCTGGAGGCTGACGACGTCGAGGTCGTAGACGACGAGCTCTTGGCTGTCGCCACCCTGCAGCCGGCCAAACCAAGGCCCAAACGCCTGAAAGTGATCAAAGCCAAAAGCGGTGCCGACCGGATGAAAGCGGCTACCGCCAAAGCCAGTGGTGGCGGTGGACAAGTGCTCAAAGGCGTCACCCCGCAGGCTGGCGCCGAAGCCATCCTCAAACTGCTGATCGAAGAAGGTGTCGTCCGCTGACATCCCAAATCCCTTTCCTTCAGGTCAGCGGCTTACCCACAGGAATAATGTGAATGACAGTTGAGTTTCGACCTGCCCGGCGCACGGATGCGCGCGACATTGCGCGTTTGTTTCAGATCTCCTCGGAGGGCGCCTCGGATTACATCTGGAGCCAGTTGGCGGAGCCGGGCGAGACGTTGCTTGATGTCGGTGAGCGGCGCTATGCCCGCGACGATGTGGATTTTTCCTGGCAGAACTGCCTGATCGCTGAGGCCGAAGGCTGTGTGGTCGGGATGATGCACAGCTACGTCATGCGCGAAGACCCAGACCCGACACCGCCCACCGATCCAGTGCTGGCGCCTTACGCCGATATGGAGGTGGCGGATACGCTGTACATCTCCAGCCTGGCGCTGCACGAAGGCTGGCGTAATCAAGGATTGGGCGTGCAGTTCCTCCAACATGCCCAGGCGCGCGCCGATCAACTCACGCTCAAAGGCCTGAGCCTGATCGACTACGCCGCCAATACTGGCGCTCGGCGGTTTTATGAGCGACATGGCTTTGGCATCGTCAAAACCTGTCAGGTGGTACCGCATCCGATGATTCGGGTGACGGGTGAGGCCTATCTGATGCACCGAGCATGAAGCCGGTTATCCACTGACGAGGGGTTACACACAATCCCTGTTGGTCAATCTGTGGATAACGTGTTTGCCCTTCACTGCAAGTCACGTCAGCCGTGGCTTGCAGGCCGCAGATCAAAAAACAACCAGCCTAAGTTGCGGTTTTTACGGAATTTTCCCGCGGGATAACTTCCTGAGTTACCCCCGATCTCTGTTGGCGCTTCTGTGGATAAGATGTTCGCTGTCCGCTGACAGCCATGCAAAACGTGGCTTTCAAAGGTTTGATCAATAACTGATCAATTTGCACTTTTAATCGGATGAATCTTCCGAAACCCCCGATTTTTCGCATTCTTCAGCACTTTTCCACAGCAGATGCAAAGTTACCCCCGATCTCTGTTGGCGCTTCTGTGGATAAGGTGTTTGCCATCCGCTGAAGGCCACGATCTGTGTACCTTTCAGCCTGTTGATCAAAAAACGATCATTGCCTTTCGAAAACCGTGCTTCTGGATAAGTCACGGTTTTTCTTTGCAAATCAGTGAGATATTTTTTGAGTCATCCACAGTTGTCCCCATTTGCTGTGGGTGGCTATGTGGATAACTTGTTTGCGGAAGGCTGGGGGGCTTGGTGGGTATGGTGTGTGGGGTGGTTGATCAGAAATTGTGCAATCCGTTTCAGAGATGTAATGACTTTCATGACGCCTTCGCGAGCAGGCTCGCTCCCACATTTGGAATGCATTCCACCTGTGGGAGCGAGCCTGCTCGCGAAGCTTTTGCTTTTAGCCCTGAACCGGGACGCCTTTGAGGTAAGGCGCAGGCTCGGCGCCAAGGTTGTTCAGCAGACGCTCGCTGTACCAATCAACGAAGTTGACCACGCCGAACTCGTAGGTCTTCGAGTAAGGCCCAGGCTGATACGCCGTCGAGTTGATCCCGCGCTGGTTCTCTTCCGCCAGTCGGCGATCCTGATCGTTGGTCGCATCCCACACCTGACGCATGCGATCAACATCGTAATCGACGCCCTCAACCGCATCCTTGTGCACGATCCACTTGGTGGTGACCATGGTTTCCTGGGCGCTGATCGGCCACACGGTGAAGACGATGATGTGGTCGCCCATGCAGTGGTTCCACGAGTGCGGCAGGTGCAGGATGCGCATCGAGCCGAGGTCCGGGTTCTTGATCCGCCCCATCAGTTTCGCGCAGCCCTGTTTGCCGTCGAGGGTCATCGACACGGTGCCTTTGAGCAGCGGCATGCGCACGATGCGGTTACGCAGGCCGAAACTGGCGTGGGCGTAAGGAATCTTCTCGGCTTCCCAGGCAGCGGCGGACGCAGCAACGTGATCCTTGAACGCTTGATCGGCGCGCGGGTCGGTGACGTCGTCCCATTCCAGCAGGGTTTTCAGCAGTTCCGGGTGCGACGCGTTGCAGTGGTAGCACTCGCGGTTGTTTTCCAGCACCAGTTTCCAGTTGGCCTTTTCGAACAAGGTGGTTTGAATCGCCACCTTGGTGTTCTCCATGTCGTACGGTTCCATGTAATGGTTCAGTGTCGACAGGAAGTCATCAATGGCCGGCGGGTTCTCCGCCAGACTGATGAAGATGTAGCCGCCGGCAGTCTTCACGTTCACCGGTTTGAGGCCGTACTGCTTCATGTCGAAGTCGGCGCCCATTTCGGTGCCGGCGAACAGCAGGCGCCCGTCCAGCTCGTACGTCCACTGGTGGTAGTGGCAGACCAATTTGGCGACCTTGCCTTTTTCACTGGTGCACAGACGCGAGCCACGGTGGCGGCAGACGTTGTGGAACGCATGCACCACGCCTTCGGCGCCACGGATGACGATGATCGGATTCTTGCCGATCTGCAGCGTCAGGTAGTTGCCCTTGGCCGGGATCTCGCAGGTCATGCCGGCGATCAACCACTCTTTCTGGAAGATCTCCTGCATGTCGATATCGAAGAGCCGCTCATCGCTATAGAACGGTTGCGGCAGCGAAAAGGTGCGCTCGCGCTCTTGCAGCATTTGTGCGGTGGCCTTGCGTGCGGGTTCCAGCGGATCGCCCAGGCTGATTTTTGCGGTGACGTCCATCGATGTGATCCTCATGGCCATCTGCGTGGCCGGCGAAAAGTGGCTGATCAGGTGTGCTGCTAACGGTTGCTACGCAAGGTGTAAAGAAGCTGTCTTGGTGTTGGGGCGAGTGTGGGCCCGGCGCAGGGCGCAACCTTATCCATGGGCGACATGGTGCAATCTGTTCCCGACGCGCAACCCCCGGTGGTTGGGGGCTGGTCGCGATAAGTATGCCGATGTCGCGGATAGGTAAACGGGCGGTTCGCGCTATACGCAGAATCGCCGACATGAGGCCGACAGTCGGCCGTGGAGAACAGCATGTCCAACAGCTTCCTGAATCCGGTCACCACCCAGACCTGGGCCAATGGCCGACACATCGTCCGTTGCGTCAAAGTCATCCAGGAAACCTGGGACGTGCGCACCTTCTGCTTTATGGCTGATCAGCCGATCCTGTTCTTCTTCAAGCCCGGGCAATTCGTGACCCTGGAGCTGGAAATCGAAGGCCAGCCGATCATGCGCTCGTACACGATCTCCAGCTCGCCATCGGTGCCGTACAGCTTTTCGGTGACGATCAAACGCGTGCCGGGTGGCAAGGTTTCCAACTGGTTGCACGATACCTTGCATGAAGGGCAGGAGCTGGCGGTGCACGGGCCGGTCGGGCTGTTCAATGCCATCGACTTCCCCAGCCCGAAAGTGCTGTACCTGAGCGGTGGCGTCGGCATCACGCCGTGCATGTCGATGGCGCGCTGGTTCTACGACACCAACGCCAACGTCGACATGACCTTTATCCACAGCGCGCGCTCGCCGAAAGACATCATCTATCACCGCGAGCTGGAACACATGGCGTCGCGGATCGACAACTTCAGCCTGCACCTGATTTGTGAGAAGCATGGCTTGGGCGAACCATGGGCCGGTTATCGCGGTTACCTGAACCACAAGATGCTCGAATTGATGGTGCCCGACTTCCTTGAGCGCGAAGTGTTCTGCTGCGGCCCGACGCCGTACATGAATGCGGTCAAGCGTTTGCTGGAAGTGGCCGGTTACGACATGTCGCGTTATCACGAGGAATCTTTCGGCGCCACGCCACCGGAAGCCCGTGCCGATGCGGTGGAACAGGCCGAGCAGGCTGCGGATGCGCCGGAAATCGATGCGGCGGATCTGCATCAGGTCGAATTCACTTCGTCCGGCAAGAGCATTCGTGTGGCACCGGGTGAGACGGTGCATGCGGCGGCGGCCAAGCTGGGCTTGATGATTCCGAAGGCGTGCGGGATGGGGATTTGCGGGACGTGCAAGGTGTTGAAGCTGGGCGGCGAGGTGGAGATGGAACACAACGGCGGGATTACCGAGGATGACGAGGCGGAAGGGTTTATCTTGTCGTGCTGCAGCGTGCCGAAGGGGGATGTGCGAATCGATTTCTGAGTGGGGCGGGTTTTTGCGTACGGCTTGCCCCTCACCCCAGCCCTCTCCCAGAGGGAGAGGGGGCCGACCGAGTTGTCCAGGGTTGTACATCGACCTGAACGACCTTATCGATTATGGATTCGGCAAAGCAGTTTCAGGTCGGCGTACTCCTTGAGCATCCCCCAATCAGTCCCTTCTCTCTTTTGGAGAGGGACTGACCGAGTTGTTTTCACGAGGTACACCGACTTGATATATCGAGTCGACTATGGATTCGGCAAAGCAGTTTCAGGTCGGCGTGATTCTCAAATATCCCCCAATCAGTCCCCTCTCCCTCTGGGAGAGGGGCTTTTCAGTCAACAAACAAATCCGGCATCAACGCCGCGTCGCTTTCTCGATCAAAGCGATATTGATCGAACTCAGTCACGCCGCTCTCCCGCAAAATCTCCTCATCAATCAACAACCGCCCGGTAATCTGCCGTCCACTACTATCCAGAATCACATGCGCCGCATCCGCCATGATCGCTGGCGTTCGCGCCTGCTTGAACGACTCCCGATTCCCTAGCTGAAACTCGATCGCCGCCGTGGCAATCATCGTCTGCGGCCACAGCGAGTTGACGCTGATCCCATAACTGGCAAATTCCTCGCTCATCCCCAGCGTCAGCATGCTCATGCCGTACTTGGTCACGGTGTACGGACTGAACTGCGCAAACCACTTGTTCGCCAGATTCAGCGGCGGCGACAGGTTGAGAATGTGCCCGGCGGATTTCTTCAGATAGGGCAGGGCGGCCTGGCTGCACAGCAGCACCGCGCGGGTGTTGATCTGGTGCATCAGGTCGAAACGCTTGAGTTCGATGTGTTGCACGCCCGTGAGCTTGATCGCCCCGGCGTTGTTCACCAGTGCATCGATGCCGCCGAAGTGCTCGTTGGCCTGGGCCAGTGCCCGGCGCACCGCGTCTTCATCACGCACATCCAACTGCATTGCCAGAGCCTTGCCGCCCGCCGCTTCGACTTCGGCGGCGACGCTGTGGATGGTCCCGGGCAATTTGGCGTGGGGTTCGGCGCTCTTCGCCGCAATGACGATATTGGCGCCGTCCCTCGCAGCACGCAGCGCGATCTCACGGCCAATGCCACGGCTGGCGCCGGTGATGAACAGGGTTTTGCCTTGTAACGACATGCCGATGCTCCTGCTTATTGTTATCTGAGCGGAGGGCTCGACAGACAATGTAGACCAAGTCTTCGCGGGCGAAGTTGATCGTTCCCACGCTCCGCGTGGGAACGATCAGTGCGGTGGAGTCAGATCTGATCGTTCCTACGCTCTGCGTGGGAATGCAGCCCGGGACGCTCTGCGTCCCATTTCAATACCAGCACTGAACCTCGATCAGCCCCGGCATTCCCGCGTAATCCCTGGCGCTCGAATAACGCCAATGCTCCGGCAAATCCACATATCCGCGTTTCACCGGGTTGTTGTGAATGTATTCAAGCTTCTGGCGCATCACCGATTCGCTATAAACCATTTCTGCGTGAGAGCCTTCCTGCCATAACTGGTAAACCCGATCCTGCTTGTGCGCACGTTTGCTAAAGCGCAGCCGTTGCAGGGTTTTGTCAGCGCCTTTGCTTTGCAAGTCATCAATAATCTGTCGAGCAGTGAATGATTTGAACTGGCTGAGGCATTTACTCAGGTCGGGCGCCTGAGCGACGAAGTGAAGATGGTTTTCCAGAATCACGTAGCCGTACAGCTTCAAGTCATGGTGGGTCTGTTGATAACGCCAGCAGTTGAGCAGGTGGTCGACGATGTAGGGACGGATGAACAGCGGTAACCATTCCATGATCGTGCAAGTCAGGAAATGCGGTTTGTCGGTTTCGGTAAAGGTGTAGCGGCTGCGGCCCATGGGATTCTTCCTTGAATCTTGCGGTGCATTGGAGATGGAACGCGGAGCGTCCCGGGATGCGTTACCACGCGGAGCGTGGGAACGATCAGGGTGAGGCGGACGGGATGTTCGCGCTAGAAGAGAAGTCTGGTATTACGGTGGGAAAAGTCATCTTCGGCCGAAGATCGTTCCCACGCTCTGCGTGGGAATGCAGCCATTGACGCTCTGCGTCATAGCGGTGTTTAGCGTCTGGGGGATGGAACGCGGAGCGTCCCGGGAGGCATTCCCACGCGGAGCGTGGGAACGATCAGTGCACTGGCCTCAGGTCAGGCGGACATGACTTCGCGGATGTCGCGGGCCAGTTCGCGGACGCGTTCTTCTTCGGTGTCCCACGAGCACATGAAGCGTGCGCCGCCCTTGCCGATGAAGGTGTAGAAGCGCCAGTTCTTCGCAGTCAACGCGGCGATGGCCGGTTCGGATAATTGCAGGAACACGCCGTTGGCCTGTACCGGGAACATCAGTTCGACGCCGGGAATGTCGCTGACCAGTTCAGCGAGCAGTTGTGCGCAGTGGTTGGCGTGACGGGCGTATTTGAGCCAGGCGTCGTTTTCGAGGATGCCGACCCACGGTGCCGAGAGGAAACGCATTTTCGACGCCAGTTGCCCGGCCTGTTTGCAGCGGTAGTCGAAGTCTTCGGCCAGTTTGTGGTTGAAGAACAGGATCGCTTCACCGACGGCCATGCCGTTTTTCGTGCCGCCGAAGCACAGTACGTCAACACCGGCCTTCCAGGTCAGATCGGCTGGCGAGCAGCCGAGGAAGGCGCAGGCGTTGGAGAAGCGCGCGCCGTCCATGTGCAGGTGCAGGCCCAGCTCTTTGCAAGTCGCGCTGATGGCGCGGACTTCTTCCGGGGTGTAGACGCTGCCGACTTCAGTGGCTTGGGTCAGGGTGACCACACGCGGTTTCGGGTAGTGAATGTCCTGGCGCTTGAGCGCGACTTCGCGGATCGATTGCGGGGTGATCTTGCCGTTTTCAGTGCCGGCGATCAGCAGTTTCGAGCCGTTGGAGAAGAATTCCGGGGCGCCGCATTCGTCGGTTTCGACGTGGGCGGTTTCCGAGCAGATCACGCTGTGGTAACTCTGGCACAGCGACGACAGGGCCAGCGAGTTGGCGGCGGTGCCGTTGAAGGCGAAGAACACTTCGCAGTCGGTTTCGAACAACTGGCGGAAATGGTCGGACGCGCGTGCGGTCCATTCATCGTCGCCATACGCGCGTTGGTGGCCGTGGTTGGCCTGTTCCATTGCAGCCCAGGCTTCAGGGCAGATACCGGAGTAGTTGTCGCTGGCGAATTGTTGGCTCTTGTCGGTCATGGCCGGCTTCCGTGGTCGAGACTCTTGTGAAGGCTCGTGGTCAATGATGGTGCGCACTTTACCGAAGATCTTCCGGGGAGCACACGGGATGTCGCTGTCAGAACATTACATGGACGCAGGCCGATTATGCACCTGACTAAACGCGACGGCGCGCTGGATCTGCTCAAGTGGCTGGCGCTGTTGAGCATGTTGTTCGATCACCTGCGATATGTCGGGTTCTCCGCCGATTGGCTGTACGTGCCGGGGCGGTTGGCGTTTCCGTGGTTTTGTCTGGCGATGGCGGCGAATCTGGCGCGCGATGGATTGCGGAGGATGGAATGGCGCTACTTGGGCTGGTTGTTATTGTTCAGTGCCGTGAGCGAGATTCCCTATCGGCTGTACATTCCCGACCCCGATACGCTGAACGTGATGCCGACGCTGGCGCTGGGCTTGTTGGTGGCGCGGGGGTGGCAGGATCCAACGATCATGTCGCGATTGCTGGGCGTTGCTGCGCTGATGCTGGCCGCCATGTTTCCGGAACGACTGATGTTTGGTTTCTTCGGGGTGTTGCTGCCGTTGGCGATGCTGCTGGTGTTTCGCCGCCCGTGGTATTTCAGCTTGTTGCCGGGTTTGATATGCCTCGCAGCGAATCAGTGGCAAGTGCTTTACGACTCGGCAAGGTTCGGTAGCAGCGTCGCCATTCTTGGTATTGCCACCTGTCTGTTTGCGCCAATGCTGGGGATGTTCCTGTTGCGACATGCGCGACATCTCCAGCCACCGGCGATGCGCCGCTGGGCCTACGCCCTCTATCCCACGCATTTCCTCCTGCTGCTACTTATCCGCCAGCTCGCCGCATAACCCCCTGTAGGAGTGAGCCTGCTCGCGATGGCGGCGTATCAGCCAACATTTGCTCATCTGACCCACCGCCATCGCGAGCAGGCTCACTCCTACAAGGGATCTGCGCAGATTCAACAAGGCATTTCAGGCCATGTCGTAAACGCACCTTTGCGTGGCGCGCGCAGGCATTTGAGCTGTCTGCGCCGGTCATACCATCGGCATCAAAGGGCACTGCCTTCATTGCCAGTGCCTTACCGAGACGAATGGCGCACAGATGCCGCTGGGAGAGACGCGATGTTCAGCAAGCAAGACCAGATCCAGGGTTACGACGATGCACTGCTGGCGGCGATGAATGCCGAGGAGCAACGTCAGGAAGATCACATCGAGCTGATCGCGTCGGAGAACTACACCAGCAAACGCGTGATGCAAGCGCAAGGCAGCGGCCTGACCAACAAGTACGCCGAAGGCTATCCGGGCAAGCGCTACTACGGTGGCTGCGAGCACGTCGATAAAGTCGAAGCGCTGGCCATCGAACGCGCCAAGCAGCTGTTCGGCGCCGATTACGCCAACGTCCAGCCGCACTCCGGTTCTTCGGCCAACAGCGCCGTGTACCTGGCGTTGATCCAGCCGGGCGACACCATCCTCGGCATGAGCCTGGCTCACGGCGGTCACCTGACCCACGGCGCCAAAGTGTCGTCCTCGGGCAAGCTCTACAACGCTGTGCAGTACGGCATCAACACCGACACCGGGCTGATCGATTACGACGAAGTCGAACGTCTCGCCGTCGAATCCAAGCCGAAAATGATCGTCGCCGGTTTCTCCGCTTACTCGAAGACGCTGGACTTCCCGCGCTTCCGTCAGATCGCTGACAAAGTCGGCGCGCTGCTGTTTGTTGACATGGCCCACGTCGCCGGTCTGGTCGCCGCCGGTCTGTACCCGAACCCGCTGCCGTACGCCGACGTGGTCACCACCACCACCCACAAAACCCTGCGCGGTCCACGTGGTGGGCTGATCCTGGCCAAGTCCAACGAAGAGATCGAGAAAAAGCTCAACGCTGCCGTATTCCCCGGCGCTCAGGGCGGCCCGTTGATGCACGTCATCGCCGGTAAAGCCGTGTGCTTCAAGGAAGCGCTGGAGCCAGGCTTCAAGGCTTATCAGCAACAAGTGATCGACAACGCTCAGGCGATGGCCAGCGTGTTTATCAAACGTGGCTACGATGTAGTGTCCGGCGGCACCGACAACCATTTGTTCCTGGTCAGCCTGATCCGTCAGGGCCTGACCGGCAAAGACGCCGACGCCGCCCTTGGCCGTGCGCACATCACCGTCAACAAGAACGCCGTGCCGAACGACCCGCAATCGCCGTTCGTGACCTCGGGCCTGCGCATCGGCACCCCGGCGGTCACTACTCGCGGCTTCAAAGTGACCCAGTGCGAAGTGTTGGCCGGCTGGATCTGCGACATCCTCGACAACCTTGGCGATGCCGATGTCGAGGCCAATGTTGCCCAGCAAGTGTCGGCCCTGTGCGCAGACTTCCCGGTTTATCGCTGAGTGTTCTGGAGTAACTGACTATGCAACGCTATTCGGGCTTCGGCCTCTTCAAACACTCCCTCAGCCACCACGAAAACTGGCAGCGCATGTGGCGCACGCCAACGCCGAAGAAGGTCTACGACGTGGTCATCGTCGGCGGCGGCGGGCACGGTCTGGCGACGGCTTACTACTTGGCCAAAGAACACGGCATCACCAACGTCGCCGTGGTCGAGAAGGGATGGCTGGGCGGCGGTAACACCGCGCGCAACACCACCATCGTGCGCTCCAACTACCTGTGGGACGAGTCGGCGCACCTCTACGAACACGCAATGAAACTGTGGGAAGGCCTGTCGCAGGACCTCAACTACAACGTGATGTTCTCCCAGCGTGGCGTCTACAACCTGTGCCACACCCTGCAGGACATCCGTGATTCCGAGCGTCGGGTCAGCGCCAACCGCCTCAATGGCGTCGATGGCGAACTGCTCAACGCCAAGCAAGTCGCTGACGAGATTCCGTACCTCGACTGCTCGAAAAACACTCGCTACCCGGTGTTGGGCGCGACCGTCCAGCGTCGCGGCGGCGTCGCCCGTCACGATGCCGTGGCCTGGGGCTTTGCCCGTGCCGCCGACGCCCTCGGCGTGGACTTGATCCAGCAGACCGAAGTGATCGGTTTCCGCAAGGAAAACGGCGTGTGCATCGGTGTTGAAACCAACAAGGGTTTCATCGGCGCCAAGCGCGTCGGTGTGGTCACGGCCGGTAACTCCGGGCACATGGCCAAACTCGCCGGTTTCCGTCTGCCGATCGAATCCCACCCGCTGCAAGCGCTGGTGTCCGAGCCGATCAAGCCGATTATCGACAGCGTGATCATGTCCAACGCCGTGCACGGTTACATCAGCCAGTCCGACAAGGGCGACCTGGTGATCGGCGCCGGTATCGACGGTTACAACGGCTACGGCCAGCGCGGTTCGTACCCGGTGATCGAGCACACCATTCAAGCGATCGTCGAGATGTTCCCGGTGTTGTCCCGCGTACGCATGAACCGTCAGTGGGGCGGCATCGTCGACACTACCCCGGACGCTTGCCCGATCATTTCGAAAACCCCGGTACCGAACATGTTCTTCAACTGCGGTTGGGGCACCGGTGGCTTCAAGGCAACGCCTGGCTCGGGCAACGTGTTTGCCGCGAGTCTGGCCAAGGGTGAAATGCACCCGTTGGCCGCACCTTTCTCCATCGACCGTTTCCACAACGGTGCGTTGATCGATGAACACGGCGCTGCTGCGGTTGCCCACTAACAGGAGAAATCCCCATGTTGCATATCTTCTGTCCTCACTGCGGCGAACTGCGCTCCGAAGAGGAATTCCACGCATCCGGCCAGGCGCACATTCCGCGTCCACTGGATCCAGGCGCCTGCACCGACGAGGAGTGGGGTGACTACATGTTCTTCCGCGACAACCCGCGCGGTCTGCACCATGAACTGTGGGATCACGTTGCCGGTTGCCGTCAGTACTTCAACGTCACCCGCGACACCGTGACCTACGAGATTCTCGAAACCTACAAGATCGGCACCAAGCCGCAATTCACCGACAAGGCTGATACGGCGAAAACAGCCACGACGGCGCTGGGAGAGAAGGTATGAGCCAGACCAATCGCCTGTCCAACGGTGGACGGATCGACCGCAACAAAGTGCTGAGCTTCACCTTCAACGGTCAGAGCTACAAAGGCTTCGAGGGTGACTCGCTGGCCGCCGCGCTGATCGCCAACGGCGTCGACATCATCGGCCGCAGCTTCAAGTATTCGCGTCCTCGCGGGATCTTCGCCGCCGGTGCCGAAGAGCCGAATGCGGTATTGCAGATCGGTGCCACCGAAGCCACACAGATTCCCAACGTGCGCGCCACGCAACAGGCGTTGTATCAAGGTCTGGTCGCGACCAGCACCAATGGCTGGCCGAGCGTCAACAACGACATGATGGGCATTCTCGGCAAGGTCGGCGGCAAGCTGATGCCGCCGGGTTTCTACTACAAAACCTTCATGTACCCGCAATCGTTCTGGATGACGTACGAGAAGTACATTCGCAAGGCTGCCGGTCTGGGTCGTTCGCCGACCGAAGTCGATCCGGATACTTACGACTACATGAACCAGCACTGCGACGTGCTGATCGTCGGCGCTGGCCCGGCCGGTCTCGCCGCTGCCCTGGCCGCTGCGCGCAGCGGTGCCCGAGTGATTCTGGCGGACGAGCAGGAAGAGTTCGGCGGCAGCCTGCTCGATTCTCGTGAAAGCCTCGACGGCAAACCGGCGATGGACTGGGTCGCCAGCGTCATCACTGAACTGAAGAACACCCCGGACGTGCTGCTGTTGCCGCGCGCCACGGTCAACGGTTACCACGACCACAACTTCCTGACCATTCACGAACGCCTCACCGATCACCTCGGTGACCGCGCGCCAATTGGCCAGGTGCGCCAGCGCATTCACCGTGTTCGCGCCAAGCGTGTCGTGCTGGCGACCGGTGCTTGCGAGCGTCCGCTGGTTTACGGCAACAACGACGTGCCGGGCAACATGCTTGCCGGTGCGGTGTCGACTTACGTGCGTCGCTACGGCGTCGCGCCGGGCAAGAAACTGGTGCTGTCGACCAACAACGATCATGCTTATCGCGTCGCTCTGGATTGGCTCGATGCCAGTCTGCAAGTGGTCGCCATCGCCGATGCGCGCAGCAATCCGCGTGGTGCGTTGGTAGAAGAAGCCCGCGCCAAAGGCATCCGCATCCTCACTGGCAGCGCCGTGATCGAAGCCCGTGGCAGCAAGCGCGTGACTGCTGCCCGCGTGGCGGCGATTGATGTTAAAGCGCACGCCGTGACCAGTCCTGGCGAGTGGCTCGACTGCGATGTGGTTGCCAGTTCCGGCGGGTACAGCCCGGTCGTTCACCTGGCTTCGCACCTCGGTGGCAAACCGACCTGGCGTGAAGACATCCTCGGTTTTGTACCGGGCGAAGCACCGCAGAAACGCGTGTGCGTCGGCGGCATCAATGGCGTCTACGGTCTCGGCGATTCGCTGGCTGACGGTTTTGAAGGTGGCGTGCGCGCTGCCGCTGAAGCCGGTTTCCAGACTGTCGAAGGCGTGCTGCCGAAAGCCCTGAGCCGTCACGAAGAACCGACGCTGGCGCTGTTCCAGGTGCCGCATGAAAAGAACACCGCACGGGCGCCGAAGCAATTCGTCGATCTGCAAAACGACGTGACCGCTGCGGCGATCGAACTGGCAACTCGCGAAGGTTTCGAGTCGGTCGAGCACGTCAAACGCTACACCGCGCTGGGCTTCGGCACCGATCAGGGCAAGCTCGGCAACGTCAACGGTCTGGCCATCGCCGCGCGCTCGCTGAACGTGACCATCCCGCAGATGGGCACCACGATGTTCCGCCCGAACTACACGCCGGTGACTTTCGGCGCCGTGGCCGGTCGTCACTGTGGGCACATCTTCGAGCCGGTTCGCCACACCGCGCTGCATGCATGGCATGTGAAGAATGGCGCCGAGTTTGAAGACGTCGGTCAGTGGAAGCGTCCATGGTACTTCCCGAAAAACGGTGAAGACCTGCACGCCGCCGTGAAGCGTGAATGCAAAGCCGTGCGCGACAGTGTCGGCCTGCTCGACGCCTCGACCCTCGGCAAGATCGACATTCAAGGCCCGGATGCCCGCGAGTTCCTCAACCGCGTGTACACCAACGCCTGGACCAAACTCGACGTGGGCAAGGCGCGCTACGGTCTGATGTGCAAAGAAGACGGCATGGTCTTCGACGACGGTGTCACGGCGTGCCTGGCCGACAACCATTTCGTCATGACCACCACCACCGGCGGCGCGGCTCGCGTGCTGCAATGGCTGGAGCTGTACCACCAGACCGAATGGCCGGACATGAAGGTCTACTTCACTTCCGTGACTGACCACTGGGCGACCATGACCCTGTCCGGGCCGAACAGCCGCAAGCTGCTCAGCGCCGTGACCGACATTGATCTGAGCAACGAAGCGTTCCCATTCATGACCTGGAAAGAAGGTCTGGTCGGCGACGTGCCGGCGCGGGTGTTCCGCATCTCGTTCACCGGTGAGCTGTCGTACGAAGTCAACGTGCAGGCCGACTACGCGATGGGCGTGCTGGAGAAAATCGTCGAGGCCGGCAAGCAGTACAACCTGACCCCGTACGGCACCGAAACCATGCACGTACTGCGCGCGGAGAAGGGTTTCATCATTGTCGGTCAGGACACTGACGGCTCGATGACCCCGGACGACTTGAACATGGGCTGGTGTGTGGGTCGCACCAAACCGTTCTCGTGGATCGGCCAACGCGGCATGAACCGTGAAGACTGCGTGAAGGATCAGCGTAAACAGCTGGTCGGTCTGAAGCCGATCGATCCGAACGTCTGGCTGCCGGAGGGCGCACAACTGGTGTTCAACACCAAGCAGGCGATCCCGATGACCATGGTTGGCCACGTGACTTCCAGCTACGCGCACAACTCCCTCGGTTATTCGTTCGCCATGGGTGTGGTCAAGGGCGGTCTGAAGCGCCTCGGTGAGCGGGTGTTTGCACCGCTGGCCGACGGCAGCGTGATCGAGGCGGAAATCGTGTCTTCGGTGTTCTTCGATCCGAAGGGGGATCGCCAGAACATCTGACACTGATCGTTCCCACGCTCTGCGTGGGAATGCATCCCGGGACGCTCTGCGTCCCAAGAGCGGACGCAGAGCGTCCATGGCGGCATTCCCACGCAGAGCGTGGGAACGATCAAGAATTCAGGAAGGTGCTTTATGACCACAGCCAATGTTTACCAACAACGCCCGACCACCGGCGCCAAGGCCGAGTCGTCGCTGCACCATGCCGACCTCGCCAGCCTGGTCGGCAAGGGCCGCAAGAACGCCGGCGTGATCGTGCGTGAGAAAAAACTCCTTGGCCACCTGACCATCCGTGGTGATGGCCACGATGCCGTGTTCGCTGCCGGTGTGAACAAAGCCCTGGGCATCGAATTGCCCGGCGCTCTGACCGTCATCGTCAAAGGCGAGACCAGCCTGCAATGGATGGGCCCGGATGAGTGGCTGCTGATCGTGCCAAGCGGTGAAGAATTCGCCGCCGAACAGAAACTGCGCGAAGCGCTGGGTGATCTGCACATCGCGATCGTCAACGTCAGCGGCGGCCAGCAAGTGCTCGAGCTGAGCGGACCGAACGTGCGTCAGGTGCTGATGAAATCCACCAGCTACGACGTGCATCCGAATAATTTCCCGGTCGGTAAAGCGGTGGGCACGGTGTTCGCCAAGTCGCAGCTGATGATTCGCCATACCGCTGAAGACACTTGGGAACTGCTGATTCGTCGCAGCTTTTCGGATTACTGGTGGTTGTGGTTGCAGGATGCTTCGGCTGAGTACGGGTTGAGCGTACAAGCCTAAAAGCTTACCCCCTCACCCCAGCCCTCTCCCCCAAGGGGGAGAGGGGGAAAGGGAGCCGATCTCGGGTGTTTTTGCGATCTGCATTCACATTCGGAATTTCAGGTCGGCGTAGCTCGAGAGAACACCTCGGTCAGTCCCCTCTCCCTCTGGGAGAGGGCTAGGGTGAGGGAAAAACCTGACACCCCGCACAAAGAACAGGAGTCACCGCACCATGAGCCGCGCCCCAGACACATGGATTCTGACCGCCGACTGCCCCAGCGTCCTCGGCACCGTGGACGCGGTCACGCGTTTTCTGTTCGAGCAGGGCTGCTACGTCACCGAGCACCATTCGTTTGATGACCGCCTCTCCGGGCGCTTCTTCATTCGCGTGGAATTCCGCCAGCCCGACGGTTTCGACGAGCAATCCTTCCGCGACGGCTTAGCCGAACGCGGCCAGGCCTTCGGCATGATCTTCGAGCTGACCGCGCCGAACTACCGGTCAAAAGTGGTGATCATGGTCTCCAAGGCCGATCACTGCCTTAACGACTTGCTCTATCGCCAGCGCATCGGCCAGTTGTCGATGGACGTCGCGGCGGTGGTCTCCAATCACCCGGATCTGAAACCGCTGGCCGACTGGCACCAGATTCCCTACTACCATTTCCCCCTCGACCCCAACGACAAGCCGTCGCAGGAGCGTCAGGTGTGGCAGGTGATCGAAGAGTCCGGCGCCGAACTGGTGATCCTCGCCCGCTACATGCAGGTGCTGTCGCCGGAGCTGTGCCGCAAGCTCGATGGCAAGGCGATCAACATTCATCACTCGTTGCTGCCGGGCTTCAAGGGGGCCAAGCCGTATCACCAGGCTTACAACAAAGGCGTGAAACTGGTGGGCGCGACGGCGCATTACATCAATAACGACCTCGACGAAGGGCCGATCATTGCCCAAGGCGTCGAGGCGGTGGATCACAGTCATTACCCTGAGGATCTGATTGCCAAGGGGCGTGATATCGAAGGCCTGACGCTGGCGCGGGCGGTTGGGTATCACATCGAAAGAAGGGTGTTTTTGAACGCCAATAGAACCGTCGTTCTTTAGATCGCTTTCGCGAGCAGGCTCGCTCCCACAGGGATTTGTGTTGAAACACAGGTCTCTGTCACACCAAAGATCAACTGTGGGAGCGAGCCTGCTCGCGAAGGGGCCATAACAAACAACGCAAAACCAACAAGCAATAACCCGAGCATTCAACGCGCTGCCTGCCTGGGCAACGCGGTTCCATAAAAACAACAGCGAGGTGAAAGCATGTCTGGCAATCGTGGTGTGGTGTATCTCGGCGCGGGCAAGGTCGAAGTACAGAAAATCGACTATCCGAAAATGCAGGACCCGCGCGGTCGCAAGATCGAGCACGGGGTCATTCTCAAAGTGGTTTCCACCAACATCTGCGGCTCCGACCAGCACATGGTGCGCGGCCGTACCACGGCGCAGACCGGTCTGGTGCTGGGTCACGAGATCACCGGCGAGGTGATCGAAAAAGGCTCCGACGTCGAAAACCTGAAAATCGGTGACCTGGTCTCCGTACCGTTCAACGTGGCTTGCGGGCGCTGCCGTTCCTGCAAAGAACAACACACCGGCGTCTGCCTGACCGTCAACCCGGCCCGTGCCGGTGGCGCTTACGGCTACGTCGACATGGGCGACTGGACCGGCGGCCAGGCGGAATACGTGCTGGTGCCGTACGCCGACTTCAACCTGCTGAAACTGCCGGACCGCGACAAGGCCATGGAGAAAATCCGCGACCTGACCTGCCTCTCCGACATCCTCCCGACCGGCTACCACGGCGCCGTCACTGCCGGCGTTGGTCCGGGCAGCACCGTTTACATTGCGGGCGCCGGCCCGGTCGGTCTGGCCGCCGCTGCCTCTGCGCGTTTGCTCGGTGCGGCGGTGGTGATCGTCGGCGACGTCAACACCATCCGCTTGGCTCACGCCAAATCCCAGGGTTTTGAAATCGTCGACCTGTCCAAGGACACCCCGCTGCACGAACAGATCGCCGCACTGCTCGGCGAGCCGGAAGTGGATTGCGCAGTGGACTGCGTCGGCTTCGAAGCACGCGGCCACGGCCACGACGGCGTGAAAGCCGAAGCGCCGGCCACCGTGCTCAACTCACTGATGGGCGTGGTGCGTGTGGCCGGCAAGATCGGTATCCCGGGCCTGTACGTCACCGAAGATCCGGGCGCCGTCGACGCCGCTGCGAAAATGGGCAGCCTGAGCATTCGCTTCGGTCTGGGCTGGGCCAAGTCCCACAGCTTCCACACCGGCCAGACGCCAGTGATGAAGTACAACCGCCAGCTGATGCAGGCGATCATGTGGGATCGCATCAACATCGCCGAAGTGGTGGGCGTGCAAGTGATCAGCCTCGATCAGGCACCGGAAGGCTATGGCGAGTTCGATGCGGGCGTGCCGAAGAAGTTTGTGATTGATCCGCATAAGTTGTTTAGTGCGGCGTAAGGTTCAAGCGCAATACAAAACGGCGACCTGAGGGTCGCCGTTTTTTGTTGCAAGCCCAGGTCAAAAGCGACCCTCACCCCAGCCCTCTCCCGGAGGGAGAGGGGGCCGACCGAGGGATGCTCACAATTTACGCCGACCTGAAAATACCGCTGTGAATCCATAATCGACTCGGTGTGGCAGGTCGATGTATGGTGCCAGACACCTCGGTCAGTCCCCTCTCCCTCTGGGAGAGGGTTAGGGTGAGGGGCTTTGCTTTACAGGCCCGCCAACGCCCCTTGGTACAACACCGGCCCAGTCGGCTGCCCGGTCGGCGAACCACCTTTCGGCTCAAGACTTACCGCCAGCGCAATCGGCTTACCGATCAAGACTTTCTGCGCCTCGTTCAACTCAACCTTGCCTTTGCCCCCCGCCGGAATAACGCCGAGAGAAATCGGTTTTCCGTCAGCCGGAATCGCCCACAGTTCCAGGCTGCGATCCGCATCAACCGCCGCCAGCGTCAGCGGCTCGACTTGCAGATAATCCGCATGCGCTTCGACCTTCAGCGCCGGTTGCGCATCGGCGGTCAGCAGGGTGGCGCGGTAGCGGGCGTCGTCGCGGTTGTACAGCGAGCCGAGGAAGACCAGCACCACGATCGAACACAGCACAGCGCTAACCCGTAGCCAGTTCCAGAACGGCCGCTTCTCGGGCACATGCAGCACTTGCGGTTCGATCCGCGCGGTAATGCCATGCCAGACGCGATCGGGCACCGGATGCTCCGGCAGAGATTCGGTGAGCCTCACCAGCGATTCCTGCCATTGCGCCAGTTCAGCCCTTAATGCTGCGTCATCCAGCAACAACTGCTCAAACCGCCGACGCGTAGCCGATGACATCAAGCCAATCGCATAATCGGCGGCGAGGGCGCGGCGCAGGGCAGGGGTCTGGTAGTTCATGATTCAAGGCACCGACGCAGGCGTTCCATGCCACGACGGATCCAGGATTTCACCGTTCCCAGCGGCGTGGCCAGGTGTTCGGCGAGTTCCGTGCACGACAATCCCTGAAAGTAGGCCACCGTAATCGACTGGCGCTGCATGCCGTCGAGGGTTTCAAGGCAGCGGTTCAACATCTGAGCCTCGCGGGCGCTGTTCAACTGATCATGTGCCGAAGGGCTTTCGTCCAGCAGCGCATCTTGTTCGAGATCCGTCAGCGGTCGGTCGCGGTGTTTGCGCAATTGATCGATAGCCTGATTGCGCGTGATGTTGATCATCCACGTCAACGGCGCCGACAGGTGCGCTTCGTAGCGCGAGGCGTTGTTCCAGATGCGCACGAAGGCTTCCTGCAGCACTTCTTCGGCCAGATCGGCGCGGCCCATGAAGCGCAGCGCGACGCCATGCAGGCGCGGGCCGACGCTGCGATAGAGCGTTTCGAAGGCGCGACGATCACCCAGTGAACACTGGGCCAACAACTGTCGCAGCTGATCGGTGTCGGCGATGGAAATGACGACTCTCCAGGCAAAGGTCGGGCGACGAGGGCTGGGCTCGGACTGTTCACAGGCTAGTTCAGCGACAGCGGTTGTGCCATTCATCGCGAGGGTGTCCGGGATTTCACGTTTTATATACGCAGGCCGGATGAAAATGGATGCGCCGCGCCGGAACATGCCGGCGGATACCCGGTCAAACCGGCAGTTTCACTGCCCGTTCAGCGGGTGGTTTTCACAGCGCAAGAGGATGTCTGAATGAAGATTTCACGCGGTTTTGCCTTGGCATCGCTCCTGACCCTGGCGGCCGGGCCGGTGTTTGCCGGTTTCAGTCTGAACGATGTCGCTGGTGCGGTTTCGGGGATGCAGGGCGGTGACAAGGCGGCCGCTGCGGCGCCGACCTCGGAAACCGCCGGTTTGCTCAGTGCCCTCAGTGCGCTGGATGTCACGCCGGAGCAAGCCGTTGGCGGTACTAGCGCGATGCTCGGGCTGGCCAAGAATCAGTTGAGCAGTACCGATTATTCGCAGTTGGCCAAGGAGGTGCCGGGCATCGATAAATTGTCCGGTGGCAGCGGCAATCTGGCGGCGTTGGGGGCTTTGCTCGGTTCGTCCGGCAAGTCCGCCGGGCTTGAGAATGCGCTGGGCAACGTCAAGGACACCAATGACCTGAACAATGCCTTCAGCGCATTGGGCATGGACAGCGGCATGATCGGCCAGTTTGCCCCTGTGCTGTTGCAATACCTCGGTCAGCAGGGCGTCGGCGGTTCGCTGCTGAGCAGCCTGGGCAGCATCTGGGGCGCCGGCACCGGTAGCTGATTCAGCCGCGCTCGCCGCGCAGTTCGGCGATGCGCTGATCCTTCTCGTTCCAGAGCTGGTTGACCCAGCTCTGGACCTTCTCGCGAAACGCCGGATCATTCTCGTAATCACCCTGCCACAGCGCCGGGTCGAGTTCGCGGGTCTTGATGTCGATGATCACGCGCGGCACGTTGCCGCTGATCAGATCCCAGAAACCCGGAATGTTCGCCTGTGGATAAACCACGGTGACGTCGAGAATCGCATCCAGTTGTTCACCCATCGCCGCCAAGACAAACGCCACGCCGCCGGCCTTGGGCTTGAGCAAGTGGCTGAACGGTGATTGCTGCTGCGCGCTTTTCGCGGCGGTGTAGCGTGTGCCTTCCAGATAATTGACCACGGTCACCGGCTGACGCTTGAACAGCTCGCAGGCCGCTTTGGTGATCTCCAGATCCTTGCCCGCCAGCTCCGGGTGCTTCGCCAGAAAGGCCTTGGTGTAGCGCTTCATGAACGGGTAATCCAGCGCCCACCACGCCAGCCCCAGAAACGGTACCCAGATCAGCTCTTTCTTGAGGAAGAATTTGAAGAACGGCGTGCGCCGGTTGAGGGTCTGGATCAGCGCCGGAATATCCACCCACGACTGGTGGTTGCTGACCACCAGATACGAGGTGTCGCCGCGCAAGTCTTCGCCACCGCGAATGTCCCATTGGGTGGGGATACACAGGCGGAAAATCAGTTTGTCGATCTCGGCCCAGGTCTCGGCGATCCACATCACCGTCCCCGACGCGTAATCGCGCCAGCGGCCTGGTGCGATCAGTTTGAGCAGGGCAAAGACCAGCAACGGCCCGATCAGGATCAGGGTGTTGAGCAACAGCAGCAGGGTGACGAAACAGCCGGTGAGCAGGCGGCGCATAAGCAACTCTTTGCAAACGGATGGGCGCGCCATGATAAGCAGCTTCGCGCGGCAGGCCAAATCGGTGGTGACGAATGTTTCACTTTCGTCGCGTTAACCTGATCGTTCCCACGCTCTGCGTGGTAACGCCGCCCGGGACGCTCCGCGTCCCTGTGACGCAGAGCGTCACTGGATGCATACCCACGCAGAGCGTGGGAACGATCAAGCGCGCAACGGTCTAAAATCCCGTTGCCCAACCTCTCAAGGAAGCCCCTTACGTGAAATCCCTCCTTGCACTGTTTGCCCTCGTCGCCCTGCCGGTCATGGCCGCCGAGCCGACCCTGTATGGGCGTTACGAATACATTGCGCTGCCGGAAATCGGCGGTGAAGTGCTCAAGGCCAAGATGGACACCGGCGCACTGACCGCCTCGCTGTCGGCCAAGGACATCGAAACCTTCACCCGCGATGGCGACGAATGGGTGCGTTTCCGCCTCGCCACCAAAGACGCCAGCAACAAGGTCTACGAACACAAGGTCGCACGGATCAGCAAGATCAAGAGCCGCTCGGACGAAGAAGACGAGGGTGAAAGCACCGAAGTCGCCAAACGCCCGGTGGTCGATCTGGAGCTGTGCCTGGGTAACGTCAAGCGTACCGTTGAGGTCAACCTGACCGACCGCAGCAACTTCAATTACCCGTTGCTGATCGGTGCCAAAGCCTTGCGCGAATTCGGCGCAGCGGTGAACCCGGCGCGACGCTTCACGGCCGACAAGCCGGACTGCTGAGCCAAGTGGTCTCATTGACGTAACGTCGGGCTTGGGGCACCGTTCGCGCACTTAACCTACGGGCTCGGACGCCATGCCTCATATCCTGATTGTCGAAGACGAAGCGGCGATTGCCGACACGCTGATTTTTGCCTTGCAGGGCGAAGGCTTCACCACCACGTGGCTGAGCCTCGGCGCGGCGGCGCTGGAGTATCAGCGGCAGACCCCGGCCGATCTGATCATCCTCGACATCGGCCTGCCGGATATCAGCGGTTTCGAGACCTGCAAGCAACTGCGGCGCTTCAGCGAGGTGCCGGTGCTGTTCCTCAGCGCCCGCGATGCCGAGATTGATCGCGTGGTGGGTCTGGAAATTGGTGCCGACGATTATGTGGTCAAGCCGTTCAGCCCGCGTGAAGTCGCGGCGCGAGTGAAGGCAATCCTTAAACGCATGGCGCCGCGTCCTGCGATTGAAGCCACTTCAGCGCTATTTAGAATCGATCCGGAGCGGATTCAAATCATTTATCGCGGCCAGACGTTGACCCTGACCCGCCACGAATTCCGCCTGCTGCAATGCCTGCTCGAACAACCCGAGCGGGTGTTCAGTCGCGAGCAATTGCTCGACGCGCTGGGTGTTGCGGCCGACGCCGGCTACGAGCGCAGCATCGACAGCCACATCAAAAGCGTGCGCGCCAAACTGCGTCTGGTGCGCGCCGACGCCGAGCCGATCCAGACCCATCGTGGCCTCGGTTACAGCTACAGCCCGGGGCACAGCTGATGTCACTGGGGCTGCGGATCTTTCTGGTGTATGTGCTGTTTGTCGGCCTGACCGGTTATTTCGTGCTCAACACGGTGATGGAAGAAATCCGTCCCGGCGTGCGCCAGTCCACCGAAGAAACCCTGGTCGACACCGCCAACCTGATGGCGGAAATCCTGCGGGACGATTTCAAGGCCGGCACCCTCAGCGAGAACCGCTGGCCCGAGTTGCTGCGCGCCTATGGCGAGCGTCAGCCGCAAGCGAGCATTTGGGGCTTACCGAAAAATCAGGTCAACCACCGCATTTACGTCACCGACGCCAAAGGCATCGTTGTGCTCGATTCCAGTGGCGTAGCCGTGGGGCAGGACTACTCGCGCTGGAACGATGTCTACCTGACCTTGCGTGGCGAGTACGGTGCGCGATCCAGTCGCAGCGATCCGGATGACCCAGCATCTTCAGTCATGCACGTCGGCGCGCCGATCCGCGACAACGGGCAGATCATCGGCGTGGTCACCGTGGCCAAACCCAACAGCTCATTGCAGCCTTATGTGGATCGTACCGAACGGCGCCTGCTGTTTTACGGCGCGGGTTTGATCGGCCTCGGTCTGCTCTTTGGTGCCTTGCTGTCGTGGTGGCTGAGCCGCGCACTGCACCGTTTGACCGGTTATGCACAAGCGGTGAGCGAAGGGCGGCGGGTGGAAGTGCCGCACTATCGCGGCGGTGAGCTGGAGCAACTGGCCACAGCGGTTGAGCAGATGCGCACACAGCTGGAGGGTAAGGCGTACGTTGAGCGCTACGTGCATACGTTGACCCATGAACTGAAAAGTCCGCTGGCGGCGATTCGTGGCGCGGCGGAGTTGCTGCAAGGTGAAATGCCGCCGGTTCAACGTCTGCGCTTTGTCGGCAACATCGACAGCGAAAGTGCGCGGATGCAGCAGTTGATCGAACGGTTGTTGAATCTGGCGCAAGTGGAACAACGTCAGGGCCTTGAAGAGCGGGTCGCTGTGCCGTTGGCGGCGCTGGTTGATCAATTGCTGCAGGGGCAGGCGGCGCGGATTGAAGGAAAGCAGTTGCGCATCGAACAGGCGATTGCGGCTGATCTTCTGTTGATCGGCGAGCCGTTTCTGCTGCGTCAGGCGTTGGGTAATCTGCTGGAAAATGCGCTGGATTTCACCCCGGTTGAGGGGCTTCTGCGCTTCAGTGCCGAGCGTCGGGATGAGCAGATTGAACTGCGTCTGTTCAATGAAACCGCTCCTATTCCCGATTACGCCTTGCCGCGTTTGACCGAGCGCTTCTACTCATTACCGCGACCGGACAGTGGGCGGAAAAGCACGGGGTTGGGGCTTAATTTCGTTGAAGAGGTGGTCAAGTTGCATGGTGGGTCGATGCAGATTCGTAATGTCGAAAGTGGTGTTGAGGTGACATTGCGTTTGTCTTGATACCGAGTTGCGGCCATCGCGAGCAGGCTCACTCCTACAGGGGAACGCATTCCAAATGTAGGAGTGAGCCTGCTCGCGATAGGGCCGGTGAAGTCTCCACACAATCTCCACAATCCCCCCACAAAACCCCCACACCCGATCACCAGACTCCCCCCATCCAAACAGGGAGAGTCCCATGAACAAGAATCTGACCATCAAGCTCGGCGCCATCGCCGTGTTGATCCTGCTGTTGCTGATACCTTTATTGATGATCGATGGCGTCATCGACGACCGCCAACAGTTGCGCGACGGCGTGCTCGAAGACATCGCCCGCAGTTCCAGCTACAGCCAGCAACTGAGCGGGCCGGTGATGGTGGTGCCGTATCGCAAAGTGATTCACAACTGGAAAACCAACGACAAAACCAACCAACGCTACGACGAACCGAGCGAAGAGCGCGGGCGTTTGTACTTCCTGCCGGAGCGTTTCGAACTCGACGGCCAGGTGCAAACCGAGCTGCGTGCGCGCGGCATTTATGAGGCGCGGCTGTTCCACGCCGATAACCGCATCAATGGCCATTTCTCGTTGCCAGCACAATTGGGCATTAGAGAAGACTTCAGCGATTACCAGTTCGATGCACCGTTTCTTGCGGTCGGCATCAGCGACATTCGCGGCATCGAAAATGCGCTGAAACTGGAACTCGACGGCCAGCGTCTGGACTTCGTGCCGGGCACCCAGGTCGGCTGGCTCGGCGAGGGTGTGCGAGTGACGCTGCCGCTGCTCGACACCAGCAAAACCACGGAACTGAGCTTCGGTTTTGACCTGCGTCTGCAAGGCACCGGTTCATTGCAGGTGTTGCCAGTGGGCAAGAGCAGCAGCGTCAGCCTCACTGCGAATTGGCCGCATCCAAGTTTCATCGGTAATTTCCTGCCGGCCAAGCGTGAGATCAACGATCAGGGTTTCAGCGCCGATTGGCAGACCACGTTCTTCTCCACCAACCTGCAAGACGCCATGAGCCGTTGCGTCAGCAGCAATGATTGCGAGGCATTCAACGGCCGCAGCTTTGGCGTGAGCTTCATCGATCCGGTAGATCAATATTTGAAGAGTGACCGGGCGATCAAATACGCGTTGCTGTTCATCGTCCTGACGTTCGCCGGTTTCTTCCTGTTCGAAGTGCTCAAAAGTCTGGCCGTGCACCCGGTGCAATACGCGCTGGTCGGTGTGGCGCTGGCGTTCTTTTATCTGTTGTTGCTCTCGCTGTCGGAGCACATTGGTTTTGCCCCGGCGTATCTGTTGTCGGCCAGCGGTTGTGTGTTGTTGATCGGGTTTTATGTCTGTCACGTGCTACGCAGTGTGCGTCACGGCTTGAGTTTTTCGGCGGGGCTGGCGGCGTTGTATGGCCTGCTCTATGGCTTGCTGAGCGCCGAGGATTACGCGTTGTTGATGGGCTCGTTGTTGCTGTTCGGTCTGCTCGGTGTGTTCATGGTGCTGACGCGCAAACTGGATTGGTACGGGATCGGGCAGAAACCGGCGAAGCCGTTGGAGTTTGATGTGGGGACGATGCAATGAGCCGGTCGCTGGGATTGCGTGAGGATCAGTGCTGGAAGGATGAGTTGGTGACGCGGATTATAGGATATTTGCCTGTGGAACCGAGGTGGTGCATTCGCGAGCAGGCTCGCTCCCACAGGATGGGTGTTGGAACAGAGATGTCTGCCATACCCAAAAACAATGTGGGAGCGAGCCTGCTCGCGAAGAGGGCGGAACAGGCTCCGCCGATTTAAGGCTTGGGCATGGTCGCGATCATGGACGGTCGCTGACTCACTTCAAAAAACCAGTTGGCCAGTTGCGGGTTGGCCTCACGCCAGCCCAGATCCGGGAAGCGCAGGTCGAGGTAACCCAGCGCACACGCGACGCTGATGGCGGCCACGTCGAAATGGCTGGTCAGCTCGGCAATCGCGTCGTTTTCCAACACAGCGAGAGCGCGGCGGATCTTGTCGCGCTGGGCCTCGAGCCATTCGTCCCAATGTTTTTCCGGAGCACGCAGGACCATTTCATAACGCACCATCACCGACGCATCCATGATCCCGTCGGCCATCGAGGCCAGGGTCAGACGCCGCCAGCGGGCCGCGCCTTCGCGCGGGATCAGCGGGTTGCCGACGTGTTGCTGGTCGAGGTATTCGAGAATGACGCGGCTGTCATGGATAACGTTGCCGTCAGCCAGACGCAGGGCGGGAATCTTGCCCAGCGGGTTGTCGAGATTGAGCTCGGCACTCGGGCTGACCGGGCTGAGCACGCAGTCTTGCAGCGCGACGCGATCCTGCTGGCCGGTTTCGTGCAGCAACACCATCACTTTGCGCACGAACGGGGAGAGCGTGTTGTGGTACAGGGTCATGCTGGGGGCGGACATTGGCAGGGTCTCGATCAGAACGATGAGGGAGCAGCATAGCGCGTAACGCGACCTGCTCAAGCCCGATGCAAAACCAAATGTGGGAGCGAGCCTGCTCGCGAAGGCGTCCGTACAGACAATGTTGATGTTGAATGTCAGAGCGCTTTCGCGAGCAGGCTCGCTCCCACAGGTTTCTTCAGCTTCGCAGCAGCAATCCTCTTATGGCCAGAAAGGCCGGGACACCCAGCCCGACCCAGCTCAACGCATCCCAAATCCCATCCCCCAACAACGCCGCAAACAACCCCGCCGCACTGAGCAATGCAATCACGATCGGCGTGCTGAACACTTTCCAGAAATTCGATTGCCGCGGCTTCATGCAGACACCTCCGCCGTTTCCGGCACAGGCTTCACCGCTTTGCGCCGCACCACCCACAGGTACACGCCGCTGCCGAGCACGATGATCGTCAGCACATCGAGAGTGGCCCAGAGAATTTTCATCGGCATGCCGCCGTAATCACCGAAGTGCAGCGGCTGCGACATGCCCATGGCGTCCATGTACCACGGTCGTTCGGCCACGGCGGTGACCTGCAGCGTGGTGGCATCGATCAGCACCGGTGTCAGCAGGTGTGAGGTCAAATGCGTGCCGCCCTTCATGAACACCGAATAATGGTGCTCGCTGGAAAACCGTGTGCCGGGGAAAGCGATGAAATCCGGTTTCATGCCCGGCGCGACTTCAGCCGCGATGTCGAGCAACCGCGTGGCCGGTGCCAGGTGAGTCAGCGGTGGCGCTTCGCGGTAAGGTTCGATCAGGGCGGTCAGTGCATCGTTGCGCCACGCCGCGATCAACAGGTCGGCGCAAGCGCTGATCACGCCTGTCACGCCGACCACCAAGGCCCAGGTCAGGGTGACCACGCCGATCAGATTATGCAGGTCGAGCCAGCGCAAACGGGTGGACTTGTCCTGACGCACGGTGCCGAATTTCAAGCGGCGCATGAACGGCAGGTACAGCACCGTCCCCGAGACAATCGCCACGACAAACAGCAGCCCCATGAACGCCAGCAGCAACTTGCCCGGCAGCCCGGCGAACATGTCGACGTGCAGGCGCAGGATAAACAGCATCAAACCGCCGTTGGCCGACGGCGTTTCCAGCGCTTCACCGGTACGTGCATCGAGCATGAAGGTGTGCGACGAGTTCGGTTCAGTGCCGGCGGTTTTCGCCATGATCGTCAGTACGGCATTCGGCTCATCGTCATCGAAACCGAAATACTGCACGACTTCATCGGGACGATGTTTCTCGGCGGCCTCGACCAGTTGCGCCAGATTCAGACGTGGCGTGTCGGCGGGCATCTCGCGCACTTCGGGCGCATCGCCGAGCAGGTGCTCGATCTCGTGATGGAAAATCAGTGGCAGACCGGTCAGTGCCAGCATCAGCAAAAACACGGTGCAGACCAGGCTGGTCCAGGTATGCACGAACGACCAGCGGCGGATTGTTTTACTTTTCATTTCATGACCTTCAAAAACACCAAAGCCGTCCACGAGGGACGGCCTGGTCACAGGGTCTGTTTCAGCTCAATCGCTTACCACTTGTAAGTGGCGCTGGCGACGACACTGCGCGTGTCGCCGTAGTAGCAGTAGAAGCTGTCGCAGGTGGAAATGTATTCCTTGTCGAACAGGTTGGTCGCGTTGAGTGCCAGCGACGCGCCTTTGAGGCTGTTGTCCAGACGGCCGAGGTCGTAATGCACGCTCGCGTCGAACACGGTGTAGGCGTCAGCCTTGCCCAGCCAGGTGTTGGCCTTGTCGCCGTAGGTGTTGCCGGTGTAACGCACGCCACCGCCAATGCCGAAGCCGTCGAGTACGCCGGCGTGCCAGGTGTAATCGGTCCACAGCGACGCTTGCTGGTTCGGCATCAGTTGCAGGCGATTGCCCTTGTCGACGCCATTCTGCACTTCGGATTTGGCCAAGGTGTAGGCGGCAATGACTTTCAGGTTGTCGGTGACGTCGGAAACCGCTTCCAGCTCCAGGCCTTTGACTTTCACTTCGCCAGTCTGGCTGGTGATCGACACGTTGTTGACGAAGGTGTTGACCGAGACGTTCTTCTGGGTGAGGTCATACACGGCGGCGGTCAGCAGGGTTTTGCTGCCCGGCGGCTGGTACTTGATGCCCAGTTCCCACTGCTTGCCTTCGGTCGGCTTGAGCGAGCCGGTCGAGGTGGCATCAGCGCCCGTGGTCGGCTGGAAGGATTCGGCGTACGACAGGTACGGCACGAAACCGTTGTCGAAGACGTAGCTGAGCGCGGCGTTGCCGCTGAAGGCCTTGTCGCGCTGGGTGTTGGTGGCATCACCCTTGTTGATGAATCTGGTGCTGGTGTGTACCCAGTCTTCACGGCCGCCGAGAGTCAGGCGCCACTGGTCGAGGGCCATTTGGTCCTGCACGTACAGGCCGGTCTGGTAGGTCTTCTGGTCGTAATCGTAAAACGCGGTGGAACGCGCTGGACGAATGATCGGCTGGCCGTAGATCGGGGTGATCACGTTGGTGCCCGGAGTGGTATCCGAAAAGCCGAAGATCGAGGTGTAGTTGGTGTTGCTGCGCTGGTGATCAAGGCCCAGCAGCAGGGTGTGGCGGATGTCGCCGGTAGCGAAGTCGGCCTGGAAGTTGTTGTCCACGGCGAACTGGCTGATGTCTTCTTCGACGCTGGTGCTGGTGCGTCCGACATTGCCTTGATCATCCACTTCGGTGAATGGGTACGACCCCGGTGTCAGCGACTGGAACGACAGATCCGACTTGGTGTAGCGCAGGTTCTGCTTGAACTGCCAGACATCGTTCAGACGATGTTCGAAGGCATAGCCCAGCGCGTAGTAGGTGCGATCGTAATATTCCCAGTCCGGATCACCCAGATTCTTGTGGTGGGAAATATCACCGAGCGGCGATTTGATCTTGGTGCCCTGCACCGGCAGGAACTGGCTGGTGATGCCGGTATCGTCGCGGGTGAACTGGCTCAGCAGGGTGAGCTTGGTGTCATCGTCGATGTTCCAGGTCAGGCTCGGCGCGATGTTGTAGCGCTTGTTGTCGACGTGATCGACCTGGGTGCCGCTGTCGCGCACCACACCGCTGAGGCCATAGAGAAACTGGCCGGCGTCGTCGATCTTGCCGGTGCTGGCGAAGTTGATCTGGCGATGGTTGTCGCTGCCGTACTGCAACTGGATTTCGTTGCTGGCTTCGGCGCTTGGGCGACGGCTGACCATGTCCAGCAGGCCGCCCGGTGGGGTCTGGCCGTAAACCGAGGAGGCTGGGCCGCGCAGCAGGGCGAGGCGGTCGAGGTTCCAGGTTTCCTGTTTCGGGTTGGCGTACACGCCTTTTGGCAGCGGCAGACCGTCGAGGAACTGGGTCGGTTCGAAACCGCGCACACGCAGCCAGTCGGCGCGGGTGTCGCTGCCGTAGCTGCTGGCGGTGATGCCCGGCATGTAGCGCACGGCATCGTCGAGGCTGTGCACGCTGCGGTCGTCCATTTGCTGGCGGGTCGCCACCGAGATCGAGCGCGGTGCTTCGACCAGTGCGGTGTCGGTCTTGGTGCCAGCGGCGGTGCGAGTGGCGGTGTAGCCTTCGACCGGGCCCCAGGCACTTTCGAAGTTTTCTACACCGATGACCGAAGTTTCCGGCAGGGCCATCACGCCTTCAGGCACGGCAACCAGGGTGTAAGTGCCGGTGCTGCTTTGTTCCAGTTGCAGACCGGTGCCACGCAGTGCCGCGCGCAGAGCGCCAGCCGCATCGTATTGGCCGTTGACCGGCGCCGAGGTCTTGCCTGCCGCCAGCGACGGATTCAGCGACAGCGCAATCCCGCCCTGGCTGGCGATCTGGTTGAGGGTCGTCGACAGTGGCGCCGCTGGCAAGTTGTAGGCGCGTACGCTGGACGCTTGTTCAGCGGCAAGCAACGGACTGCTGATCAGCGGCGCGCTGAGCGCGATGGCGACAGCCAGCAGACTGGGGCGCAACAAGGTGTCTAGCGAACGGGACATACGGCGGCTCCTGAATGGAAATATTTCTCAATTGCCTGTGTGCCGGATGAAAAGCAAAAAGTGATAGGGCTGGATGAAAATAATTTCGATTAACTGGAAAACAGCCACATTTCTGCGGGCTTGATCGTTCCCACGCTCCGCGTGGGAATGCCTCAATGGACGCTCTGCGTCCGCTTCGGCAGGGACGCAGAGCGTCCCGGGCTGCATTCCCACGCAGAGCGTGGGAACGATCAGGTCAAGGGGAGGAGGGCTCGGCCTTCGCGACTGTGACCCAATACGGCGTATGCCGCTCGATCTGCACCGGCAGGGTCGGCAGCAATGCGCTCAAGGCCTTATCGGTGTCATGCAGCGGAAAGCTGCCGGTAATCCGTAGATCCGCCACTTCCGGCGCCACGCCCAGATGCCCGCGACGATAACGCCCCAGCTCATGCACCAGATCGCCGAGTCGCGCGTTGTCCACCACCAACATGCCGCGCGTCCAGGCATCGGCGCCTGGGTTGAGCGCGACAATCGAATCCAGCCCGTCGCTGCGCAGCAGCACTTGCTGGCCTTCATGGAGGATCTGCTCTTCTGGATTTGCTTGCCCGTGTGCGGCCACGGCCGACTGCAACACGCTCAGGCGCGTGCCTTCGTCTTCACGCTTGACCAGAAACCGCGTACCCAAGGCACGCATGCTGCCTTCGCGGGTTTCGACGATAAAGGGGCGCGGATCGCCGTGACCGGTCTCGACGAGAATTTCGCCTTCCTGCAACACGATCAGCCGGCGCTTCTCATCGAAACGCACGTCCACCGCACTGTGGGTGTTGAGATTCAGCACAGTGCCGTCAGCCAGGCGCACGGTGCGCTGCTCACCGGTCGCGGTGCGCTGATCGGCGAGCCAGTAATCCAGCGGCAGAAAGCGTTCACTGGCAAACAGCCCCACACCGACCAGCACCACAACGCTGGCCAGCCCACTGCCGAGCTTGCGTACCCGTCGGCGAATGCCTTCGCGCGATTGCAGCAAGGCACTGCGGGCCGGGCCCTTGGCCACGTTGAAACGCTGATCGAGCATGCCCAGTTGCTGCCAGGCGCGGGCGTGTTCTTCATTGGCTGCGTGCCATTTTGCGAACTCCTCACGCTCCAGCGGACTGCTCGAGTCGAGGGTCAGTTGCCAGGCAATCGCCGCGTCCAGCACATGCGCCGGCACCGGTCTGGAACTGGCCGGGCTCACGTCGGCTCACCGTACAGGGCGATGTAGCACTGCCGAATGCCTTGCGCCAGATACTGCCGAACGCGCGGCACCGAGACGCCGAGCTTGTCGGCGATCTCGGCATGGCTGAGGCCGTCGAGGCGGTTATAAAGGAAGGCGGCACGGGCCTTGGTCGACAGTTTGCCGAGCAAGCGGTCGATGGCTTTGAGGTCTTCGAGGATCATTTGCTGTTCTTCCACCGAAGGTTGTTCGCCTTCGGGGATCAGCATCAGTTCGGTGAGGTAGGCCTGTTCCAGCGCAGCGCGGCGGAAGTAGTCGAACAACAAGCCTTTGGCGATCGCCACCAGAAAGGCGCGCGGCTCGCGGGGTGTCAGCATGGCATCGCGACCGAGCAGACGGACGAAGGTGTCCTGGCTCAGGTCTTCGGCGCGTTGCGGGCACGCCACATTGCGCCGCAACCATGCCAGCAGCCAGCCGCGATGGTCACGATACATCGCACCGACGAGCTCACTGTTAGGGCTTGGGACTGACGACACCGGACATCACCGATTGGGAAATGTTAACTAACGCGAATTGTTCGCGATTGTGGCAGAGGTGGGAATGGTTAGCAATTGGCCACTGGTCAGGTGGGCGGTTAAAGGCAGACCCTCACCCTAGCCCTCCCGAAACGTCGGACCGCCCAGAGGGAGAGGGGATCGATCGGGGGATATTCTGGAGGTACACCGACCTGAACGATTTTTAGCGAATCCTCAATCGACTCGATCTTTCAGGTCGATATAAAGCGTCAGACACTTCGGTCGGCTCCCTCTCCCTCGGGGAGAGGGCTGGGGTGAGGGGCTTCTGATTTAGAACGAAGGCGCCTGCTGCCGCCGCTTCCACTGACTCAACCGCTGCTGCAAATTCAACGGACTATGAATCTGCTGTCCCCGCGCCCGGCTGAACAGAATCAACGCCAGTTCCGCCGTCGCCAGCGCATCGGCGCTCGCGTTATGCCGCTCGAACACCTCAAGCTTGAACCAGTCGATCCACTCATCCAGCCCGGCCTCACGAATATTCGCCTGCGGACACACCAGCGGTGCAATGTCGGCGACATCCAGAAAGACCTGCTGCAACTTGTGCCCCAAATGCTCCTTCAACGCGCGCCCGAGCATGTGCTGATCGAACGGCGCATGAAACGCCAATACCGGGCTTTCACCGATAAACTCCAATAACTCCAGCAACGCCTCGGCCGGTTCACTGCCGGCTGCAATCGCGTTCGGCCCCAAGCCGTGAATCAACACACTGGGGCTGAGCTTCAGCTCGCGGCATTGCAGCGTGCGCTCGAACTGCTGGCTGAAATCGATTGCGCCATCCTCGATCACCACCGCGCCAATCGACAACACACGATCCTTGTTCAGGTTCAGTCCGGTGGTTTCCAGATCCAGCACCACCCAGCGTTGTTCGCGCAACGTGCATTCGCGCAGTTCGGTAATAGCCGGCAGCTGCGCCAGACGCTGCTGGAAATCCACCGGCACCACCGCACTCGGCGGGCGCAGCCACGAGAACAGGCTCATAGCTGATACCGCAAGGTCAGGCTGCTTTGCAGGCGCTGGGCCTGGCGCAGGGATTCACGCAGGATGCGCCGGTCGAGGTGATTGAGGCTGTCCGGGTCGACACGGTTGGAGTAGGGCAGGTTCTCCCGCGTCTGCAGTTGATGCTGTTGCATGCGCGTCTGCTGAATGAAGTGATAGGCCTCTTCATACGCCGCGCCATCCAGTCGCTCGATGACTTCTTTCTCGACCAGCTGCCGGAAGCGCTCAAGGGTGTTGTTGGCGTCGATGCCGTTGGCCAGCGCGAGCAGTCGCGCGCCATCCACGAACGGCGTCAGCCCCTGCACCTTGAGATCCAGCGTGGCTTTCTCGCCGTTCTTGCGCGCCAGCACAAACTCGCGGAAACGCCCCACCGGTGGACGGTTGCGCAGGGCGTTCTCGGCCATCATGCGCTGGAACAAGCGGTTGTCGCCGACCTGATCGAGGATGCCTCGGCGCAGTTGTTCACAGCCTTGTTCATCTCCCCAGACCACGCGCAAGTCGAAATAAATGCTCGACCCGAGCAGATTCTCCGGCGTCGCCTCACGAATAAAAGTTGCAAAACGCCGTGCCCATTCCGCTCGCGACAAACACAGCTCGGGGTTGCCGGCCATGATGTTGCCTTTGCACAGGGTGAAGCCGCACAGCGCCAGACTCTGGTTGATCTGCTGGGCAATCGGCAGCAGCTTGCCGCGAATCTCTGCTGCATGCGCCGCGTCTCGCGCGTCGAACAAAATGCCGTTGTCCTGATCGGTGTGCAGCGTCTGCTCGCGGCGGCCTTCGCTGCCAAAGCACAACCAACTGAACGGCACGCCGGGGTCACCTTTTTCCGCGAGAGTCAGTTCGATCACCCGGCACACGGTGTGGTCGTTGAGCAAGGTGATGATGTGGGTGATCTGCGTCGAAGAAGCACCGTGGGCGAGCATGCGTTCGACCAGTTGGCCGATCTCGCCGCGCAGGCTCACCAGTTGTTCGACGCGTTGCGCGCTGCGAATGGTCCGCGCCAGATGCACCAGATCGACCCGTTGCAGGGAAAACAGATCGCGCTCGGAGACCACGCCGCACAAACGCTGATCCTTGACCAGACAGACGTGGGCGATGTGCCGTTCGGTCATGGCAATCGCTGCATCGAAGGCACTGTGATCCGGCGAAAGATAAAAGGGCGAAGGCGTCATGTGGCGCTCGATGGCCTCACTGAAATCGCCGATGCCTTCAGCCACCACATGGCGCAAATCGCGCAGGGTGAAAATCCCCAGCGGCGCCTTGTGTTCGTCCACTGCAACGATGCTGCCGACCTGTTGCTCGTGCATCAGTTTCACCGCTTCACGCAGTGGTGTGTCGGGGCTACAGGTGACCGGGTGGCGCATGGCCAATTCGCCAAGTCGGGTGTTCAGCGAGTACTGCGTGCCGAGGGTTTCCACGGCTTTCTGCTGCACTTGCTGGTTGACCTGATCGAGCAGGCTGCTGACCCCGCGCAAGGCGAAATCGCGAAAGGCGTTGGAGAGGGCGAACAGTTTGATGAACGCCAGTTTGTTCAGTTGCAGGCAGAACGTATCTTCGCCAGCCAAGTGCTCGGTGCGGGTTGCGCGTTCACCGAGCAGCGCGGCCAGCGGAAAGCATTCGCCGGTGGTGATTTCAAACGTGGTCTCGGTGCCGGGCTTGGTGATGTGCTGACGTTCGCCGACCACCCGACCTTGCTTGACGATATAGAAGTGTTCGACCGGGCCGTCGGCAGGTTTGATGATGCTCTCGCCCTGGCCGTAGAAACGCAGCTGACATTGCTCCACCAGATAAGCGAGGTGGGCGTGTTCCATCTGATTGAAGGGCGGGAAGCGCTGGAGGAATTGCAGGGTGCCCTGAATATTCTGCAATACCGCGGTTTTCCCTGCCTGGGTGAAGGCGTCCGCTTTACTCATAACCATTACCGCAGTCTTTTTCGAATTGTTGTTGTCGGATCGTTACGGCCATGGTCGACCCCAGCGGACAGGGTGCCCATTGGACGTAAGTCTAGGTTTTGCCACCATTGGCGCAGTTTCGGAGATGCCCTACGCAAACAGTCGGAAATTCCCTTGCTTGCCCCCTTGGAAAAAAATCCGACGAAGTGCACATTGAAGCTCTGCCCCGCGATGTCTGACCACTTGCCAAGGGACTGTTTTGAATACTTAGAGAACGCCATGTCCGACCACGATATTTTGAGCGATGCCGAGCGAGAAGCGCTCAGTGCAGTCATGCTCGAACCTGATCTTCCACCTCAGCGTGTATTGATCGTTGATGACGACAAGGACGCCCGGGAGCTGTTGTCGGAGATTCTCGCGTTGGACGGCATTCGTTGCCTGACCGCAGCCAGTGGCGAGACTGCGCTGAAGATGCTGGAGGAGAAACCTTCGATCGGGCTGGTGATCACCGATCTGCGCATGGGGCATGTCGGTGGGCTTGAGCTGATTCGGCAAGTGCGTGAGTCGGTGCGGGCGGCGATGCCGATCATCATTGTTTCGGGTGATGCTGATGTCAAAGACGCGATCGCGGCGATGCATTTGAGTGTGGTGGATTTTCTGCTCAAGCCGATTGATACGGGCAAGTTGTTGGCGTTGGTGAAGCATGAATTGGGGATAGAACCCTAAAAGCCCCTCACCCTAACCCTCTCCCAGAGGGAGAGGGGACTGACCGCGGTGAATTGAAATTACCGAGTCGAACTCAGAACTTGAAGCTTCCCCAATCTGCTCCCTTCCCCCTCGCCCCCTTGGGGGAGAGGGCTGGGGTGAGGGGGATGGATCTCAAGCCCACCACAAAAATCCAATCCACGACACTAACAAAAAAGCCCTGATCACTCGATCAGGGCTTTTTCATGTCCGGCATTCAGCGCAAGTTACAGGCCGTTGGCCTTCTTGAACTCGCGACGACGACGGTGCAGCACCGGCTCGGTGTAGCCGTTCGGCTGTTTGGTGCCCTCGATCACCAGTTCGACTGCTGCCTGGAAGGCGATGTTGCTGTCGAAGTTCGGTGCCAGCGGACGGTACAGCGGGTCGTTGGCGTTCTGACGATCCACCACCGGCGCCATGCGCTTGAGGCTTTCCATCACTTGCGCCTCAGTGACCACGCCGTGGCGCAGCCAGTTGGCGATGTGCTGGCTGGAGATGCGCAGCGTGGCACGGTCTTCCATCAGGCCGACGTCATTGATGTCCGGTACTTTCGAGCAACCCACGCCCTGGTCGATCCAACGCACCACGTAACCGAGAATGCCCTGGGCATTGTTGTCCAGTTCGTTCTTGATCTGCTCTGGCGTCCAGTTCGGATTGACCGCCAACGGGATGGTCAGGATGTCGTCTACCGAAGCGCGAGCACGTTTGGCCAGTTCGGCCTGACGGGCGAACACATCAACCTTGTGATAATGCAGCGCGTGCAGTGCAGCGGCGGTCGGCGACGGTACCCAAGCGGTGTTGGCGCCGGCCAATGGGTGGGCGATTTTCTGCTCAAGCATCGCCGCCATCAGATCCGGCATCGCCCACATGCCTTTACCGATTTGCGCACGACCTTGCAGGCCGGTGCTCAGACCGATATCGACGTTCCAGTTTTCGTACGCGCCGATCCACTTCTCAGCCTTCATGTCAGCCTTGCGCACAACCGGGCCGGCTTCCATGGAGGTGTGGATTTCGTCGCCGGTGCGGTCGAGGAAACCGGTGTTGATGAACACCACGCGCTCACTGGCAGCCTTGATGCAGGCCTTGAGGTTGACCGTGGTGCGGCGCTCCTCGTCCATGATCCCGACTTTCAGGGTGTTGCGCGAAAGGCCCAGCACGTCTTCGATGCGGCCGAACAGCTCGTTGGTGAACGCCGCTTCTTCCGGGCCGTGCATCTTCGGTTTAACGATGTACACGGAACCGGTGCGAGTGTTGCGGCGCGAAGTGTTGCCATTGAGGTTGTGCATCGCCGCGAGGCAAGTGACCAGACCGTCGAGGATGCCTTCCGGCACTTCGTTACCGTCTTTGTCGAGGATCGCGTCGATGGTCATCAGGTGACCCACGTTGCGCACGAACAACAGCGAACGGCCGTGCAGGGTCACTTCACCGCCGTTCGGCGCGGTGTAGGTGCGATCCGGGTTCATGGTGCGGGTGAAGGTCTGGCCGCCCTTGGACACGGATTCCGCCAGGTCGCCCTTCATCAGCCCGAGCCAGTTGCGGTAGATCACCACTTTGTCGTCGGCATCGACGGCAGCCACGGAGTCTTCGCAGTCCATGATGGTGGTCAGCGCCGCTTCCATCAGAATGTCTTTGACGCCGGCGGCGTCGGTCTGGCCAACCGGAGTGGTGGCGTCAACCTGGATTTCGAAGTGCAGACCGTTGTGTTTCAGCAGAATGGCGATTGGCGCGTTGGCGTCGCCCTGGAAACCGATCAGTTGTGCGTCATCGCGCAGGCCAGTGTTGCTGCCGCCCTTGAGGGTGACCAGCAGTTTGCCGTCAGCGATTTTGTAGGCGGTCGAATCGACGTGAGAGCCAGCCGCCAATGGCGCAGCTTCATCGAGGAACGCACGGGCGAAGGCGATGACTTTGTCGCCACGCACCTTGTTGTAGCCTTTGCCTTTTTCCGCGCCACCTTCTTCGCTGATCGCGTCGGTGCCGTAAAGGGCGTCATACAGCGAACCCCAGCGGGCGTTCGAGGCATTGAGAGCGAAGCGGGCGTTCATCACCGGCACAACAAGTTGCGGGCCGGCGGTACGGGCGATTTCATCATCGACGTTTTGTGTCGTTGCCTGGAAATCAGCCGCTTCTGGCAGCAGATAACCGATTTCTTGCAGGAAGGCTTTATAGGCCACGGCGTCGTGCGCCTGACCGTTGCGTTCCTGGTGCCAGGCATCAATGCGGGCCTGGAAGTCATCGCGTTTGGCGAGTAGGGCTTTGTTCTTCGGCGCCAGGTCATGAATGACCTTATCGGCACCTTCCCAGAATTTTTCGGCGGTGAGGCCGGTACCGGGAATGGCTTCGTTGTTCACGAAGTCGAACAGGACTTTGGCGACCTGCAGGCCACCGACTTGAACGTGTTCAGTCATTGCTTGCCTCACTCTGCTCAGCTATTTCGCTTTTCAGCTCTTCAATTTTGACAATGAAGCCTCTGGCCATTTAAACCACAAACCTGCCGACCAGTACATGCCATTGCTGGCGGCTGGGCTGGGACCAATCAACGGCTTGGGGGCCTTGCTGACAGGGCTTTCAGGGTTGCGAACGTGCCTTGGGCAGACATCGATCCAGCGTTATGTAGTGCGCGCTGCGGCATACTACATGATGAGTTGCGCTTGTGAAAATCAGACTAATAACGTCGTTCTGCGACCTCATGACGCATTGCAGTCACGTCGCGGAACGGGATGTTCTCAAAAAACAGCTGGATTGTTCCAGTTAAATATAAAAAGTTGTACACGATTTGTTGTTTCGCGCGTCTGAGGCGGCTGACCATCCCTTGCCTATACTTGCTCTTCCATAACAAAAGTCATGACAAGAGGGCTGCGCCATGGACCATCTCGTACTCACTGTTTTCGCCCCGGACAAGCCCGGACAGGTCGAGCGCATCGCCCAATGCATCGCCGAGCATGGCGGTAACTGGCTGGAAAGCCGCATGTCGAGGATGGCCGGGCAGTTCGCCGGGATTCTTCGGGTGGGCGTGCCGGCAGAGGCTTACGACGAATTAGTCGATTCCCTACAAGCACTGACGGTGCATGGCATCCGCGTGCTGATTGCCGAAAGTGGTATCGAACAATCCTGTACCTGGAAACCGATCGCCATGGAGTTGGTGGGCAATGATCGGCCGGGGATTGTGCGGGACATCACCCGGTTGTTGAGCGAGCAGGGTGTAAACCTGGAAAGGCTGGTCACGGAAGTGCGTCCAGCGCCGATGAGCAGTGAGCCGCTGTTTCACGCCGAGGCGATTCTCGCGGTGCCGCTGACCTTGTCGCTCGACGTCTTGCAGTCGCGTCTGGAAACCCTGGCTGACGATCTGATGGTGGAACTGGTGTTACGCACAGACGTTTAAGCGCCGACCGGGTTATCCAGTTTAAACGTGCACCTGCCTGTGGATAACCTGTAGAGACTGTCGTCAACGCCACGCCCGCTGTGGCTTTGCTGGAGTTGATCAAAAAACCGCCAACATTCAGTGACTTGCGCACAAACGGCGGGGATCACGCTGTGGATAACCTTGGGAAGGAACGATGCAGGCCACGAGAACCGTGGCCTGTGAGGGTTTGTGCGTTTTTTGATCAGCTGCGCCGGCGCAAACTGATCACGGCATCGACGCTGTAAACGGCCAGACCGGCCCAGATGAAGATAAACGCGACCAGCGTGCTCGACGACAAGTGCTCACCGAACAGCAGCACCGCTTGCAACAGTACCAGGGTCGGGGCGAGGTATTGCAGGAAGCCGATCGTGGTGTACGGCAAATGGCGGGTGGCGGCGTTGAAGCACACCAGCGGCACCAATGTGACCGGACCCGCCGCCACCAGCCACCAGGCTTGGGACGTAGTCCAGAACTCAGGTTGCGCACTGGTCGCGGTCTGGTTGAAAAGCAGCCAGGCAATCGCGATCGGTACCAGCATCCAGGTTTCCACCACCAACCCCGGCAACGCCTTGACCGGTGCCTGTTTGCGGATCAAGCCGTAGAAGCCAAACGTCAACGCCAGCACCAGCGAAACCCACGGCAGACTGCCGACCTGCCACACCTGTTGCGCGACACCGACCGCCGCCAGACCGACCGCGAGCCACTGCATCCGGCGCAAGCGTTCGCCGAGAATCAACATGCCCAACAGCACGTTTACCAAGGGGTTGATGTAGTAACCGAGGCTCGCTTCGAGCATGCGCCCGTTGTTTACCGACCACACGTAGGTCAGCCAGTTGGCCGCGATCAGCGTTCCGCTCAAGGCCAGAATCGCCAGTCGCTTGGGATTGTCGAGCAACTCGCGCAACCAGCCCGGGTGTTTCCACACCATCAGCAACAGCGCGCCGAACAGTGCCGACCACAGCACCCGATGGATGATGATTTCGACGGCCGGCACTTCGGCAATGGCTTTGAAGTAGATCGGGAACAGGCCCCAGATAATGTAGGCACTCAGGCCCAGAATGTACCCGCGACGCGGGTTGGCGGCTTGCATGCAGAATCCTTGCTTAGGCAGCTAACAAAGGAGGGATTGTAAGGAGGTTTGTCTACGAATGCCTTAGCGGATAGGTCGGGAAATTGTGAACACCGAACAAATGTAGGAGTGAGCCTGCTCGCGATAGCACTCTGACATTCAACATTTTCGTTGACTGATAAAACGCTATCGCGAGCAGGCTCACTCCTACAGAGGATGGAGGCGGATCAGAAAAGTTTCAGTGGTTCTTCGTTAAGCGCGGACAGTTGCTCACGCAACGCCAACACCTGATCACCCCAATAACGCTCGGTGCCGAACCACGGAAAGCTGTGCGGGAACGCCGGGTCATCCCAGCGCCGCGCGAGCCAGGCGCTGTAGTGCATCAGGCGCAGGGCGCGCAGCGGTTCGATCAGCGCCAGCTCACGCGGGTCGAAATCGTGGAACTCGTTGTAGCCATCCATCAATTCCGACAACTGCCCCAGGCATTCCTGACGATCACCGGCGAGCATCATCCAGATGTCCTGCACCGCCGGGCCCATGCGGCAGTCGTCGAGGTCGACGATGTGGAACATTTCGTCGCGGCACATCATGTTGCCGGGGTGGCAATCGCCGTGCATGCGGATGTTCTGGTGCGGTGTGTTGGCGTAAGCATCTTCCACGCGCTTGAGCAGGTCGCGGGCGACGGACTCGTAGGCCGGCAGCAGGCTTTTCGGAATGAAATTGCCTTCGAGCAAGGTGTTCAACGACGCGTGGCCGAAGTTCTGCACAGCGAGAGCTTCGCGGTGTTCAAACGGCTTGGTCGCGCCGACCGCGTGAATCCGCCCGAGCAACTGGCCGAGGCGATACAGCTGGTCAAGATTGCCCGGCTCCGGCGCCCGGCCGCCGCGACGCGGAAACAACGTGAAGCGGAAACCGGCATGCTCGTGCAGGGTTTCGCCGTTGTGGATCAGCGGTGCCACCACCGGGATTTCGACGTCGGCCAGTTCGAAGGTGAATTGGTGCTCTTCGAGGATGGCTTCGTTGGTCCAGCGTTGCGGACGATAGAACTTGGCGATCAGCGGTTCGGAGTCTTCGATGCCGACCTGATAGACGCGGTTTTCGTAGCTGTTGAGCGCCAGAATGCGCGCATCACTGAGAAAGCCAATGCTTTCAACGGCATCGAGCACGAGGTCGGGTGTGAGGGTTTCAAACGGGTGGGCCATGCTGACTCCTGCGCGCAGCAGGCTGCCGCGTCCGGCCCAGCATGGTAGCGCAGATGGCAGCGGGGGAGTTGGTTGGTGTCTTCGCTGAAGCCATCGCGAGCAGGCGAAGGCCTACAGGGGAACGCACGCATTCCAAATGTAGGCCTTCGCCTGCTCGCGATGAGGGTCTGTCAGGCGCCGACGATTCCACCGTCCTCACGGGTAATCGCCATCACCGAAGACCGCGGTTTGCCATTCGGCAAATGCTCAGGGAAGGTCGAACCCCCGTTCTCCCCCGGATGCTGAATCCCGACAAACAGGGTTTTCTGATCCGGCGAGAAGCTGATCCCGGTGACTTCACAGCCAATCGGCCCGACCATGAAGCGGCGAATCTCACCGGTCTTGGGATCGGCACACAGCATCTGGTTGTTGCCCATCCCGGCAAAGTCGCCGGCGTTGCTCGAATCACCATCAGTGAGAATCCACAAACGCCCAGCCTTGTCGAAACCCAGGCCATCCGGGCTGTTGAACATGTTCTGCGGGGTGATGTTCTTCGAGCCACCCTTCGGCGTCCCGGCGTGCACGCCCGGGTTGCCAGCGACCACAAACAGGTCCCAGGCAAATGTCTTCGACGCGTGATCGTCACGGTCGGTGCGCCAGCGCAGGATCTGCCCGTAAACGTTCTTCTCACGCGGGTTCGGCCCGCCCACCGGCTGGCCGTCTTCGCCGCGCTTGGCGTTGTTGGTCAGGGTGCAATAGACCTGGCCGTCCTTGGGGCTGACGACGATCCATTCCGGGCGGTCCATGCGCGTCGCGCCTACGACACTGGCGGCAAGGCGTGCGTGGATCAGCACTTCGGCCTGATCGGCAAAACCGCTGCTGGTGTCGATACCGTTTTTGCCGTGAGTCAGCTCGATCCACTGGCCTTGGCCTTTCGGGTGATCGGGGTTGCTGTCGCCGTTGTCGAATTTCGCCACGTACAGGGTGCCGTGGTCGAGGATGTCGCGGTTAGCCTTGGCGTTGCGGTGGTTGATGCGGTCGCGGCTGACGAATTTGTAGATGAATTCGCCACGCTCGTCGTCGCCCATGTACACCACGGCGCGACCATCATCGGTCTCGGCCAGTGCGGCGTTTTCATGCTTGAAGCGGCCCAGCGCGGTGCGTTTGACCGGAGTCGATTGCGGGTCGAACGGATCGATCTCGACCACCCAGCCGTGACGGTTGAGTTCGTTGGGGTTTTTCGCCATGTCGAAGCGCGGATCGTACGGGTGCCAGTTGATCTCGCGGCTGGCGACCGAGACGCCGTAGCGCTTTTGCGCCGGGTCGAACTGCTGCTGGGCGTTGCTGCTGCCGAAGCAGTCGGTGAAGTTTTCTTCACAGGTCAGGTAAGTGCCCCACGGCGTTTTACCGTTGGCGCAGTTCTGGAACGTGCCGAGGACTTTTTTACCGTGCTTGTCGGCAGCGGTCTTCATCAGATCGTGACCGGCCGCCGGGCCGCTGATGCGCAGCGGCGAGTTGCCGTGAATGCGCCGGTTGTAGCGCGAACCCTGAACGAACTGCCACTGACCGTTTTTGCGCTGCACTTCAATCACCGACACGCCTTCGCAGGCCAGTGCCTTGCGCACGTCTTCGGCCGATTGCGGCATGCCGCCGTGCGGGTAGAGGTAGCGGTAGTTGGTGTATTCGTTGTTGATCGCCATCAACGCGCGGTTGCGGTCGTCGGGGAAGGCGAACAGGCTCATGCCGTCGTTGTTGTCGCCGAACTGCACTTCCTGTGCGGCGGCGGTGCCGTTGCCGCTCGGGTCGAACGCCGGGCCGTTCTTTTGCAGGGGCTGCCCCCAACTGATCAGCACCGAAGACTTGTAGCCTTTGGGCAATGTGATGACGTCGGTGGTCGCGGCGGGAATGCTCTCGAAACCGAGCAAGCGGCTATTGCCGGCGCTGACGCCGGTGGCCAGCGCGCTGCGGCTCAACAGACTACCGCCGAGGAACATTGCCGCGCCGCACAGTGCGCCGGCGCCGATGAAACCGCGACGGCTGAGGCCGACCATTTTTTCCAGGTCAGTGGATTGGTTTTCTTCTAATAGGCTCACATCAGGCTCCCTGCTTGGTTTTGGCAGCCACCTTAATGAGCAACGATGACGCTTTCGTTGCAGCGCCGGATTACAGCGGCGTGCCGATCAGCACGTTGGACGGCGAAAACTGCACCTGCACCGGTTGTTCCACACTCAATCCGCGCGTGCGCAAGTCGAGCGGCTCAGCCAGAGCGCAGAGGGTATGGCCGTTGGGCAGGGTAATCCGTACTTCGCTCGGGCCGTCCTCGGCGTCGAGAATCGCTTCGATGGTGCCCTTCAGAAGATTGTGACCAGACGTTGCAGATTGCGCGCTGCCGAGCAATTCCAGCCAGCCGGCCTTGATCAGCGCCACCACTTCGGTACCGGCCTGCAGCTCCAGATGCACGGTGCTGTCATGGGTGATCTGCGCGTCGAGGCACAGCCCTTCGGCCAGTTCGAGGCGGATCAGGTCATTGCGGCCCTGCGCTGCGATTGCCACGACTTTGCCGTGCAACTGATTGCGCGCGCTGGTTCTGAGCATCAAGCGACCGAGCAGGTCGAGGTCGCTGGCATCTTCCGCTGCCTCCAGCACCTGCGCCTGCAAGGCCTGCAATTTTTGGTACAGACGCAAAACGCGCTCGCCTTCGCTGGAGAGTTTCGCGCCGCCGCCACCCTTGCCGCCGACGGCACGCTCGACCAGCGGTTTCTGCGCGAGGTTGTTCAGCTCATCGATGGCATCCCACGCCGCTTTGTAACTCAGGCCTGCGCTTTTTGCGGCGCGGGTGATCGAGCCCTGTTCGGCGATGTGTTGCAGCAGAGCGATGCGCTGCGGACGGCGGACGATGTGCTGGGACAACAGGGAAGGCATGGACATGGATAGGTGCTTTTTTGCTGTGGCGGTGGGGGAGGAAGTTGGCCGCTAGCGACGCGAGAGTCAAGCCTGACACAGAACCCTGTGGGAGCGAGCTTGCTCGCGAAAGCGGCGTCTCAGTCAACATTGATTTTGAATGTGCTGGCCCCTTCGCGAGCAAGCTCGCTCCCACAGGGAATGGTGTTGGCTTCAGCTTCCGGGTTTTGGCGTGCGCGCCAGACAGTAGACATCGACCCGCGCCGCGCCCGCGTTCATCAGCAGCCGGGCCAGAGCCTGTGCGGTCGCGCCAGTGGTCAGCACATCATCAACCAACGCCAAATGCCGGCCTTGTACCTGCGCATCCGGCATGATCTCGAAGGCATTGCGCAGATTATGTTTACGCGCCTTGGCATCAAGATCCTGCTGGGCACCGGTCTCCTTGATTCGGCGCAGAACCTGTTCTTCGCACGGCAGATCCAGCGTCTGACTCAACCAGCGCGCCAGCATCGCCGCTTGGTTGAACCCCCGTTGGCGCAGACGTTTACCCGCCAGCGGCACCGGCAACAACACATCCGGTCTGGGCAAACCCTCATCGAAGCGATGTTGCAGGCATTGCCCGAGAACATCGGCGAGCAGGTGGCCAAACGGCCATTTCGCGTTGTGTTTAAAGCGCGTAATCAAGCTGTCCACCGGGAAGCCATACGTCCACGGCACAACGACCTGTTCGAATGCCGGAGGCTCTAGCAGGCATTCACCACAGGTCATGTCCGCCGTCGCCAGCGGCAGCGCACAGGTGATGCAGTGATCTCCCAGCCACGGCAGATCGGTTTCGCAAGCCACGCAGATTGGCATTTCTGCTTCTGCCGGCTCATCGCATAGCAAGCAGGTCTGTACATTATTTAAACAGATGTAAACCTGTCCTTCGTATCGTGGTTGACAGCGCATGACTCTTCCTTAAATATGCCGAACATCCGTGTCGCGCCTGTGGGTATTCCGTTCCCGCAGCCGCCAGCCAAGCATAACCAAGGAACTACCCATGAGCGCGAGCACTACCGCCACCCTGCGTCACGACTGGTCTCTGGCCGAAGTCAAAGCACTCTTCGTACAGCCATTCAACGACTTGCTGTTCCAGGCGCAAACGGTGCACCGCGCACATTTCAACGCTAACCGCGTGCAGGTCTCGACCCTGCTGTCGATCAAGACTGGCGCCTGCCCGGAAGACTGCAAGTACTGCCCGCAGTCCGGTCACTACAACACCGGCCTTGAAAAAGAAAAGCTGATGGAAGTGCAGAAGGTCCTCGAAGAGGCGGCACGCGCCAAGGCCATCGGTTCGACGCGTTTCTGCATGGGTGCGGCGTGGAAGCACCCGTCGGCCAAAGACATGCCGTACGTGCTGAAAATGGTCGAAGGCGTGAAAGCGATGGGCCTGGAAACCTGCATGACCCTGGGGCGTCTCGATCAGGATCAGACCGAAGCGCTGGCCAAGGCCGGCCTCGATTACTACAACCACAACCTTGATACGTCGCCAGAGTTCTACGGCAGCATCATCACCACCCGCACTTACAGCGAGCGCCTGCAAACGCTGGCTTACGTGCGTGAATCCGGGATGAAGATCTGTTCCGGCGGCATTCTCGGCATGGGCGAGTCGCTGGACGACCGCGCCAATCTGCTGATCCAGTTGGCCAACCTGCCGGAGCATCCGGAGTCGGTGCCGATCAACATGCTGGTGAAAGTCGCCGGCACGCCGCTGGAAAACGCCGAAGACATCGACCCGTTCGACTTCATTCGTATGCTCGCCGTTGCGCGGATCCTCATGCCGCAGTCCCACGTGCGCCTGTCCGCTGGCCGCGAAGCGATGAACGAGCAGATGCAGGCTCTCGCATTCTTTGCCGGCGCCAACTCGATTTTCTACGGCGACAAGTTGCTGACCACGGCCAACCCGCAGGCGGACAAGGATATGCAGTTGTTTGCGCGTCTGGGCATCCAGCCAGAGGCCCGAGAGGAGCATGCCGACGAGGTTCACCAGGCCGCGATCGAGCAGGCGCTGGTGGAGCAGAAGAGCAGCGAGCAGTTCTACAACGCCGCCGTCTGAAAGCGGCCGGATTCCTCTGAAGGAATGCAAAACCCCTGTGGGAGCGAGCCTGCTCGCGAAAGCGGTGCCTCAGTCGACATTGATGTTGGATGTGAAGGCCTATTCGCGAGCAGGCTCGCTCCCACATGGGATCTGTGTCACTTGAAAGTCGAGGCCTGCATGTCTTTCGATCTCGCCGCACGCCTTGCTGCCCGTCGTGCCGAAAACCTCTATCGCCAGCGACCGCTGCTCGAGTCCCCGCAGGGGCCGGAAGTGGTGGTCGACGGCAAACCGCTGCTCGCGTTCTGCAACAACGATTACCTCGGTCTGGCCAATCACCCGCAAGTGATCGAAGCCTGGCGCGCCGGTGCTGAACGCTGGGGCGTTGGAGGCGGTGCCTCGCATCTGGTGATCGGCCACAGCGGCCCGCATCACGCACTGGAAGAAGCATTGGCTGACCTCACCGGGCGTCCGCGTGCGCTGCTGTTCACCACCGGTTACATGGCCAATCTCGGCGCCGTCACGGCGCTGGTCGGGCAGGGCGATACGGTGCTGGAAGATCGGCTCAATCACGCGTCGTTACTGGATGCGGGTCTGTTGTCCGGCGCGCGTTTCAATCGCTATCTGCACAACGACCCGGTGAGTCTGGCCAAACGCCTGGAGAAAGCCACCGGCAACACATTGGTAGTCACCGACGGTGTGTTCAGCATGGACGGCGACCTTGCCGACTTGCCGGCACTCGCCCGCGAAGCCAAGGCCAAAGGCGCGTGGTTGATGGTCGATGACGCTCACGGTTTCGGGCCGTTGGGTGCCAACGGTGGTGGCATCGTCGAGCACTTCGGTTTGAGTCAGGAGGATGTGCCGGTGCTGGTCGGCACCCTCGGTAAAGCCTTCGGCACCGCTGGCGCTTTCGTCGCCGGCAGTGAAGAGCTGATCGAAAGCCTGATCCAGTTTGCCCGCCCGTACATTTACACCACCAGCCAACCACCAGCGCTGGCCTGCGCGACGCTGAAAAGCCTGGAGCTGCTGCGCACTGAACATTGGCGTCGAGAACATCTGCAAACGCTGATCCGTCAGTTCCGCCATGGCGCCGAGCAGATTGGCCTGGAGTTGATGGACAGCTTCACGCCGATCCAGCCGATCATGATTGGCGATGCCGGGCGCGCGGTGCGGTTGTCGCAGATGTTGCGCGAGCGCGGTTTGATGGTCACCGCCATCCGCCCGCCAACCGTGCCCGCCGGCAGCGCTCGCTTGCGCGTGACCCTGACCGCCGCGCACAGCGAGGCGCAGGTGCAGCTATTGTTACAGGGACTGGCCGATTGCTTTGCCCAACTGTCGTCGGAGCCAAGCCATGCGTGATCGCCTGATTCTGCTGCCCGGCTGGGGCCTCGGTGTGTCGCCGATGGAGCCTCTGGCTGCGGCGTTGCAGGGGCTCGACGAACATCTGAAAGTGGAAATCGAGCCGCTGCCGCAGTTGGATTCCAGCGATCCGCAAGACTGGCTCGACGAACTCGATGAACGTATTCCCCACGACGTGTGGCTCGGTGGCTGGTCGCTGGGCGGCATGCTTGCGTCCGAATTGGCCGCACGTCGGGGTGAACATTGCTGCGGCTTGCTGACGCTGGCGAGCAATCCTTCTTTTGTTGCTCATGAACAATGGCCGAATGCGATGCCCGGCGAGACCTTCGATGCGTTCCTTGCCGGTTGCCAGGCCGATCCGCGGATGACTCTCAAGCGTTTCTCGTTGCTGTGTGCTCAAGGTGCGCAAGATCCGCGCGGCTTGTCGCGGCTGATGCTCGGCGGCGCACCGCAGACGGCGCCCGGCGCGTTGATGGCAGGACTGGAACTGCTCGCGCAACTGGACACCCGTGAAGCGTTGCTAGCGTTTCGTGGCCCACAGTTTCATCTTTTTGCCGGGCACGATGAGCTGGTGCCTGCCGAAGCGGCGGGGGCGTTATTCGCGCTGTTGCCGGATATCGAAATAGGTCTGATTGAACAGGCCTGTCATGCGTTTCTTCTGGAAGACCCCCACGGACTGGCGGGCGCGATCCAGGCTTTTCTACACGAGTGCGGTGATGACTGATTTGTCTCTTGTGCTGCCTGGCGGCTTGCCTGACAAACGCCAGGTCGCGGCCTCTTTCTCTCGTGCGGCGGCCAGTTACGACAGCGTCGCCGAGTTGCAACGTGATGTCGGTACACAGTTGCTGCAGCGATTGCCCGAGGAATTTGTGCCTGCGCGTTGGCTGGATCTGGGCTGTGGCACGGGTTATTTCACTCGCGCGCTGGCTTCGCGGTTTGCCGAGGGCCACGGTCTGGCGCTGGATATCGCCGAGGGCATGCTCAATCACGCGCGGCCATTGGGCGGTGCCGAGCATTTCATCGCCGGCGATGCGGAGCGGCTGCCGCTGCAGGATTCGACCTGCGACCTGATTTTCTCCAGCCTCGCCGTGCAGTGGTGCGCGGACTTCGATGCAGTGCTCAGCGAAGCTTTTCGCGTGCTGAAACCGGGTGGGATTTTTGCGTTTGCTAGTCTTTGTGCAGGGACGTTGTTTGAGTTGCGCGACAGTTGGCGGCAGGTCGACGGGCTGGTGCACGTCAATCGCTTCCGCGAGTTCGTCCGGTATGAGCAATTGTCTGCGGCCAGTGGCTTGCGCACGTTGAGTCTGGAGAATCAGCCTCACGTGTTGCACTACCCGGATGTGCGCAGTCTGACCCACGAACTGAAAGCGTTGGGTGCGCACAATCTGAATCCTGGGCGCCCGGGCGGTTTGACCGGCCGCGCGCGGATTCTCGGGCTGGTCGAAGCTTACGAGCAATTCCGTGAGGCGTCGGGATTGCCGGCGACTTATCAGGTGGTCTACGCCGTGTTGGAGAAACCCGTATGAGCGCAGCCTATTTCATCACCGGAACCGACACAGACGTCGGCAAGACCACCGTTGCCGCCGGGTTGCTGCATGCGGCGCGTTCTGCAGGGTTGAGCACCGCGGCGGGCAAACCGGTGGCGTCCGGGTGCGAAGTGACGCCGAAAGGACTGCGCAATGCCGACGCGCTGGCGCTGTTGGCCGAGTGTTCGTTGCCGCTGAGTTATCAACAGGTCAATCCTGTGGCGTTCGAGCCGGCCATTGCTCCGCATCTGGCGGCGCGTGAAGCGGGTGTCGCGTTGACCGTGCAATCGCTGCTGGCGCCGATGCGTGAGATTCTGGCGATGAATGCCGATTTCACTCTGATCGAAGGCGCGGGTGGTTGGCGGGTGCCGTTGGCGGATCAGGATAATTTGTCGGATCTGGCGATTGCGCTGAAGTTGCCGGTGATTCTGGTGGTGGGCGTGCGGCTGGGTTGCATCAGTCATGCTTTGCTGACGGCCGAGGCGATTGCTCGCGATGGGCTGCAATTGGCAGGGTGGGTGGCGAATATCATTGATCCGAAGACGTCGCGGCTGGAGGAGAATCTGGCGACATTGGCTGAGCGGATCCCAGCGCCCTGTTTGGGTCGAGTGCCGAAACTCAAGGCGTTGAGTGCGGAAGCGGTGGCGGCTCATCTGCAACTGGATTTGCTCGACTAAGCTTTTCTCTATGGGCAGGCACTGTGCCATTAGTGTTTTTGACGGGTGTTTTTCTGGCGCCTCTGCTTCAATGGCAGCCATTGATCCTTCCCAAGGATGAGAACCGTTATGGAAATCTCCGGTAACACAGCTTTTTATGCAGGCCTGAGCTCGATTCAGAGCGGGCAGAACCGCGTCGATCAGGCTGCCAGCCAGATTGCCAATAATACGATTGAACGTTCGGTGACCAGCCAGTCTTCGCAAGTGCAGGTTGATCGTCTGCGCGGCGTGGATCGTGCCCAGCAATCGGATCTGGCCAGCAATATGGTCGAGATGTCCCAAGGCAAGATCCAGGCAGAGCTGGGTGTGAAAGTCGCCAAAGCCTCCGACGAAGTGCTCGGTACGATCATCGACACCTTCGCCTGATTTTTCGCAATCTGCATCCTGAACGCCGCGCCTTGTCGCGGCGTTTTTCGTTGTAAGTCCTTCTCCCTCAACTAATCTTTTTCCAGCGCCCGTGGCTCATTCGAACGCATGGCGGTTTGCTGTGCCCGGCGTTTGAAAGGTGCGATGACGAACGGCAAAAGATCGATGCTTGACAAGAATTCGGCGTAAACGTATGTTTCAAACAACTGTTTGACCGTCACAACAAATCAACACGGTCGTTCATTCCCGGTTACATCAGCAGAGGTTTATCGCTATGCCTGACTACAAGGCCCCCTTGCGTGATATTCGCTTCGTTCGTGACGAACTGCTCGGCTACGAAGCGCACTATCAGAGCCTTCCGGCTTGCGCAGACGCAACTCCGGACATGGTTGACGCCATTCTCGAAGAAGGCGCCAAGTTTTGTGAGCAGGTACTGGCACCGCTGAACCGCGTGGGCGACCTCGAAGGTTGCACCTGGAGCGAGTCCGGCGTGAAAACCCCGACTGGCTTCAAAGAGGCTTACAAGCAATTCGTCGAAGGCGGCTGGCCAAGCCTCGCCCACGACGTTGAGCACGGCGGCCAAGGCCTGCCGGAGTCGCTGGGTCTGGCAGTGAGTGAAATGGTTGGCGAAGCCAACTGGTCGTGGGGCATGTACCCAGGCCTGTCGCACGGCGCGATGAACACCATCTCCGAGCACGGCACCCCAGAGCAGCAAGAAGCCTATCTGACCAAACTGGTTTCCGGCGAATGGACCGGCACCATGTGCCTGACCGAGCCGCACTGCGGCACCGACCTGGGCATGCTGCGCACCAAGGCCGAACCTCAGGCTGATGGTTCTTACAAAGTCTCCGGCACCAAGATCTTCATCTCGGCCGGCGAACACGACATGGCCGACAACATCGTCCACATCGTACTGGCCCGCCTGCCGGACGCACCGGCTGGCACCAAAGGCATCTCGCTGTTCATCGTTCCAAAGTTCATGCCGAATGCCGATGGCACTGTCGGTGAGCGCAACGCAGTGAGCTGCGGTTCGCTGGAACACAAGATGGGCATCCACGGCAACGCCACTTGCGTGATGAACTTCGACGGCGCCACTGGTTTCCTGATCGGCCCGGCGAACAAAGGCCTGAACTGCATGTTCACCTTTATGAACACCGCACGTCTGGGTACCGCACTGCAAGGTCTGGCCCACGCCGAAATCGGTTTCCAGGGCGGCTTGAAATACGCTCGCGATCGTCTGCAAATGCGCTCGCTGACTGGCCCGAAAGCGCCGGACAAAGCCGCTGACCCGATCATCGTGCACCCTGACGTACGCCGCATGCTGTTGACCATGAAGGCTTTCGCCGAAGGCAATCGCGCGATGGTGTACTTCACCGCCAAACAGGTCGACATCGTCAAATACGGTGTCGATGAAGAAGAGAAGAAGAAAGCCGACGCACTGCTGGCCTTCATGACCCCGATCGCCAAGGCGTTCATGACCGAAGTCGGTTTCGAGTCCGCTAACCACGGCGTACAGATCTACGGCGGCCACGGCTTCATCGCCGAGTGGGGCATGGAGCAGAACGTTCGTGACAGCCGCATTTCGATGCTGTACGAAGGCACCACTGGCATCCAGGCACTCGACCTGTTGGGCCGTAAAGTGCTGATGACTCAAGGCGAAGCTCTGAAAGGCTTCACCAAGATCGTCCACAAGTTCTGCCAGAACAACGAAGGCAACGAAGCCGTTGCAGAATTCGTCGCACCGCTGGCTGCAATCAACAAGGAATGGGGCGAGCTGACCATGAAGGTCGGTATGGCCGCCATGAAAGATCGCGAAGAAGTCGGCGCGGCCTCCGTGGACTACCTGATGTACTCCGGTTATGCCTGCCTGGCTTACTTCTGGGCCGACATGGCGCGTCTGGCCGCTGAAAAGCTGGCAGAAGGCAGCGGCGACGCGGCGTTCTACACCGCCAAGCTGCAAACCGCGCGCTTCTACTTCCAGCGCATCCTGCCGCGTACCCGTACGCACGTGGCCACCATGCTGTCGGGCGCCAACAACCTGATGGACATGAAAGAAGAAGACTTCGCGCTGGGTTACTAAGCTCTAGCGCTGTTTCATGAAAACCGCTGCTCCCGTTGGGGGGCAGCGGTTTTTTTGTTGGCGAATCGCTCAGATAGTCGGGCTTCCGGCCGTTAAAGAGACAGTGTGTGATCTGGATCACATTGTGTGGGCTTGGCTGCACTTTGCAGGCACAATGCCATCTCTTTGATATGACGGGTCGGAGCTTTACCCTTGCCGCGTTCTTCCGCTGTACGTTTCAGCCATTTCCTACCTTCACTGCTGTTGTTACTCGCGGGGTTGGCGGCTGCGTACGTCAAAGACCTCAACGTGTTCTTCACTTCGCTGTTCAATGTGTTGCCGACGTTGGTGCTGTTGTTGGGTGGTGCTTATTGCGCGGTTTACCGCCGTCAGCGCGAGCTGTTTCTGATGCTCACGGTGTACATCGCCTACTTTCTCCTCGATACCCAGACCGACTATTACCGCGACAACGGCAAGGTCCGCGAAGACGCTGCGGTGGTCTTCCACCTCGTCTGTTTATTGCTGCCGTTGTTATTCGGCTTGTTCGCCGCCTGGCAGGAACGAACACATCTGTTCCAGGACATGGTCGCGCGGTTCGCCGTGTTGCTGGCCTTTGGCAGTGTGGCGTTGGGCCTTGAGCAAAGTTATCCCCAGGCTTTGCTGATCTGGCTGTCGGAGATCCGCTGGCCGGCGCTGCATGGCGCATGGATGAGCCTGATCCAGCTGTCCTATCCGGTGTTTATCTCGGCATTCCTGTTGCTCGCCTGGCAATACTGGCGCAATCCGCGCCCGCTGCATGCGGCGCAACTGGTCGGCTTGCTCGGCGTGTTCTGGATGCTGCCGAAAACCTTCATCCTGCCGTTTACCCTCAACATCATGTGCAGTCAGGTGATGTTGATGATTGCCGCTGCGGTGGCGCACGAGGCTTATCAAATGGCCTTCCGTGACGAACTCACCGGTCTGCCGGGCCGCCGCGCACTCAACGAACGCATGCAGCGCCTTGGCCGCAACTACGTGCTGGCGATGAGCGACGTCGATCACTTCAAGAAATTCAACGACACCCACGGTCACGATGTCGGTGACCAGGTACTGCGTCTGGTCGCCAGCAAGCTGTCGAAAATCAGCGGTGGCGGTAGGGCGTATCGCTACGGTGGTGAGGAATTTGCTCTGGTGTTCGCAGGCAAAACCCTTGAAGAGTGCATGCCGCATCTTGAGGTGATCCGCGAGTCGATTGCGTCCTACAGCATTCAACTGCGCAATCAGGAAAACCGTCCGCAGGATGATCAGCAAGGTCGTCAGCGCCGGGCCGGCTCGGGTGCCTCCAGCGTATCGGTGACGGTGAGCATCGGCGTCGCCGAACGAGTGGAACAGCGCAACCCGGAACAAGTGCTGAAGTCTGCCGACGAGGCGCTCTATGCCGCAAAAGGTGCGGGGCGTAATTGCGTGATGGCATACGGACAAAACCGCCGCGGCGCGGTGCGCATGGACACGGCCGCAGGTTGAGTGATGACGGCGCATTCAGCGTCTGCACAATGATTGTGGGGCGTGGTGGCCGGCAGTAGGTTGAGGAAATCTGCTGACGGAGAAGCCACCATGCCTGAGTACAAAGCTCCCCTGCGCGACATGCGCTTTCTGATCGACCACGTCTTCGACTTCCACGCCAATTACGCCACCCTCGGCGCGCACGACGCCAGCCCGGACATGATCAACGCGATTCTCGAAGAGGGCGCGAAGTTCTGCGAGAACGTTCTGGCGCCGCTCAATCGCAGCGGTGACGAAGAGGGCTGCCATTTCGACAATGGTGTGGTGACAACGCCTACAGGCTTCAAGCAAGCCTTCGCACAATACGTCGAGGGCGGCTGGCACGGTCTGGCAGCAGATCCGGTTTACGGCGGCCAGGGCTTGCCGAGTTCGCTGGGATTGGTGATCAGCGAAATGGTCGGCTCCAGCAACACCTCCTGGGGCATGTACCCGGGCCTGACTCATGGCGCGATGTCGGCAATCCATGCCCACGGCACTGCCGAACAAAAAGAAACTTACCTGAGCAAACTCACCGCCGGGCAATGGACCGGCACCATGTGCCTGACCGAAGCCCACTGCGGCACCGACCTGGGCATTATCAAGACCCGCGCCGTGCCTCAGGCTGACGGCAGTTATGCGGTCACCGGCAGCAAGATTTTCATCTCTGCTGGCGAGCACGACATGAGCGACAACATCATCCATCTGGTGTTGGCGAAACTGCCGGACGCACCGGCAGGGACCAAAGGGATTTCGCTGTTTATCGTGCCGAAGTTCTTGCCGGATGCGGCGGGCGAAGCAGGCGAGCGCAATGGCGTTTCCTGCGGTTCGATCGAACACAAGATGGGCATCAAGGCGTCGGCCACTTGCGTGCTCAACTTCGACGGCGCCAAAGGCTACCTGATCGGCGAACCGAACAAGGGCCTGAACTGCATGTTCACCATGATGAACCACGCGCGGCTCGGCACCGGCATGCAGGGGTTGTGTCTGGGCGAGGCGAGCTTTCAGGGCGCGATCAAATACGCCAACGACCGCTTGCAGATGCGCTCGCTGACTGGCGCCAAAGCCCCGGACAAAGTGGCGGATCCGATCATCGTCCACCCGGATGTGCGGCGCATGTTGCTGACCATGAAAGCTTTCAACGAAGGCAACCGCGCGCTGACCTACTTCACCGCGCAGTTGCTCGATGTCGCGCACCTGAGCAGCGACGCCGAGGCACGGCAGGAGGCGGAAGATCTGTTGGCGTTCCTCACGCCGATCTGCAAGGCGTTCATGACCGACACCGGGCTGGAAGTGACCAACCACGGCATGCAGGTGTTTGGTGGCCACGGTTTTATTCGCGAGTGGGGCATGGAGCAGTTGGTTCGCGACTGTCGGATTGCACCGATCTACGAAGGCACCAACGGTATTCAGGCGCTGGATCTGCTGGGCCGTAAGGTGCTCGGCAGTCAGGGTAAGTTGCTGCGTGGCTTCACCAAAATCGTCCACAAATTCTGCGCAGCCAACGCCGAGCATCCGCAACTGGGCAGTTTCGTTGCGCAACTCAATGAGTTGAACCAGCAGTGGGGCGACCTGACCATGAAGGTCGGCATGGAGGCGATGAAGAACCCGGATGAAGTGGGCGCGGCGTCGGTGGATTACCTGATGTACAGCGGTTACATCATTCTCGGTTATCTGTGGTTGCGCATGGCGTTGGTGGCGCAGGCGCAATTGGAAGCGGGCGAGGGTGAGGCGGATTACCTGCGGGGCAAATTGGCGACGAGCGAGTTTTACTTCAAGCGCTTGTTGCCGCGTACGGCGGCGCATAGGGCGGCGATCGAGGCGGGGAGTGAGTGTTTGATGAAGTTGCCGGCGGAAATGTTTGCGCTTTAAGCAAGATCAAAAGATCGTCCGATCGCGGCCCGAGCCTTCGGCAGCTCCTACATGGGACCGAGTTTTATCTGTAGGAGCTGCCGCAGGCTGCGATCTTTTTGTGGTGACTAAAAATAACAAATCAGTCACCGGTTGACCCTATGTGTCGCAAAAGTTGTTGAGGTACACTCCGGCTCAACGAAAACACCCTTCCACGAATCACCGTTTAGATCTTGCGAGGTTTGCCATGGCTGACTACAAAGCGCCGCTGCGCGATATGCGCTTCGTCCTCAATGAAGTGTTCGAAGTCGCCAAACTCTGGGCCGAACTGCCGGCGCTGGCCGAGACCGTCGACGCCGAAACCGTTGAAGCCATTCTCGAAGAGGCCGGCAAGGTCACCAGCAAAAGCATCGCGCCACTGAGCCGTGCCGCTGACGAAGAAGGCTGCCACTGGGCCGACGGTGCCGTCACCACCCCGGCCGGTTTCCCACAGGCTTATCAGACTTATGCCGAAGGCGGCTGGGTCGGCGTTGGCGGTGATCCGCAATACGGCGGCATGGGCATGCCCAAAGCCGTGTCGGCGCAAGTCGAAGAAATGGTCAACTCCGCCAGCCTGTCGTTCGGTCTGTACCCGATGCTGACCGCCGGCGCCTGCCTGTCGATCAACGCCCACGCCAGCGAAGAGCTGAAAGCCGCCTACCTGCCGAACATGTACGCCGGCGTCTGGGCCGGTTCGATGTGCCTGACCGAGCCACACGCCGGTACCGATCTGGGGATCATTCGTACAAAAGCAGAGCCTCAGGCCGACGGTTCCTACAAAGTCAGCGGCACCAAGATCTTCATCACCGGTGGCGAACACGACCTTACCGAAAACATCATTCACCTGGTGCTGGCCAAACTGCCAGATGCCCCGGCGGGCCCGAAAGGCATTTCGCTGTTCCTGGTTCCGAAGTTCATGGTCAATGCCGACGGCAGCCTGGGCGCACGCAACCCGGCGAACTGCGGTTCGATCGAGCATAAAATGGGCATCCAGGCGTCCGCGACCTGCGTGATGAACTTCGACGAAGCCGTGGGTTATCTGGTCGGCGAGCCGAACAAAGGTTTGGCCGCGATGTTCACCATGATGAACTACGAGCGTCTGGGCGTCGGCATCCAAGGCTTGGCGACTGGCGAGCGCTCGTACCAGAACGCCGTTGAATATGCGCGCGACCGCCTGCAAAGCCGTTCGCCGACCGGTGCACAGAACAAAGACAAAGTCGCTGACCCGATCATCGTCCACCCGGACGTGCGGCGCATGCTGCTGACCATGAAAGCCTCGAACGAAGGTGGACGCGCGTTCTCCACTTACGTGGCGATGCAACTCGACACTGCCAAGTTCAGCGAAGATGCCACCACCCGCAAACGTGCGGAAGATCTGGTTGCGTTGCTGACGCCGGTGGCCAAAGCGTTCCTTACCGATCTGGGTCTGGAAACCACCGTGCACGGCCAGCAGATTTTCGGCGGCCACGGCTACATCCGCGAGTGGGGCCAGGAGCAACTGGTGCGTGACGTGCGCATCACCCAGATCTACGAAGGCACCAACGGTATTCAGGCACTGGACCTGGTCGGGCGCAAGATCGTCGGCAGCGGCGGTGCGTTCTACAAACTGTTCGCCGATGAGATCCGCCATTTCACCGCTACCGCCAGTGCCGATCTGGGCGAATTCACCAAACCGCTGAACGATGCCGTCGGCACCCTCGACGAGCTGACCTCGTGGCTGCTGGATCGGGCGAAAACCAACCCGAACGAAATCGGCGCGGCTTCGGTCGAATATCTGCAAGCGTTTGGATACGTTTCCTACGCCTACATGTGGGCATTGATGGCCAAAGCCTCACTGGGTAAAGAAGCGCAGGACGATTTCTATGCCAGCAAGCTCGGCACTGCGCGCTTCTATTTCGCCCGTTTGCTGCCGCGTATTCACTCGCTGAGCGCGTCGGTCAAGGCTGGTAGCGAGTCGCTGTTCCTGCTGGATGCGGCGCAATTCTGATGTGATCGCGTCATGTAAGCATTCTCTTACATGACGTGCTGCTGTTCTCCCATAGGCGCGGATTGGATCCACGGCTAATCTACATTTCATGGACGTCGCGCAGGAAGCGCAAAGCAACAACACGGACACGTAGGATTCTGCCAGGGTGGCGGAGTGAAATGGATGTCAGGGAAACAGTCTGCAAAGCCCCGCTTCGGCGGGGTTTTCTTTTGCCTGAAGAAAAGAGCTCAGACCAAAGGATCTCTCTCTGGCCGCACTTCACGCGCCATCACTTCCTCCAGCAATGTCTGCAACAGCGCCAAAGGCGCCTGCTGACGCTGCACATCGCGACAGACCAGGCCCACTTTCAGCGGTACCCGCGGTTCGCTCAGCGGTTTCCACAACAGATCCTGATCGTCGTATTCCTTCTGCGAACGCCCGGGCAGCACCGTCGCCAGTCTGGTGTGCGGCAGACTGTCGAGAATCCCCACCATATTGTTCAGTTCGGCCTGTACTTGCGGGCGACGTCCCAGCGCGGTCAGTTGCGCCTGCCAGATCTGGCGGATCTGGAATTCTTCGCCCAACAGCAGCATGGGCAGTTCTGCCGCTTGGCGCATCGAGACTTTCTTGAATTCACGCAATGGGTGGTCCGCCGGGATCACCAGCGTCAGTTCATCTTCGTAGAGCATTACGCCGTGCAGCCCAGGTTGGCGTGGCGGCAGATAACTGATGCCGATGTCCAATGAACCGTTGAGCAGTCGCCGCTCGATCTCAAGTCCGGTCAATTCGTAAATTTGCACCACCAGATGCGGTTGCGCCTTGCGCACCCGTTCGAGCATTTGCGGCACCAGACTGGTGTGAACCGTTTGCAGCACGCCAATCGCCAGCGTGCGCAAGGCCTGGCCCTTGAAGTTGCCCAATGCCTCGCGCGCCCGTTGCAAGCCATCAAGCAATGGCAAGGCATGGTTGTACAGCGTGTGCGCGGCGAGAGTTGGCAGCAGGCGTTTGCTGCTGCGTTCGAACAGAGTGACGTCGAGGTTTTGCTCGAGTTGGCGGATCTGCTGCGACAGTGCCGGTTGCGAGATCGACAGGCGTTCAGCGGCGCGGCCAACATGACCTTCTTCGTAGACCGCGACGAAATAACGCAGTTGTTTGAAATCCATAAGTAATGCTTATCGAAAATGCTGGGAAATCGAAATGGCCCGCAGGCGTCAGTGCGCCTAGTCTAACCGCATTCACAAGGCTTACAGGGCCAGAAAGCGCGATGAATAGCGTTCGCTTCGACAGTGTTTGCATAGGCAGTTCAAAACACCTGAAACGAGGTGTTTTTCAATGAATCTGTTCAGTTTGCGGCGTCAGATGCCGAGTCTTGATGACCTCGCCTTCGAGGCCGATCCGGCTGAAAGCAGCGAAAATCCTAGCGCTGAAAGGCTGATGCCCAGCGTCGAACGGCCGCAACAGGTGTTCGTCCGGGGGCAGGGTTCGTGGTTGTGGGACAGTAACGACCGCGCTTACCTCGACTTTTCCCAGTCCGGCGGTGCCAACAGCCTTGGCCACAGCCCTTCGGCATTGGTCAAAGCCATCAGCAGTCAGGCGCAGGCGCTGATCAATCCCGGTTTCAATCTGCATAGTCGCGGTATGCTCAGCCTTGCCGAGCGTCTGTGCGCCGCCACTTTCAGCGATCAGGCCTACTTGCTCAACAGCGGCAGCGAAGCCTGTGAAGCGGCGATCAAACTCGCGCGCAAATGGGGGCAGCTGCATCGCGGCGGCGCCTCGCGGATCATTGTCGCGAAGCAGGGTTGTCACGGTCGCAGTCTGGCGACAATTTCCGCCTCGGACAGCTGCAACCTGCACAACCGGTTTGCGCCGTTGCTGCCGGGTTTCGATCTGGTGCCGTTCAACGACTTGCCGGCGTTGCACGCGGCGGTCGATGCGCAGACTGTAGCGATCATGCTGGAGCCAATCCAGAGTGATGCCGGCGTCGTTCCAGCCACCGAGCATTACCTCAAAGGTGTCGAACGACTGTGCCGCGAATTGGGCATTCTCTTGATCCTCGACGAAGTGCAAACCGGTATCGGCCGCTGCGGCACGTTGCTCGCCGAACAGTCCTACGGCGTACGCGCCGATATCGTCGTGCTCGGCAAAGGGCTTGGCGGCGGTGTGCCGTTGGCGGCGCTATTGGCGCGGGGCAAGGCGTGTTGTTTCGAAGCAGGCGAACTCGGCGGCACCCATCACGGCAACGCACTGATGACAGCGGCCGGGCTGGTGGTGCTCGACAGCGTGCAAGACCGCAGCTTTCTCGAACAGATCAACGACAACGGCCAACATCTGCGCGAAGGCCTGGCCCGATTGGCGCACCGCTACGACCACGGCGAACTGCGTGGCCAAGGCCTGTTCTACGGATTGACCCTGTCAGACGATTCCGCCGAGGCCGTGGTCCACGCCGCCCTTCACGAAGGCTTGCTGCTCAACGCCCCGCAAGCCAACTGCTTGCGCTTCACCCCAGCGCTCACCGTGAGCAAAACCAACATCGACGAAATGCTCCTGCGCCTGGGCCGCGCCTTCTCGCGAGTGCGCACCGCACAACTGCAATGCCGCAAGGGGATTGCCGTCTGAACTGAAGTTTCCCACCCGATTCCAAGAACCGTCTCGCGGTATAACGCACGCCCCACGCCTGATTCTTTTGGCGTGGGGCGTTTTTTTTGTGGCCGGGTTTTGCAGGTGGCGATTAGTCCTTGAGTGTTCGTGGTACGAATGGTTTTTTAGAAAGCGCCGGCAGGGAATGCGGGTTAAGGCCGATCGATATTTTCGAGACGGATGGCTTTGTAATCTATACCACTGGGTGGTATGTTTTTTGGGAAGGGATACCGATGTCATTCAGGCTGTTCAAAACCAAAGGTTTTGCGATACGAGCCGGCAAGGCATGGATCAGCGACGAGGAGCTTCGGGAGGCGTTTTGCCAGATGCTTGCAGGTCAGGCTGACGATCTTGGTGGTGGCGTCTGGAAGAAACGATTGAGCGCCAACCGTCATCGCTCAATTGTTTTGGCGAAGGGAGGGCGCTATTGGATCTATCAAGTGCTGTTTGCAAAGAAAGATCAGAGCAACATCACTCACACAGAACTGAAGGATTTAAGAAAGTTAGCCAAGGTGTACGCGCAACTGACTGAAGAGCAGATTCGGGATTTGTTGGCGATGAAAGAGTTTGTGGAGATATTTCATGAGTAAGAAATTCAAAAGTGAAGTTTTTGAATCGATACACGAGTCAGCCAGTGCTCTTCTGGCTGTCGGAGCAATCAGCAAGGCAACCATGCGGGAGTTTGATGAGTCTTGCCTGGCAACGGTTCCAGAAGCGATCCCGGCCGATCAGATCAAGGCGCTACGCGAGCGCAATAATGTCAGCCAGCCAGTGTTCGCACGGTATTTGAATACCAGTGCGTCGACGATTAAACAGTGGGAATCGGGAGAAAAACATCCAAGTGGGATGGCCCTCAAGCTGCTGAGTATTGTGCAGAAGCATGGGCTGAAAATTCTGGCTTAAGGCGGTGGGCAGCTATTGCACTGAACCCTGACGAACGGCGCGGGTCGATTAGCTTGTATGGCTCAGGTGAGCCAACCCCCATTCAGGAGTTGCCCCATGGATTTCATTCGCATCATCATCGCTATTCTGTTGCCGCCACTGGGTGTGTTTCTGCAGGTTGGGTTTGGCGGGGCGTTCTGGTTGAACATTCTGCTGACGTTGTGCGGGTATATTCCGGGGATCGTGCACGCGGTGTATATCATCGCCAAGCGCTGAATAACGTAGCGCCTGATAGATAGCTTTCGCGAGCAGGCTCGCTCCCACAGGGGATTTGTGAACAACACAGATCCAATGTGGGAGCGAGCCTGCTCGCGAGTGCGGCAACTCGGTTTTGACAGGGGCGCAGCGATCAGTCCGCCAATCCCATCACCCGCCGATAGAACTTCCACTCCTGCTCCAGCGCATGCGCCTGATTGGCCGCGCGGCGGAAGCCGTGGCGTTCGTCGGGATAGTAATGCGCTTCGACCGGGATGCCGTTGTTCTCGAGTGCCGTGACCATGTCGCGGGTTTGTTGCGGGACTACGACAGCGTCCAGTTCACCCTGAAAAAAGATTACCGGCACGCGGATATTGTTTGCGTGCAATAGCGGCGTGCGGGCGGCGTAGCGTTCGGCGTCTTGCTCGGGGTCACCGATCAGCCAGTCCAGATAATCACCTTCAAATTTGTGCGTTGCCCGAGCCAATGCAACCGGGTCGCTGACGCCGTACAAGCTCGCTCCGGCGCGGAAAACCTGTTTGAACGCCAGCGCACATAATGTGGTGTAGCCGCCTGCGCTGCCGCCACGAATGAATGCGCGTTCACCGTCGATCAAACCCTGCTCGGCGAGATAGTTCACCACCGCACAAGCATCCTCGACATCCACTTTACCCCAGCTCAGGTACAAGGCCTGCCGATATTCGCGGCCATAACCGCTGCTGCCGCGATAGTTGAGATCGGCGACGGCGAAGCCGCGTTGCGTCCAGTACTGAATGCGCGGATCAAGCATCGGGTAGCAGGCTGACGTAGGGCCGCCGTGAATGAAGACCACCAGCGGCGGTTTTGTCTCGCCGCTCATGGCTGGATAAAAGAATCCGTGAGCCTCGCCCGAACCGCTTGGGTAGCGCAGGGTTTGCGGACGGCTGATGCGTTCGGCGGGCAAGGGCGCCGCGCCGCCGGCCAGCACGTTCACTTCGCGCGTTGATCGATCAATGGCGATGACCGCCGAAGGACTGATCGGCGAGGCGGCGATGCAGTAGATAAATTGCGCATCCAAAGCCAAATGACGGAAGCGGCTGTAGTCGCCAGTGAAATCGTCATCGCCAAGCGTCAGACGCCCGAAACCACCTTCGCTCCAACTGGCTAAAACCAAATTTTCAACAGGCAACCAGGTGCAGCCGCCCAGTTGCCACGGTGCTGGCGCGTGATCGGCTTGCGCAGCAGGTAATGGCTCCAAACCGTCGGAAGTCTCAGCCCACGGCTGCCAGAATCCACCACGATCGGTCAGGCAATAAAGGCGATTTTCGGCATCGAATCGCGGTTGTTGAATGGATTCTTCAATCTCGGCGCCAGCCATGCATTGCGGCGTACCAAATGCACCGTCAGTCAAACGCTCAGCCACCATCAACCGGGTCGACGTCCACGGCTGATGCGGCCGGCTCCACTCGATCCACGCCAAACGCTGGCCATCCACACTGAGGGTTGGCGCCGCATAAAAATCCGCGCCTTCAGCCAATAAGTGCCGCTTCCCGTCAGCCAGATCTATTGCTACCAGCCGATGCTGATCGTGCTGTTCTTCGACCGCCAGCACTTGGCCGAAAGCAAAATGCAGATCGCCGTAACGACACTCACCCGAGGTCAGTGCTTCCGGCCTGCTACCGAGGTTCTGGCGGTATAACTGCTGATCCGCCTCAGCAACGAAAACCACCCCGTCAGGCGTCAGACAAAACGCGCCACCGCCATATTCGTACACGCGACTGCGCACACTGAAGCCATCCGGCGTCAGACATTTCGCCACGCCATCGCGCCAATGCCAGATCCGGCACGCGGCATCTTCCGGTCGATATTCATTCCAGAACAACCCGTTGGCGCCGAGCTGCAACTCGGCGAAGTCCATGCCGGCAGCGACGGCTTGCGAGGCGCTGAAAGGCTCAGCCCTTGGCGATGAGGCGTGAGTTTCGTTCATTGCGAAAGGCCAGTTGTTCGATGGTTTGAGTGGCGGTCTCGGCTTCTTCGCGGGCCTTGAGGATCACGCCGTGATGTTCGGATTTGCTGCACACCGGGTCGGCATTGCTCGCATCGCCGGTGAGCATGAACGCCTGGCAGCGGCAGCCGCCGAAGTCTTTTTCTTTCTCGTCGCAGGAGCGGCACGGCTCGGGCATCCAGTCGTAACCGCGAAAGCGGTTGAAGCCGAACGAGTCATACCAGATGTGCTGCATGCTGTGATCGCGCACATTGGGAAATTGCACCGGCAACTGTCGGGCGCCATGGCAGGGCAGGGCGGTGCCGTCCGGGGTGACTGTCAGAAAGATGCTGCCCCAGCCGTTCATGCAGGCTTTCGGGCGTTCTTCGTAGTAATCCGGGGTGACGAAAATCAGCTTGCACGGATGCCCTTCGGCTTCCAGTTTTGCGCGGTATTCGTTGGTGATGCGTTCCGCACGGACCAGTTGTTCCTTGGTCGGCAACAGGCCGACACGATTGAGCTGCGCCCAACCGTAGAACTGGCAGGTGGCGAGCTCGACGAAGTCGGCTTCGAGGGCAATGCACAGCTCGATGATGCGGTCGATCTTGTCGATGTTGTGCCGATGGGTGACGAAGTTCAGCACCATCGGATAGCCGTGGGCCTTCACCGCGCGGGCCATTTCCAGCTTCTGCGCGAAGGCTTTTTTCGAGCCTGCGAGCAGGTTGTTCACTTGCTCGTCGCTGGCCTGGAAACTGATCTGGATGTGATCGAGGCCGGCCTTCTTGAAGTCGCTGATTTTCTGTTCGGTCAGGCCGATGCCCGAAGTGATCAGGTTGGTGTAGAAACCCAACTGTCGCGCTTCATGAATCAGCTCGGCGAGATCCTGACGCACCAGCGGTTCGCCACCGGAAAAGCCCAATTGCGCCGCGCCCATCTCCCGCGCTTCGCGAAATACCTTGATCCATTGTTCTGTGGTCAGCTCTTTGCCCTGCTCGGCAAAATCCAGTGGATTGGAGCAGTACGGGCATTGCAGCGGGCAGCGGTAGGTCAGCTCGGCGAGCAGCCACAGCGGCAGGCCGACTTCAGGCTTGGCCGGCAGATCAGGCAAGTTCGATCCAGTGCTGCACACGGGCAACCTCCATGAATTGCTCGATGTCGTCACCGAGCTCGGGCACGCCGGGGAACTGCTCATCGAGTTTGGCAATGATTGCCGCGACATTGCTTTGACCGTCAATCAAGCCGCCGATCAGCGCGGCAGATTCATTGAGCTTGATCATGCCTTCCGGATAAAGCAGCACATGACCTTTTTGTGCCGGTTCGTACTGGAAGCGGTAGCCGGGACGCCAGGTCGGGACTTTGCTGCGGTCGAAACTCATAAGGTGATTCCTTTATGCCAGACCCGTTGTTCGGTGACGCTGTGATACGGCGGGCGGTTCAGTTCGTAGGCCATGCTCATGGCATCGAGCATGCTCCAAAGAATGTCCAGTTTGAACTGGAGAATTTCCAGCATGCGCTCCTGGCCTTCGCGGGTCTTGTAGTGCTCCAGCGTGATCGCCAGACCATGCTCGACATCACGCCGCGCCTGACCGAGGCGGGTGCGGAAGTATTCGTAACCGGCCGGGTCGATCCACGGGTAATGCTGCGGCCAGCTGTCGAGGCGCGACTGGTGAATCTGCGGCGCGAACAGTTCGGTCAACGAGCTGCTGGCGGCTTCCTGCCAACTGGCGCGACGGGCGAAGTTGACGTAGGCATCGACGGCGAAACGCACGCCGGGCAGCACCAGTTCCTGCGAGCGCAGTTGATCCGGGTCGAGACCGACCGCTTGACCGAGACGCAGCCAGGCTTCGATGCCGCCGTCTTCGCCGGGGGCGCCGTCGTGGTCGAGCAGGCGCTGAATCCACTCGCGGCGGATTTCCCGGTCCGGGCAATTGGCGAGGATCGCCGCGTCTTTCAGGGGGATGTTCACCTGATAGTAGAAGCGGTTGGCGACCCAGCCCTGAATCTGCTCGCGAGTGGCGCGGCCTTGGTACATCGCCACGTGGTAAGGGTGGTGGATGTGGTAGAAGGCGCCTTTGGCGCGCAGGGCCGCTTCGAATTCGGCCGGGGAAAGCGGGGTGTCGGTCATTGCGGTTCTCCGGGGAACAACCCTAGAAATATCTGGTGTCTGTGCCGGCCTTATCGCGAGCAGGCTCACTCCTACAGGTGATCGCATTCCAATGTAGGAGTGAGCCTGCTCGCGATAGACCGCCCAGCGGTCTCAAATGCTTACAGCACAATACTCATGCCATCGAACGCCACTTCAACATTACGCCGCGCCAGTTCCGCACGCTCCGGCGAATCCTCATCGAGAATCGGGTTGGTGTTGTTGATGTGGATAAGCACTTTGCGCTGCTCAGGCAACTGCTCCAGCACTTCCAGCATGCCGCCAGGTCCGTTCTGTGCCAGATGGCCCATCTCGCGACCGGTGCGAGTGCCGACGCCACGACGCTGCATTTCATCGTCATCCCACATCGTGCCGTCGACCAGCAGGCAATCGCTGCTCGCCATGATCTCCAGCAACGGCGCATCGACCTTGCCCAGACCCGGCGCATAGAACAATTTGCCGCCGGTGTTCAGGTCTTCAACGATCAAACCGATGTTGTCGCCTGGGTGCGGATCGAAGCGGTGCGGCGAGTACGGCGGCGCAGCACTGCGCAGTGGCAGCGGGGTGAAACGCAGGTTTGGGCACGCTGCCACGGTGAAGCTCTGGTCGAGTTCGATGCGATTCCAGTCCAGCCCGCCGTTCCAGTGGGTGAGCATCTTGAACAGCGGAAAACCGGTACTGAGGTCTTCGTGAACCATGTCCGTGCACCAGACCTGATGCGGGCAACCTTCGCGCAGACTGAGCAGGCCGGTGGTGTGGTCGATCTGGCTGTCCATCAGGATGATCGCGCTGATGCCGGTGTCACGCAGGGCGCGGCCCGGTTGCATCGGGGCGAAGCTTTGCAGCTGCGCGCGGATGTCCGGCGAGGCATTGCACAACACCCAGTTCACGCCGTCATCGGAAATCGCGATGGACGATTGGGTGCGGGCCTTGGCATTCAGGCTGCCGTCGCGAAAGCCTGCGCAATTGACGCAGTTGCAGTTCCACTGCGGAAAACCGCCGCCAGCGGCCGAACCCAGAATCTGGACGAACATGAACACTCCATCATTTCAACGCGGAAAATAAAACGCCTCGGCGAGCCGAGGCGTTGCACTGCAATTCTACGTAAGCAGAACTCAGCGGCTGGCGAAGTACATGGTGACTTCGAAGCCGATACGCAGGTCGGTGTAAGCAGGTTTTGTCCAGGACATGGTGTGTCTCCTCAGGGTGGGTGGGATAGCGCTGTCCATAGTTATAGTCCACGGCAGCGCAGAGATGTTCCAAATAGTTAGGCTGCTATGTTACTCAAAATTTCACCGGGATTGCCCGTGAATCTTTGAGAAAGCTCCTTTCAGCCTCGGTAATGATCAATTTGCCGCTTGCCATGGGGTTTCGGGCGCTGGATCGCTGGCGAGGCAGAGCCAGCCGCCTTCGGCGTTGATCAGGCGCTGTGTAGCGCTGAGCAGTGCCTGGCGATCCAGTTGGCCGATGGCAGCAATCAGTTGCTCAAGATAATCCGACGAGTGGCCCGTGAGCCTGGCCTGCCAGAGCAATTCGGCTGCATCTTTGCCGGCCAGCGTGGCGTCGTCGAATTGATCGACGAGGTTTTGCCGGTGTTGGCTGAGGCTGGCTTCATCAAGCTGTTCGATCAGCGCGGGAATGCCGTTGAGAAACTGTTGAATGTGTTCAAGCAACTCCGCAGGTTTGGCACTTGGCGATTGCACGCCGAACAGCAGACTGGTTTGACCCTGGATCTGCCGCAGCGCACTGAACACGGCGTAGCCCAATTGCAGTTCGATGCGCAAACGCTGATAGAACGGTGTCTGGCACAGTTGCGCGAGCATTCGCCACGCTGCCTCGTCTGTGATGTCACGGCTGGCGGTTGGGCAATGCAGCAGCAAGGCATGTTCGCTGGATGCGGAATCGATGTGGCGCCAGTGCTTTTGCGCGAAGATCACTGTTGGCCCGGGCAACTGATTGTCCGGGATCCCGGGTATGCGGCTCAGGGCCAGGCCCATGGCGGATTGCGTTGGTTGGTTGAGGCCCAGTGCGAGGCCGTCCCAGCGCGAAGTTGTCCACAGGTGTTTGGCGTCATCGCCGGTTTTTGCTGGTTGCAGAACGTGTTCCGGCAGTGCTTTAAGCAGTTGGCGGATGGCGACAAGCGGCGTTTCCGGCTCGCTGCGCGGGGAATCCGCATCAACTTGCGTCAGACATTTCAGCGCGTGCTCGAGGACGCTGGGCATCGGCTCTTGCAGACCGGTGAGCTTCAGCAGCCATTGATTGCCAGTGGCGCTAAAAGACAAATCGACCCCGGCCTCACGCGCATCTTGCAGAATGAGCCGAAGACTGCGTTGCAACCTTGAGAGCAGATCAGCGCTGGCTGCCGCTTCCACCTGCCAACGCAGGTAGATCGCGCCGTCATCGCCGCTGTCCGGCAAAGCCTGGCTGAACTGCATCGGCGAGCGTTCGCGGCGTCCGCGCGAGCGATCCTGAGCAAATGTACGCAGGCCTCGGTGGGCGCTGGTCTGGCCGCGAATCAGCCCGGCATTGGCCAAAGCTTCACTGGCGCGCAGGAATGGATTGGCGGCAGGCAGGTGCCAGTGAGCACTGAAGTTATCCACAGTGCCGATTTCGCGGAGTATCTGTGTAAGTGCTTCAACGCCGGCATCGGACAGGCCGTTTTCCAGCTGCTCACTGTCGAGCCGTGCCAGTTGCAGTGCGCCGCTCACTTGCTGCCGACGTTGAAGCAGGGCTGCGTATTCTTTGTGCAGTGACGTCCAATCCTGCTGAGCAAAGAAGCTCAACCAATCGAGCAGTTGTTCGCGAATGGCTACTAGCGATTCGGTGGGAGCGGTGAATTCCAGGTGCAGCAAGGCTTGTCCGACAAAGTGATAAACCGGCGCCGCGTTTAATCCATTCGCCAGTTTTTGCTGCTGCAAATGCGCGAGCAATCCGCCGGGCTTGGCGCTGTTCAACCAATGGCAAAGAAACGCCAAAGCTTCGGTGGACGATTCAGGCAGGGCATCGAAGGCAAACATCAGATTGGCGCACTGCTCATCGACCTGTTGATAACTTTTCACCGCCAGCGGCAGGGGCGCAGCCTGCATAACTTTATCCCCAGCCGGTAACGCCGCCGCGAATTGCTCCGCCAGCAATTTCAATTCTTCAAGGCTCTGTGGCCCGACCAGACTCAAGGTCATCTGCCCGGTCTGATAAAACTGTTGGTGGAAATCTTTCAACGCCTGCTGAAATGCCGGATCTTCAACCTTCAGGCTGTCCCGGTTACCCGCGTGAAACCCGCGCAGTGGATGGTCTGCTGGTAAACCTTCATACAACGCAAACTGCCGCTGCGCCGCAGGATCCTGCGACCAGGCGACAAATTCCGCCTGCAACACTTCGCGTTCGCGCAACTGATCGTCCAGATTCATACGCGGCCTGGCGAGCATGTCTGACAGACGCTCCAGGCCACCGCTGAATACTCGGTTCGGCAACTCAAAGAAAAAGTCTGTAGCGCGTTCACGCGTGCTGGCATTTACTTGCCCACCGTGACCTTGCACGTAAGCCATCAGCCCTTCGCCCGTGGGAAAACGCTCGGTGCCGAGAAACAGCAAATGCTCAAGAAAATGCGCCAGCCCCGGCCACGCCAGCGGCACGTCATGGCTACCGGCGGCCACGCGCAAAGCAGCCGCGCAGCGCTTCAGGTCAGGCACATGACGCAGGGTCACGCGCAAGCCGTTGGCCAGGGTTTCAGTGTGGGGGCAGGGGTGGGTCGGCGCAGGCATGGGCACTTCCAGAACAGTGAAGTGCCAATGCTAGCGGATTAGCGCTGGTTGAGCGCGCCGTAAAGCTCCGGGCGGCGATCACTGAGGTAGCGATTGGCGGCGCGTGAGTCGAGCATCAACTGCCGATCGAGTTCGCCGATGATCAGCGCTTCGTCGAGTCCGGCCTGGGCGATACGGCTGCCATCCGGTGCGGCGAGGCTGCTTTGCCCGCAATAATGGATGTCGCCTTCGCTGCCGCAATAGTTGGCGTAGGCCACGTAGCACTGGTTTTCGAAGGCGCGCGAACGCACGGTGACGTCGGCGACGAAATCGAACGGAATCATGTTCGCCGTTGGCACCAGAATCAGTTCGGCGCCAGCGAGTGCCAGACGTCGGGTGTTTTCCGGAAACTCGAGGTCGTAGCAGATCAGGAAACCGAGTTTCCAGCCGTTGAGTTCGACGATGGGGAAGTCATCATCGCCCGGACTGAACATCGAGCGATCCAGATCACCGAACAGATGCGTCTTGCGGTAATTGCACAGGCGCTCACCGTGCGAATCGATCAACTGCACGGCGTTGTAAATCTGCCCATCGGCGGTGCGCTCGGGATAACCATACGCAATAGCCAAACCGGCAGCCTTGGCGATCCGGCCGATCTGCTGCGCCCATTCGCCGTTGTAGACCTCGGCCAGTGTACTCACCGCTTCGGCGCCAATGTTGTAGCCGGTCATGAACATCTCCGGCAACACCAGCAGGTCGGCGCCCTTGGCCTCCATCGCCAGTTGATGCAGGCGTTGCAGGTTGGCGGCGGGGTCCAGGGGCAGCGGTGGACATTGGTAAAGGGCTACACGCATCAGGGATTCCTCTTACTCGGGCAGGGCGATAGGGCCGATGTCTTTGAACACATCACCCGGGCCCGGGTTCGTTTTATGTGTCGCGCCGCCAAAATGCTTCATGATCCCCCAAACCGCGTTGAGCGAAGTCTGCACCGCGCCTTCAACCCATGCCGGCGTCCACGAAACGTCGTCGCCGGCGATAAAGATCCCACGCTGCTCGGCGGGCATGTCGTCCTGCATGAAGTGCGCGTACATGCGCTGGTTGTAGCGGTAGTGGCCGGGCAGCGCGCCCTTGAATGCACCGAGGAAGTACGGGTCAGCTTCCCACGACACGGTGATCGGATCACCGATGATCCGCGCAGCGATATCGACTTTCGGGTAGATCTTTTTCAACGCATTCAACGCCAGCTCAACGCGCTTTTCCACCGGATGCGGAAGCATCTTCAAAGCGTCGCTCATCCACGAATAGGAAAGGCAGATCACGCCCGGCTTGTCGTCGCCGTTGTCGAACAGATAGGTGCCGCGGGTCAGGCGATCGGTGAGGGTCATGCTCATCAGGTCGCGGCCGGTTTCCGGGTCCTTGTCCTTCCAGAACGGCCGGTCGACCATCACGAATGTCTTCGACGACTGCATGTAGCGCGTGCGGTCGAGGGCCATCCACATCTTCTGCGAGAACAGGGTTTCGTCGCATTCAATCTGCGTGGTCAGCAGCCAGCTCTGGCACGTGGTCAGCACGGCGGCGTATTCGCGGGTGTCGCCGTTGTTGTCGGTGACCGCGAAACGGCCATCTGGCGCGTGGGCGATTTTCTTCACGCCGGAACGCGGTGCGCCACGGTGCAGGGATTTCAGGCTGGTGCCTTCAGGCCAGTGCACGCAGCGTTCCGGCACATGGCGCCAGATGCCTTGTGGGACTTGTTCGACGCCGCCGACCACCAAGTGCTGGTGATCGTCACAGTTGGTCATCACCACACGGAAGATTTCCAGCATCGAATTGGGGAAGTCCGAGTCCCAGCCGCCGGTACCGAAACCAACCTGACCGAACACTTCGCGATGATGGAACGACAGCTTGGCGAAGGCCTCGGAGGTGGCGACGAAGTCATAGAACGTGCGGTCGTCCCACAGCGGCACCAAGGTATTCCACAACTCTTTCAGGCGCGGCACATCGCGGTCGCGAATGGCTTGCTGGATATCGGCGAACTGCGAGCCGGCTTCCAGGGCATCCGCCCAGGCGTCAGCCACTTCCTGGAACAGTGCAGGAAGATCCGCCAGTTTCTGTGCGTAATGGGTTTTGCCTTCCAGATCGATCACGGTGCTGCCGGAGGCCGGCGTCAGCGGGTTCGGGAACGGTTTGGTCTCAAGGCCGAGCTTGTCGACGTAGTGATAGAACGCGGTGGAGGACACCGGGAAACGCATGCCGCCCAGTTCCGCGACGATGCCGTCCGTGCCGTTGAACGCCTGCGAGCGCAGACGACCACCGAGTTTCGAGGCCTCGTAAACCACCGGTTTCAGTCCGAGCTTCATCAGCTCGTAAGCGGCCACCAGACCGGCGATGCCGGCGCCGACAATCGCCACTTCGGCGCCGTGGTTGTGCTCAGGAATAGTACCGAGACCGGCCGGGTGTTCGATCCAGTCGTCAAAGGCGAACGGAAAGTCCGGACCGAAAATGGTGACTGGTTTCTTACCGTCTGCAGGATGGCGATTGTTCTTGTTCATGGCTGACCTTGCTGGCGACCCGACGCAGGATGCGCGTCTGAGTATAGGAAAAGATGCCAGCCATTCTAGGGAGCGTAGAACACGTTAATAAGACGCAAAGTGTCGTCGTTTTGACAAATTAACGATCAATATGACGATTTGAGGCTGCAGACCGACCAAAAGTGGGAGCGAGCCTGTTCGCGAAGACGCACTGAAATTCACCCGAGAAGCCCGATCAAAATCTTAAACCGGCTGCCCCCGATCAATCTTGCTACTCAAAATGATCGACGTCGTGGTTTTCTCCACCCCGTCCACGCTGCCAATCTGATCGAGCAACTGATCCAGTTGCTCCGGCGAATCCGTACGCAACCACGCCACATAATCAAACTCGCCACTCACCGCACACAGTTGCTGCACCTGCGCCATCGCACTCAACCGGCGCACCACGTCCTTGCCGGAACGCGGCTGCACCTTGATCCCGACGTAGGCTTGCAAGCCACCATCGACCACGCGTTGACCCAGACGCACGCCATAGCCGGTGATCACTTTGGCTTTTTCCAGGCGCGCCAGTCGCGACGTCACGGTGGTGCGGGCAATGCCCAATTGCCGGGCGAGCATGGCAACGCTTTCGCGGGCGTTGATTTGCAGGGCGGCGATCAGCTGACGGTCGATTTCATCGAGCACGGGCGGGCGGGTGTCTGGCAAGGGTGCGGCTCCATGGGTGTGGGGGCGGTGAGTACGCATGTTACAGACACTGTCAGCAACACGCTTGCAGGCGATGTTTGAATTGTTCACCCAAGAATCGATGGCATCGTTGCGCTGAAACAATACATCGGATATTTGATTTGACTTGGTTGGCCTATTTATCAAAAATGCCAGCAAGAGCGCGAAATCCGCTGCCTTGCAGGGCATTAGTGGACGTAGGTACCTCAGCGATGCTGCAACATCGGTGTAAGGTGAGACCTCTTCATCCCATTTCCTGAGGATGCAAATATCAGGATTCAAAATATCAAGGGCAGCCAAATGGCTGCCCTTTTCTTTGTCTTCAAGAATGTACCGCTTGTACAAAAGTTCGCCTTGGCGGTGTTTGTTCATCGCTCTGGCGGGAGCGTGCATGAAGTTCCAGAGGACATGCCCGTTTCGCACATCGACCACGACAAGCATGTCGTTTTTTGCCTCGTAGGCGTTAATGAATGCCATTCGGTATCCGCCGTTATCGTAGAGAACTTTCCATATTTCAAAAGGTCCCGTCAGCGTATCTATGGCATGTCGAACATAACGTTCTCGGGAATCTGGACGTTTCTCGACGATGTGGGCCAGTTTGTCTCTCAGGACCGTGACGTTCCCGATGGGTGTGAGGATGGTAACGGCCAATAATGACTCGTCGACAAACCCAAAGTGATCCGAGAGGATTTTGAGCGCGCCTTCTGCGTTCTCAGCCCTTTTAACCTCTTCTATCGCGGCCGACCGAAGTTCTCTTGATAAGGTTCTGAGATCGGGTAAGGCGAGGTCGATCCAGGTTTGCTGGTCGGCTGCTTCCTTTATCAGTGGCGCAGCATTCACGAGCATGAAATCGATCCTGGACTGGCGGAGGCGTCCGGAGATTACTCGTCTGGAGAAACGGTCAACAACGCGCGGAGAGGGGAGAAAACTTAGTTTGGGAACATTCCTACAGATCTTGCGGTTGTATTCCTAACAATGGCCTTCCGTACATTACGCTCGCCAAGACGTCGAACCCTAATCCATCGCCCAAGAAAAAGCCGCGCATTTAGCGCGGCTTTCAATTTGGTGGGCCCACACGGACTTGAACCGTGGACCAAAGGATTATGAGTCCTCTGCTCTAACCAACTGAGCTATAGGCCCTCAGTAGGTCGCGGATTATAGCGACGGTTTCTCGGCTGTGCTATCCGAATAATCCGATACGGTTACACGAAGAAACGTTGCTGCGAATTCTTCTGGTGGTAACGGCAGGCTGACAATGTAGCCCTGGATCTGCTCGCAACCTTCAGCGGCGAGGAATTGTTGTTGCGCCTGGGTTTCCACGCCCTCGGCGATGACCGTGAATTGCATGCTCCGTCCCAGCGCGATGATGGCTCGGACAATGGCCGCGTCGTGGGGGTCGTCGGGCAATCCGCGGACAAACGACTGGTCGATTTTGAGGATATCCAGCGGCAGGCGCTTGAGGTAACTGAGCGAGGAATATCCGGTACCGAAATCATCGATCGCCAGTTGTACGCCGAGGTGTTTGAGCTGGTGCAACACGGCCAGCGCCTCTTCGGCCTGACTCATGATGAAATTCTCGGTAATTTCCAGTTGCAGTAAATCCGGCTGCAGGTGGTTGTCGTTGAGCAGTTGTTCGATGCGCCCAAGCAGATTCGGTTGACGCAGTTGCGCGCCGGCGAGGTTTACCGAGAGTGGGCCGAGGCTGTCGTAGATCTGATTCCACTCGAACATTTGCCGGCACGCGGTCTCCAGCACCCAGTCACCGATCTGCAGGATCATGCCGTTTTCTTCGGCCAACGGAATGAAGTGCTCTGGCGGTACGTCGCCGAAAGTCGGGTGACGCCAGCGAATCAGCGCCTCTGCACCGACCAGGCGATGATCGTCGAGGCTGATTTTCGGCTGGTAGTAGAGAAACAGTTCATCGCGCTCGATAGCCCGGCGCAGTTCGTGTTCCAGCGCGATGCGCTCGCTGGCCTGGGCCGTGAGGTCGCGGGTGTAGCTCTCGACGCGGTTGCGGCCCTTGGCCTTGGAGCGGTACATGGCTGCGTCGGCGTTTTTCACCAGTGTGGCGACGTCGCAACCGTCCCGTGGATAGAGGCTGGTGCCGATGCTGGCGCTGATGAAGAACTCATGCTCGCCAGCCTGGAACGGCGCACCAAAGCAGTTGAGCAGTTTGGTGGCAATGTTGTCGGCATCACTGGCCTGTTGCAGGCCGGGCAGCAGAATGATGAATTCGTCACCGCCCAGACGCGCCACGGTATCGATGTCGCGCAGTTGCTCTTTCAGGCGCACGGCGATGCCCTTGAGCAGCAGGTCGCCGACCGGATGGCCGAGGCTGTCATTGATGTGTTTGAAGCGGTCGAGATCGAGAAACAGCACGGCGCCCTGACCGCCGTTTTCCTGCTGACTGTTCAGTGCCATCAACAGGCGGTTTTCGAACAGTGTGCGGTTCGGCAGGCCGGTGAGCGGGTCGTGGTGTGCCTGATAGTCGAGTTTGGCTTGCGCATGCTTGAGACTGGAGATGTCGGCAAATACCGCGACAAAGTGAGTAATGAACTTGTCGCGGTTGCGCACAGCACTGATGGTCAGCCAGCTCGGGTACAACTCGCCGTTCTTGCGCCGGTTGGAGATCTCGCCTTGCCAGTGACCTTCGTCGGTCAACTGGTGCCACATTGCCGCGTAAAAGGCGCTGTCGTGCAGGCCGGAGGCGAGCAGGCGCGGCGTATGGCCGAGCGCTTCGCTTTCGCTGTAACCGGTAATCTCGGTAAAGGCGCGATTGACCGCACTGATGTGCTGTTGAGTGTCAGTGATCAACACGCCCTCAGCGGTGCTTTCGAACACGGTGGCGGCCTGTTGCAGTTTTTCCTGCATCAGATGGCGCTCGGTGATGTCCCGGGCGATGGTCAGCATGCAGTCTTCTTCACCGATCGGCAGCGGACGGCTGGAGACTTCACAGAGGCGAATCTGCCCGTCACTGCGGCGGATATGGCAGGTGAAGTCACGGACGAAGCCGTCGCGATGCAACAGATCGAGCATCTGTTTACGCTCGTTGAGGTTGACCCAGATGCCCAGATCCAGCGCCGAGCGATCCACCGACATGGCGCTATTGAAACCGGTGATACGACTGAAACCTTCGTTGACCTCCAGCAGCAAGCCATCGCTCTGGCGCGATAACAACAAACCGTCCGGTGAGGCATGGAAGGCTTTGGCGAACTTCTCCTCGGAGGTTTGCAGTTGCTGCTGGGTTTCCTTGAGCTGGGTGATGTCACGTACAACGACCACCAAGGCTGGCGTGGTATCCAGATCAAACGGCTCGGCGGAAATCAGGCCGGTGAACAACTGGCCGTTGTTGCGGCGAAAGGGCATCTCCAGATTGCGAATACTGCCCGCCTGCAAACGCTGCAGCAGCCCCGGACCGACGCCGGGAATGCCCCAGATATTGAGGTCGGTCGCCGTTTGCCCCAGCACTTCCTCGGCTTTCAGCCCGATCTGTTCTTCAAACGCTTCGTTGACCTCCAGCAGGCAGCCATCGGACAGCCGTGCAATCACCAGAATGTCCGGGCATTGCTGGAAGACCGAGGCGAATTTCTGTTCCGAAAGCCGCAGCGCCTCTTCAGTGCGCTTGATTTCGCTGATGTCGATCATCAAGCCGCGCATCACCGGCTCATGACCGTGTTCGATCAGGCTGACGATGTCGCGCACCCACAAACAACGGCCGTCAGCGGTGATGACACGATAATCGACGATGTGATCGCGACCCTCGCGCAGGGCTTCTTTGCAGTAACTTTGCGTGCGAGTCAGATCGGCCGGATGAATGATGTTGTGCCAGAAACCGGGGATCAGCCAATGGGATTGCGGGTAGCCGAGCAAGTCTTCGGCGTGGGGCGACACATAGCTGTAGGTGAAGTCGCTCATCCGCGCTTCCCAAGCAATCGCCGACAGACTCTCGACCAGGCCGCGATAGTGGTATTCGCTGCTGCGCAATTCCTGTTCGAGGTCGATGCGTCGGGCGATTTCCGAACTCAGGCGGCGGTTGATGCGGATTACCACGGCGAGAATCGTCACCAACAACAACAGCCCCGGTAAACCGTAGATCAGCAGGTCCGACCAGAATGTCCGGTGATCAAGGACGTTGCCGACCCAATGCTCCTGAATGCTGCTGATTTCATCCGGGCTCATGTCGGCCAGCACTTTGTCGAGAATCCCCACCAGTACCTTGTTGTCACGGGGCACGGCCATCGCCAGTTGGTAGCGATAAGGGGTTTCGCCGCTGACGTACAAACCGTCGAGCTTGAGCTGACGCAGGCTCCAGACACTGGAAGCGAGGTCGCCGACAACGGCGTCCACTTCGTCGGTCGCCAGCGCTTGCAATGCCGAACTGACATTCGGCATAGCCACCAGATTCAGATCAGGGTGATGGGTGCGCAGCAGTTCGTGGGGTGCATAGTTTTCCACCACGGCGATCTTCAAGCCGTACAGGTCGTCGAGCTTGCGTGGTTGCGCGCCGCCGATGTGGGCGAGGATGACGATCGGGAAGTCGAGATAAGGGCGGGTGAACGACAGGTAGGTCTGGCGTTCAGGGGTGGACATGATGCCGGGTAGAAGGTCGATCTTGCCCGACTTCACTTGTTCCAGCACCACCGTCCAGCTCACCGGTTCGATGGGGGTCAATTTGATCGCCAGGCGTTGGCGAATCACGTCGATATAGTCGGCCGCCAGGCCCTGATAGCGGTTCTGATCGTCGCGAAATTCAAAGGGCGGCCACGACGCATCGACACCCAGGCGCAAGTCCGGGTGAGCCGCCAGCCAGCTACGTTCTTCATCGGTCAGAGTCAGCGCGTCAGCCGTTGCGGTCCAGATCATCAGTGACAGCAAAAAAAGCACGGACGCCAATCTGGGCATAACGCTCTCGTTATGGCTCGGGGATGATTGTTTCGAGTGTAGACGGGGTATGCGGGGGAGGGGCGTTGCGAAGGATTTAATCTGCCATATAAACAAAACCCCCGGCCTGGGCCGGGGGTTCTGGTATCACTCGTCGAGGAAGGAGCGCAGATGCTCGCTTCGCGTCGGGTGGCGCAGCTTGCGCAGCGCCTTGGCTTCGATCTGACGGATCCGCTCACGCGTTACGTCAAACTGTTTGCCCACTTCTTCGAGTGTGTGGTCGGTGTTCATGTCGATACCGAAACGCATGCGCAATACCTTGGCTTCACGGGCAGTGAGGCCGGACAGCACTTCGCGAGTCGCTTCTTTGAGGCTCTCAACAGTGGCGACATCGATTGGCGACTGCATGGTCGAGTCTTCGATGAAGTCACCCAGATGGGAGTCTTCGTCATCACCGATCGGCGTTTCCATGGAGATCGGCTCTTTAGCGATCTTCAATACCTTGCGGATCTTGTCCTCAGGCATTTCCATGCGTTCGCCCAGCTCTTCCGGAGTCGGTTCGCGACCCATTTCCTGCAGCATCTGCCGGGAAATACGGTTGAGCTTGTTGATCGTCTCGATCATGTGCACCGGAATACGGATGGTGCGGGCCTGGTCGGCGATCGAGCGAGTGATCGCCTGACGGATCCACCAGGTGGCATAAGTCGAGAACTTGTAACCACGACGGTATTCGAACTTGTCCACCGCCTTCATCAGACCGATGTTGCCTTCCTGGATCAGATCGAGGAATTGCAGGCCGCGGTTGGTGTACTTCTTGGCGATCGAGATCACCAGACGCAAGTTGGCTTCAACCATTTCTTTCTTCGCGCGGCGGGCCTTGGCCTCACCGATCGACATGCGACGGTTGATGTCCTTGATTTCTGCGATGGTCAGACCGGTTTCGGTTTCCAGCGCGATCAGTTTCTGCTGGCAACGAATGATATCCGGCTGCACACGACCGATGGCTTCGGCGTACTTGCTCTTGCCTTTGGCCAGGGCGTCGGACCAGCTTTCGTCGACTTCGTTGCTCGGGAACTGACGCAGGAAATCGGCGCGTGGCATACGTGCATCACGTACGCACAGTTGCATGATCGCGCGCTCTTGCTGACGCAGACGATCCAGGGCACCGCGAACACGCTCGACCAGGCCTTCGAATTGCTTCGGTACCAGTTTGATCGGCATGAACAGCTCGGCCAGTGCGAGCAACTCGGCAATCGCTGCCTTGTTGTTGCGACCGTGCTTTTTCAGGGCCTTGCGGGTGATTTCCATCTGGTCAGCCACGGCGCCAAAGCGCTGGGCAGCGATAACCGGATCCGGACCGCTTTCGGCTTCTTCTTCGTCATCGGAAGATTCGGCTTCATCGTCGTCGGTGTCGTCGTCAGCTTTGGCAGCTTTCGCTTCGATCGGCGGCGGCACTTCGGCAGGCGGCGCAATGCCGTCGTCCGGGTCGATATAACCGCTCAGAACGTCGGACAGGCGACCACCTTCGGTGGTGACGCGGGTGTACTCGGAGAGAATGTGGTCAACCGTGCCAGGGAAGTGCGCGATTGCGCTCATCACTTCACGGATGCCCTCTTCGATACGTTTGGCGATTTCGATTTCGCCTTCACGAGTCAGAAGCTCGACCGTACCCATTTCACGCATGTACATGCGCACTGGGTCAGTGGTGCGACCGATATCGGTCTCCACCGCTGCCAACGCAGCGGCTGCTTCTTCCGCAGCGGCCTCGTCGGTATCGGCGTCGGCCAACATAAGGGCGTCCGCATCCGGAGCACTCTCGTGTACGGGGATCCCCATGTCGTTAATCATGCGGATGATGTCTTCCACCTGCTCAGGATCTGAAATATCCTCGGGCAGGTGGTCGTTGACCTCGGCGTAAGTCAGATACTTCTGCTCACGACCCAGTTTGATCAACTCAATAATACGAGACTGCTGTTGCGCTTTTCCGGACATAACACCCTATCCACTGAAGGTCTTGGCGGGCAAAAAACAAGCCGAGGATTATACCTGAGCTATGACCTCACGCGCCAGTTGAGGTCGGGTTTGATGCGGAAACATTGCGACTTAGTAGGTCGCGCAGTTGATTTTTCTCTTCGATGCTCAATTCGCTTTGACGCGCTTTCCTGAGCAACTGTTCCAGATTTCGCTCGCGTTGGCGGGCTGACAAGCTAGTAATGGTGTCGAAAAACTGTTGTTCAAGGTTATCTCCGTCAATCAGCCATTCCTTTTCTGCCAGTGCCTTGAGCAGGCGACCCTGTTCAGTGCCGTGCCATCGCGCGATCAACTGAAATGAGTTTAGCTTGGGATTCTTCTGTACGGCTTCGAGCAGCGCCACAAGTAACTGGGCGTTGGTCTGATTCTCGTCCGCAATGTGTCCGGCATCTTCGACGCGCTCGGCCAGTTGCGGGTGATGGAGCAACGTACGCAGGGCGGTCAGGGTTGGCGATTCGACGCCAATCGGCGTGCGCGGGCGTTGCTGATCGCGATCACCACCACGCTTGCCGTTCTTGTCCCAGGGCTTCTTGTCCCATTTTTTACCGCCAGCACCGGGTTTCTTCGGCGTCCACTCCTGCTGCGGCACATACATGTCTTGTGCCTGCGGCTGATGGTAGTCGCTGTAATCCGGCATTGCGTCGTAATCGATGCCTGGATCGTAGGCGGGCGGTGCTTCCTGCGGCGCACTTTGTGCGAGCTGACTGACGGTCTCGCTGCTCAGGCCGGTAATTTCGGTCAGGCGCTGACGCATCAGGATGCGCAGGTTCGCCCCAGGCACTTTGTCGATCAGCGGTGCGGCGAGGGTGGCCATGTGGGCCTTGCCCTCGAGCGAGCGCGGATCGGCCTCTTCGGTCAGTTGCTGGAAGAAATAATCTGCCAGCGGCTGAGCGTGCTGATTGATCCGGGCCTTGAAGGCGTCAGTGCCTTCGGCACGCACCAGGGTGTCCGGATCTTCGCCTTCGGGCAGAAACAGAAAGCGTGCGCGACGTCCATCCTGGAGGCTCGACAGCGTTGCTTCCAGTGCGCGCCACGCGGCGTTGCGGCCGGCCTGGTCGCCGTCGAAGCAGAACAGTACGTTGGGTACGACACGGAACAGGCGCTTCAGATGTTCTTCGCTGGTCGCAGTGCCCAGTGTTGCGACGGCATTCTTCAAGCCTTGCTGGGCGAGGGCGATGACATCCATATAACCTTCGACGACGATGATTTCGTCGAGGTTGCGGTTGTTCTTGCGCGCTTCATAAAGGCCGTAGAGCTCTTGGCCTTTATGGAATACCGGGGTTTCCGGTGAGTTCAGGTATTTCGGCTTGTCGTCGCCGAGCACGCGACCGCCGAAAGCGATGATCCGCCCACGGGTATCGCGGATCGGGAACATCACGCGATCGCGGAAGCGGTCATAGCGTTTGCCGGTTTCGGCGTTCTCGATCAGCAGGCCGGCGTCGATCATGGCTTTCTGCTGGAGTGTGTCACTGCTCAAGTGTTTGAACAGGTTGTCCCAGCCCGGCGGCGCGAAACCGAGGCCGAAGTCGCGGGCGATTTCGCCGGTCAGGCCGCGGCCCTTGAGGTAATCCACGGCAGCCTTGCGGGCGGGATGGCTCTTGAGCGCCTGCTTGTAAAAGTCGGCGGCGGCGGTGAGCAACGGGTATAGCGGCGAATCGGTCGGTTGCCGTGGCTTGCGCTCGCGGCCGCTTTCTTCGCGAGGGATTTCCATGCCGGCGGCTTTGGCCAGGTCTTCGACAGCCTGAGGAAAATCCAGGTTGTCGTGATCCATGAGAAAGCCGAGGGCATTGCCGCCGGCGCCGCAGCCGAAGCAGTAATAGAACTGCTTGTCGGGGCTGACGCTGAACGACGGGGTTTTCTCTTTGTGAAACGGGCAACAGGCGGTGTAGTTCTTGCCGGCCTTCTTCAATTGCACGCGCGAGCTGACCACGTCGACGATGTCGGTGCGGTTCAGCAGGTCGTCAATGAAGCTCTGGGGAATCAGCCCGGCCATGGCGTTCTCGTCGTCTGCGCTGTAAATAGTCCGATACGAAGGGCGGTCGGACGCGGGTCGTTACTGTAGGCACGCAAAATATGCGGCTCGACCGGTGTCGTCTGCGTAATCGCTGTCGGGAAGTGTATCTGCCGAAAATCCACTGACGTTAGTACTCATCAGTCTTCGACTATTTGAAAGTGTTGCGCTGAATCCGCTGACGGCTGGTTGAGGGCCTCGGATAGCTCAATAAAGCGGGCACGCATGCAGGTGCCTTGGGCTGATCGTCGTGAGAGGAATCAGTGGGTGTGCTCGTCAGTAGCCTTGAAAGGCTCGTCAGAAAAGACGTGCACCGCTGGCAAAAGAGCCAGGTCTGACGTGTGAAGCAGATTCGTCTAGGTCGCGTGTGCGGCTTCGACGTTGAAGCATCAAGCGTTTTACGCAAATGCCATTAGCCCGGCTGAGAGCCGGGCTTAGGCAAAGAAGCTTGCAACGAACGTCTGTGTATTAGTACAGACGAACGGCGCGGCGCTGTTCGCGCTGAACTTTCTTGGCGTGACGCTTAACAGCGGCTGCTGCTTTGCGCTTACGCTCAGAAGTTGGCTTCTCGTAAAATTCGCGGCTACGAACTTCAGCCAGTACACCGGCTTTTTCGCAGGAGCGCTTGAAACGACGCAGAGCTACGTCGAAGGGTTCGTTCTCTTTAACTTTGACGGCTGGCATCCAGAGCTACCTTCATTCATTACCGGGGTCAACATCCTCGCGGCAAAAGAGCACTTGAAGACGTCGGTTTTTAAGGGTTGCGGATGTTAACCCCTCATCGCTCGGAATGCAAAGCCTCTGATCGAAAACCGCTGGTCGGGGCATCACGCGGCGACTATTATGCGCGCCTTCGAATTCAGCCTAAACAAGGCGCAAACCCATGCTAGTACTGGGATTAGAAACCTCCTGCGACGAAACCGGCGTCGCATTATACGACAGCGAACGTGGCCTGCTGGCCGACGCACTGTTCAGCCAGATCGACCTGCACCGTGCCTATGGCGGTGTGGTGCCGGAGCTCGCCTCGCGTGACCACGTAAAACGCATGCTGCCCTTGATCCGTCAGGTGTTGGCCGAGGCGGACTGCGTGCCGACCGAGATCGATGCAATCGCCTATACCGCGGGTCCTGGGCTGGTTGGCGCGCTGCTGGTCGGTGCTTCCTGTGCTCAGGCACTGGCCTTTGCCTGGGGTATTCCTGCGCTCGGTGTGCACCACATGGAAGGCCACTTGCTGGCGCCGATGCTTGAGCCAAAACCGCCGGAATTTCCGTTCGTCGCTTTGTTGGTTTCCGGCGGTCATACGCAGCTGGTTCAGGTCGATGGCATTGGCCAGTACAGTCTGCTCGGCGAGACCCTCGACGATGCTGCCGGTGAAGCGTTCGACAAAACCGCGAAGATGATGGGCCTCAATTATCCGGGTGGCCCGGAAATCGCCAAACTGGCCGAGAAGGGCGTCGCAGGACGTTTCACCTTTCCGCGTCCGATGTGCGATCGCCCGGGTCTGCAATTCAGCTTCAGTGGTCTGAAAACCTCTGCTCTCAACGCCTGGCAGCAGTGCGTCAGCGCCGGGGACGACAACGAGCAAGCCCGTTGCGACATCGCGCTGGCGTTCCAACAGGCCGTGGTGGAGACTTTGACCATCAAGTGCAAACGGGCCCTGAAGCAGGCCGGCATGAAGCGTCTGGTGATCGCTGGTGGCGTCAGCGCCAACAAAGCCTTGCGCGTTTCGTTGGAAAAGATGCTCGGCGACATGAAAGGTGATGTGTTCTACGCCCGTCCCGAGTTCTGCACCGACAATGGCGCGATGATCGCGTTTGCCGGTTGCCAGCGCTTGCAGGCCGGTCAGCAGGAAAGTCTGGCAATCAGCGTGCAGGCGCGCTGGCCGATGGAGCAGTTGTCGGCGCTGTGATGAGTGGCGCTCATGGACGGTATTCAGAAATGCCGTTCGCGCCCGGCAAACAGGTCGCGTAGATTGCCGCGGTGGCGCCAAACGATCAGCAGTGTCAGCGCGCTCATCGGCAACAGCGCCTCCGGTTCCTGCCAGGCCAGCAGCGGCAGGGTCAAGGGGGTGGCGATCAGTGCTGCGAGCGAGCTGGTGCGGGTCAGGTAAAACGTCAGCAACCAGGCGCATACTGCCAGCAGCGCGGCGGGCGGATACAGGCCCAGCAGCATGCCGGCAGCGGTGGCGACACCCTTGCCGCCACGAAAGCGAAAGTACAGCGGGAACAGGTGACCGATCACGGCGCACACGCCGATCCACGCCTGATCCTGTAGCGAAAGGCCCACTGCCGAGGCAATCAGCACCGGCACCAGGCCTTTGCACAGATCACCGAGCAGGGTCAGGATCGCCAGTTTGCGACCGGCCAGGCGCAGCATGTTGGTGGCGCCGGCATTGCCCGAGCCACTCATTCGCGGATCCGGGTTTCCGGTCAGGCGGCTGAGCAAAATGGCGAAGGACAGCGAGCCGAGCAGGTAGGCGAGAGTCGCCAGTAACCAAAACATGCTAACTATTCCGGGCGAGGACGCCCTGATTCTAACGGCGCATTGCGCCCTTGTCGTGCAGTGGAGAGAAGTGCTTGGACAGAGTGTTTATCGAGGGCCTGGAAGTCGACACCGTGATCGGTGCCTACGACTGGGAGCGCGGCATCCGACAGTGCCTGCGACTTGATCTGAGCTTCGCCTGGGACAATCGCCCGGCCGCCGCCGGTGACGACCTGACCCTGGCGCTTGACTATGCGAGCGTATCCACGCGAATCCAGGCCTTTGCCGAGCAGGCGCAGTTTCAATTGGTCGAGACCTTTGCCGAGCGTCTGGTCGCAGTGTTGATGAGCGAATTCAACATCACTTGGGTGCGCTTGAAGCTGACCAAGCCAGGTGCGGTGCCCGCGGCCAAGGGCGGCGTGGGTGTGGAGATCGAGCGCGGATGTCGCTGACTCAGATCTACCTTGGGCTCGGTAGCAATATCGAGCGCGAAACTCATCTGTGCGCTGGTCTCGACGCTTTGGCGACGTTTCTGGTGGATATCCGCTGTTCGGCGGTGTTCGAAAGCCAGCCGGTCGGGATCAAAAGCGGGCCTTTCTTCAACTTTGTGGTGTCGGCGTATACCGACCTGCCGCTGATGGAGCTGGATCGTCGCTTGAAATTCATTGAGGCGGACAACGGTCGCTACGCACCGGATCGCAAGGGGCTGCCGCTGGATATCGATGTGCTGCTGTATGGCGAACTGGCGGGAAATTTCGACGGACTGGTTCTGCCGCGCGCGGAGATTCTGAAAAATGCCTTTGTGCTGTGGCCGCTGTCGCTGATTGCGCCGGATCGCGTGCATCCGGGTGTGGGAAAAAGCTTCGCGACGTTGTGGGCTGAGACGCAGATTGATCAGGTGCTGGCGCCGGTGGCGTTCGAGTGGCGGGGTAAGCAGTTAACCCCGCCGAATCTTTAAAGCAAAAGATCGCAGCCTGCGGCAGCTCCTGCAGAGAAACGCATATTCCCGCGTAGGAGCTGCCGCAGGCTGCGATCTTCTGATCTTGCTTCAGGCGTTCTCTTTGTAAGCCTTCAACGCCTTCAGTCGCTCACGCTTCAGCGCCTCACCCAGCTCCGGCCCCTTGAATCCCTTCTCCAGCAACGGCTGCACCGCGACTTCCCGAGCAACCTTGGCAGCGCCGCGCAAATAATCCGCCTGTGGATAACTTCTCTGTTCCATCCCTTTGCGTCCCCGCGCATCCATCTCGCACGCAGCAATAAATTCTTCGAAGCGCTGCGGTCGGCGATACACGTCAAAACTCTGCAGCAGCTCCAGCAATGTCGAAGCCTTTAACTCCAGTGCCCGGTGTCCATGAGTGTGGTACTTGCCGACCAGTAGCGCTAACTCCTGACAATCCTTCGGCGCCTTGAAGCGTTCGTTGACAGCTTTGATCAGCTTGAGTCCGGTGTGCTCATGGGCGATGTGCCGTGGCCACTCTTCTTCCGGCGTCAGGCCTTTGCCGAGGTCATGCAGCAGACAAGCCCAGCGCACGGTCAGCGGTTGTTTGTGCAGCGCCGACTGCTCCAGCACGCTGAGTGTGTGCAGGCCGGTATCGATTTCCGGGTGATGCGCTTCCGGTTGTGGCACACCAAAAAGCGCGTCGACTTCCGGCATCAGTACCTTTAACGCGCCGCAGTCGCGTAGCACCTCAATAAATACCTGCGGCCGATCTTCCAGCAGTGCACGGGAGATTTCTTTCCAGCTGCGTTCGGCGGTCAACGCCTCCAGTTCACCGGACTCGCTGAGCTGGCGCATCAGTTCCAGGGTTTCCGGCGCGACCGTGAAGCCGAGCCCGGCGTAACGCGCGGCAAAGCGGGCAACACGCAGAACGCGGAGAGGATCTTCGGCGAACGCCGGAGAAACGTGGCGCAGGATTCGAGCTTCAAGATCGCGCTGGCCATGGTACGGATCGGTCAGGTTCAGCTGATCGTCCTCGGCCATGGCGTTGATGGTCAGGTCGCGACGAATCAGGTCTTCTTCAAGCGTGACTTCGGGGCTGGCGTGAAAGGTGAAGCCGCCATAACCGCGACCGCTTTTACGCTCGGTGCGGGCGAGGGCGTATTCCTCGCCGCTTTTTGGGTGAAGAAATACCGGGAAATCCGAGCCGACCGGGCGATAACCCTTGGCGAGCATTTCTTCTGTTGTGGCGCCGACCACCACCCAATCGATGTCCGTAACCGGTTTGCCCAGCAAGCGATCACGTACGGCACCGCCAACCTTGAAAATCTGCATAAAAAACCTCCGTTAGCCCGACAGGATAACTCTTGTGTCGGACTTTCGGAGGCCAGAACCGTTTCAAAGATGAATGACGGCGAGGTCGAGCCGGCCGTAATCCCCTTCGCTGTGTTCACTGCGTGGCGGAACGTGATGGGTTTTCATGATCTGGTCGCCTTGCAGGGTTTCCAGATGGATATCGAAGCCCCACAAGCGATGCAGATGTTTAAGCACCTCGTCAGTGGAGTCTCCCAGCGGTTTGCGATCGTGCTGTTGGTGACGCAAGGTCAGTGAACGGTCCCCGCGCCGATCAATGCTGTAGATCTGCACGTTCGGTTCACGATTGCCGAGGTTGTACTGCGCGGCCAGGGTTTCGCGAATGATCCGGTAGCCGGGTTCGTCATGAATCGCAGGCACCAGCAAGTCGTCCTTCTGATCGTCATCCATGATGCTGAACAGTTTCAGGTCACGGATCACCTTCGGCGACAGATACTGCAGGATGAAACTCTCATCCTTGAAGCTGCTCATGGCGAATTTGATGGTCGACAGCCAGTCGCTCCCGGCAATTTCCGGGAACCAGTGACGATCTTCTTCGGTAGGTTCTTCACACATGCGCCGAATGTCGCGGTACATGGCGAAGCCTAGTGCATAAGGGTTGATGCCGCTGTAGTAAGGGCTGTCGAAACCCGGCTGGAACACCACGCTGGTGTGCGACGTCAGGAACTCCATCATGAAACCGTCGGTGACCAGACCTTCGTCGTACAGGTCATTCATCAGCGTGTAGTGCCAGAACGTCGCCCAGCCTTCGTTCATCACCTGGGTCTGGCGCTGTGGATAAAAATATTGGGCGATCTTGCGCACGATCCGCACGATCTCGCGCTGCCATGGCTCAAGCAACGGCGCGTGTTTCTCGATGAAGTACAGGATGTTTTCCTGCGGCTCGGCCGGGAAGCGTGCGTTGTCCCTGTCGCTGTACTTGTCCGCGCCTTTGGGGATGGTGCGCCACAGATCGTTGATCTGCTTCTGCAGGTGCTCTTCGCGATCCTTCTGCCGCCGCCTTTCCTCTTCGGCGGAAATCGGATACGGCCGCTTGTAGCGGTCGACGCCGTAGTTCATCAGGGCATGGCAGGAGTCGAGCAAGTCTTCCACGGCATCGATGCCGTGGCGCTCCTCGCACTGCATGATGTACTGCTTGGCAAACACCAGGTAATCGATGATCGAGCTGGCATCGGTCCAGGTGCGGAACAGGTAGTTGCCCTTGAAGAAGCTGTTGTGGCCGTAGCACGCGTGCGCCACCACCAGCGCCTGCATGCAGATGGTGTTTTCTTCCATCAGGTAAGCAATGCACGGATCGGAGTTGATCACGATTTCGTAGGCCAGGCCCATCTGCCCACGGCTGTAGGATTTTTCGGTGCTGAGGAAGTGTTTGCCGTAGGACCAATGGTGGTAACCCAGCGGCATGCCGACCGAGGCATAGGCGTCCATCATCTGCTCGGCGGTTATCACTTCGATCTGGTTGGGATAGGTATCCAGGGCATAGCGGGCCGCGATCCGGGCGATTTCGCGGTCGTAGGTCTGGATCAGCTCGAACGTCCATTCGGAGCCGGTGGAAATGGGTTGGCGCTTCTGCTCTTTGGCGGTCATGTCACTAACCTGCGCTGGAAGAGTTCACGGAAGACCGGATAGATATCCCCGGCCGAGACCAGTTGCTGCTGGGCAAAAGTGTCAGAGAAGGCTTCGGCGATGCGTTCATACTCGTACCACAGGGCCTGATGTTCGCGCGGGGTGATCTCCACGTAAGTGTAGTACTGCACAAACGGCATGATCTGGTTGATCAGAATGTCACGGCAGATCGGCGAGTCATCGTTCCAGTTGTCGCCGTCGGAAGCCTGCGCCGCGTAGATGTTCCACTCGTTGCTCGGGTAACGCTCGGCCATGATCTCCTGCATCAGTTTCAGGGCGCTGGAAACAATGGTGCCGCCGGTTTCCCGCGAATAGAAAAACTCTTCTTCGTCGACTTCCCGGGCACTGGTGTGGTGGCGGATGAACACCACGTCGATCTTGTCGTAGTTCCGTTTCAGGAACAGGTACAACAGGATGAAAAAGCGTTTGGCGATGTCCTTGGTCGCCTGGGTCATGGAGCCGGAAACATCCATCAGGCAGAACATGACGGCTTTCGAGCTCGGGTTCGGCTGTTTGATCAGCAAGTTGTATTTCAGGTCGAACGTATCGAGGAACGGCACGCGGTGGATGCGCGCACTGAGTTTTTCGATTTCCGCTTCGAGTTCCTGAATATCGCCGAAGTTGTCTGGCTCTTCGCGTCTCAGTCGCTCAAGTTCCTCTTTGACTTCGCGCAGTTTCGCGCGGCTGCTGCCGGACAGGGCGATACGCCGTGCGTGCGCCGAGCGCAGGGTGCGGATGATGTTGATCCGTGACGGGTTGCCTTCGTTGCTGATCCCTGCGCGTACGGTTTTGAAGGTGTCGGTGCCGCTCAGGTTACGCTTGACCAGGTTCGGCAGTTCGAGGTCTTCGAACATGAATTCGAGGAACTCTTCCTGAGTGATCTGGAAGACGAACTCGTCCATGCCTTCGCCGGAGTTGCCAGCCTTGCCCGGACCGCGTCCGCCGCCACCTCCAGGTGGCCGTGCGATATGTTCGCCGGCAGTAAATTCCTTGTTGCCGGGATGAACCACGGTCTGCTTGCCGCCGCGGCCGTGGTGAAGCACCGGTTCGTCGATGTCGCGACCGGGAATACTGATCTGTTCGCCGTGCTCCATATCGGTAATGGAGCGCCGGCTGACCGCCTCTTCGACAGCCTTCTTGATGTGGTCACGGTAGCGCCGCAGGAAACGCTGGCGGTTTACCGTGCTCTTGTTCTTGCCATTGAGACGTCGGTCGATCACATAACTCATAGGAAGCCCTCCGGGCAGCTTCAAGTTGTGAGCTTCAAGCTGCAAGTAAAAGCAGGTTCCCGGGCATCTCTGGGTTACGCGCTTTGTTCTTGCAGCTTGTAGCTAGAAGCTTGCAGCTGCTTCACTGCGACTTCCGTACCCGTAGGTACCATTCGGAAAGAAGCCGTACCTGTTTGTCGGTGTAGCCGCGTTCGACCATTCGAGTCACGAAGTCGTTGTGCTTTTGCTGATCCTCCTTGCTGGCCTTGGCGTTGAAGCTGATGACGGGCAGCAGGTCTTCGGTGTTGGAGAACATTTTCTTCTCGATGACCACCCGCAGTTTTTCGTAGCTGAGCCAGGTCGGGTTCTTGCCGTTGTTGTTGGCGCGGGCGCGCAATACGAAGTTGACGATCTCGTTGCGGAAATCCTTCGGATTGCTGATGCCGGCCGGCTTCTCGATTTTCTCCAGTTCTTCGTTCAGCGCGACACGGTTAAGGATCTCGCCGGTTTCCGGATCGCGGTATTCCTGATCCTGAATCCAGAAGTCCGCGTACAGCACGTAGCGGTCGAAGATGTTCTGGCCGTACTCGCTGTAAGACTCGAGGTAGGCGGTCTGGATCTCCTTGCCGATGAATTCGATATAACGCGGTGCCAGGTATTCCTTGAGATAGCGCAGATAGCGCTCGCGGGTTTCGGCCTGGAACTGTTCCTGTTCGATCTGCTGTTCCAGCACATAGAGCAAGTGCACCGGGTTGGCGGCGATTTCGTGCGGATCGAAGTTGAACACCTTGGACAGGATCTTGAAGGCGAAGCGGGTCGACAGACCATTCATGCCTTCATCGACACCTGCCGAGTCGCGGTATTCCTGAATCGACTTGGCCTTCGGATCGGTGTCCTTGAGGTTTTCGCCGTCGTAGACGCGCATCTTCGAATAGATGTTGGAGTTTTCCGGCTCCTTGAGGCGCGAAAGCACGGTGAACTGGGCGAGCATCTTCAAGGTGTCTGGCGCGCAATGCGCTTTGGCCAGGGAGCTGTTGAACAGCAGTTTGTCGTAGATCTTCACCTCGTCACTGACGCGTAGGCAGTACGGCACTTTGACGATGTAGATCCGGTCGATGAACGCTTCGTTGTTCTTGTTGTTGCGGAAGGTGTGCCATTCCGATTCGTTGGAGTGAGCGAGCAGGATCCCGGTGAACGGAATCGCGCCGAGGCCTTCGGTACTGTTGTAGTTGCCTTCCTGAGTCGCGGTCAGCAATGGGTGCAGCACCTTGATCGGTGCCTTGAACATTTCGACGAATTCCATCAGGCCCTGGTTGGCCCGGCACAGCGCACCGGAGTAGCTGTAGGCGTCGGCGTCGTTCTGTGGGTATTCCTCGAGTTTGCGGATGTCGACCTTACCAACCAGTGCGGAAATGTCCTGGTTGTTCTCGTCGCCCGGTTCGGTCTTGGCCACGGCGATCTGATTAAGGATCGACGGGTACAGTTTGACCACGCGGAACTGGCTGATGTCGCCGCCAAATTCGGCCAGGCGTTTGGTCGCCCATGGCGACATGATGGTGTTCAGATATCGCCGTGGGATACCGAAGTCTTCTTCGAGGATCGCGCCATCTTCGGTGGCGTTGAACAGACCCAGCGGCGATTCGAATACGGGCGAGCCCTTGATTGCGTAGAAGGGCACTTTTTCGATCAACTGTTTCAGCTTCTCGGCCAGCGACGATTTACCGCCGCCGACGGGGCCGAGCAGATAGAGAATCTGTTTCTTCTCTTCCAGGCCTTGGGCGGCGTGGCGGAAATACGAGACGATCTGGTCGATGCATTCTTCCATCCCGTGGAAGTCTTCAAAGGCCGGATAGCGACGGATCACCTTGTTGGAGAAGATGCGTGACAGCCTCGAGTTGGTCGAGGTGTCGAGCAGTTCCGGCTCACCGATGGCCAGCAATAGACGCTCGGCGGCGGAAACGTAGGCGCTACGGTCTTTTTTGCACAGCTCCAGGTACTCTTGCAGCGAGAGTTCTTCCTGGCGTGTGGACTCGAAGCGTTGTTGGAAGTGGCTAAAGATACTCATGACGTCACCTCGCTCGATACGTGGAGCCGACGCCGGATCACTCAGTCGATGCTGGCAAACAACCGTTTTGGCAGCTGTTTGTTTACCCCCCAGAACACTTTCACGATCGACAATCGTGAAAGTCACTCCCGATGACCCGTGCGCCGGTGTACCGGCTCTCCCCTGTTTTGGATGGCCTGGGCTTAAGGATAGTTGGGAATTCGGGAGGTAAAGGCGAGATACGTAATTAGTTGTGGCAAGACCGTTCGTCTGCCCGCGCGGGCCCACGGGAGCCGGGGCCTGCGCGTGACAAAAAAATTATTCGGTGGTGCCTTGCGCGGTTTCTGCAGGATAAGTCGTACGCCACAGCTCAAAGCCGCCATCCATGCTGTAGACGTCAGAAAAGCCTTGGCTGATCAGGTACGCCGCAGCGCCCTGGCTGGAATTACCGTGATAGCAGACGACCACAGTCGGCGCATCCAGGTCGGCGCCCTGGATGAAGGCGTGCAGCGAATGGTTGTCCAGATGCTTCGAGCCGCTGATGTGCAGCGCGGCAAAAGTCGCTGGGTCGCGCACGTCTACAACGACAGCACCTTGTTCACGCAGGGCCTGGGCCTGTTCCGGGGGGATTCGTTTGAATTCGCTCATGGCGGGTTCCTGTTACTCGGCTGAAAGCGCAGTCTAACGCGGCGCGCTGACTGGCGAAGTTTCGGGGATAAGTGGTGCGACGGTCGGGGCGAGGCCGCCGTGTTCATCGCATTTGCATGACAGGCGTTCGCCGCTGTCGACGTTCATCAGGGTCAGACTGCCGCCCCAGACACAACCGGTGTCCAGCGCCGAGATGCCTGGCTCATGGATATTGCCTTCGAGTGCCGCCCAGTGGCCGAAGATGATGCGCAGGCCTTTGGTCTTGCGCTCTCTGTGCTGGAACCAAGGTTTGTAACCGGGTGGAGCGGTGTCGAGGCCTTCCTTGCTCTTGAGGTCGAGCTTGCCTTCGGCGGTGCAGAAGCGCATGCGCGTGAAGTAGTTGGTGATGACGCGCAGGCGCGTGACGCCTTTGAGGTCGTTGTCCCATTTCGCCGGGTCGTTACCGTACATGCCGTCGAGGTAGGCGGGGAGCAGGTTGTCGTCACGCAGGGCGGTTTCGACTTCGCCGGCGCACTTCAGCGCGCGGCTCAGCGACCATTGCGGCGGAATGCCGGCGTGGACCATGGCGACATTACGCTGCTCGTCGTAGTGCATGAGCTTTTGCTGTCGCACCCATTCAAGCAATTCAGCGCAGTCCGGCGCTTCGAGAATCTCGCGCAGCGTGTCGGACTTCTTCAAGCGCTCGATATTTCTGGCCGCGGCCAGCAGATGCAGGTCGTGGTTGCCGAGTACGCAGACCAGCGATTCACGCATGCCATGCAGAAAACGCAGGGTTTCCAGTGATTGCGGGCCACGGTTGACCAGATCGCCGACCAGCCAGAGCCGATCGAGTGCCGGGTCGAACGCGACTTGCTTGAGCAGGCATTTCAGCGGTTCGAGGCAGCCTTGCAGGTCGCCGACGGCATACGTCGCCATCAGTGCAAAGATCCGGGCACGGCGAGGCGGAAGGGTTTGATGATCGCGTCAAAATGTTTGCCGTCAGTGGCGACCATTTCATAGGTGCCTTGCATGGTGCCTACCTTGGTGGTCATTACCGTGCCGCTACTGTAGGTGTGGCTCTGGCCGGCATCGATCAACGGTTGCTGACCTACTACGCCTGCACCACGCACTTCTTCGACATGGCCATCACCGTCGGTGATCACCCAGTGCCGCGACATCAGGCGTGCGGGCTGCTCGCCATTGTTCTGCACGGTGATGGTGTAGGCGAAGGCGAAGCGGTCGTGCTCGGGTTGCGATTGGTCTGCCAGATAGTGGGTAACGACGCTGACATCGACCTGGTAACGGGAATCGGACATGCAAGAGGCCTTAAACGAAGCGGAACGCGGGGCGTAGCTGATGGGGAGTCAGTCTAGGCAAGTATCGGGCAGTAAACCAGAGTGGCGTCCTGCCCGATAGCGTTCATCGTTTATCAGTCGGCGGCAGGGGAGGCCGGGACTTGTACCGCGAGCTGGTCGGCCAGACGTACGAATGCGGCCAGATCCAGTTGCTCCGGACGCAGGCTGCCATCGACGCCGGCGGCTTCGATTTCAGCGTTGCTGAGCAATTGCTTGAGGGTGTTACGCAAGGTTTTGCGACGCTGGTTGAAGGCTTCGCGCACAACGCGCTCCAGCAGCTTGTGATCCTTGGCCGGGTGTGGAAGCACGGCGTGCGGCACCAGACGAACGATCGCCGAATCAACTTTAGGTGGCGGGTTGAATGCGCCCGGGCCAACGTTGAACAGGTGCTCTACGCGGCAATGGTACTGAACCATGATCGACAGACGACCCCAGTCACCGCCGCCCGGGCCAGCGGCCAGACGCTCGACCACTTCTTTCTGCAGCATGAAATGCATGTCGCGAATGATGCCGGCGTTGTTCAGCAGATGAAAAATCAGCGGCGTGGAGATGTTGTACGGCAGGTTGCCGACCACACGCAGGCTGTTCGGCGCGGCATTGAGCGTGTTGAAGTCGAACTTTAGTGCATCACCCTGATGCAGGTTGAAGTTGCTCTTGCCGGCAAACTGCTGGTTGAGGATCGGGATCAGATCCTTGTCCAGCTCCACCACGTCCAGTTGTGCGCCGGAGGACAGCAGGCCGGCGGTCAGTGCACCCTGGCCCGGGCCGATTTCCAGCAGGCGGTCTTCAGACTTGGCGCTGATGGAGCGCAGGATGCGGTCGATAACGCCGGCATCGTGCAGGAAATTCTGGCCAAAGCGTTTGCGCGCCTTGTGTTGGTATTGCTCGGTCATAAACGGGTCTCGGCCATCTGGTAGGCGGTTTCCAGGGCGACTTGCAGGCTGCCGGTGTCGATCTTGCCGCTGCCGGCCAGGTCCAGGGCAGTGCCGTGATCGACCGACGTGCGGATGATCGGCAGACCAAGGGTCACGTTGACGGCAGCGCCGAAGCCTTTGTACTTGAGCACAGGCAAGCCTTGGTCGTGGTACATCGCCAGCACTGCGTCGCAGTGCTCCAGATATTTGGGGGTAAACAGAGTGTCGGCGGGCAGCGGGCCACGAAGATCCATGCCCTCGCCGCGCAGGCGCTCTAATGTCGGTTCAATGATGTCGATTTCTTCATGGCCCAGGTGGCCGCCTTCACCGGCGTGCGGGTTGAGTCCGCAGACCAGGATGCGTGGCTGGGCGATGCCGAATTTGTTTTGCAGGTCGTGGTGCAGAATCCGCGTGACCCGCTCCAGCCGTTCTGGCGTGATCGCATCGGCAATCTCGCGCAGGGGCAGGTGAGTGGTGACCAGTGCGACGCGCAAACCGCGGGTGGCGAGCATCATAACCACTTGGGCGGTGTGGGTCAGATCAGCGAGGAATTCCGTGTGCCCGGAAAAGGCGATGCCGGACTCGTTGATCACGCCCTTGTGCACAGGGGCGGTGATCATTCCGGCGAAGTCGCCGTTCAGGCAGCCGTTGCCGGCGCGGGTCAGGGTTTCGAGGACGAAAGCCGCATTGGCCTTGTCCAGGCGCCCAGCCACCACGGGGGCGCTAAGCGGAGTATCCCAGACGTACAGGCTGTTGGCGGGCGCCGGGGCATCCGGCCAACTACCAGGCGCAACATCCAGCAAAGTGACAGCCAGCCCCAGTTGCGCGGCCCGCTCAAGGAGCAGGTCGCGGCTGGTGATGGCAATCAGGGGATGTGGCTGGGCTTGCGAGGCGAGCAGCAGGCACAGGTCGGGACCGATGCCGGCTGGTTCGCCGGGTGTCAGCGCGAAACGCTGGGGTTTCACTGCGCTGCCTGGTCTGCACCAGGGAGTTTGATCTCTACGTACGCTTCGTCACGGATCTGACGCAGCCAGGTTTGCAGCTCTTCGTCGTATTTGCGGTTACGCAGTACGGTCATGGCTTGCTGCTCGCGGGCTTGTTCGGTGCTGTCGGTGGCGCGACGGCCAAGGACTTCCAGAACGTGCCAGCCATATTGAGTCTGGAACGGCTTGGACAGCTGACCTTGTGGGGTCTTGGCCATCACCTCGCGGAATTCCGGAACCAATGCGTTCGGGTCGATCCAGTTCAGGTCGCCGCCGTTGAGGGCGGAACCCGGGTCTTCGGAGTAGCTTTTCGCCAGAGTGGCGAAATCTTCACCGGCCAGGATGCGCTCATACAGCGATTGCACCAAGGCTTTGGTTTTGGCTTCGTCGCGGATCGGGCTCGGCTTGACCAGGATGTGACGGACATGCACTTCGTCACGCATCTGCGCTTCGCCACCACGTTTGGCCAGCAGCTTGAGGATGATGAAACCACCCGGTGTGCGCGCAGGCTGAGTGATGTCGCCGACGGCCATGCTGCTCAACTCGCGGTCGAACGGAGGTGGCAGTTGCGCGGCTTTACGCCAGCCCATATCGCCGCCTTCCAGTGCGTTGTCGCTGCCGGATTTGGCAACGGCCATTTGGCCGAAGTCAGCGCCTTGCTTGAGCTGCTGGTAAACCTCCATGGCCTGACGGGCAGCACTCTGAATCGCGTCAGAGTTGGCGCTTTCCGGCGTCGGGATCAGGATGTTGGCCAGGTGCAGTTCTTCGGACAGTTGCATTTTGCCGAGGTCAGAAGCGAGGAAGTTCTTCACTTCCTGCTCGGAGACCTGAATGCGTTCTGCCACGCGGCGCTGACGCACACGGCTGATGATCATCTCGCGCTTGATCTGATCACGGGCGTCGTCATAGTTCAGGCCGTCGCGAGCCAGAGCAGCGCGGAACTGCTCAATCGACATGTTGTTGCGCTGGGCAATGGTGCCGACCGCCTGGTTCAGTTCTTCATCGGTGATGCGGATGCCGGAGCGGTCGCCAATCTGCAGTTGCAGGTTTTCGACGATCAGGCGTTCGAGCACCTGTTGATCCAGTACGCCAGGAGGCGGCAAGCCACCGCCACGCTTGGCGATGGTCTGCTGCACTTCGTGGACGCGCTGGTCCAGTTGACTCTGCATGACCACGTCGTTGTCGACGATCGCTACCACTTTGTCGATGGACTGTACTGCGGCGTTAGCCGCAGTACCCAGGAACAGCGCGCCCAGCATCAGCGGGCGCAGACAATCAGAAAGCTTGGTCTTCACGTTCACGATAACCTTGAATGCCTTTGTCGAGGAAGCTCTCTACCTTGGCGCCAGTGAGGCCGCCGAGTCCCTTCAGAACAATTTGGAGGAAGATGCCATGGTCGCCTTTTTCGTTTTGCGGGGCTTCCTGGCTGAACTCGTCATAGGAAACCCAGTAACGGTTGATCAGGCGCAGTTTCCAGCAGCAGTTGTCGTACTCGAAACCACCGAAGGCTTCCAGGGTACGGTTGCGGTTGTAGTCGTACTGCCAGCGGCTGATGGCGTTCCACTGCGGAACGATCGGCCAGATGACCGAGAAGTCATGCTGCTGGATCTTGTAGTAGTCCTTCACGTAGCCAGGCTGACCAGGAGTGCCGTAGTCGCCACCACCCACTGTCCATTTACCGGTGTTCTGGTCGTAACGGATCTGGTCGTTGCGATAGCGATAACCGACGTTGATAACCTTGTTCGGGTTGTCTTCAGGCTGGTAGTGGAACATCGCGCTGCCGGAGCGCGGGCTGCGGCTGTCCGGATCCCAGTTGTAATCGGCCGTGGTGCGCCAATCGCGGTTCCAGCGGTATTCGTATTCCAGAGCGTATGGCGAGACGTTGGATTTCGCGTCGTCACGATCGTTGAATGCGATGCCAGGCAATTGAACCTTGCGATCCTTGAAGTACAACGCCTGACCAACACTGATGCGTTGACGTTCGAAACCGTTGTCTTCGATCCAGCGGCTGGTAACGCCCAGCGACAGTTTGTTCTCGTCGCCGACGCGGTCGGAGCCAGAGAAACGGTTGTCGCGGAACAGCGAAGCGTAGTTGAAGGTGTATTCGCTGGTGTCGAATACTGGAATGTCTTCCTGGTCGACCTCGGGTACATAAAGGTAGAACAGGCGTGGTTCCAGAGTCTGACGATAGTTTTTGCCAAAGTACTGGGTATTGCGGTCGAAATACAGCCCGCCGTCGATGCTGGCGATCGGTACACCACGGTTCTGGTTGCTGTCGAATTCGCCGTTGAGCTTTTTCTGTTCAGCTGTCATCGCATCAATCTGCGATTTGCCGGTGTTGTCCAGATCCAGCTGATATTGGGTGTACTGGTATTTCAGCGATGGCTTCAAGAAGCCATAGGTCCAGTTCATTGGCAGGCTGACACCCGGCTTGAGATTCAAGCGGTCGCCATTGGCACGTGCCAGACCCGTGATGTTGTTGTCCAGGCGCGACTCGGTAGTGACGCCGTCTTCCTGTACAAAGGTGCCACTTCTCAGGTCACGGTCGAAACGGACAAGCTCGGTCTCGTAATCGAAATTCAGACCTTCCGGGTGGTACGGCAGCTGACCGTTGAAGGTGATCTGCGGCAGACGGCCGTACGGCGTCAGGTTCGAAACGGTTGCGAGCTGGTATTGCTGGGCATTCAACGTGGCGGTGTACGAATCACCACGGTAGGAAACCAGACCCTGTTGGTTGACGAAGTCGCTGGACTTCACGCCAATCTGATCGGTTTGCAGGTCCTGGAAGTAGTACGGATCGCTGATCTTGGTGTAGTCAACCTGAGTGAACACACGGGAGTCGAGACCGCCCTTGTGCTGCCAGTTGTACATGTAGCGAGTCTCGTTGTAGTCGGACTGTCGCTTGCGATCATCGTCTTCATCATTGAGGTAGGCGGCACCGAACTGACCTTCACTCGACTTGGTCAGGTAACGGAATTCGCCTTCCACCAGCATGCCGCGCTTGCTCATGTAGCGCGGGTACAACGTGGCGTCATAGTTCGGCGCCAGGTTGAAGTAGTACGGTGTAACCAGCATGAAGCCGGTATCGGTGCCGCTGCCAATGGTCGGCGGCAGGAAGCCCGACTGGCGACGGTCGTCGATCGGGAAATAGATGTACGGCGTGTAAAGAATCGGAATGTCTTTTACGCGCAACGTCACGTTGGTCGCGGTACCGAAACCGGTGGCCGGGTTCAAGGTGATGTTGTTGCCCTTGAGCTGCCAGGCATTGCTGTTCGGTTCGCACGTGGTGTACGTGCCGTCCTTCAAGCGGATGATCGCGTTTTCCGCACGCTTGGCGTACAGCGCGTTGCCGCGGATACGCGATTTGTGCATCACGTATTCGGCGTTGTCGACTTTGGCTTCACCGGTGTCGAGCTGCACATCGGCATGGTCGCCAACGATCAGCGCGCCGTTGTCGCGGATGCGCACATCGCCATTGAGTTCGGCGCGGCTCTCGGCCTGATACAGGCTGGCCTCGTCGGATTCGACCTGCATGCTGCCCTGACGCAGGACGACATCGCCGGCCAGCGTACCGACTTGATCATCGGTGTTATAGCGCGAGGCTTTTGCGCCGATAAAGGTCGGTGCATCGCTTTTGTTCGTCTTGTCATTCATGCCAGGACGAATCGGTTCGATATAGGCACCAGAGCAGTAAGGCCCGGTCTCGGCCAGTTGGGCGGCGGTGAGTTTCTCGCGCGGAACCCAGTCGAGGTGACTGAAGTCTTCGCTACGGGATTTCAGACCGCGGCCTTTGGCTTCGGTGACGAGTGCCGTTTTAGGGGCTGTGTCGGCAACCGAACCGTTCTCGGTCGCGGCTTCGCCGGTAGCGCTGACGGCACTGCCGTCATGCACCGGACGCGGCGGCAACGCAGCAGCGGTTGATTTGGGCGCACAGGCCCAACCACCCGAAGCCGAGACGGAGCAGTCATACTGCTCGGCGGCAACAACGAATTGACTGGCCAGAGGTTGCATAGCCAGCAGACTGCCGGTTACCAACAACGGAAATTTTTTACGAAACGCGGGGGATTTCAATGCCATCTTATTAGTCCGGGCTTCCTGCGTGCCATCTGCCCGCGGTGTGGGCCGCACGCCTCTCGATGGTCTGAAAAAGATGCTGGATAATAAAGCATGACCCGCTTGACGGCTAGCGCCGTCGGAGACCCTTGCAATGCCTGATCAAGATGTACGCTTGCAACACCTGAAAGTTTGGCTCGATGAGCAGTTGGCAATCCTGTTTGCAGATCAGGGCTGGGGCACCGTGCCCCCGGCCACGTTGACCGCGGCCAGCAGCGACGCGAGCTTTCGCCGTTACTTCCGCTGGGAAGGGGAGGGTCGCAGCTTTGTCGTAATGGACGCACCGCCGCCCCAGGAAAACTGCAAACCGTTCGTGGATATCGCCTTTTTGCTGGCGAAATCCGGAATAAATGTGCCGAAAATTTATGCCGAAGACCTCGATCGCGGATTTCTTTTGCTCAATGACCTGGGCAGCAAGACCTATCTCGACGTGATCGATGGCGAAAATGCCGATCAATTGTTCAACGATGCCCTGCAAGCGCTGCTGGCTTTTCAGCAGTTGCCGATGGTTGCACCGTTGCCGAGTTACGACGTTGCGTTGCTGCGCCGTGAGCTGGAACTGTTTCCCGAGTGGTACGTGAAGCGCGAACTCGGCGTCGAGTTCGATTCAATTCAGCAACAACAATGGCAACAAGTCAGCAATCTGCTGATCGACAGCGCCCTGGCCCAGCCGAAAGTGCTGGTTCACCGCGACTACATGCCGCGCAACCTGATGCTCAGCGAGCCGAATCCCGGCGTGCTGGATTTCCAGGATGCGGTTTACGGCCCGGTGACCTACGACGTGACTTGTCTGTTCAAGGACGCCTTCCTCAGCTGGCCTGAAGAACGCGTACGTGGCTGGCTGGAAAGTTATTGGCAACAAGCCTCGGCGCTGAATATTCCGGTGCAGCCGGACTTCGAAGACTTCCTGCGTGCCAGCGACCTGATGGGCGTGCAGCGCCACCTGAAAGTCATCGGCATCTTTGCGCGCATCTGCCATCGCGATGGCAAGCCGCGTTATCTGGCCGACGTGCCGCGTTTCTTCTCTTATATAGAAGCGGTGATTGCGCGTCGTCCGGAACTGGCGGAGCTGCAAACGCTGCTCACCAGCCTGCGGGGTGGAGCAACAGCATGAAGGCAATGATTCTGGCTGCAGGCAAAGGCGAGCGCATGCGCCCGCTGACCCTGACCACGCCGAAACCGCTGGTGCGTGCCGGCGGCGTTCCTCTGATCGAATACCACCTGCGTGCCCTCGCGGCGGCCGGCTTCAACGAGATCGTGATCAATCATGCCTGGCTCGGTCAGCAGATCGAAGATTATCTGGGCGACGGTTCGCAGTTTGGCGTGAGCATTCAGTATTCGCCGGAAGGTGAACCGCTGGAAACCGGCGGCGGGATTTTCCGGGCGCTGCCGTTGCTTGGCGATGACGCGTTTCTGGTGGTCAACGGTGATATCTGGACCGATTACGACTTCAGCGTCCTGCACCAGCCGATCACCGGTCTGGCGCATCTGGTGCTGGCGGACAACCCGGCGCATCACCCGAGTGGAGATTTCACTTTGGTCGATGGCAAGGTGCACGACGGTCAGCCGGACGCTGCAACCCTGACCTACAGCGGCATCGCGGTGCTGCATCCTCAGTTGTTCGACGGCTGCGCCGACGGTGCTTTCAAACTGGCACCGCTGTTGCGCAACGCCATGGCGGCTGGCGAAGTCACGGGCGAGCGTCTGAAAGGTCACTGGGTCGATGTCGGTACGCACGAGCGTCTGGCAGAAGCTGAAACCTTGATAGAAGCGAGTCGCTGACATGTTGTGGCCAGGGACTCTGATTGGAGCCGGAGCGGGTTTTGCGATTGCCAGCATTCCGGGGGCCATGCTTGGGGCATTGTTGGGGCAAGCGCTGGATCGGCGTCTGCACTTGCAGAGCTGGGGGCATTTGCGGGAAAAACTCGGCGGCCGGCCGATGCTGCGCAACGATGAGTTGCTGTTTGTGCTGCTCGGCCGTCTGGCCAAGAGCGACGGTCGGGTCACCGACGGGCACATCCAGCAGGCGCGCAACGAGATGCGTGCGCTGGAAATGAGTGAGCCGGCAACTCGTCGGGCGATTGCCGCGTTCAATCGCGGCAAGTCCGGCAGTGACAGTCTGCGCGGTTATCTGCGGCGTCTGAGTACGCAACCGCATGCTGCCGAAGGCGTATTGCGCGCCTGCTGGCGAATGGTCTGGGCCGATGGTCGCGCGGGCGTCAGTGAACGTGAGTTGCTGGCGCAGTGGGGCAAGTGGCTGGGCTGGACGGCGCATCAGGTGCAGGCCTTGGCCAACGATTACGAGCCGGGCAAGCGGCCGATCGTCAGCGCGGCGGTAAGCTATCAAGAGGCGATGCGCTTGCTCGGCGTGTCGGCGTCCAGTGAGCCGGCGCAGATCAAGCGCGCTTATCGGCGCCTGCTCAGTCGTCATCACCCGGACAAGATTGCCGGTACGGGGGCGACGCCAGCGCAGGTGCGTGAGGCGACCGATAAAACCCGCGAGCTGCACAATGCCTACACGTTGATTCGTGAGCGGCGGGATTTTCGCTAGTCGTTAGCGCTGTGTTGCCGGTGATGGCCCCTTCGCGAGCAGGCTCGCTCCCACAATGGATTGTGTACGCAGATCCAATGTGGGAGCGAGCCTGCTCGCGAAGGGGGCGACGCGGTTTACCGATCAGTCCGGGTTCTGCGGATTCAACCAGCCACGCACCCGGCGGAACAGCTGTTCCTGTTCAGCCTTGTTATCCGGCAAGGCCTTGAGTGCGACCTGGCTGAACGCCGATGTCTTCAAGCGCTTGCTCGCCTGCATGCGCTCCAGCGCTGCGTTGCGATCAAGCGGCTTGTCCATGTAGAAAATATCCGCGGTCGGCAATTTCAATGTCGGTGTCAGTTCCGCCAATGCCGGTTTGGCTTTGGCCGGTGCCTGCGCATCGACCATGACAAATTTTTCGATCTGCGCGGTTTGTTTTTCAGTCAAATAGCGCGCGGCCCAATAGGCACCGGTGCCGTGGCCGAGTACGACAATGCTGCGTGCACTTTGCTGTTCGGCGTAGCCAATCGCCGCGTCGATCCGCGCGAAGATACGCTCGGCATCGGCCTTGGCTTGTTCTTCGGTGGTCTCGGCAACGACCTGATCGGCGACTTCGGCTTCACCACCCGCCGCCTGTTCGATTGGCTGCGCGGTGGTGGCGTCCTTGCTGCCGCTTTCCGGTGCCTTCGGCGCGGCAGCTGCTTCGACGACGCGCGGGGCAATGGCATCGCTTTGCAGATCAGGCAGCGTGATGCTCAGACTGCTCCAGTCGGCGTTAGGCAGTTTTTGTCGCAATGGGCCGATCGCCTGTGGCCAGTCAGCGGTTTCGCCAGCGCCAGGGATGATGATCACCGCGCCTTTGGGCTCGGCGGTGTTGGCCGGTTTCCACAGGGCGAGAAAGGTGTCGCTGCCGGCCTGTAATTGTTGCTGTTCTTGCGCCGGGACCTTACGTTGCAGTGCGGCGGCTTCTTCCTGACTACGCTCAAGCAGTGGCTGGCGTTCGGCGGGTTTTTCTTCGGCCGGCTTTTCTGCGGTGGCGGCAGGTGCCGGATCGGCGGCTTCGACGGAAAACGCACAAGGCAGAATCAGCGACAGGCACAATGCTGGCATTGCCAGGCGGTAGACAGAGGGCATCGGTTATTCCAGGCCAGAAAGTATCCCGGCAGCCTAATGGGTTGGTCAGAATTTGTCAGTGTATGAGACTTCAATGAAGCGATTTTGCTGCCTGTGGGTTATCGGCTGTTTGTGGTTTCCCTTGATGGGCTGGGCGGCGCCTGCGCCGCCGTCACATCTTGCACAGTTGTCGGCGAGCCAGCAGCAATGGCTGGCGCAACACAATGAATTGCGCGTCGGTCTGGTGTTGCAAGCCCCGTATGCGCAATACGACCGGCGCTTGCAGCGGCTGTCGGGGGCCAACGTCGAGCTGATGAAGTTGTTGGCCAAGACGCTCAATGTCGAGCTGAGCTGGCGCAACTTTCAGGACCTCGGGCAACTGGAAACCGCCGTGCGCGAGGGCGAGGTCGATATTGCTCCGGGCCTGAGCCAGACCCCGAGTGCGTTGCGTCTGTGGCAGTTTTCCGACCCTTACATGCGCGTGCCGCAACTGGTGGTCAGTGACCAGAAGGCCAGTGCGGTGATCGATCTGGAGAAACTCGACAGCCAGGTCCGCGTCGCCGTGCGCATGCCCAGCAGCACCGCCGACTATCTGCGCGGCAACTATCCGCATCTGAACCTGCAAGGTGTGCCGCTGGAGCGTCAGGCCTTGCAGTTGCTGTTGAGTCAGCAGGCTGCCTACGCCGTGGTCGACGAGGCACAACTCGGACGGTTGTCGGTAGAGCCGGAGTTCGCCGGACTGGTAGTCGTTGGTGATATCGGCCTGCCGCAACTGCTGCGCGTCGGCTCGCGCCGCGATTGGCCAGAGTTGGCGGGCATCGTCCAAAGTGCCTTGCGCGCGATTCCGGCCAAGGATCTGGAGCAGTTGCACAGCCAATGGTTGCAACCGAAATATCCGCGGCTGTCGGAGTCGCCGGGGTTCTGGCAGAACCTCAGCCTGTTGTTCGCGGTAATGCTGTTGAGTTGTGTCGCGATCGTGTTCTGGCAGCGCCGCCAACAGCACAGTCTCGAACAGCGACTGCTGGCCGCCCGGGAAGACATCGCCTTGCGCGCGGCCAGCGAAGAAGCGCTGCGGTTGACGCAGTTCTCTATCGATCAAAGCACCGTCGGCATCCTCTGGGTCAACTGGGACAGCCATGTGCGCTACGCCAATCGTGCAGCCGAAGTCATGCTCGGTTACCCCTCGGGCGGGTTGATCGAGCGACCGCTGATCGACTTCGAGCCGGGCCTGCACATGGATCGCTGGCTCAACCTGTGGAAGCGCGCGCGCGCCAGTGAAGAAGGGCCGTTGAGTTTCGAGACCAGTTGCGTGCGTGCCGATGGCAGTGTTTTGCCGGCGGATGTCTCGCTGAGTTTCTTGCGTTTTCGTGACAGTGAGTATCTGGTGGTTTATCTCACCGACGTCACCGAACGCCGTCGCGCCGTGGCGGCGTTGCAGGAAAGCGAGGCGCGTCTGCAGGGCATCGCCGCCAACGTACCGGGACTGGTGTTCCGTCTGGAGCGCGCGCCGGTGACCGGGCAGATCGACTTTGCCTACATCAGTGAAGGCAGCGAAAGTCTGGTCGGCTACGCACCGGCCGTCATCGCTCATCGCGACATGGGTCTGCGCAGTCTGGTGCATCCGGATGACAAGGCCAGTTACCACCGCACCCAGGATCAGGCGCTGGACACCGACAGCGACTGGTCATGGCAGGGCCGAATCCTCACGCGTCAGGGCGAGCAGCGCTGGGCCGAGATCAAGGCGATCACCCGGCAACTGGAGGATGGCGCCTACGTGTGGGACGGCATCGTTTGGGACATCACCGAGAGCAAGCGTATCGAGCTGGAGCTGGCCGCCTCTCGTGAGCAATTGCGCGAACTGTCGGCCCACCTTGAAAGCGTGCGAGAGGAAGAGAAGGCGCGAATTGCCCGCGAGGTTCACGATGAATTGGGGCAGATGCTCACGGTGCTGAAACTGGAAACATCGATGTGCGAACTGGCCTACGCACAACTTGATCCCGGTCTTAACGAACGCCTCAACAGCATGAAACGCTTGATCGCCCAGTTGTTCCAATTGGTGCGCGATGTGGCGACGGCGCTGCGACCACCGATTCTCGATGCCGGGATTGCGTCGGCGATCGAATGGCAGGCGCGGCGGTTTGAAGCGCGGACGCAGATTCCGTGTCTGGTACAGGTGCCGGACAATCTTCCGGCGCTCAGTGATGCCAAGGCGATTGGCCTGTTCCGGATCCTGCAGGAGGCGCTGACCAATGTGATGCGCCATGCTCAGGCGCATACTGTGGAACTGACGCTGGCGCTGGAAGGCGACGAATTGTGTCTGACGGTCAGTGATGATGGCGTAGGATTCGTCGCCGCTGCCGGTCGGCCGACTTCGTTTGGACTGGTTGGCATGCGCGAGCGGGTGCTGATCATGGGCGGGCGGTTGACGCTGGAGAGTGAGCCGGGGGAGGGCACCAGTCTGATGGTGCGGGTGCCGGTGAGTGAGGTCTGAGGGTTTTGTGGTGTCGGCGCAGGCCTCTTCGCGAGCAAGCTCGCTCCCACAGAGAAATGCATTCCAATGTGGGAGCGAGCTTGCTCGCGAATGATGCTGGTGCTGAATTCGAACAATGGAGAAAACCGTGATCCGTGTACTGGTAGCCGAAGACCACACCATCGTCCGCGAGGGCATCAAGCAATTGATCGGCCTGGCCAAGGATCTGCAAGTGGTGGGCGAGGCGAGCAATGGCGAGCAACTGCTCGAAACCTTGCGTAGCGTGCCATGCGAAGTGGTCTTGCTCGACATCTCCATGCCCGGCGTCAATGGCCTCGAAGCAATCCCGCGCATCCGTGCGTTGAACAATCCGCCAGCAATTCTGGTGCTGTCGATGCACGACGAAGCGCAGATGGCCGCGCGGGCGCTGAAGGTTGGCGCGGCCGGGTATGCGACCAAGGACAGTGATCCGGCGCTGTTGCTCACCGCCATTCGTAAAGTCGCGGCCGGCGGGCGATACATTGATCCGGATCTGGCGGATCGCATGGTGTTTGAAGTCGGTCTGACTGATGCGCGGCCGCTGCATTCGTTGTTGTCCGAACGCGAGTTCTCGGTGTTCGAACGCCTGGCCCAAGGCGCCAACGTCAACGACATCGCCCAGCAACTGGCCCTGAGCAGCAAGACCATCAGCACCCACAAAGCGCGGCTGATGCAGAAACTCAACATCACCTCGCTGGCCGAACTGGTCAAATACGCGATGGAACACAAACTTCTCTGATCAGCACTGTTCCCCTGTGGGAGCGAGCCTGCTCGCGAAAGCGGTGTAACAGTCACCGAATAAGCTGAATGACCCACCGCATTCGCGAGCAGGCTCGCTCCCACAAGGGATCTGCTTTGGATCCGGATTGTGCGCATATCCCTAAGCGACACGCGTTTTTGCCATTGCATGTGGCTCGCAGCTTGCCCCTTGCCACTGCCTTATCCATTAGCGCCATCCTTGTAGGGCAATCCCTACCCCCAACCTTCCACCCGGCTGAGGCGATTCTCTCCTGCGCCCCGATTTGCGTGGCTGTCAGCAGCCACTAGGCTTAACCCACAAGCAGTCATCAACAACAAAGGTGTGGGTATGAGCCAGGTCGATACAAACGCAGGGGCCAGTGATGTGCTGGTCAGCTTTCGTGGAGTGCAGAAGAGCTACGACGGCGAGAACCTGATCGTCAAAGACCTCAACCTGGACATTCGCAAAGGCGAATTTCTCACCCTGCTCGGGCCGTCCGGTTCCGGCAAGACCACCAGCCTGATGATGCTCGCCGGTTTCGAAACACCGACCGCTGGCGAGATTCTGCTGGCCGGGCGCTCGATCAACAACGTGCCGCCGCACAAACGCGACATCGGCATGGTGTTCCAGAACTACGCGTTGTTCCCGCACATGACCGTAGCGGAAAACCTCGCGTTCCCGCTGACCGTCCGTGGCCTGAACAAAAGCGACGTCAGCGACCGTGTGAAAAAAGTCCTCAGCATGGTTCAGCTCGACGCGTTCGCCTCGCGCTATCCGGCGCAGTTGTCCGGTGGTCAGCAACAACGTGTGGCATTGGCCCGCGCGCTGGTGTTCGAACCGCAACTGGTGCTGATGGACGAACCCCTCGGCGCCCTCGACAAACAACTGCGTGAACACATGCAGATGGAAATCAAACACCTGCACCAGCGCCTCGGCGTGACCGTGGTCTACGTGACCCACGATCAGGGTGAAGCGCTGACCATGTCCGATCGTGTTGCGGTATTCCATCAGGGTGAAATTCAGCAGATCGCCCCGCCGCGCACCCTTTACGAAGAACCGAAAAATACCTTCGTCGCCAATTTCATCGGCGAAAACAACCGCCTCAACGGCCGCTTGCTCAGCCAGAGCGGCGAGCGTTGCGTGGTCGAGTTGGGTCGTGGCGAAAAGGTCGAGGCGCTGGCGGTCAATGTCGGCCAGACCGGCGAACCGGTGACCCTGTCGATCCGTCCGGAGCGTGTCAGCCTCAACGGTTCGAGCGATCAATGCGTTAACCGCTTCTCAGGGAGGGTGGCGGAATTCATCTATCTGGGCGACCACGTCCGGGTGCGCCTGGAAGTCTGCGGCAAGACCGACTTCTTCGTGAAACAGCCGATTGCCGAGCTCGATCCCGCGCTCGCAGTCGGTGACGTGGTACCGCTTGGCTGGCAGGTCGAGCACGTTCGCGCGCTTGACCCGCTTTTAGAGGCGAACTGATCGCCCCGGCAATACCAACACCAACCCTGCACGTGGAGAGAACAATAAATGTTGAGATCCCTGAAGTTCACCGCCCTGACCCTGGGCCTGATGGGTGCGGCCAGCGCAATGGCCGCTGGCCCGGATTTGACCGTGGTGTCGTTTGGCGGGGCGAACAAGGCCGCGCAAGTCAAAGCCTTCTATGCACCGTGGGAAGCGGCGGGCAACGGCAAGATCGTCGCCGGCGAATACAACGGTGAAATGGCCAAGGTCAAAGCCATGGTCGACACCAAGAGCGTGTCGTGGGATCTGGTCGAAGTCGAATCGCCAGAGCTGTCCCGTGGCTGCGACGAGGACATGTTCGAACAACTCGACCCGGCGCTGTTCGGCAAGACTGAAGACTACGTAAAAGGCGCGATTCAGCCTTGCGGTGTTGGCTTCTTCGTTTGGTCGACCGTACTGGCTTACAACGCCGACAAGCTGAAAACCGCACCGACCAGTTGGGCGGATTTCTGGGACACCAAGAAATTCCCGGGCAAACGTGGCCTGCGTAAAGGCGCCAAGTACACCCTCGAATTCGCTTTGATGGCCGATGGTGTGGCGCCGAAAGACGTCTACAAAGAGTTGGCGAGCAAGGGTGGCCAGGATCGCGCTTTCAAGAAACTTGATGAGCTGAAGCCGAGCATCCAATGGTGGGAAGCCGGCGCGCAACCGCCGCAATACCTCGCTTCCGGTGACGTGGTGATGAGCTCGGCCTACAACGGTCGCATCGCTGCCGTGCAGAAAGAATCCAACCTGAAAGTGGTGTGGAACGGCGGTATCTACGACTTCGACGCCTGGGCCATCCCGAAAGGTCTGGACGCCAAGCGCGCGGAAGCGGCGAAGAAATTCATCGCCTTCTCGGTACAGCCGCAGCAACAGAAGACCTACTCGGAAAACATCGCCTACGGCCCGGCCAACACCCAGGCTGTGCCGCTGCTGGCCAAGGATGTCCTGAAAGACATGCCGACCACCCCGGAAAACATCGCCAACCAGGTGCAGATCGACGTCAGCTTCTGGGCTGACAACGGCGAGCAACTGGAGCAGCGCTTCAACTCCTGGGCTGCGAAATAAGCCGAGCCTGGTGAGGGTGGGCTTGCCCACCCCTGTGGGAGCGAGCCTGCTCGCGAAAGCGGTAGATCAGCCAGCATAGATGTTGAATGTGCTGGCCTCTTCGCGAGCAGGCTCGCTCCCACAGGTAGCTGTGTTTCAACACAACAGCGGTGGTTCGCCACCTCTGTAACGATCAAAGATTTGCGGAGTACGTCATGGCCATCGCCGTTCCCCTGAACGAGGGCAACAGCCCCACCTTGAAGCAGAAGCTCAAGCGCGCCGAGCGGGTCAACCGCTGGAAGGCTCAAGCGCTGATTGCGCCGCTGGTGCTGTTTCTGTTGCTGGTGTTTTTGGTGCCGATCGTGGCGCTGCTCTACAAAAGCGTCGGCAATCCCGAAGTGGTCGGCGGCATGCCGCGCACCGTGGCGGCCATCGCCAGTTGGGACGGCCGCGGCCTGCCCGCTGAACCGGTCTATAAAGCCGCCGGCGAAGACCTCGCCGAAGCACGCAAAAACCAGACGCTGGGCGATTTGTCCAAGCGCTTGAACATGGAGTTGGCCGGCTATCGCAGCCTGTTGACCAAAACCGCCCGGGCGCTGCCGTTCGCCAGCGAACCGGCCTCTTATAAAGAAGCCCTGGAAGCACTCGACGAACGTTGGGGCGACCCCGCCTACTGGCAGGCGGTCAAACGCAACACCAGCAGCATCACCCCGTATTACCTGCTGGCGTCCGTCGACCACCGCATCGACGACCTCGGCGAAATCGCCCCGGCCACCCCGGATCAGGCGATCTACCTCGACATCTTCGCCCGCACCTTCTGGATGGGCCTGGTGATCACCGTGATCTGCCTGCTGCTCGCCTATCCACTGGCCTACCTGCTGGCAAACCTGCCATCGCGGCAAAGCAATCTGCTGATGATTCTGGTGCTGTTGCCGTTCTGGACCTCGATTCTGGTGCGTGTCGCCGCATGGATCGTGCTGTTGCAATCGGGCGGTCTGATCAACAGTGGCCTGATGGCCATGGGCATCATCGATAAACCGCTGGAACTGGTGTTCAACCGCACCGGCGTGTACATCTCGATGGTGCACATCCTGTTGCCGTTCATGATCCTGCCGATCTACAGCGTGATGAAAGGCATCTCGCCGACTTACATGCGCGCCGCGATTTCCCTTGGCTGCCATCCGTTTGCCAGTTTCTGGCGGGTGTACTTCCCGCAGACCTATGCCGGTGTCGGCGCCGGTTGCCTGTTGGTGTTCATCCTCGCCATTGGCTACTACATCACCCCGGCGCTGCTCGGCAGCCCGAACGATCAAATGGTCAGCTACTTCGTCGCCTTCTACACCAACACCAGCATCAACTGGGGCATGGCCACCGCACTGGGCGGGCTGTTGTTGCTGGCGACTGTCGTGCTTTATCTGATTTACAGCTGGCTGGTCGGCGCCAGTCGCCTGCGCCTGAGCTAAGGGGAATTCGAGATGCTGAGTCCTTACATGTCGCCCATTGAACGGGTGTGGTTCTACAGCCTGCGGATCCTTTGCGGCCTGATTCTGTTGTTCCTGATTCTGCCGGTGCTGGTGATTATTCCGCTGTCGTTCAACTCGGGCAGTTTTCTGGTGTATCCGCTGCAGGGTTTCTCGCTGCAGTGGTATCACGACTTCTTCGCCTCGGCGGAATGGATGCGAGCGTTGAAGAACAGCATCATCGTTGCCCCGGCGGCGACGGTGCTGGCGATGATCTTTGGCACGCTGGCGGCGATTGGCCTGACTCGCGGTGACTTCCCCGGTAAAGCGCTGGTAATGGCGCTGGTGATTTCGCCGATGGTGGTGCCGGTGGTGATCATTGGTGTAGCGAGCTATCTGTTTTTCGCACCGCTGGGATTGGGCAACAGCTTCTTCTCGTTGATCGTGGTGCACGCGGTGTTGGGCGTGCCGTTTGTGATCATCACGGTATCGGCGACGTTGCAGGGGTTTAATCACAATCTGGTGCGGGCTGCTGCGAGTCTTGGTGCTTCGCCACTGACGGCGTTTCGTCGGGTGACCTTGCCGCTGATTGCGCCGGGGGTGATTTCCGGGGCGCTGTTCGCGTTTGCGACTTCGTTTGATGAGGTGGTGGTGACGTTGTTTCTTGCCGGGCCTGAGCAGGCGACGTTGCCTCGGCAGATGTTTAGCGGGATTCGCGAGAACCTTAGCCCGACGATTGCGGCTGCGGCTACGTTGCTGATCGCCTTCTCGGTCATCCTGCTGCTGACCCTGGAATGGCTACGGGGTCGTAGCGAAAAACTGCGTACGGCTCAGGTTTAAGGGCCAGATCAAGAGCCACCCCCTCACCCCAGCCCTCTCCCCCAAGGGGGCGAGGGGGAAAGGGAGCAGATCTTCATGATTTTCAAAACCTGAGTTTGACTCGATATCGCAAGTCGGTGCACCTCTCCCATCCACCTCGGTCAGTCTTTTTACCTTCGGGGGGAAGGGAGCAGATCGTTGTGCTTTTCAAAACCTGAGTTCGACTCGGTAATTCAGGTCGGTGTACTTCGAGAGTACAACTCGGTCAGTCCCCTCTCCCTTTGGGAGAGGGCTAGGGTGAGGGGCTCTTGCTCTTGCCCTCGATAGGTCATTCACCACCTGAATAGCAGACAACCCCAAATCCCCAGCTAATCTTGTGCCCAGCTCCCACATCTATAAGAGGCTGCGCACGATGAGTCTGTCCCAGTTCAAAATCGCTCACAAACTGATCACCGGCGCCGCCGCCATCGAACAACTGGCCGCCGAACTCACACGCCTCGACATCGACAACCCATTGATCGTCACCGATGCCGCGCTGGTCAAATCCGGCACGGTAGAGCTGGCACTGGTGCAACTCGGTGGTCGCGACTACGAGATTTTCGACCGCGTACTGCCAGACCCGGAAATCGCCATCGTCGAAGACTGCATGCGTGTCTACCGCGAAGGCGGGCACGACGGCTTGATCGGTCTCGGTGGCGGCAGTGCCATCGACATCGCCAAAAGTGTCGCGGCCTACGCCGGTTACCACGGCGCACTTGAAGATCTGTTCGGCGTCGATCAGGTGCCGCGCAAAGGCCCGCCGCTGATCGCCATCCCGACCACCGCCGGCACCGGTTCCGAAGTGACCAACGTCGCGATCCTCTCGGACAAAGTCGCGCAATTGAAGAAAGGCATCGTCAGCGACTATCTCTTGCCGGACGTGGCGCTGGTCAGCCCGCAAATGACCCTGACCTGCCCACGCAGCGTCACCGCCGCCAGTGGCGTCGACGCACTGGTGCACGCCATCGAATCCTACCTGTCGGTGAATGCCTCGCCGATCACTGACTCCCTGGCCATCGGTGCCATCAAGCTGATCGCCAAAGCCCTGCCCAAGGCCTATGCCAACGGCGGCAACCTGCAAGCGCGCGAAGACATGGCCACCGCCAGCCTGATGGCCGGTATGGCGTTCGGCAATGCCGGGGTCGGCGCGGTGCATGCGCTGGCGTATCCGCTGGGCGGGCGTTTCAACATCGCCCATGGCGTGAGCAATGCGTTGCTGCTGCCGTACGTCATGACCTGGAACAAGATGGCCTGCGTTGAGCGCATGCAGGATATCGCCGAAGCCATGGGGGTGAAGACCGCTCATCTGAGCGCCGCCGAAGCAGCGGACAAAGCCGTGCAGGCAATGAGCGATCTGTGCGCAGCCGTGGAAATTCCGGCCGGACTGCGTAGTTTCGGCGTGCCGGAAGAAGCGATCCCGGCGATGGCCGTGGAAGCGGCGGGGATCGAGCGCCTGATGCGCAACAATCCGCGCAAACTCAGCGCTGGGGACATCGAGAAGATCTACCGCACGGCGTATTGAGTCAGCGCCCGTCCTCCGTCATGGCACAACCCAATCATCGCGGTCACGGTGCGCGCTTGGAAACTTGAGGTATACAATGCGCGCCATCGTGATTTAGCTCAGAAAAGGTGCGTCATGCAGCCCTTCGTAATTGCTCCGTCGATTCTCTCCGCCGACTTCGCCCGCCTCGGCGAGGAAGTCGACAACGTTCTGGCCGCGGGTGCCGACTTCGTTCACTTCGACGTCATGGACAACCACTACGTGCCGAACCTGACCATCGGTCCGATGGTTTGTGCGGCATTGCGCAAGTACGGCGTCACCGCGCCGATCGACGCGCACCTGATGGTCAGCCCGGTGGACCGCATCGTCGGCGACTTCATCGAGGCCGGCGCTACCTACATCACTTTCCACCCGGAAGCCACGCTGCACGTTGATCGCTCGCTGCAACTGATCCGTGAAGGCGGCTGCAAATCCGGTCTGGTGTTCAACCCGGCAACCCCGCTGGACGTGCTCAAGTACGTGATCGACAAGGTCGACATGGTCTTGCTGATGAGCGTCAACCCGGGCTTCGGCGGGCAGAAGTTCATTCCCGGCACCCTCGACAAACTGCGCGAAGCGCGGGCGATCATCGATGCTTCGGGTCGTGACATTCGTCTGGAAATCGACGGCGGCGTCAACGTCAACAACATCCGCGAAATCGCCGCCGCTGGCGCTGACACCTTTGTTGCCGGCTCGGCGATCTTCAACGCGCCGAACTATCAGGAAGTCATCGACAAGATGCGCTCCGAACTGGCGCTGGCGCGCCCATGAGCGGGTTCGAGCAGCTGTTCCCGGGGAAACTGCCACGGCTGGTGATGTTCGATCTGGATGGCACGCTGATCGACTCGGTTCCGGACCTGGCAGCGGCGGTGGACAACATGCTGCTCACCCTTGGCCGTCAACCGGCGGGCATCGATTCGGTGCGCGAGTGGGTTGGTAACGGCGCGCCGGTGCTGGTGCGCCGCGCGTTGGCCGGTGGCATTGATCATTCAGCCGTGGATGACGTCGAAGCCGAGCGTGCGCTGGAAGTGTTCATGCAAGCCTACGGCGCCAGCCATGAGCTGACCGTGGTCTATCCCGGCGTGCGCGACACCCTCAAGTGGCTGCACAAGCAAGGCGTGGCCATGGCGCTGATCACCAACAAGCCGGAGCGTTTCGTCGCGCCGTTGCTGGATCAGATGAAGATCGGCCGCTACTTCAAGTGGATCATCGGTGGCGATACCCTGCCGCAGAAAAAGCCTGATCCGGCGGCGCTGTTCTTCGTGATGAAAATGGCCAACATCCCGGCCTCGCAATCGTTGTTCGTCGGCGACTCGCGCAGCGACGTGCTGGCGGCGAAAGCGGCGGGAGTCAAATGCGTGGCGCTGAGTTACGGCTACAACCATGGCCGACCGATTGCCGAGGAATCCCCGGCGCTGGTGATCGACGATCTGCGCAAGCTAATTCCCGGTTGCCTCGGTACGGCCGCTGAGATAACGTTGCCCGACGCTTCTCAATCCCATTCTGGAAACGCCATCGTGGTGGTCACTCGCAAACTCTGGATGAAAGTCATCAAGGCCCTGGCCCGCTGGCGTTGGCGCGCCTGACTTGTTCCTGGCCGGCCTGCCGGCGCGTTTGCATACCTGACTGATTTGCCCCTCACACCACGAGGCACCTTATGATCCGCGAAGAATTCCTGCGCTTGGCCGCTGACGGTTACAACCGCATTCCGTTGGCCTGCGAAACCCTGGCCGACTTCGACACGCCGCTGTCGATCTACCTGAAACTGGCCGACCAGCCCAACTCCTACCTGCTCGAATCGGTGCAGGGCGGCGAGAAGTGGGGCCGCTATTCGATCATCGGTCTGCCGTGCCGCACCGTGCTGCGGGTTCACGATCATCACGTCAGCATCACCGTTGATGGCGTCGAGACCGAAAGCCACGACGTGGAAGATCCGCTGGCCTTCGTCGAAACCTTCAAGGCTCGCTATAACGTGCCGACCATTGCCGGTCTGCCGCGTTTCAACGGTGGCCTGGTCGGTTATTTCGGTTACGACTGCGTGCGTTATGTCGAGAAGCGTCTGGGCAAGTGCCCGAACCCGGATCCACTGGGCGTGCCTGACATTTTGTTGATGGTCTCCGACGCGGTCGTCGTTTTTGACAACCTCGCCGGCAAGATGCACGCGATCGTGCTGGCCGACCCTGCGCAGGCGGATGCCTTCGAACAAGGTCAGGCGCAATTGCAGGCACTTCTGGAAAAACTGCGCCAGCCGATCACCCCACGCCGAGGCCTGGACTTCAGCAAACAGCAATCGGCTGATCCGGTGTTCCGTTCCAGCTTCACCCAGGACGATTACGAAAAAGCCGTCGACACCATCAAGGAGTACATCCTTGCTGGCGACTGCATGCAGGTTGTGCCGTCGCAGCGTATGTCGATCGACTTCAAGGCTGCACCGATCGATCTGTACCGCGCCCTGCGTTGCTTCAACCCGACGCCGTACATGTACTTCTTCAACTTCGGCGACTTCCACGTTGTCGGCAGTTCGCCGGAAGTGCTGGTGCGCGTTGAAGACAACCTGATCACCGTGCGCCCGATCGCCGGTACTCGCCCACGTGGCGCCACCGAAGAAGCCGATGTGGCGCTGGAAGAAGACCTGCTGTCGGACGATAAAGAGATCGCCGAGCACTTGATGCTGATCGATCTGGGCCGTAACGACACCGGGCGCGTTTCGGAAATCGGCTCGGTGAAACTCACCGAGAAAATGGTCATCGAGCGTTATTCCAACGTGATGCACATCGTCTCCAACGTCACCGGCCAGTTGAAAGAAGGGCTGACGGCGATGGACGCGTTGCGAGCGATTCTGCCGGCCGGCACCTTGTCGGGTGCGCCGAAGATTCGCGCGATGGAAATCATCGACGAACTGGAGCCGGTCAAGCGTGGTGTTTACGGCGGCGCGGTCGGTTACTTCGCCTGGAACGGCAACATGGACACCGCGATTGCGATTCGCACGGCGGTGATCAAGAACGGCGAACTGCATGTGCAGGCCGGTGGCGGTATCGTCGCCGACTCGGTGCCGGCGCTGGAATGGGAAGAGACCCTGAACAAGCGCCGCGCGATGTTCCGCGCTGTGGCCCTGGCCGAGCAAACCCCGGACTGATCACTGATCTTCCCTGTGGGAGCGAGCCTGCTCGCGAAGAGGCCGTGTCAGTCACCATTGATGTTGGCTGACTTAGCGCTTTCGCGAGCAGGCTCGCTCCCACAGGGGGGCATATGTTTGGCAATAAAAAAGCGGCGCCTGTGAGGGCGCCGCTTTTTTATGACCTGCAACAGCCCTGTAGGAGCTGCCGCAGGCTGCGATCTTTTGATCTACCGCTTAAAAATCCAACACAACCCCGACATTCACACCCTGCTGGGTAAAATCATCATCCTTGCGCAACGAATACCCGCCGCGCAGCGCCAGATCAGCCGTCAGTTTGTGGCTCACGCCCAGACTCAAGCGGTTCAGATGACTCTGCGGCGTATAGCCCTCAAGCTTGAAGTCATTCGCCGGCAAGGTGTTGAGCGCGATGCGGACCTTCTGCACATCATCTTCGTACTCACGCTCGTGAGCGTATTCGCCAAACACCTGGGTTTGCGGGGTGATGTTGTACTTGCCCTGCAAGCCCAGACCCAGACGCTTCGAGTCACGGGTCTGATCATCGAAGGTCAATGCCGTGGCGCGATTGCTCTTCTCTGAATAACCATCGACATCAACGCTGGCGTAGTCGGCGCTGACGAATGGCGACAGGTGCCACTCGCTGCCCGGCTGGGCAATGTCGTAACCGACACGCGCGCTGAAGGCCCAGAGGCTGCCGTCAGTGTCGCCTTTCTCCGCACCTTCGCTGGCGCCAAGATCGAACTTGCGTTTGAGGTTGTCGTAGTCGAGTTTGCCACCGGTCAACGCTGCATCAGCCCACCAGCGATTTTGCTGGTACTGGGCAAATGCCGTGGCCATGTAGCTGTTGAGTTTATAGTCCGAGTCGTTATGGCCGGCCTCCAGATTCTGTCGATAGAAGCCGCCTGCCACACCCACGCGCCAGGCTTCATTCAAGCGATAGCTGCCGCCGACGTTGAGGTTGTAACCGCTGCCATCGGCGCTGGCGCCGCTGCTTTGGCTGTCGACATCCAGATGCTGGCCGCCCGCCGAAACAATCGCGCGCCATTGGCCAACCGCTTGCCAGTTCTCCCAATCCGCCTGCCATTGGTTGCGCAGTTCGTCTTGGTGCGCGCGCACGGTGGCGTGGGCCATTTCCGGCAGCAGCGTCAGCTCCCACGGCGCGGCGAGGAGGGAATAGGCGTAGTCGGAGATCAGTTTTTGCCCGGCTTCGGTCGGGTGCACGCCGTCGTTGTAGATCAGTTTGCTCGGGTCGGGGGTCGCGCTGTTGATGCCGTAACGGGCGTTTTCCGGGCAGCTGCTGCCACTGAAGCAGGTCGCAGTGAGGTTCTGATCGGTCGCCAGGCCAAAGCGTCCCGGGTCGGCAAACACTTCCGAGAGCAAGACCGGAATGTTCAACGGAATGATTTCGGCATTGATGCCTTGCAGGCGTGTGACCAATTGACTGTTGAACTGGGTGGCAAGTTGACTGCTGAAGGCTTGCAATGGCGTACCGTTGATGGCTGGGGTCAGGCCAACGTCAGGCAACAGCCAGACCATCACGTATTTGGCGCCGGCGGTTTGCAGCGTCTGCACACTGTCGGCGAGACGATCCGCCGCGGCGTTGGCTTGCGGCAGGCTGAGAATGCGCCCTTGCAGGAAGTCGTTGCCGCCGCCGGAAATGTAATACAGCGCATTCGGGTCGGCGCGGAAGCCGTTGGAGGGCAGGTAACCGGCGCGGGTGCGTTCGCCGGTAGCGGATTGCGTGGTGATCGAGTCGAGGATCTGGTCGGTGCGATAGCCGCCGACCGCCCAGTTGTTGCCGTCCGGCTGGCCGTTTTCGGCGCGCACGGCGGAGCTGGAAGAGGCTGTCTGGTCTGGCGAAAAGCCAAGGCGTCCGCCGAGCAACTGCGTGGAGTTCAACGAATACAGTTCACCGCTGCCATTCTGATACACCGGCCCGGTCCGGTTGGTGTAACGCTCGGTGGAGCCGGCCGGTCCGCCAGTGTCGGCGAAGGTTCCGGCGTCATTCAGACTGTCGCCGAAAACTATGAAATTCGAATAGGGATTGGGTGCAGCATTGGCCTGAGCACAAGCCAGTGCGAGCAGGCAGCCAGCCAGCGGGACAAACAGCGTCTGTTTGATCATGAGCAAGTCCGTTTATTTATTGTTGTAGGTGAACGAAACGACAGTACCAAAAACTCCCGGCGTTTTGCCATCGGTCGCGAATCCTCCCCAGCTTTTATCTCCCGCAGCCCCGGCCATATTGCACGCTCCGCCCAGCTAAGTTACTGTGCCGGAACGTATGAACGAGACCTTCCCCGTGTTGATCACCAGCAAACCTCTGGATCAAGTCATCAAGGCACACGCCCGCTGGCGTTGGCGCGCCTGAATCTTTTCTGCCGGCCCTGCCGGATCTGTATCGCTTTGCCTTCCTTGCCTGTTTGAAATGCCGCTGTGCCGACGCATCTACCTGCGTCCGACATCGTGCAGCGCCCTGCGGGCAAGTGATCTGAAGGCTGTTTTCAAATCAGAATTCAAGAGGTTCGACACGCCATGTTGCTGATGATCGACAACTACGACTCCTTTACTTACAACGTTGTGCAATACCTCGGCGAGCTGGGTGCCGACGTCAAAGTCGTGCGCAACGACGAATTGACCGTCGCCGAAATCGAAGCGCTGAAACCTGAGCGCATCGTCGTATCGCCAGGCCCTTGCACGCCGACCGAAGCTGGCATCTCCATCGAAGCCATCAAACACTTCGCCGGCAAGCTGCCGATCCTCGGTGTCTGCCTTGGCCACCAGTCCATTGGCCAGGCGTTTGGCGGCGATGTAGTCCGCGCCCGCCAAGTGATGCACGGTAAGACTAGCCCGGTATTCCATGAGGACAAGGGCGTTTTCGCAGGTCTGAATCATCCGCTGACGGTTACCCGTTACCACTCGCTGATCGTCAAGCACGATACTTTGCCCGATTGCCTGGAGCTGACCGCGTGGACGCAACACGACGACGGTTCGGTCGACGAAATCATGGGCCTGCGTCACAAGACCCTGAACATTGAGGGCGTACAGTTCCACCCCGAGTCGATCCTGACCGAGCAAGGCCATGAACTGTTTGCCAACTTCCTCAAACAAACCGGCGGCACGCGCTAAGGACTTCCCATGAATATCAAGACAGCCCTGAGCCGTATCGTCGAACACCTCGACCTCAGCACCGATGAAATGCGCGACGTGATGCGCGAAATCATGACCGGCCAATGCACCGACGCGCAGATCGGCGCGTTCATGATGGCCATGCGCATGAAGAGCGAAAGCATCGACGAGATCGTCGGCGCCGTGTCGGTGATGCGTGAGCTGGCCGATCAGGTTGACCTGAAAACCCTCGACGGCGTCGTCGATGTGGTTGGCACTGGCGGTGACGGCGCAAATATTTTCAACGTGTCGACGGCTTCTTCCTTTGTTGTCGCGGCAGCCGGTTGCACCGTGGCCAAACACGGCAACCGTGCGGTATCGGGCAAGAGCGGCAGCGCCGATTTGCTCGAAGCCGCCGGCATTTATCTGAACCTGACGCCGGTTCAGGTCGCCCGTTGCATCGACAACGTCGGCATCGGTTTCATGTTTGCCCAGACCCACCACAAAGCCATGAAGTACGCCGCCGGCCCGCGCCGCGATCTCGGCCTGCGTACGCTGTTCAACATGCTCGGCCCGCTTACGAATCCGGCCGGTGTGAAGCATCAGGTAGTGGGCGTATTCAACAAGGCGCTGTGCCGGCCATTGGCCGAAGTCTTGCAGCGTCTGGGCAGCAAGCATGTGCTGGTGGTGCACTCGAAGGACGGTCTGGATGAATTCAGTCTCGCCGCACCGACCTTTGTCGCCGAGCTGAAAAACAACGAAATCAGCGAATATTGGGTCGAGCCGGAAGATCTGGGTATGAAGAGCCAGAGCCTGCACGGTCTGTCGGTCGACGGCCCGGAAGCCTCGCTGGCGCTGATCCGCGATGCCCTCGGCAAGCGCAAAACCGAGAACGGCCAGAAAGCCGCCGAAATGATTGTGCTCAATGCCGGTGCAGCGCTGTATGCCGCTGACGTGGCCAGCAGTTTGAAACAGGGTGTCGAGCTTGCGCACGACGCGCTGCACACCGGTCTCGCTCGGGAAAAACTCGAGGAGCTGGGTGCCTTTACCGCGGTATTCAGAGTGGAGAATGAGGGATGAGTGTACCGACGGTTCTGGAAAACATTCTGGCGCGCAAAGTTCAGGAAGTCGCCGAGCGTAGTGCTCGCGTCAGCCTGAGCGAGCTGGAAAGTCTGGCCAAGGCGGCCGATGCACCCCGTGGTTTTGCCCAGGCATTGCTGGCGCAAGCCAAGAAGAAACAGCCTGCGGTGATTGCCGAAATCAAAAAGGCTTCGCCAAGCAAAGGCGTGATCCGCGAGAACTTCGTTCCCGCCGACATCGCCAAAAGCTATGAGAAGGGTGGGGCGACTTGTCTTTCCGTACTGACCGACATCGATTACTTCCAGGGCGCTGATGCGTACCTGCAACAGGCTCGTGCCGCGTGCAGCCTGCCGGTGATCCGCAAGGATTTCATGATCGATCCGTACCAGATCGTCGAGGCCCGTGCGTTGGGCGCCGACTGTGTGCTGTTGATCGTCTCCGCACTGGATGACGTGAAAATGGCCGAACTGGCCTCGGTCGCCAAAGGCGTCGGTCTCGATGTGTTGGTCGAAGTGCACGACGGCGATGAGCTGGAACGTGCATTGAAAACCCTCGACACGCCGCTGGTCGGGGTCAACAACCGTAATCTGCACACGTTCGATGTCAGTCTGGAAACCACCCTCGACCTGCTGCCGCGCATTCCGCGTGATCGTCTGGTGATTACCGAGAGCGGTATCCTCAATCGTGCTGATGTCGAACTGATGGAAATCAGCGACGTGTACTCGTTCCTCGTCGGTGAAGCGTTCATGCGTGCGGAAAATCCGGGCACTGAACTGCAGCGTCTTTTCTTCCCGGAGCGAGGCGTGTCGATCAGCGGTTCGACCCTCGACTGATTCGCTCCAGACCGAGTCGACGCCATCGCGAGCAGGCTCACTCCTACAGGGGAACGCGTTCCAATTGTAGGAGTGAGCCTGCTCGCGATGAGGTACTAGAAATCCCCAAAGATTCCAGATCTGCCGGAGCCTTCCATGTCGCTGCCAACCCCTCTGACCATCGAAGCCGGCCTGCAAGCCGAACAGGATTTGCTGGCCTCGGTCTGCGCCGGCGACTCTGAATTCGGCCTGCTGTTCTGGCAACCCAGCGATCGCGCCCTGGTCATGCCGCGCCGCCTCAATCGTCTCCCCGGTTTCGACCACGCTTGCGAAGTCTCCGCCGCCGCTGGCTGGCCCGTCCTGCTGCGCGAAACCGGCGGCGAACCCGTGCCGCAATCTGCCGCCACTATCAATATCGCTCTGGTCTACGCACCACCGCGCAGCGAAGGCGATCTGAACCGTATCGAAACCGGCTACCGTCGTCTCTGCGATCCGATCTGTCAGTTACTGGATGAGTTGGGTGGCACATCATCGTTGGGTGAGATCGACGGCGCTTTCTGTGACGGTCGTTTCAACGTCAATCTCGACGGTCGCAAGATGGTCGGCACCGCCCAGCGCTGGCGCCAGAGTCAGGGTGGACAGCGCCCGGTCGGTCTGGTGCACGGGGCGATGCTGATGGATAACGAGCGCGAATCGATGGTCGCCGCGGTCAATCGCTTCAACGAAGCGTGCGGCCTGGAGCAACGCGTGCGGGCTGAAAGCCACATCGCCCTGCATGAGAAATTCAACGCGCCACAGGCCTTGGCGCGTCTCGATGAGCTGTTTCGTTTGATGCTGGCGCAGATGTACAGCGCCTGATATTCGGGCTTAGCGCGTTCCGAAGACCACCATGGTCTTGCCTTTCACATCGACCAGGTTGCGTTCCTCAAGATCCTTGAGCACGCGACCGACCATCTCCCGCGAACAACCGACAATCCGCCCGATTTCCTGACGGGTCACCTTGATCTGCATGCCGTCCGGGTGGGTCATCGCATCTGGCTGCTTGCACAGTTCCAGCAGACAACGTGCTACCCGGCCAGTGACGTCGAAGAACGCCAGATCACCAACCTTGCGTGTGGTGTTGCGCAGGCGTTGTGCGATTTGTCCGCTGAGGACGTAAAGAATGTCCGGATCCTGCTGCGACAATTCGCGGAACTTGGCGTAACTGATTTCCGCTGTTTCGCATTCGACCTTGGCCCGCACCCAGGCACTGCGTTCCTGTTCCTGGCCGGCTTGTTCGAACAGACCCAGCTCACCGAAGAAATCCCCGGCATTGAGGTAGGCGATGATCATTTCACGACCGTCGTCGTCCTCGATCAGGATCGTTACCGAGCCCTTGATGATGAAGTACAGCGTGTCCGAACGATCGCCCGCACAGATGATGTTGCTTTTGGCTGCATGACGACGGCGCTGACAATGCATCAGCAGCTTGTCGAGGTTCTTGATTTTGGGTGTGGGGGTAATAGCAACCATGGTTGTATCCCGAAAAGACTGCACGGTGATGTTTGATTTTTTTATGAGGCGCTGAAGGCGGTCGCTGCACAGCTGGCATGGGCGCCAGCGAATTGGCGCCAGCTTAACAGACACTTCGTCGAAAATTCGAGAAATTACCTACACCGCAGAGGCGTCCGTCCTAGGAACGCCGCCCGCTGTCCGGGCAAAGTGCTGTGCTAAGCTGGCGACCCTTTTTTCAACAGTGGAGTCTTGGCGATGAAGGCACGCATCCAATGGGCTGGCGAAGCCATGTTCCTCGGCGAATCCGGAAGTGGTCATGTCGTAGTGATGGACGGTCCGCCGGACGCCGGTGGTCGTAACCTGGGTGTTCGCCCGATGGAAATGCTTCTGCTGGGTGTTGGCGGTTGCAGCAACTTCGACGTGGTCAGCATTCTGAAGAAGTCCCGCCAGGCCGTGGAAAGCTGCGAAGCCTTCCTGGAAGCCGAGCGCGCGACCGAAGATCCGAAGGTGTTCACCAAGATTCACATGCATTTCGTGGTCAAGGGCCGTGGCTTGAAAGAAGCCCAGGTCAAACGCGCGATCGAGCTGTCCGCCGAGAAGTATTGCTCGGCTTCGATCATGCTCGGCGCGGCTGGTGTGGCGATTACTCACGATTACGAAATCGTCGAACTCGGTTGAACCGACATTCAACTATCATAAAAGCAGTGCAGACTCTGGCGATCCCCCGCTGACGTCTGCATAATGCGCCACTTTTTTCAGGGCAGTGATCGGTCAGCCGATGGATCAGCCGCCTGAACAGATAACCAAAATCGCCATCGCGAAGAGGTGTTAACCGTCCTACGCAGGTGCGTTGTTCGCACTTGACGGGCATGCTTGATCACGCGGCCGGGCCGCATACATAGAGAGTTTTTAACGGTGAAAAGCAAACTCAAGCTCCACGGGTTCAATAACCTGACAAAGACCTTGAGCTTCAACATCTATGACATCTGCTACGCGGAAACCCCGCAAGACCAGCAGGCTTACGTCGAGTACATCAATCAAGAGTACAACGCGAAACGCCTGACGCAGATTCTCACAGAAGTTGTCGAGATCATTGGTGCCAACATCCTGAACATTGCCAGTCAGGACTATGAACCTCAGGGCGCCAGCGTCACGATTCTGATTTCTGAAGAGCCGGTAACCCCGACTGAAAGCCAGATCGAAGAATCGCCGGGCCCGTTGCCCGAAATTATCCTGGCCCACCTCGACAAGAGCCACATCACGGTGCACACCTACCCGGAAATTCATCCGGACGACGGTATTGCCACCTTCCGTGTGGACATCGACGTGTCGACTTGTGGTGTCATCTCACCGCTGAAAGCGCTCAATTTCCTCATTCACCAGTTCGATTCGGACATCGTGACTGTGGATTATCGTGTGCGCGGCTTCACCCGTGACGTTGAAGGCAACAAGCACTTCATCGACCACGAGATCAATTCGATCCAGAACTACCTTTCCGAAGACACTCGCGACGCGTACCAGATGACCGACGTGAACGTGTACCAGGAAAACCTGTTCCACACCAAAATGCTGCTGAAGAACTTCGAACTGGATAACTACCTGTTCGGCGACGCCACCAGCAACCTGTCCCCTGAGCAGCGCGCTCAGGTGACAGACCGGGTGAAACACGAAATGCTCGAAATCTTCTATGCGCGCAACATGCCGACCTAAGATTCCCGGGCACAAAAAAGGCGACCTTTCGGTCGCCTTTTTCATTTCTGCCACCCCCCCCCCCTGTGGGAGCGAGCCTGCTCGCGAAGGGGCCCTCTGCAGCAATATCATTCTCAGATCCGATAAGTACTCTTGGTCATCACCTTGGCCAGAATACTCATCCCGAACTTCACCGGCGCCGGAAAACGGAAACCTCCAGCCTCCAAAGCACTTTCGGCATGATGTTCTTCATCAATGCGCATCTGCTCGAGAATCGCCCGGGATTTCTCGTCCTCCGCTGGCAACTGCTCCAGGTGTTCGTTCAAGTGCTTGCACACCTGATGCTCGGTCGCCGCGACAAAACCGAGGCTGACCTTGTCGCTGATCAATCCGGCCACCGCGCCAATCCCGAACGACATCCCGTAAAACAGCGGATTCAAAACGCTGGTATGGCTGCCCAGCTGGTGAATGCGTTGCTCGCACCAGACCAGATGATCAATTTCTTCTTCGGCAGCGTGCTCCATGGCCTCGCGTACCTGCGGCAGCTTGGCAGTCAACGCCTGCCCCTGATACAGCGCCTGGGCGCAGACTTCACCGGTATGGTTGATGCGCATCAGGCCGGCGACGTGGCGGGTGTCTTCGTCGCTCATCTGCGTGTCCGGCTGCAAAATCGCTGGCGACGGACGGTACGGCTGGCCACTGAAGGGCAACAGGGTACGCATCGCGGCATCGGCTTGCAGCAGAAGACGGTCAATCGGCGAGTAGTGACGTTGGGTAGTCATGCTGACCTCCGGGAAGAATCTCGGCGGCCAGTTTAACCGAATCGGCCGGGGGAAGGTTTGCGCTGGGTCATTTGCTGCGCGGTCATGCTTTTTTGTGGGAGCGAGCCTGCTCGCGAAGGCGGAGTGTCAGGCACAGATACATTGAATGTGCCGAAGTCTTCCCGAGCAGGCTCGCTCCCACAGGGGGAAGGGGCGTGCCTTAGCCCGGCGGCCAGTTCATCTGTCGCTGACCGAGTACGTGCATATGAATGTGGTAGACGGTCTGCCCACCCTTTTCATTGCAGTTCATCACCACGCGGAAACCTTCCTCGCAGCCCAGTTCCAGCGCCAGACGCTGCGCAGTGAACAGGATATGCCCGGCCAAAGCCTTGTCGTCTTCGGTCAGATCATTGAGGGTTCGCACCGGTTTCTTCGGGATCACCAGGAAATGCACTGGTGCCTGAGGGGCGATGTCGTGGAACGCCAGAACCTGGTCGTCCTCGTAAATGATCTTCGCCGGGATTTCCCGGTTGATGATCTTGGTGAACAGAGTATCCACTGCTGTTTTCTCCGTTGTTTGGCTGGTCTGAGTGTACTCAGGGCGGCTTATCCCGCCCAGTGTTTTACCTGTAGGGCATTTCAGCGCGGGCAGTAAGCCTTGTTGACCATGCCGACAATGGTGCGATTGAGCCAGCGCGAACCCAGTCGCGGCAGGAACGCGAACCAGCGGTTGCGCCGCCCCGGAATGATGATCGCGCGGTTCTTGTCGAGGGCGCGCACGGTGTACAGCGCGACCTCCTCGGGGCTCATCAGCAATTTACTGTCTTTGAGTTTGTCGCTGTTGAGCTGTGCCGTGCGGAAAAATGCCGTGCGTGTCGGGCCGGGGCAGAGCACCGAAACCTTGACCGCGCTTTGTTTGAGCTCAACCCGCAAGGCTTCGGAGAAGTGCAGAACATACGCCTTGCTGGCGTAGTAAGTGCTCATCCACGGGCCGGGATTGAACGCTGCCACCGAGGCGACATTGAGAATCTGCCCGCCACCTTGCAGCGCCATGCTGTTACCGATGGCGTGGCACAAGCGGGTGAGGGCGAGGATATTCACCTCGATCAGATCCTGCTCGGTCATCCAGTCCTGCGCGAGAAACGGGCCGCAGGTGCCGATGCCGGCGCAATTGACCAGCAAGTCGATCTGCCGGTCGCCTTCTTCCAGTTCCAGCAAAAAACCGGACAGGCGCAGCGGCTCGCCCAGATCGCAGGCGCGGAACAGCACTTCAACACCGAAGCGTTGGGTCAACTCGATCGCAATACTTTCCAGCTGATCACGCTGTCGGGCCACCAGAATCAGGCTGCGGCCGCGCCGGGCCAGCGCTTCGGCCATGGCCAGGCCGATGCCGCTGGAGGCGCCAGTGATCAGAGCGTAACGGGTCATGCAATTCTCCATCGCAACAGCTCCGCGCCAGCGACGCGGGTGTCACGGCGGGGAGCGCTGTTCATTCTTTTGCAGAGTCTACAGGGGCCTGCGCCGCTTCGGCTGCTTCGTCGGCGGAATCCACGGGTGATTCGACCTCTACTTCGACTTCATCAGTAGTTACTGAGCCACTTTCGTAGCTGCTTTCCAGGTTGCTTTCGTATTCCTGCTGTATGGCCGAAATCCCGCCAAGCATTCCACCGGCAAAGACCAGCGCGAAAAACACGATCCACAGTGAGCACAAGACTTTCACTGCGGTGCTGTTGGGCGGCGGCGGAGGCCCGTAACGGTTGGCGCCGGTGTTGCCCGGCACAACCATGATGACCAGCGGGAAGAAGCTGCCCACGAACGGCACCAGGTTCAGCAGCCACAGCCAACCCGACCAGCCGATGTCGTGCAGTCGTTGAACGCTGAACAGAATGCTGACGATCAGGAAGGCGACAAACAGGAAGAAGGCGAAGATGCCACCGATGATCAGGCCAGTGGTGGAATCGCCGCTGACCAGCCCCAGAGCCAGCAGGGCGAACACGCCGACAATGGGCAGGGTCACCAGGCTCAGGACCATTGTCCATGCCAGAAATCGCAGGCGGCCGATTCGCCCTTCGACGCTGAACGGCTTGAGCGTGGCGAACGCCGGCAGACTCTCGCCGACGGTGGCGCGCGGTGGTGCGTAAGGGGAGTCAGGTTCCGCTATGGCAGCTGAATGCTCGTGTACGTCGGAGAGATTCAGTTCGATCGTCGTTTCAGCTTCGATGCGCGCATCGATCCCGGTTTTGCTCAGCGCTTGCAGATAGGTCTGCGCATCGCTGTGGGACAAATCACGTTTGAGTGCGACGGTGCGGCCGTTGAACAGGCGCTCGATCGCGGCCACATCACTTTTGAACAGATCCGCCAGATTGAGTTTGGCAGTGGTGATATCGACACCGGGCTGTAGAGCTCCGTCGAATACGATCTTGTAACGGGGTTCGCTCATGGCCGAGGCATCCTTGTCGCGAATAGATTGAAAGGTCAGCAGTGTAAGGCCAGTCCGTCGGGGCTGGCCTGGTTTTTCTTAGCGTGGCCAGTGTTTCGTAAGCTGTGTCGCGTTTTCCTGTGCCTGACGATATTCAGCGTCCAGCCGCGAGATCAATTGATCCACGTTTGGCAAGTCATCGATCTGCCCTACACCCTGACCGGCGGACCACACGGTTTTCCAGGCTTTGGCTTCATCGCTGATCGGCTTGAGCTTGTCGCCGAAATTCACTTCGCCTTTGCCTTGCAGAGCGGCCATATCGAAACCGGCGGCCTCCAGGCTCTGGCGCATGAAGCTCGCCGGCACTCCCGACACCGCTGGAGTATGAATGATGTCCGCAGCCTTGGCTGTCAGCAGCATCTCTTTGTACGCGTCAGGCGCATGACTTTCCGTCGTGCCGATAAATCGCGTACCGAAGTAGGCCAAATCCGCACCGAGCAGCTGTGCGGCGAGGATCTCATGGCCGTGGTTAAGACATCCTGCAAGCAGCAGGGTTTTATCGAAAAACTCTCGGATCTCGGCGATCAGTGCAAACGGACTCCAGGTACCGGCATGGCCCCCGGCGCCGGCGGCGACAGCGATCAAACCATCGACGCCGGCCTCAGCCGCTTTCTCGGCGTGGCGGCGAGTGGTCACGTCATGGAACACCAGACCGCCATAGCTATGCACCGCGTCGACCAGTTCCTTCACCGCGCCGAGACTGGTGATGACAATCGGCACTTTGTGTTCGACACAGATGTTCAAGTCCGCCTGTAAACGCGGGTTGCTGTTGTGCACGATCAGATTCACTGCATACGGCGCCGGGTTCTCCAGTGTCGCCAGGCCCGCTTCGATCTGTTCCAGCCACGCTTTGAAGCCGCTGCTTTCGCGTTGGTTCAGGGCCGGAAAACTGCCGACCACGCCATTGCGGCAGCAGGCGAGCACCAACTCAGGATTGGAAATCAGAAACATCGGCGCGGCCACTACAGGCAGACGCAGACGTTGTTCGAGCAGAGCGGGCAGCGACATGATGAACACCCCAAAGATCTGTACTTGTTGAAGTTAGAACGGCTTGACCACGACCAGAATTACGATAGCCAGCAATATCAGAACCGGGACTTCATTGAACCAGCGATAAAAGACATGGCTGCGGGTGTTTTCGCCACGGGCAAAACGTTTTACCTGCGCGCCGCACATGTGGTGGTAGCCGATCAGCAGGACGACGAGTGTCAGTTTGGCGTGAATCCAGCCGCCCATGCTGAAGATGGTCGGATTGAGGTAAATCAGCCAGCCACCGAAGATCAGCGTAGCGATCATCGCCGGGCCCATGATGCCGCGATACAACTTGCGCTCCATGACGCTGAAGCGTTCCTTGCTGATCGTGTCTTCGCTTTGCGCGTGATAAACAAACAGTCGCGGCAAGTAGAACAGTCCGGCAAACCAGCAAACGATGCTGACAATGTGAAAAGCTTTGATCCATAGATAGAGCATTTTTAGTTATTTCCTTAATCACGGTAGGCCAGATAGTAGAGGCTTGAGCGTCCGCACGTCACCTTGACGGTTGTCGCAGGGCCGCGCGCGCCCTATTATCGACGGCTTTCCAGTGGGTTCTTTGAGGGCAGGTTATGGTCAAGGTCGGTATCGTCGGCGGCACGGGTTACACCGGTGTCGAACTGCTGCGTCTGTTGGCGCAGCATCCGCAGGCAGAAGTGGTTGTGATCACTTCCCGATCCGAGGCCGGTCTGGCCGTGGCTGACATGTACCCGAACCTGCGCGGCCACTACGATGGCCTCGCCTTCAGCGTGCCGGACATCAAGACCCTCGGTGCTTGCGATGTAGTGTTCTTCGCCACGCCGCATGGTGTTGCGCACGCGCTGGCGGGTGAATTGCTGGCAGCGGGCACCAAAGTGATCGACCTGTCCGCCGACTTCCGTCTGCAAGACGCTGAAGAGTGGGCCAAGTGGTACGGTCAGCCGCACGGCGCGCCTGAATTGCTGGACGAGGCGGTTTATGGTCTGCCGGAAGTCAATCGCGAACAGATCAAGAAGGCCCGCCTGATCGCCGTGCCGGGTTGCTATCCGACCGCTACCCAGCTGGGTTTCCTGCCATTGCTGGAGGCGGGTCTGGCCGATACTTCGCGTCTGATCGCCGACTGCAAATCCGGCGTCAGCGGTGCCGGTCGCGGTGCGGCTGTCGGCTCGCTGTACTCCGAGACGTCGGAAAGCATGAAGGCCTATGCGGTGAAAGGTCACCGTCACCTGCCGGAAATCCGCCAGGGGCTGCGTCGCGCAGCGGGCAAGGATGTCGGTCTGACCTTCGTTCCACACCTGACCCCGATGATCCGTGGTATTCACTCCACACTCTACGCGACCGTGGTAGATCGTTCGGTGGATCTGCAGGCACTGTTCGAAAAGCGTTATGCCAACGAACCGTTCGTCGACGTAATGCCGGCCGGTAGCCATCCTGAAACCCGTAGCGTGCGCGGCGCCAACGTTTGCCGCATTGCCGTTCACCGTCCGCAGGATGGCGATCTGGTGGTGGTGCTGTCGGTGATCGACAATCTGGTCAAAGGTGCGTCGGGTCAGGCAGTGCAGAACATGAACATCCTGTTCGGTCTGGACGAGCGTTTCGGCCTGTCCCACGCCGGTATGCTGCCGTAACACTTTAAGCGGCATAGCCAAAAGGCCCGTTTAACGGGCCTTTTTGCATTGTGAACAGCTCGTCGGCTTTATTGATATACCGTAACAATAGTTGACCGATTTTCTCGGACAAGCGGATAATGCGCGTCATCACGCATTATGGCGGCGTAACGCCGGGAGATAGTCAGCATGAGCGTCGAATCCTTCACCCCCACGGCTTTGCAATTCACCCACGGTGCCGCGCACAAGGTGAAGAGCCTGGTCGATGAAGAGGGGAATGATCGCTTGAAGCTGCGCGTATTCGTTACGGGCGGCGGTTGTTCAGGGTTTCAGTACGGCTTCACCTTCGATGAGGATGTGGCCGAGGACGACACCATCGTCGAGCGCGAAGGCGTGAGTCTGGTGGTCGATCCGATGAGCTTCCAGTACCTGGCGGGTGCTGAAGTGGACTACCAGGAAGGTCTGGAAGGTTCGCGCTTCGTGATCAAGAACCCGAACGCCACCACGACCTGTGGTTGCGGATCATCGTTCTCGATCTGATCGCTTTTCGTTTCAGATAACAAAACGCCGCAGAGCCTTACGGTTCTGCGGCGTTTTGCTGTGTGCGAATTGATCAGGCCGGGTAGATGGCGCCGAGTACCCGCAGACCGCGTGCGCCGGTGACGCTTGGGCGGTTGGCGGCGATCCCTTCAAGGCAGCAATGGGCCAGCCAGGCGAAGGCCATCGCTTCCACCCAGTCCGGATCGACACCATGAGTCGCAGTGCTGGCGACGGTTGCCTTGGGCAGCAAGTCGGCCAGTCGCTTCATCAGTGTGGCGTTATGCGCACCGCCGCCACAGACCAACAATTCCTGAGTATCGGATTGAGCGCTTTGCAGCGACTCGATGATGCTCTGTGCAGTCAATTCAAGCAGCGTGGCCTGCACATTCTCCGCAGCAAAGGTTGGCAGATGTGAGAGATGTTTTTCCAGCCATGGCAGGTTGAACACTTCTCGGCCGGTACTTTTCGGGCCTTTGGTGACGAAGAACGGATCGCTGAGCAGTGCCTTCAACAGGGTTGGCTCAACAGAGCCTGACTTCGCCCAGTCGCCGTTGCGATCGTAGTTATCGCCGCGTTGCTGGTGAATCCAGGCGTCCATCAGAACATTCCCAGGGCCGCAGTCGAAACCGGCTACAGGCTTGGTCGGCTCTATCAGACTGAGATTGCTGAAACCGCCGACATTCAAGACCGCCTGGTTACCGGTACGCTCTTCGAATAAAGCTTCATGGAACGCAGGAACCAGCGGGGCGCCTTGACCACCGGCGGCGACATCGCGACTTCGGAAGTCGCTGACTACGGTAATACCGGTCAATTCAGTCAGCAGGGCAGGGTTGCCGATCTGCACGGTGAAGCCGCGCGCAGGCTCATGGCGGATGGTCTGGCCGTGGCTGCCGATCGCTCGAATATCTTGTGGTTTAAGGTTCTGCTGATCGAGGAGGGTGTTAATGCCCTGCGCAGCAAGTTTTACCCAGTTCTGCTGGGCAATTGCCGAGCGGGCGATTTCGTCAGGGCCGCTGGCGCACAAGCCGAGCAGCTCTGCGCGCAGTGATTCAGGCATGGGAATGTAGTGCGTGGCGATCAGCTTGATCGCCGAGGTCTGTTCGATCAGGGCAATGTCCAGACCGTCGAGGCTGGTTCCGGACATCACACCGATATAAAGGGCCATGGCTTAACGCTTGCTCGAAGCCAGCATGGTGGCCTTCTCTTGATCCATGCGCGCCATCAGCGGTTGGCTCTGTGCGAGGAAACGAGCGCGTTCGGCTTTGGCAATCGGGTCAGCCATTGGCAGCTTCTGGCCCAGCGGATCTACGTGAACGCCGTTGACCTGGAACTCATAGTGCAAGTGCGGGCCGGTGGACAGGCCGGTGGTGCCGATGTAGCCAATCACTTGGCCCTGTTTCACGGTACCGCCAGTCTTCACACCCTTGGCGAAGCCTTGCATGTGGCCATACAGCGTACGGTAGGTGTTGCCATGCTGGATGATAACGGTGTTGCCGTAGCCGCCACGGCGGCCGGCGAGCAGCACTTTACCGTCCCCGGCAGCCTTGATTGGCGTACCGCGTGGCGCAGCGTAATCAACGCCTTTGTGAGCGCGGATCTTGTTCAGGATCGGGTGCTTGCGGCCCATCGAGAACTTCGAGCTGATGCGGGCGAAGTCCACCGGAGTACGGATGAACGCTTTGCGCATGCTGTTGCCATCAGCGGTGTAGTAGCTGCTGTTGCCTTGCTTGTTGGTGTAACGCACAGCGGTATACGTCTTGCCGCGGTTGGTAAAGCGAGCGGACAGTATCGGGCCGTTGCCGACCGACTTGCCGTTGACCACTTTCTGTTCGTAGATCACATCGAATTCGTCACCCTGACGGATGTCCTGAGCGAAGTCGACGTCGTAACCGAAAACGCTGGCCATATCCATGGTCAGACTATGGGAGAGCCCGGCACGGGCTGCGGATTGTGAAAGCGAACTGTTGATTACGCCATGGACGTAAGCTGTGCGAACGGTTGGTTTTGCGGTAACCCGGTTGAAGGCATAACCCTTGTCATTCTTGGTCAGGGTAATGGTTTCGACGTCGCTGACCTTGCTGTGCAGGCTGGTCAGTTGGCCTTCAGGGTTCAATTCGAATTCGAGTTTCTGGCCGTGCCTGAGCTGGCTGAACTGCTTGGCCTGTTTGTCGCTGGCCAAGACCTCATGGACGGACGCAGCCGGCAGGCCGACTTTTTCGAACAGGGTCGACAGCGTATCGCCCTTGGCTACAACAACTTCACGATGCCCGGGGGCTTTCGGTTTTTCGGCGACTGGCGCAGGTGCGGCTTCTGCGGTTTGTGCGGTGTTTTCGTCAGTGTTTTCGATTTGAGCAAACGGAGAAGCTACTGGCTCATTTGTGGCTTGAACCGCGTCAGCAGCGTCTTGATCTTGTGTCAGTTGTTCAGCAGGACTTTCCAGTTCAAGACTCAGGGTCGTCTTTTTGGCTTCAACATCACTGGAAGGGAATACCAGGAGAGCCAGGCTAAGAAGGGCGGCGATTCCACTTGCGGCGAGCAGGTGGGTCTTCGGGTAAAGCGGCGGCGCTTTAGACGGTTCTGTGGTCATAGGTAATTTTGACTTTGAAAAATGATGAATTGGAAAAGATGAATGACATGATGAAGATGAAATAACTGTATAAAATATAACCAAATCATCTCTGAAGCAAGTCTACAGACCGCGCG